>CAWHIG010000006.1:0-139573 GCA_963829255.1 uncultured Bacteroidales bacterium
CGGCAGATCTCTTTGAGCTGACAGAAGGAGGATATATTTACACACGTATGAATAATCCTACTACCGATGTTTTCGAGAAAAGGGTTGCAGCACTGGAAGGAGGTGTCGCTTCGCTTGCAGTCTCTTCGGGGCATGCAGCGCAGTTCATTGCCCTTACAACAATCTTAAAGAATGGAGAAAACTTCGTCACTTCACCTTTTCTCTACGGTGGAAGCCATAATCAGTTTAAGGTTACATTTGCCAACTTCGGAATTGAAGCAAGATTTGCAAAAGATCTTAATCCGGCTTCCTTCGAAAAACTTATCGATAGCGGTACTAAAGCCATTTACGTTGAAACAATAGGTAATCCCGGCTTCGAGATCCCAGATTTTGATGCGTTTTCAAAACTGGCTGTAAAGCATGGACTACCACTGGTTGTCGACAATACATTTGGAGCATGCGGTTACCTGTGCCGTCCTATTGAATATGGTGCAAATATAATTGTTGAATCTGCAACGAAATGGATCGGCGGACACGGTACGAGTATCGGCGGGGTAATAACCGATGCCGGAAATTTTAACTGGAACAATGGAAACTTTCCTGTATTTACAGAACCTGCAGCAGGTTATCACGGAATGATTTTCGGAGAGATCTTCTCCCAGACATCGCCTGCAGGAAATATTGCCTTCATTGTAAAAGCACGTGTTGAAGGATTAAGGGACCTTGGTCCTGCAATAAGCCCGTTCAACTCTTTTCTTCTTCTTCAGGGACTCGAGACACTTTCACTCAGGATGGAACGGCATATTCAGAATACTCTTGCCCTGGCAAAATGGCTAAAGGCACATCCCGGTGTTGAGAAGGTAAATTATCCGGGTCTGCCTGGAAATCCTTATAATGAGCTTGCTAAAAAGTATCTGCCAAAAGGAGCCGGAGGTGTTCTGAGCTTTATTCTGAAAGCAGAGAAATCAAAAGCAGTTGAACTGGTTGAACATTTTAAGCTAGTGAGTCACCTTGCAAATGTGGGAGATGCCAAGACGCTTATAATTCAACCTTCTGCAACCACTCATTCGCAGCTATCTGCAGAAGAACAACTTGCTGTGGGTATCGATCCGGGTCTTTTCAGAGTTTCAGTAGGGATCGAGCATATAGATGATATTATTAACGATTTTGAACAGGCATTCAGAAAAGTGCTATAAAGATGACACAGGAAAAATTAAGAATCGGTTTATTCGGTTACGGTTGCGTTGGTCAGGGACTTCATGATGTTCTGAACAGCAGCAAGGGATTCAAAGCCGATATAGTTAAGATTTGTGTTAAGGACCGGACAAAAAAGAGAAGGATCCCAATGACAAATTTTACTTTTGATAAAAATGATATCCTGAATGATTCTTCCATCAATCTTGTGGTTGAGCTAATTGATGATCCGGAAGAAGCATTCAATATCGTAACAACTGCTATGAAAAGCGGTAAAAACGTTGTAACGGCCAATAAGATGATGGTGGCAAAACACTTTAAGGAACTTGTTGATTTGCAATCAGAGTACAAAGTATCCCTTCTTTATGAAGCCTCAGCGGGAGCGAGTATTCCCATTATCAGAAATCTTGAGGAATATTATGATAATGAGCTGCTTTACTCTCTGCGTGGAATACTGAACGGAACCACAAATTATATCCTGACAAAAATGCATAATCAGGGATTGCCTTATGCTGAGGCTTTGAAGGAGGCGCAGGAAAAGGGTTTTGCAGAATCGGACCCGACTCTTGATGTTGAGGGGTGGGATGCAAAATACAAGCTTTGTATCATTACCGGTCATGCCTATGGTCTGTTTCTTGAACCGGAACAAGTCTTTCATTACGGAATCAATACCATATCAAAATTTGATATCCAGTATGCAAAAGAAAAGGGATTTAAGATTAAACTGGTACCTTATGTCGGCAAGACAAATGAAAACACAATAACCAGCTTTGTTCTTCCGCGGTTTATTTCATCTGATAAATATCTCTATAATGTTGATAATGAATATAATGGAGTTATAACAGAGGCTGCCTTTGCCGATAAACAATTTTTCAGCGGAAAGGGAGCCGGCGGTCATGCAACAGGTAGCGCCGTTCTTTCGGATATTTCGGCAAACTCTTATGGTTACAGGTATGAATATAAAAAATTCCGGCAGGGAACTGTTTCTCACTACACACGCGACTTCAAACTTGAAGTATACTTAAGGTATAAAGATGAAAAGGATAAGGAATTATTTGGATTTGAAGAAGTGTCGGAATACTTTAGCGGGAGATTTTATAAATATGTAATTGGAGTTGTAAATCTTGAAAGACTTTACAGGTTAAGAGAACAACTCCGTAATCTGGATGTTTTTATAGTAAACACCGGAAGAAAAATCACCCCCCAACCCCCCCAAGGGGGGGCTAAGGTAATTAAATAGTTTTTCTAAGTCCCCCCGTGGGGGGATTTAGGGGGTAAAAAACTTGGGAGACATTGAAAATTATGTGTATGTGAACAACAAACTTAAATCATGAAGAATTGAAGCAAAAGTTAGAAGATATAATTCAACAAAAGATCCTCATCCTCGATGGAGCGATGGGGACAATGATCCAGAAACACAAGCTCCAGGAAAATGATTATCGCGGGGATGAGTTTAAGGATCATCCAAAACCACAGAAGGGGAATAATGATCTCTTATCTATCACAAACCCTGGTATAATTAAAGGTATCTACAGAGAATATCTCGAGGCAGGGGCAGATATAATTACAACTAATTCATTTAATTCGAACAGGATCTCCATGTCAGATTATGGAATGGAGGACAATGTTTATAATATGAATTTTCAGTCAGCACGCATAGCTGCTGAATCAATTGTTGAATTTGAAAATTCCAGGGAACCGGAGGAACATTTTATTGCCGGAACACTTGGCCCGACAAACCGTACTGCATCTATGTCGTCAGATGTTAACGACCCGGGAGCAAGGGCGATAACTTTTGATGAACTGGTTGAGGCATATTCCGAGCAGGCCCGCGGACTCATTGACGGAGGTGTAAATATCCTTCTTATTGAGACAGTATTTGATGTTCTGAACTGCAAAGCTGCCCTGTTTGCAATTGATTCGGTATTTGAGGAAAAAGGAATAACCCTTCCGGTGATGGTATCGGGTACAATTACTGATGCCAGCGGAAGAACCCTGACCGGTCAGACACTTGAGGCATTCATGGTATCGGTTTCACATTTTCCGCTCTTCAGTATAGGACTTAACTGTGCCCTGGGAGCAGAGCAATTACGTCCATTTGTTGAGGAATTATCATCAAAGACAGGATTTTATGTCTCGGCTCATCCAAATGCCGGTCTGCCAAATCAATTTGGAGAATATGATCAGTCAGCATCTTACATGGCCTCAATAGCAGAGGATTTTATGAAAGAAGGATGGGTGAACATAATAGGAGGTTGCTGCGGGACAACTCCTCATCACATTCGGAAAATAGCAGAGGCCTCAAAGCAATATAAACCAAGAGTAAGGCCTGAAATTAAGAAATATACAAGGCTCAGCGGACTTGAAGCTCTGACTATTACACCGGAGACCAATTTTGTAAATATAGGTGAACGTACAAATGTATCCGGATCTATAAAATTTGCACGGCTGATCAGGGAAGAAAAATACGATGAAGCGCTGGCTGTTGCAAGAAGCCAGGTTGAAGGAGGAGCACAGATAATAGATATCTGTATGGATGAGGCGATGCTGGATTCGGAGAAGGCTATGGTTAAGTTCGTAAATCTTATCATGGCAGAACCCGATATTTCAAAGCTTCCACTGATGATAGATTCTTCGCGCTGGAATGCTATTGAATCTGCACTGAAATGCATACAGGGGAAATCGGTTGTAAATTCTATCAGCCTGAAAGAAGGGGAGAAGCTTTTTCTTGAACATGCCCGAAAAGTGAGAAAATACGGAGCTGCTGCTGTTGTCATGCTATTTGATGAGACAGGTCAGGCGGATACATTGGAAAAAAGGATCAAAGTGGCTGAAAGATGCTATCGTCTGCTGATCGACAAGCTTGCATTTCCTCCGGAAGATATTATTTTCGATCCCAATGTACTGGCAATTGCAACCGGGATAGAAGAACACAATAATTATGCTGTTGATTTCATAAAGACAACTGAATGGATAAAGCAGAACCTGCCCTTCGCAAAAGTGAGCGGAGGAATAAGCAATCTTTCCTTTTCATTCAGGGGAACTGACAAAGTGCGTGAGGCAATTCACTCGGTATTCCTCTTCCATGCAATTAAAGCAGGCCTTGATATGGGAATTGTAAATCCCGGCATGTTGCAGGTGTACACAGAAATACAGCCGGATCTTCTTCACCTTATTGAAGATGTAGTACTTAACCGGAGAAAAGATTCAACGGAAAGACTGGTAAAATTTGCCGAAGGTATAAAGAATGAAGGGAAAAAGGTGGAAGTGGAAGATGCATGGCGTCAGCTTCCGGTCATCGAGCGGATCAAACATTCTCTTATAAGGGGGCTCGATGAATTTATTGAACAGGATGTCGAGGAGGCCCGTATCCTCTTCAAAAGATCAATTGAATTAATTGAAGGCCCGCTCATGGGAGGGATGAACGAAGTAGGAGATCTTTTCGGATCGGGAAAGATGTTCCTTCCACAGGTGGTTAAGAGTGCAAGAGTAATGAAAAAAGCTGTTGCAAAGCTTGCACCGTATATAGAGAAGGAAAGCGAAGGGTAAAGAGAAAAAAACAGCAGGAAAGATATTGCTTGCAACAGTGAAAGGCGATGTTCATGATATCGGTAAGAATATAGTTGGTGTGGTACTGTCATGCAATAACTATGAGATAATTGATCTGGGAGTCATGGTGCCTGCAGAAAAGATCATTGATACCGCTATAGCTGAAAAAGTTGATTTCATCGGTCTCAGCGGATTAATAACCCCTTCACTGGAAGAGATGGTTCACGTTGCTTCAGAAATGGAACGGAGAAAAATTGACCTTCCTCTGCTCATTGGTGGGGCAACAACATCTGAGATCCATGCTGCTGTAAAGGTAGCGCCGGCATATTCACATACAGTTGTTCATGTTAAAGATGCGTCTAAAGCTGCCGGGGTATTATCGTCTCTGCTACAGAAAGATAATGTCGCGTATGTGTCATCTGTTAAAGAGAAGTATAAAAAGATGAGGGAGGATCATAGTTCCCGTCAGACGGAGCTGCATCTTCTTAAATTGAGTGAAGCAAGAAAAAATAAATATATTACTGACTGGCAGACCATTCAGCTTTTTGAACCGGAAAAACCCGGACTTCATGTTTTTCAGGATATAGATCTAAAAGAACTTTCAGGTTATATCGATTGGACCTTCTTTTTCTTTGCCTGGAAATTGTCAGGAAAATATCCGGCAATCTTCAATGATCCTGTGAAAGGAACTGAGGCAAAGAAATTGTTTGATGATGCACAAATGTATCTAGGGAAAGTAATTGATCAAAAACTGCTTACAGCGAAAGCTGTATTTGGATTATTCCCTGCGGTTTCAGATGGTGACGATATAAAAGTATTTTCCGATAAAAAGGAAAAGAAAGTTAATTCTGTCTTCAGGTTTTTAAGGAACCAGGAGCCAAAAGAGAAAGGGGTCCCCAATCTCTCACTATCCGATTATATTGCTCCTGAAAGTTCAGGATTAATAGATAATATAGGAGCTTTTGTAGTAACTGCAGCTATTGATAATGAGGCATTTGATAAATACAAAGAAGATGATTATGCCACAATAATGATCAGGATTCTGAGCGACAGGCTCGCTGAAGCCGCTGCTGAATGGCTTCATGAAAAGATCAGAAGGGAATACTGGGGATATGCAAAGCATGAGAATCTTCCGATTGAAGAATTGCTGAAACTGAAATACAAAGGGATACGGCCAGCCCCTGGTTACCCCGCTTGTCCGGATCATACGGAAAAACTGGTTATCTTTGACCTTCTGGGAGCTGAAAAAGCGATAGGAGCCAGACTCACTGAAAACTACGCAATGATACCTCCCGCTTCTGTAAGCGGGTATATCTTTTCTCATCCCGGATCAACATATTTTAATTTAGGAAAGATTGGGTCAGACCAGTTGAAAGATTATGCAAAAAGGAAAAATTTTACCAATGAAGAAGCTGCAAAATGGCTCTCTCCAAATTTATGATATCACTTTGTAATGACAGTAATAGAAAAAATTAATAACGCAAAAGGGCCATTATTCACATTTGAACTCCTGCCTCCTTTGAAAGGGCATAGTATTGAACGAATTTATACAGCTATTGACAGACTTATTGAATATGAACCGGCTTATATTAACTTCACATCTCACAGGAATGAGACTATATTAAGGGAACGGCCCGATGGTCTTCTTGAGAAGAGGATAGTTCGTCTGCGTCCCGGAACATTTGCACTTGCAGCAGCTGTCAAATATAAGTATAACATACTTGTGGTTCCGCATATTCTCTGCGGAGGTTTTACTAAAGAAGAGACAGAAAATGTACTTATAGAGATGAGGTTTCTGGGGATAGATGATGTTCTTGCGTTAAGGGGAGATCCACAGAAAGGAAGCAGGACATTTATTCCGGAGAAGAATGGTCATACCTATACGTTTGAGCTTGTTCAGCAGATCACTGATATGAACAAGGGTAAATATCTTGAGGATAATCTTGAAAATGCTGATCCCACCAATTTTTGTATAGGGGTGGCAGGTTATCCCGAGAAACATTTTGAAGCCGCTAACAGACAGGTAGATATGGAGAACCTGAAGAGGAAGGTGGATGCAGGTGCCAGCTATGTCGTAACGCAGATGTTTTTTGATAATAATAAGTTCTGCAGATTCAGGGATGAGTGCCGGAAGATAGGAATAACGGTTCCGATAATACCGGGCATTAAACCCATCTCTGCCCTGAACGACATTAAGTTACTTCCTCAGACTTTTCATATTGATCTTCCTAACGATCTTTTTTCAGCAGTAAAAAAGTGTAAAAATGACAGTGAGGCAAGGGAGGCAGGTATAGAGTGGGCTGTGGCACAATCGCGGGAATTAATTAAGCTTGGTGTCCCGGGTATCCATTATTATACACTTGGGAGGTCTGATAATATCGCCAGAATTGTTAAGGCGACATTCTGAAATTTTGCCCCGCAGCCCCATAGCCGTCAACCTACGGAGTTAAATATAGTAAAATAGTGAGAAAGTTTAGTACAAAACTGAATGTAAAGTATTGAATATATGTCTGATACATTTCCCCCCGAAGCGGGGCAGGCTCTCCTTTTGAAGGCTAATCTTACATCACATCTTTTCGATCGGGAATTTGGCTTCGCTAGGCTCACTTCGTTCGGTTCTTTTGTCTCCTACATACTCACCCCCATCCCCTCTCTACTTCGTAAAGAGGGGAGATCACATGATAAAGATTCAGATCTGATGATAGAGTTGCTACCTTTTAAAGTGTTTTTTGTTTCACTTCCTAAGACAATATTTTGAAATATAAAAATAGATATGTTTCTCAGTATTGATGCATAATGTTCAGCATATCTGTGAATTGCCCCCTCTTTACGAAGTCTACCCTTTATACACATCTTTTCCTTTTAAGTATTCTAGGGCCATTTGGAAGCAGTCTGCCTTATCATAGAACCTGTCAGTTCCATCTTTTATTGATATATATACAGGTGGTCCCTGAGATTGATAACCACTACATCCGCCTAGTCTACCCATAGCCCAAGTGGCCCATTGAAGGGAACCAGTTTCATATGGGTTTTTGAGTTTTTCCGTTTTACCCTCAAGCTTTAACATATAAATTGAAAGGAAGTGTAATTGTCTCTTTGAAAAAATTATGTTGGCATTAATTTTATGAGAGTTCGTGAGTGACAGCTTCAATATCATAGTAGTCAATGCTACTTGTAAAGACATGATAGCAAGCTTTTTAAGTCCTCCGCCTGTTTCTAATTGTGATTCTTCAATAGATAAACACTTACTCTTTAAAACACGGAATAACTCTTCAATAAAACACCTTTGACTGTACCATACAATGCATTTAAGAGCATACTCAGCGCATACAATTGGATGCGTTGTTAGCAATCTCCATAATACAGGATCTTCTTTCCCAGGTACACTCTCTGGGAATTCTCTTGCTTCAATGGCCCACATCTCAACATAGCTCGGTCTATTCTCAAGAGGCCTATTCTTAGGATGCCTTATTTTTACTTTCTCATACCTTAAGGACATCTTTGCTTTTAGCTTTACCCTTTTCCGATTATTGCGGATATCAAGAGTATAACTTGCTTTCTGCTCTGACGAACTTAGCTTTTCAAATAAATTGTAATTTTAACCCCACAACTTTCTATTGATCTTTGCCCTTATCAACAAGTGAGTCTGATTGTCTGGAACGGTCACAAATGCATCAGAAATATCAGATTCTCTGTCACCTATAATTGTAAGGCAAGTTGCTTTTGTGAGCAATTTCTTAGTCGCTTCAGCACTTGTGATACACCTGTATGATTCTTTATCTTCTATGTTCTGATTATGGTAATCCCGTTAATACTTATCGGGGCTATCACAGGGTCGGTTCCATATCTCTACTGAAGATATGCCTATAGGAAGTTGATTTACAGAATCTATTACTAAAACTGGATGACAAAAAAAGACTGCATTGTTCTTTTTTGTAACAGGTCCGATATCTTCATCATTCATTAATCTGCCCATATGATTACTGAAGTTTACTTCACTAGTATACTGAAAAGCAAGCATATGCACAGGACGGTCATTGTTTTTGCATGCCCGGTACACCCACTCGGCTAGATCCTTATGGTCAATACTGTCGTTTCCCAGCATTCTGTAGGCTCCAATTTTTTCTGTGCTTGTTGCACAGAATTTATTAACTACAACATTACCAAAATCTAACATATCTACCATAACTTTTTCTGCTCGTTTAACAATTCTTGAATCTGGAAGAATAAACTTAAAAAAATAGTCGAACTGTTTGTCTTTCATGCAATTAAGATACAAAAAACAAACAAGACAAACAAGTCTAATACATTGATATCCAGATACTTATATTAACAATACAAACTAACTTATCAACACCTAAATCCCCTCCCAAAAAGATGTGTATAAAGGGTAGTTACGAAGTAGAGAGGGGGTTAGGGGGTGAGTACAAAAAAGCTAATATGAAAAGATGTGATGTAAGATTAGTTTTGAAGGAGGGGTGGCCGGACCACTTTTATAATTATGATACAAATGCTGATACCGGCCGGGGTGGTTGATTGTTAAGGATTTCCATCGAGCTCAATTACATGTTCCATAACTCAGCCATAGCAGAAGTGGAATTGTTTCTAAGTGATGATCTTAAGAATTTAAGGCTTTTCCTGTTAAAGAGGTTTTGGTTTTTCATACCAATAAAGGTAGGAAGAAAGCAATGAATCAACCACCCCGGTCGGGAAATAAAATTCTGTATATATAAGATAATCAATCGTCCCGACCACCCCTCCTTCAAAAGGAGAGCCTGCCCCGCCTTAGCGGGGGGAAACTTATTTATGCAGTTTCTCATTCATCCCCAAAGCTTAAGAGGCTTGGGGTTGGATGGCCTATCACTTTTGCCATCTCCCTTATATGCTCCGGAGTTGTACCGCAGCATCCGCCTATTATATTTGCTCCGGCTTTTATCAATCCGGGAACAAATGATGCCATCATCTCGGGACTCTCCCTGAAGACAGTTTTACCGTCAATAAGTTCCGGTACACCGGCATTTGCCTGAATCATAACAGGGATCATATTGTCGGCAGCCCGTATTGCCTTAACAACACCTATCATATCTTCAATTCCGTTTCCGCAGTTAGAGCCAACTATATGAGCTCCGGCTTCTTTCATTGAACTTACCATTTCCTCAGGCGAAACACCCATCATCGTGTGATATTCACCTTTCATGTCTTTCGAAAAGGTCATTGTAATAATAACTGTGCATCCGGTGTTTCTCCTCGCTGCTTTTACGGCTAGCGAGGCTTCATCCAGTGCTGACATAGTTTCAATAATTATAATATCAGCACCTCCTTCTTCGAGAGCAATTACCTGTTCGCAAAAACCTTCATAAAGTTCAGTATCAGTCACATCTCCCATTATCAGCATTTTGCCGGTCGGACCAACAGACCCGGCAACATGTTTATCGCTGCCTGCAGCTGCACGCGATATTTCGGCCGCAATCCGGTTGAATTCCCCTGTCCTGTCACCATAACCATATTGCGACAGTTTTAATCTGCTGCCTCCGAAGCTGTTGGTTTCAATAATATCGGACCCTGCCAGCAGATATGATTCAGCAATTTCCAGGACGTCGCATCTCCGGGTGATATTCCATAATTCCGGACATTCGCCTGGTTTCAGTCCCTTAGCCTGGAGAAAAGTGCCCCATGCTCCGTCGGATAACAGAATCTTATTCAGTTTGAGTTCATCCAGAATGTTCATGATGTGTAACTTGAAAAAGTCCTTTGTGTACCTTCGTGCAAACCTTTGTGTGCCTTTGTGGTAAAAAAATCATTTAACCACCAAGGATCACAAAGGTATCACAAAGTAACACAAAGTGAAAATGGGTTAGTGTTATAACTTAAAGGCTTTCTTTATCTTATCTACATAATCCAGTTTTTCCCAGGCAAAGAATTCAACTTTTTTCTGGTACCCCATCTTTCCGTTCCCGTTAATAGCTTTTAGCTTGCTTCCCGGTACTTCATAATAGACATCAACATTTTTTGAATAACTGTCGCGTCCAAAATGCCCGTAAGATGCTGTTGGAAGAAACACAGGATTCTTAAGGCCAAATCGCTGAACAATTGAATAAGGCCGCATGTCGAAGAGCTTATTGATTGTTTCTGCAATCGCTCCATCATGTAAAATATTGCCTTTCTTATCTTTTACCCTGGCAGTACCGTAAGTATTTACATAAAGTCCAACCGGTTGAGCAACACCAATTGCATAAGCTACCTGTATCAATGCCTGGTCACAAACGCCGGCTGCCACAAGGTTCTTGGCAATATGACGTGCAGCATAAGCAGCTGATCTGTCAACCTTTGAAGAATCCTTACCTGAAAAAGCGCCTCCTCCATGAGCACCATGTCCGCCATAGGTATCAACAATGATTTTACGGCCTGTGAGACCGGTATCTCCATGAGGACCTCCAATAACAAACTTGCCTGTCGGGTTGACAAGAAGTTTAAAATTGCTATTAAACAGTTTCTGAATTCTTGCCGGAAGTGTTTTTTTAACTCTTGGTATAAGGATTTTCTCAAGATCTTCCTTTATCTTCTTTTGCATTTCTTTTTCAGCAGCCAGTTCAGCTTTCTGTGATTTGTCTTTTGGCAGCACAAATTCATCATGCTGTGTGCTGATAACTATTGTGTCGATCCGCAGAGGTCTGTTATTGTCATCATATTCAACTGTAACCTGTGATTTACTGTCGGGTCTGAGATATTTCATCTGTTTACCTTCATGCCGTATTGCTCGACAGTTCCTGAAGAAGCTGGTGAGCCAATTCAATGGTTAGTGGCATATAATTATCCATTTCACGGCAGGCATAGCCGAACATCATTCCCTGATCACCAGCACCCTGTTCTTCGGGTTTTTCCCGCATAACACCCTGGTTTATGTCGCTTGACTGTTCATGAATGGTTGAGATAACACCGCAGGAATCACAGTCGAAACGGTATTCAGCTTTTGTATATCCGATATTACGGATCACGCTCCTGGCGCTCTCCTGGTGATCGACCCAGCCTGTAGTACGGACTTCTCCGCCACATACGACCAGTCCGGTCGTTACAAATGTTTCGCAGGCAACCTTTGATTCCGGATCCCAGCGGAGGAATTCATCAAGCAAGGCATCTGATATCTGATCGGCTACCTTATCGGGGTGGCCTTCTGAAACTGATTCGGAAGTAAATAAATATCCCATAATATTATTAATTAATAAGTTAATGTAATATATAGGAAGAATGAGTGATTGTAAAATGGGAATGATCCGCGGTTTAGCATTTTTTTCCTGTGGTTGCAATCAGCTCAAATCTTTCCACTATTCTATTACGGTGCAAAGCAAGTAAAAAAAAACAGTAAAACCAAATATTATCCATTTGTAAGTTGTCTGAAAACATCTTCAAGATTACTCTCCTGATTTGTCAGAGACAGTACCGTAAGATTATTTTTTACTGCAAAATTGAATATTGAGGGCCGGATATCTTCATCACCTTCAGCTTCGATCAGCCAGATATTATTCCGGATATTTTTTACAGTACTTACATTAGTGATCTCTGCCAATGATGATTCCAATATGTCCTTATCGAACTCAACCTGTATTATTTGTTTCGGGCGTTTAATTTTGGAATATATGTTGCTTTTCAATTCATCAGCGACAATGACCCCCTTATCAATTATTATTACCCTGTCGCATATTGCCTCAACCTCCTGCATAATATGAGTTGAAAGCATCACAGTCTTTTGCTTGCCTGCCTCTTTAATGAGATTTCTTATCTCAACTATCTGATTAGGGTCAAGCCCGGTAGTGGCTTCATCGAGTATGAGCACTGCCGGATTGTGAATAAGAGCCTGAGCCAGTCCAACCCTTTGTCTGTAGCCTTTTGAAAGAGAACCAATCTTTTTATTCTGTTCGGGTATAAGTCCGGTCAATTCAATTATATTATCTATCAGCTTTTTCTTCGACACGCCTGTATTATAGATTGAAGCCACAAAACCAAGATATTCCCTTATATACATTTCAGGATAGAGAGGATTGTTTTCCGGAAGATAGCCTATTTGCTTTTTGACTTCAAGATTGTCGGCTTCAACTGCAAGGCCATTCACATTTACCTTTCCGGAAGATGCCGGGATGAATCCGGTGATAATCTTCATCATAGTGGACTTGCCGGCGCCATTTGGACCAAGAAACCCGACTATTTCGCCGGTTTTAACTTCGAACGAGATACTATCGAGAGCTTTTTGTTCGCCGAAAAATTTTGTAACATCCTGAACTACAATGGACATATGCAGGAAATTATTTTTTCATTACCTGTTGTTAAGACAAAACGAAGAGTTTTTTTATGACCCCCAGCCTCCCATAAATTGTCCGACATTAGCAAATGATGCTTTGGGATTTACACAACAGACTGGAATCCTGGAACTGTTTGCTATAATTTGTTGTTCGGAAGCTCCTACTATATAATCAGCAAATGTGATATTCTTCGTTGTTACAATAAGGATCAGGTCGGCATTAATTTTCTGTGCAAATTCAATTGTCTGTTCAGCAATACTGCCTTTTGGCATATCGTGGATTTCGTAATCTATATTATTTTGCATCAGGTATTTGATAGCAAAATTTAAATTGATTTTTGTCTTCTTCAAGATATATTTATCTGTGCTTACAGAGACAAGCATATGAATCTTGGATTCAAAATATTTGCCCATAAAAATTGCCATTTTCAACTTCTCCTTATTTTCACCCCTGAAATCTACCGGGAAGACAATATTATGATATCTCTCCTGGTCGGCCGG
Source organism: uncultured Bacteroidales bacterium (assembly GCA_963829255.1). Taxonomy (GTDB): domain Bacteria; phylum Bacteroidota; class Bacteroidia; order Bacteroidales; family VadinHA17; genus LD21. The sequence goes on from CAWHIG010000006.1 coordinate 13,517, forward strand.
AGGATCCTGCACCACAATAAACGGGACCTTCGACTTGACGATCACCTTTAATGCCCAGCTTCCGGTAAGCTTTTGCATCCCTTTCATTCCGTGAGTACCCATTACCACAAGACTGGCTTCTGTTTCATTAACATATTCTGCAATTGCAGAAAATATGCTCCCTTTGGAGACATGATAATAAATCGGTACGTTGTATTTATTCCCGTTTTCTTCAACTAGGCGCTTCAATTTGGTGGTTTTTTCGGCATAGGCTTTGGGACTGATGCCGGTATCAACAATATGTAAAAGACATATATCGTTAGCTACCATACGGCTTATCTTAACTGCATGCGCCAGGGCATGTTCAGCGACATGAGAAAAATCCCATGGCACAACTATAACTTTTTTTTTCGGTTCTTCCATAACAATTGAAGGTTTTCGATTATTGTACCCAAAGTTATTCAGATTTTAACAATATTCAAATCTATATCATTCTTTACGCGCAGAGCACAGGGCCCAGGGCACAGAGTCATGTATCATGAGCCCTGTGTTCTGAGCTCTTAAAATAATAACTCTTTTATAGGGTAATTATTATTGAATACGGTCAAATAAATTGAAAAAGAAGACTCTGATGCACAAAAATAGTGCCATAAAAAAACAAAAGCGATCTAATGCTCGTTAGCGGCCAACATTTTATTATTTTTGCAAATCTGTTTTTTTGATTTTATATGAATATGATGAAAAGGACTAAAGTAAAAAAGTTGTTATCAAACCCCGCATTGGGCACAGATGTATTAGTGAAGGGATGGGTACGGACAAAGAGAGGAAATAAGAACATACTTTTTATTGCTCTGAACGACGGATCGACAATCAATAATATCCAGGTAGTTGCAGATGCAGCATTATTTGATGAGAATCTTCTCAAAGATATTTCAACAGGCGCCTGTATTGCTGTAACCGGCAGGCTGGTAGAGTCGCAGGGACAGGGTCAGAATGTAGAAATAAGTGCGGTTAACATAGAACTTTACGGGAAAAGCGATGCTGAAAAATACCCTCTTCAGAAGAAAGGACATTCAATGGAATTCCTGCGGGAGAATGCTCATCTCCGTTTCAGAACAAATACATTTGGCGCTGTCTTCAGAATAAGACATGCTATGGCTTTCGCAATTCATAAATATTTCAATGACAAAGGATTCTTCTATCTGCATACTCCAATTATTACCGGAAGCGATTGCGAAGGAGCAGGGGAGATGTTCCATGTTACAACCATGGATCTTAAGAACATGCCGCATAATGAGGACGGTTCTGTTGACTACAGTAATGACTTCTTTGGAAAGGAGACAAACCTGACGGTGTCCGGCCAGCTTGAAGGAGAACTCGGAGCTCTCTCATTAGGAGATATTTATACATTCGGACCCACATTCAGGGCTGAAAACTCAAACACACCCCGTCATCTGGCCGAGTTCTGGATGATAGAACCGGAAATGGCATTCTACGACCTGAATGATAATATGGATCTTGCAGAGGAGTTCGTTAAATACCTTATTAAATATGCTCTCGATAACTGCCTTGAAGATCTTGACTTTCTTAATAGTATGATCGATAAGGGACTTCTTGACAGACTTAGATTTGTACTGGAGAATGATTTCGTAAGAATAACATATACTGAAGCGGTAGCCATTCTCACATCATCGGGGAAAAAATGGGAATACCAGGTGGGCTGGGGTCGCGATCTGCAGGCTGAGCATGAGAGGTATCTGGTTGAAGAGCACTTCAAGCGACCAGTGATCCTGACAGATTATCCGAAAGAGATAAAAGCCTTTTATATGAAACAGAATGACGATGGCAAAACTGTTAGAGCCATGGACGTCCTGTTTCCCGGAATAGGTGAAATAATTGGAGGATCTCAGCGAGAAGAACAATATGACAGGCTGCTTGCACGTATTAAAGAATTGAAACTACAGGAAAAGGATTTCTGGTGGTACCTCGAAACAAGAAAATACGGATCCGCACCACACAGCGGGTTTGGCCTTGGGTTTGAGAGATTAATATTATTTGTTACCGGAATGTCAAATATACGGGATGTAATACCCTTCCCGAGGACACCAAAGAGTGCTGAGTTTTAGGGTATCTTATTCAGGGGGACTTTTTTGAAGAGAAGAGAATGTTAAAGCAAAGGTTACAGCAGAAGTTGCTTCAGAAGCTTTCACCGCAGCAGATCCAGATGATCAAGCTGCTGGAGGTTCCGACTTTGCAGATAGAACAGCGTATTAAGAAAGAACTTGAAGAAAATCCTGCCCTGGAGGAAGGCGCTGAGGAAGAAGAGATTCCTTCAGAAGCTGAAGAAGATCAGTTCGAAGAGAATGAAAAAGATAAGGACCAGGAGGAATTCACACTCGATGATTATATTGAAGAGGATGAAATTCCTGACTACCGTCTTCAGGCAAAAAACTATAGTAAAGATGAAGAAAAGAGAACTGAGATCCCTTTTTCTGTAGGATTTTCGTTTCAGGAGCATCTCGAATCGCAGCTGAGTCTCAGGGATCTTACAGAGAAACAGAAAATTCTTGGGGAATATATCCTGGGGAATATTGATGAGGACGGATATCTGAGAAGAGAACTGATAAACATTGTTGATGATCTTGCTTTCCTTCAGAATGTTGAAACTACAGAAGGTGAACTCGAAGAAGTACTTAAAATTATTCAGGATCTGGAGCCGGCAGGGGTAGGGGCAAGAAACCTCAGGGAATGCCTGTTACTGCAGCTTGAAAAGCGTGACAAATCGCAACCTTCAATGAAGCTTGCATATACAATTCTCGATTTACATTTTGATGAGTTCACAAAAAGACATTACGATAAAATAGTAGCACGGCTTGGCATCACTGAAAATGAACTTAAATCTGCCATAGAAGAGATATTGAGACTAAATCCCAAGCCAGGAGGTGTTTACAGCGATCCTTTTAATAAAACATCACAACCCATAATCCCTGATTTTATTCTCGAACTTTCAGAAGATGGATTTGACCTTCATCTTAATTCCAGGAATCTTCCGGAACTCAGATTAAGTTCCGCTTATAGCGAAATGCTTCATTCATACAGTAAAGATAAAACTCAGAAGAAGGAGATGAAAGATGCTGTTATGTTCGTGAAGCAGAAAATTGATTCGGCAAAATGGTTTATAGATGCTATCAAACAGCGGCAGAACACCCTGTTACTGACAATGAATGCAATTCTTGAATACCAGCAGGAATATTTTATTGACGGTGATGAGACAAAACTAAAACCTATGATCCTTAAAGATGTTGCTGAAATGACAGGACTTGATATTTCGACTGTATCAAGGGTTGCTAACAGTAAATTTGTGCAGACTCATTTTGGGATATTTCCTTTGAAGTTTTTCTTCTCAGAAGGACTTCAGACAGATAGCGGAGAAGAAGTGTCAACAAGAGAGATAAAACGGATTTTGCAGGATTGTATTGAAAATGAACAAAAACGCAGGCCATTGACTGATGAGAGTCTCACTGATATCCTCCAGGAAAAGGGGTACCAGATAGCTCGCCGGACAGTTGCAAAATACCGTGAACAACTTAATATACCGGTTGCAAGACTCAGGAGGGAGATTTAGAATGAATACCAACAAACCAAAAGATACCTTTGATACTCTGGCAAAAATAATCACAGTTATTTTTCATCCGTTGTTAATGCCTGTGTATGGAATGGCGATCATTTTTTCAGCGCCCACCCTGTTCGGTTATCTCCCTTTTCCGGTTAAGAAATTATTATTTCTTATTTTGCTGGTAAATAATGTTTTTTTACCACTTTCATTATTGCCTTTTTTCATTCGCACGAATATTATCAGCTCATGGAGCCTCAGCGACCGGAAAGAACGGATCATCCCTATGGTGATAACCACTGTACTCTACTGTACTACTTCATTTATAATTTTCCGGTTCCCCATACCTGTTTTTTTAAAATCATTTATTTACGCCACTGCTTTTCTCTCCCTGATCGTTACAGTTATTAATTTAAGATGGAAGATATCACTACATTCAGTTGGTGCAGGGGCTCTTATAGCACTTGTAATAATTCTTTCTTTAAAAATGTTCACTCCTCTGGTCTGGTATTTGATTTCTGCTGTAATTGCAGGAGGATTGATCCTTTCTTCAAGACTAAAGCTAAATTTCCATAATCCTCAACAGGTTTGGCTCGGGTTTTTTACCGGAATTATTGGATTAACCCTTTTTATGATGTTTTTCTAAGAGCTCATCCAGCGCTCTGGTTAACAGGATGGCGCTTTGTGCCATTATTCCGTCGGGCCATACCGGTTTATCCCCGATAAAGGGAATTCCAGCTTTTAATTCATTTTGCGAAAGGGTGCAAAACAACCTCATTCCCGAAAGATATTCTGCAAGGTATTCCTGTTCTGTCTGACCTGGCGTGGGTATAAGCAACGCGGTGCAATTGAGACTAACGAGTTCCATAATTGAGGTGTAGCCCGACCTGGTGATTATGTTTTCGGCGCCGGTAATCATTGCTTTCATCCGCCGGGCAGGCAGATGATTATAAAAGGAAATATTACCTGTCCTTTCTATTCTTTCAGTCTTCCCGGGTTTCCCCTCAAGCATAATAGTCATGGGTTCTTTGTCCCGGAGAAGTGCAACAAGCTTCTGTTTAAGAATTTCCCTCTGAGGCTCCGGACCTGAAAGAATGACTGTATTATGCCGGAATTCCAACGTATTATCAATGATGGATTGATCGGAATGCTCAAATCTCGACAAAATCCCTATGTACCTCAGATTATCAGGAAGGCTTATGCCATGCGATAACCTGCCTGAAAGATTCAGTTCTCCCGGTAAATCAGGAACAAAGCAAAGAGAATACTTCTTAATAATTATCCTGTGCATTAATACACCTAAAGGTTCCATGAATTTCAAAAGCTTTGGGAACGGTATCAAAGGCATGTGAGTCACATATACGGAGGTGATTTTGTTGTTCCATAATCCAAACCGGTTATCGCTGATAACTATATCAACAGCCAGTTCCCTGATAATTCTTTTTAATCTGAAGTGTTCCAGGATTATATGATATAATAGTACCGGCGTTTTAAGCAGAAGCGAGATATACTGAGGAAGGAACCGGGAATATCCGGGCTTGAATCCGGGGAAACTTATATATGATAATCCGGGCAATTCATTTTTAATCAGTGATATATGTTCTTCTCCTGATCCGATAATGATATTGTAATTCATCTCCCGGAGCTTCCTTGCAAGGGGGATCATCCTGGTGGCATGACCCAATCCCCATTCAAGAGGACAGATAAGTATATTTAAAGTCTTATTCAATCTTAACCTGAAACCTGTGTATTAATTCCCATTGATTCCACCAATGCAGCTATTCTCTTCAGTTCCTTTAATGGTACTTTAGTCAGGTGCCCTCCTTCAGGAGTATCCCTCGATATTGTATAGATCATTACTTCCGAAGGTTTTATTCTTTCTATAGCCTTGAGCCATGCATTAATTTCAACTGGAGTTGTATTATCGATCACTTTTCCATTATATGTCCCGCGCAGAAAAAGTGTCTGGATGATGACCTTCCCTTTAAATTCAATGAGGTTATTGATAAGCTCCCCGACACTAAAATTAACTCTTGGCTGGTTATGTATTTTAATTGTGGAATCAAATGCAGAGTCAAGTTTCAGAATGTTCATATCAACTTTTAGCAAAGCCTCTCTCACCTGTGGATTTCCTATTGTTGTGGAATTTGAAAGAACTGCAATCTTAGCCGCCGGAAAGTATTTATCCCTTAACATAATACTGTCATCAATTATTCCGTGGAAATCGGGATGAAGGGTTGGCTCTCCATTACCGGCATATGTTATTACGTCGGGGGGCTGGTTCTTATTTTTCAAATCAGAAAGTTTGCGCTCAAGAGCCTTATATACCTCTTCACGGCTGGGAAGATGGCTGACAGCTTTATTTATATCACGTGTCCATCCGCATTCGCAATAGATACAATTAAAATTGCAGATTTTTCTTTTTGCGGGTAACAGGTTTATACCCAGTGAAATACCCAGCCGCCTGCTTTTAACCGGTCCGAATATTATCTCGTCAAAAAGAAATGTAGCCATTAATCTATTGCTTTCAGCGGGAACAAAATTAGCATAAATTTCTCTCTATCGGCCCCCCAACCCCCCTGAAGGGGGGCTAATACTGTCTATTTTATTGGATTTAGTTATAATCTAAATTATTATTGACCTTGATTTTCATAACATCGTTTAGGTAAATATCAAACCGATTAACCCCCTTCAGGGGGGCAGAGGGGCAATCCAAGAAATATAACAGAACGAACCCCCCTTCAGGGGGGCAGGGGGGTAATAAACAAAGGATTTTGAGGACAGTCTAAATCAGTCTTGTTACAAAACTCCCAGGAAGCAACTTCATGTTTTGCAAGTCAATGTTCTGAAGAAGCAGAAGTCCGGGTTTTGTCCCGGTTTCAATTCTTCCGAACCGATCCTCTTCTCCCAATGCCCTGGCGCCATTCAGTGTGGCCCACAATATAAGATCTTCAATTGAAATATCCGGAAAATTAAACTGGAGTGTTTTAAGTTCCTCAAGGATGCTGAGATTATCATTTGAAGCCAGGCTGTCAGTCCCGATTACTAACTCACAACCCTCCTCCACCAGAATATTTACGGGAGGACATTCATTTTCAATATAAATATTTGAATTCGGACAAAGGCACCAGAATAAATTAATCCTCTCCCTGATCATCCTGATGATGGTTCTGTCAGCAAAAGTATTATGAACGAGAATAAGATTCCCTGATTTTGTTATTTCATTAAGAATCGCATCTGCATGACTTTTAACAGTTTCCAGTCGTGAAGGGATCAATCCCGATCGTTCGTAAAAAGAGAAAAGAGGACCCGAATGATTTTCGAGGAATATTTTTTCTCCGGGATTCTCCATAAAATGAATTGAAGTTATACTGTTATTTAAACTTTTGTTTTTAAGAAGCCTGAACAGTGTCAGCGACATTGAATAAACCGAGTGGGGAACCAGTGCTGACAAAAGATCCATTTCTCCGGCTGTGCCGGCTATTTTGATTATCTCATCCATTCGTTTTCCGGCTTTTTCCGGTTCAAGGCCAAAAACTTCAAGAAGGTTTATATACCTGATCCTGCTCTCTTTTTTAATATTGAATGATTCGGAAGTATTACAGACATCAGCGCATAAAACCACCCCTTCGTTATGCATACTCTTATCTGCAATACTCATGGAAGAAACGGCATTCTCTTTATTATTATCCCTGGTGTTTCTGATCTGCTCAAGAAATCCTGCCAGACCTCTGTTCTTTGAGATTTGACCTTTAAGATGCGAAAGCTCCAGATGACAATGACAATTCACGAAACCCGGAATTATAATGCCGTTATAAAATTCCGTAGAATGTATTTCTTTCAGATCTCCTCCGGTATCTTCGACATTGATGATAGTTCCGTCATCCTCTGTGGTTATCAATGCCCTTTTTAAGGGGGGGCCGGAATTGGTAATAATGTATTGAGCGGTGAAGTGTTTCATACAGCCGCTGAAGTAATTGTAAGTGAGATATTCTCTATTTTTACATGTTTCTCTATATTATAAGAAGAATTATCAAAATCATAAAGCCATCCTCTTAAGTTAAGAATTGTATTATCCCGAACGGGGATAGTCACAATGTAGGTATGTGGCCGGCCGTCTTTTAAGTAATCAACTGTTTTAATATATTTCCTTTTTCCTGTTTCAATACTGTCAGGACTGCTTGAATATATGGTTAATCTTGGATGAACAGATTGGTCATCAGGATACAGAGTGGCAGTAAATGTAAGGGTATAAATACCTGGTCGGTGAATGATCATATTGAACATCGTTGAATCGTTGCCTGAGCGGTCGGGAAATGAATAGAAATCTTTTCCCGGCCATTGGTTCATATTGTGTTCCTGTTCCAGGACAACCTCTTTATCGACCCGTGATTCCATTTCACTTAGTATTCCAAGTACCTTATCATATATCTTATTAAGTCCTTTTGGGTTTTCAATAAAATAGTACTTCATCGTTTTGTCCATGGCTTCTTTAGTATAACCATGGCTTTCAATAACCTGATAATATGTTGTTATAGAGTCAAGAGAAGAAGCCCGGAGAACAATATTCGGAATTGTAAGCAATCCATCAGTGATATAGATATCTGTTAATATCGAAACCAGATCTTTTTCAGGAATCAGATTTTTCTTATCCAGCTTATTCTTCCTTCCGGAACAGGATCCCATCATTATTGAAATGATGATCAATATGAGAAAAGTAAACCTGGTCATAGCACTTTATTATTAAGGATTTTTCTCATTTAGTTTTGTGTGTATAAATATAGTTATCAAAGGTCTTTATTCAGGTATTTTTTTGTCAGAAATCTGACAGGATACCAGGCGGCCCAGTATCCGATTAAAAGAACTGTGCCGGGTACAATTATAAAATCTTTTAACTTCAATACTACCGGGTATGAATCCATAATAAGAGATTCACTATTAAGTTTTACAAACCCGTAAGTTTGTTGCAACCAGCAGATAATAAAACCCAGAATTATGCCTGAAAAAGCTCCGATTATTGAGATCATCCATCCTTCAAATATGAAAATCTTACGGATCAGATTATTATCTGCTCCAAGACTCTTCAGTATTTCGATATCACGTTCTTTTTCAATTATAAGCATAGTCAGAGAACCTATAATATTGAATGAAGCGATGATAAGGATAAGAGTCAGGATGAAGAAGATGGCCAGCCTTTCGGATCGCATTACCTTATAAAAGATGGCCTGTTGCTCATCGTGGTTTTGAACAACAAAACCCTTTCCGAAAATTTTTATAACGTCTTTTTTTACAGTGTTTGGATCGGCATTTTTTGCGAGTTTGATCTCAAGAGTGCTCACCCCTTCGCCAGTTTCAGTCAGTTCGCGTGCGAAATCGATTGGGACATAAACATATTTGGAATCGTAATCTTTTTCAACCTCAAAAATCCCTGAAGGGAAAATAAACTTATGATTTAATGCGTTTTCGGCATTGAAGCTGGCACTTCCTGTTTTCTTCGGGAATATAATTTCCAATGGAGTGATAAAGCTGATCCTGATACCAAGATTTTGTGCGACCCCGATTCCGGGAATTGCATACGGGCGGCCTTTATCACTTCTAAGCGTGAATTCACCCTCAAACATTGAACTGTCGATATTTGAAACCATGGCATAGTTGTCATCTACACCTTTTATTGTGGCAATAGTCTGCCGGGAACCATATTTCAGGAGAGCGTTTTCCTCAATAGTCAGAGAATAGCAGGACAATCCTTCAACTTTTGCCAGAAGCTTAAGTCGAGAGGTGTCGGCAATGAACGTTTTACCCTCTGCAGCTGTTATTTTAATATCGGGATCAAACGTATTGAAGATCGCACTTACCATTGTCTCAAGTCCGTTAAAAACTGACAGTATAATTATAAGAGCCATTGTGCCAACAGAAACTCCGGCTACGGAGACTGCTGAAATAATGTTTATTGCATTCCGCGATTTTTTTGCGAAAAGGTATCTTTTTGCTATATATAATGAGAGCTTCACTATTCTTGTTTTCTGGCGGTAACCAGTAATCCGGTTCCGGTTTTATGAGTTAAAAAGAGATCAAAAATGTTAAGAATCATTGACACAGGGAAAGAGATCAAATAATAAAAAGGGAGAAGAACGAAAAAGAGATAAGATACATTAAGCATTTTAATGGGATATTTCATGGACAGTCGCCACGAGATATTTCCTGGTTTTCCGTAGGTATAACGGGCCTCAATATTCCTGAATCCAGCCAGCGTAAGTTTTTCAGTTATTTCTTTTATACTGTATCCGTCTCTTACATGCTCATCAATGAAAGATTCTTCCTTATCGTTGTGTACATCGGAACCTCCCTTATCCGAAGGGGTGGATATCAATAGTATACCATTGTTTTTCAGCGATTTGTAGAAATTCTGAAAAACCAGTATGTCTTTTTCTATGTGCTCCATCACATCAACTGACAGAATGAGATTATAACAACTAATGTCATACAGGGTTGTGAGATCGCAAGTCTGGAATAACACCCGGTCTGATAAACCTGTTTTTTCAAAAAAACGGTTGCAATCATCTACCTGTTCGCTATTAATATCTAAAGCCTTAATTTTCCATGACGTGTTTATTCTGCTTATCCTCCAGGTATATTGGCCAAAACCTGAGCCTGCATCCAGAACTGAGGCTTCAAGAGGAAACTGCCGGGTTATTTTTCGTAAAGCTTTTTTGACATGCCAGGTACGGAGGAGCAGGAGGTCGAGAAGAAAGTAGAGGGTCTTTCTCATAAACGTAGATCCTGCAAAGAACCTGCCCAACGATCTTTTTATAGGTTCGTACTGCATATATGCTAGGATTTCAGCAACTTGTCTATTTTGTCAATGTAGTCAAGGCTATCATCTATATGGAAGGCAATATCAGGTACGATACGGAGCTGGGATCTGACTTTCTGACCAAGATCAAATCTGATTTTTGAGCTATGTTCCTGTATAGCCCGGAGGATATCATCCTGGTTAGTTGCCGGGAAGATACTTATATAGACTTTAGCAAAAGAGAGATCAGGACTAACTCTTACTCTTGTGATTGATACTAATTTTCCGTGGGCAAACTCATTCCCCTTTTTTAGAAAGATGTCGGCCAGTTCTTTCTGTATTAATCGTGATACTTTTTTTTGTCTGGTAGATTCCATGGCCTGTTTTATTTTAATGCGCAAAGGTAGTAAAAAAGGCTCAACGGCACAATGGCTCAGAGGCGCAATGGTAAGATGGTTTAAAGATTTATTGGATTTGCCTTTGTGCCTTTAAGCCTTTGCGCCTTTACGCCTTTTTATTAGCTTTGCGCAGAACTTTATTACAGGAGAAAATGGACACAGTTGTGAGTGGCATAAGATCGACAGGAAACCTGCATCTTGGAAATTATTTTGGAGCGATAAAAAACTTTCTCAAAATGCAGAAAGAGAATAACTGTTATTTCTTTATAGCAGATTATCATGCACTTACAACTCATCCCAAACCTGAAGACCTTCATGGGAATATCAAACAGGTTCTTGCAGAATATCTGGCATGCGGCATTGATCCGGAAATTGCAACCGTTTTCATTCAGAGTGATGTTCCGGAAGTCTCTGAACTGTACCTTTTGCTGAACATGAATGCCTATGTGGGAGAACTTGAAAGGACCACCTCCTTCAAGGAAAAAATCAGGAAGCAACCTGACAATATTAATGCGGCACTATTAACCTATCCTGTACTAATGGCTGCCGACATAATAATTCATAAGGCCAATAAAGTGCCGGTCGGAAAAGATCAGGAGCAACACCTTGAGATGACAAGGAGATTTGCCAGACGGTTCAATATGATGTATGAGGTTAACTATTTTCCGGAACCGGATGCATATAACTTTGGACAGCAGCTTGTTAAAATACCCGGTCTTGATGGTACCGGTAAGATGGGTAAAAGTGAAGGGAATGGTGTATTTCTTGCTGATACACCTCAGGAAATAAGGAAAAAAGTGATGAAAGCAGTAACAGATACAGGTCCAACCTCACCAGGTCAGGAACCATCAGAGCCGGTAAAGAACCTTTTTACTATAATGGATGTAGTATCTGATAAGGATACCGTTAAATTTTTCACCGATAAATATGCCTCATGCGAAATCCGTTATGGTGATTTAAAAAAGCAACTTGCCGAGGACATAATAAGATTTACTGAACCCATACGTATCAGGATCAATGATATACTTGCGAATGATAAATATCTTTCTAAGGTTGTCGCTGATGGTGCTGAAAAAGCCAGGACAAGCGCTTCAAAAACCGTGAAGGAAGTGAGAGAGATAATCGGGTACAGGTCATTTTAGCTCAAAAATAAAAGCCAGGTTTTTGGCCTGGCTGCCCTTATTGGTAAGGGATATTATTGAGATTGCCTGTGTAATATCAATTATTCAAATTGCGTGCCAAAATAATCAGATTCCAAAGGAATCTTGAACAGGAATTGTTAAAACCTATTCTGCAGCAGGTATAATCTTTTATTTGTTAATTTTGAATCCGACTATTAAAAGTTTAACTGTGGGGAAAAGGATTGCAATTATTTCGGTGGTACTCCTGGTTTCAGGTCTTGCCATACTGGGATATTTTCTCCAGCAGGGCAGAAAAGACTTTTTTACAGATCCTTACAAAGCAATTTCGCCTGATGCCTGTATTGTTATTGAAACAGTGGACCTTAAAAGTTTCATGAATTCGCTGACGACCGGAAGGGGGTTATTTGGAGAAATAGGGAAGGTAAAGGAACTGGACGGTTTTAACCAGCAACTGAAATATCTTGCTGATCAGCTGAATAAAGAAAACTTTAAGAAGTTGTTTAATGATGGTTCTGCTGTCATATCATTTCACCCTGATGATAAAGGGATTATAAGGCCTTTGCTGTCAATGCCGGTCCCTGGTGAAATAAAGGTACGGCATATTGCAGATATGTTGAATTCTTCAGGAATCAGGACGATAACAGAGAAAATGTTAAATGGGAATCCGGTTATAACGATTCCATTTATTGCCCTGGGCCGGAAAGACACAGCTTATATTACTTTGATCTCAGGATTAATGGTATGCAGCAGTTCGAGAAAGCTGGTTGAAGCAGCTTGTATTCAGGCAGGCAGGGAAAATGATATCAGAAATGTACCGGGATTCTCAAGAGTGTTGCTGGCATCAGGGAAAAATGTGGATAAAATATTTGTAGTTTTTCCAAATCTTCCTGATCTTCTCAAACCTCTTCTGACCGCAGGAAGACAAAAATTTTCGGCAAAGATTGCCAAACTTGCGGGAACCAGCGGAGGAGATATTTATATTAGCGAAGAAGGACTTGTTCTGAGTGGTTATACCGAATGTCCCGATTCATCCGAATTACTTTTCAGGTATAAGTCACTTTCTCCCCGGGAATTACACACTTATAAGATTCTTCCGTCATCAACAGTGCTTTTTGAAACGCTGGTTCTCCCATCTGTGACGCTCAACAATAACCCGGATAGCTCTGTTTCAAAAGATGCCTTAGCTCTTGCAGGTAAGATTAAACAATATACAGGTGAGGAGGTAACCCGTGCCATAATTGATATAAAAGGAAGACCTGTTAATGATAATACTTTGATTATTTATGAATTACTAAACCGTGTTGAGGTGGAACAGCTTTTTCTTGAAGAGCCCGGCGCAAAAAATGAAGTCCTATATTTTGAACCTGATGATCAGGTTAAAATCCCTGTTTACAGGACATCTTTCAAGGGTCTGATAAGAGTTCTGCTGCCAGGATTCGCTCCGGATTTTAATGAAGCCTATTTTACCTTTTATGATAATTACATGGTTGCAGGAAATTCTTACGCAACAGTTACCAGGTTACTTTATGACAATCTGCTCAACAAAACTCTTGCAAATGATCTTACCTATCGTGATTTCGAAAATACCCTTCCAAGCCGTGCCGGTTATTTCTTCTTTTGCGTCCCATCGCATATTACAGAATATCTGTCGGGATTTCTTAATGAAGATATTATTAAGGCTCTAAACTCCAACAGGAATTCACTTGGCAAAATTCAGGCCGCAGGTTATAAGTTTGCTTCAAGTAATGGCATGATTTATAATAGTCTGTCAATAAAATATAAGGAAGAGACCAAAGAAGAATCGACCACTGAATGGGAGACATTGCTTGACACCATAGCGAGTATAAAACCATTCTTTTTTACAAATCACATAACAGGAGCAAAGGAGATTTTCATACAGGATATGAAGAACAATACATACCTGATAAATGCTGCCGGTCGTGTTCTGTGGAAAGTGCCGCTGAACGAACGGATAATCGGAACTATTTATATGATTGACTACTTCAGGAACGGGAAATACCAGTTACTCTTTTCCGGCAAAAATTATATACATCTTCTTGATAGAAATGGGAATTACGTGGAAAGATATCCGGTCAAACTGAGATCACCGGCAACTAACTCAATGACATTGTTTGATTATGATAATAATTTGAATTACAGGCTATTTGTAGCCGGGGAAGATAAGTTGATATATTCGTATGATAAAACAGGCAATGTAGTAAAAGGATGGAACCCTTTCAGGACAACAGGTCTCGTAAAGGCTGAGATAAATTATTTTAGAGTTTCAGGAAAAGATTTCATTGTAGCCGCTGATGAAAACTCTATTTATTTTCTTGACCGTACCGGTAATAAAAGGATAAATCTGAAAGAACCTGTCACTAAAGCTGCCGGGTCAGCAATGAGATTAAATCCCGGATCGGAACCTTCAGTTGTCTGTTCGGCTCCTGATGGAACAATTCAATATATTTATTTTGACGGCAACATAAAGAAATTCAGTCTGAAGAAATTTTCCGCGGACCATTCGTTCGATATTTTTGACGTAGACGGTGATGGGTTTGGTGAATATATTTTTATTGACAAAGGTATATTGTATCTTTATAACCATAACAGATCAGAGATTTTTACAAGAGATTTTGGCTCAGATGATCTGGGAGGGCCGATTAATTTTATCTTTTCATCAACAAACAGAAAAATCGGAGTGTTTGACATAAATAAAAATCTGATCTTTCTGATAGGTAAAAATGGAAAAACAATGAATGGATTCCCTCTCAGAGGTGCCTCAATGTTCTCAATCGGGAAATTGTCGGACAAAAGTGGCTGGCATCTTATTGTTGGAGGTACAGACAGGTTCCTTTATAATTATAAAATAGATACGGATATTAAATGAGAAAAATAATGATGAAGAAATCATTTATATTGATTATGATTATCGTGGTTCTCTCAGGCATCAGGTGTGTTAAAGAGACATACAATCTGAAAATGATCTCAAAGAAACAGCATCTGTCACCTACCCTGGCGATATCGGCAGTAAAAGGCGATATTTCGCTTAGTGATATTGTAAAAACAAGTGATACTGTAATTTTCGATAAGAACAAGTTAGTAATAATCGTTTACAAAAAAGATTCGGTTGTGGATCTGAAACTGACCGATTTCTCGAAAGGAGTTCTGCCTCAAATGACTGCTATTATTGCCCCGGACAGTATTGTAACTGATCTGGATAATATTTTGCGACACATCACCGGAGATATTCTTATATCAAATCCGTCGATAAAATTCATTTATTCAAACTCTTATACCGATCCCCTTAAAGTAGATTTAATAGCTTCAGGAAAAAGAAATAATAAAACTATTGACCTGGATCTGGCTCCGTTTTTATTGACCATACCTAACGCTCCTGTGCAACAGTTTGTTACTGATTCCTTTCAGATAGACAAAACCAATTCAGCCCTTCAGAATATTATCTCATTGCCTCCAGAGGTGATTAATTATTCAGGTACTGTCATAATAAATCCTTCAGGGAAAAGCGGTATTATTAACAATTACGTTTTAGGAGCCAATCACCTCGTCGGATCGATCGAGCTTAGCATTCCTATTGAGTTCCGGACAAATAATCTTCAGTTTACCGACACGGTCGATAATTTTATAAAAAGTGATGACAACAACAATCCTTTGAAACCTGAGGATTTTCAATTGTTGCGTGTGAAAATCGATGCAACAAACGGATTTCCGTTTGGAGTATCTCTTAAAATGAGCCTGTATGATTCAAAAAATAATATAATTATAAATACCATAAGCGCAATAGATATGCTTAAACCGGCACCTGTCGATAGCAATGGAAAAGCCAATGGGGTAACTGAATCTTCCACAACCATCGAATTCACAAAAGAGTTTTTCAGCTCAGTCAAAAATGCTGATAAAATCATCTTTCAATTTACTCTCATTACCACAGGGAATGGATCACAGGATGTAAAGATCTATTCTGATTACAGGCTAAAATTCAATGCTGCGCTGGTCATCAAGCCTGATATTAACCTAAATTGATTATTTATACACACGAAATATGATCTGGAAAGCAAAATTTATGCTGATTTTAGTATTGGCAGCTGTCATTTCCGATGCAACAGCCCAGAATAGCCAGGTAATGTACTATATGAATCTGCCTCAGAACCATTTTCTAAATCCAGCATTAAGGCCAACCAACTCTCTATATATAGGATTGCCCGGTATATCCGGCATAAATCTGAATATAAACAACAACTTTGTGAACTTTTCGGATATTTTAATTAAAGGTCAGCCCCGAGATTCCATAATTACGTTCCTTCATCCTGATTATAATGTAGATAAGTTCCTTGTTAAAATAAAGGAGAGAAATTTTCTGGAAACTGAATCTGCAATTCAAATTTTAGGAGTCGGATTTTCAGTAGGGCAAAGCGGGTATCTTTTTTTTGATATAAATGAACGCATAAATGGCAATATTGTTATTCCGGGAGATCTCTTTAAACTTGCTTTGAAAGGGAATGAAGGATTCGTGGGAAGTAAAATAGATCTCTCTTCATTAAGAGCCGGTATGAGATATTACCGCGAGTTCGGATTAGGCTATTCGAAAAACTTTACAGATAAATTCAGGATAGGCATAAAGGGGAAGCTTCTAACCGGAATAGCAGATGCATCAATTGATAACAGATCATTGGGAATAACTGTAAATGAAGACTACAGTCATACTCTGGATGCTAACCTTGTTGTAAATATGAGTGGTCCGGTGAATGTTTATATGGATTCAAAACAAAATATCGATAGTGTTGTATTTGATGACAAACGGTTTAAGAGTTCGGGCGGAATAAGAGATTTTATTACAGGGAAGAAAAATATTGGTTTTGGTCTGGATATCGGTGCTACATATGATATTACAGACAAATTTGTTGTTTCAGCGGCAATAACTGATCTGGGATTTATCAGATGGAAAAAGGATGTTACAAATTTAAAAGCTAAGGACCAGTTTGAATTCAGCGGCTTAAATATGCTTGATTTTTTCAATGGTACAAAAACTATCGATGAACTTGGACAGGATATGCTGGATTCCCTTAAAAATGCTTTTGTTGTTTCAAAATCAGGAACAGCTTATACAACCTATCTTCCATTCGGAATTTCATTTGGCGGGAGTTATAATGTCACAAAGCAGATCTCGGTAGGTTTGTTATCATATAGCAGAATAATAGGCAAACAGATCCGGGAGGCTCTTACATTGTCGGCTAATATTAATCTTAGCAATGTTTTATCCACAAGCTTTAGCTATACAGCTGAAAATCATCAGTATGACAATTTCGGAGCAGGCCTGGCATTCAGAGCGGGCACACTTCAGTTTTATCTGATTGGCGACAGAATTCCCATTATGTGGAATAAACTTAAGGATAACAGCAATACCATTATTCTTCCTGCTAACTGGAATACCTTCAACCTAAGATTAGGGATGAACCTGGTTTTCGGGAACAGGGTCAAGGAGAAAAGTGACAAACCAATGATTCTGGTGGAATAAAGGTGTTAATGGCCCACTTTGTGAACCTTAGTGTTTTCCTTTGTGTACCTTTGTGGTAAATAAAAGCTGTTAATAACAAAGGAACTCAAAGTACACACAAAGTACACACAAAGTAACACTGAAGGAAGAAGGAAAAGTAATAAACATATGATTCTGATTCGTTATATTTTAATATGCATAATTGGTTACCTGATTGTGAGATCTTTCGTAAAGTTCAGTGTAGAAGATAAATCTTCAGGTGATAAGCGTAATACGCTTACTAAAGATCAAGATCCCAAAAAGAAAGTTTCAAGGGAAATAGGGGAATATGTTGATTACGAGGAGATAAAAAAATAAATTTTCAGGGCTCTTTGCTGCTGGTTCTGAGCTTTTTAGCTAAAGAATTTGCAAAAACAAAATCATTTAGCGTACTACAGTCTGAATTGAGAATTTCGTTTTTATTCCCTTCCCAGCATTTAACACCCTCACTTATAAAAATGATTTTTTCTCCTATCTCCATAACCGAGTTCATATCGTGAGTATTTACGATTGTTGTCATTGAATACTCTTCAGTGAGTTCTTTTATGAGAGCATCGATGAGGATAGCTGTAATTGGATCAAGTCCGGAATTTGGCTCATCACAAAAGAGGTACTTAGGATTTAAAGCTATTGCCCGGGCAATTGCAACCCTTTTCTTCATGCCTCCGGATAATTCTGATGGGAATAACTGGTTAGCATTGATAATATCGACTCTGTTGAGACAAAAATTAACTCTTTCAATTTTTTCTTCCAGAGTATTGTCAGTGAACATATCCAGCGGAAAACGGACATTCTGTTCAACAGTTAATGAGTCGAAGAGAGCACTTCCCTGGAAAAGCATTCCCATTTCACTACGGATCACTTTTTTCCCTCCAAAATCGAGCTTATTAAATAATTTATCCTCATACCAAATTTCTCCGCTATCGATTTCATGAAGTCCGACAATTGATTTAAGCAGAACTGTTTTGCCTGAGCCGCTTCTGCCAATTATAAGGTTGGTCTTACCAGACTCGAAAGTAACTGATATATTTTCCAGCACTAACTTCCCGTTGAATGATTTATTCAGGTTTTTAATTATGATCATGACAGCAGAAGTTGAGTCAGGATTACATTGAAGAGCAATATTAACACACTGCTGTAGACTACTGCTTTTGTGCTGGCCCGCCCTACTTCAAGTGATCCACCATCGACATAATATCCCTGAAAGGCTGAAACACTGGTTATTATGAAGGCAAAGAAGACTGTTTTTATCAATGAATATGTTATATAATAAGGGATGAAAGCATATTGAATTCCATAAATAAAATTTTCTGAACTTATTACCCCGGAAAGAGTCCCGGCAATCCAGCCTCCGAAAATCCCGACAATTATGCCGATTATTGTCAGTACAGGATTAAAGAAAAGGGTTGCAATTATTTTAGGCAGGATGAGGTAAGAAGCAGAATTGACTCCCATAATCTCGAGTGCATCTATTTGTTCAGTTACTCTCATTGTACCAATCTCTGAGGCGATATTAGAACCGATTTTCCCTGCAAGGATCAGCGCGGCAACTGTCGAAGAAAACTCGAGGATAATTGAATCGCGGCAACCCAGTCCGATAAGATATTTGGGATAAATTGGATTTTCTGTATTATATGCTGTCTGCAAGGTTATAACTGCACCCATAAAGAAAGAGATAATAGCAATGATCCCAATTGAACTAAGTCCCAGATATACAAACTCCCTCATAGTTTGTTTGTAGTATATACCTGGTTTTTCAGGTTTTGAAAATACCTTCTTAAGGAGCAGGAAATATCTCCCGAACTGAGTAAGGAATTTAATCATTCTGTTAATTTTACTCGTCAAAATTACTAATATTTATGGTATTATCGTTAATAAGGTTTTTGAAACCTGTATGCATAATTAATTATATATTTGCATAAATTGTTGAAATATTATTTCAAATGAATAACAAGTACGTTATAATAATGGCAGGAGGTGTTGGCAGTCGTTTCTGGCCTCTTAGCCGACGTGAAAAGCCAAAACAATTTTTAGATATTATAGGATCGGGGGAGACACTTATTCAACAGACCTACAGACGTTTTAAAGGCACCTGTCCCGAGGAAAATATTTTTGTGGTTACAAGTGCCGATCATCGGGACATTGTAATTGAACAATTGGGAATGGATCCATCACGCGTGCTTGGAGAGCCATTTCGTCGCAATACAGCACCATGTGTGGCTTATGGAATATTCAGGATCCTGAAGGATAATCCCGATGCCGTAATAGCAGTGACTCCTTCGGATCATTTGATCATTAAAGAAGATAAATTCAATGACGTAATACAAAGCTGCTTCAGCTTTGCAGAAGGGAATGATGCACTGATTACAATCGGAATAAAGCCCGACCGGCCTGAAACAGGATATGGGTATATACAGGCTGATCAGAAAAGACCTGTAAAAGGCTATGGGAACCTATTGAAGGTTAAGACTTTTACTGAGAAACCGGATATTGATCTTGCAAAAGTCTTTCTGGAAAGCGGTGATTTTTACTGGAACTCAGGCATCTTCATCTGGAATATTCAATCGATCCTTTCCGCATTTGAGAAGCATATGCCGGATATGTATACCGTTTTTGATGAAGGAAGAGAAATTTTCGGAACAAAACAGGAAAAAAACTTCATTGGAAAAACATATGCTGAATGCAGAAACATCTCTATTGATTACGGGATTATGGAAAAGGCCGAAAATGTTTATGTTATGTGCACCGACATAGGCTGGTCCGATCTTGGAACCTGGAGTTCACTTTATGAGCATTCGGCAATTGATAAAGAGGGAAATTCCTTAGTAAGGGGAGATATATATTCGTATGAGAATGAAGGGAATATTTTTAATATATCTCCGGGGAAAATAGCTGTTCTCCAGGGATTGAAAGACTATATTATTGTTGATTCAGACGACGTGCTCCTGATCGTTAAAAAGGAAGAAGAACAGAATATCAAGCAATATCTCGAGGATGTAAAGAAATCGACAAAAGAGAAGTACCTGTAAAGACAAAATTTAATATCTATAATGCTGGGGTTGTTTAAAAACTTCTTTTGAACCTTAGTGTTACCCTTAGTGTCCCTTTGTGTAAAATTAAAACATTTAACCACAAAGGATCACAAAGTATATCACAAATAACTCAAAGGAGGGAATCAATATTAACTACTTTTTCAACTGCTCCCATAACCGGTAAAAATAAAAGAGACGGATCTCTGACCGTCTCTTCTGCATATTCCAGAAATATTACCTTTTAGTATTCCCAAAGATCATGTTCAAAATTGAACAATTCAGTTTTAATGCGTTCTGCTTCAAAAAGAGACGCTTTTCCAACCTCATATTGTGAAATCATCCTGTCGTTGTAGACATTTGATTCTCCTGCAATTACACTCCCAAATCTTCTTTGCATGAAGAGATCATCAAATGATATTCTCTGAGCATCATTATTAGTCACATACACCTCCTGTTTTGCGAGGGCATCTCTCACTTCGTCATATTTAATCCAGAACAATGGTTTTTTAAGAACTCTGTTGGCTTGCTCATCAAAGGCCATATAATATGGTTCGATTGCAATAATCCTGACATCGAGTTTAGAAAGTTTTTTATCAAAATACCATTCTTCGTAAAGTAACAATGATTTTACCTCCTCCGGTTTGGCATCCTGCTTCACCGAATCCTCTCTTGTTGCCCCTGCTGCATTAATCTGCACAGATTCAAGTTTGGTTACGGCTCCCATCTTAACCTCAATATCCTTGTAAGTAGTACTTACAGTTGTATTAAGAGGGTCATAAGCTGTAAGTCTTCCGGCTTTGATCTCATCAAGCAGTATATTTATAAAACTCTTCCTGCCATCGAGAGTTTTTTCTGTCGGATAATAAAGAGGCTGATTGATCTTTTCGCGCAGATCGATAAGCCTGTAATACCTTTTTGACCATATAACATCAGCTTCCCTAAGGTATGGGAAACTGATTTTTACGGCATCCGGAATCGATTTCTGGTATATATCACCAAAGCTCTGGGCATCAATAATACCTGAAAGTGAGAGGGCGATAATTCCAAAAAGAAATTTCTTATTCATAATGGTACATTTATTTTTATACTAATCTATCTTCAAAATTACTGGCAGCAGTTCTACTGTCTTGCCATCTGGTCCAAGCGCCTTAATATCTTTGATAATTAAGTTTTTACCTCTTGTCAGCCTGCCTATCAGATCTTTTTGTTTTGTTGTAAGGCTACTTCCGGTACTTATTTCTTCAAAATCGGAACCTTTGTCAGAATATAGAACGGTAAAACCGGTAATCTGGTATTGAAGATCAAAATCAAAATCGGGCAATATTGCAAATACACCCTGTTGAGCAGCTGCGGTGGCTCTCGGAACAGTTCCGGTACTTTTATTCGCAAATATGGCAACCGGATTAGGAATTTTTTTTACCCTGAATGGGTAGGGAGCATACTGAACAGGCTTCCCGTTAATATCAGCCGTAACAACAATCTGACAATCCTGTCCTACGGCATTAGGCTTAACAGCCCAGGCACCTTTGAAATACTCCCCTTTTGAGTTTTTGACTCTTTCAGTAGTGAAGGAACCATTCACGACTCTGATCTTTATCTTGTCAGGGCTTATACCTGGAACAGATACGTCGATCGGGTTTGGAATTCCCATATACATAACGTTCATAGCTGTTGGCGAAACAATTACATTTGGTTCACCTACAAAATATGAAGATTCGAACGGATAGTTTTTAATTGAACCGTCAGGAGCTTTAAGTGCGATTACCCCACCCCATTTTTTAGGACCGGTAGAAGTAGCCCTGACCTTATAAATTCCTTTTCCTGATTCATCAAGAGGAAGTTTGGAATCGCCTACTGTAATTACCGGAAACTGTGTCGAATCAGTGGCAGAAATAAATACCCGTGCTTCGTAGTCGCTTCCCTGAGTTACGTAATTTGATGTGGTAGGTATAACAATTGCGTCCAGTTTGGTGAACTTAAATGAAGATGCGTCTATCTGAGAATAGAGGTAGTTAAGAACCTCAGTTTCCCCGTTTCTGACGCTGACCTGATATTCCGACAGGATGCAGATAACAGCAACCAGGGGTAAAGTCTGGAAGTTAAGATTCTCCCAGCGTTCCTTTACTCCATCTTTATTTATCCCGTCATCAGTATTAAGGCTACTTTTCAGGGCCTCTTCTGCGGTAGGATTTTTACCGTCCAGTGTAGTGATAAGAAACTGCCGGTATTCAGCAAGAAGAGCCTTCAGGTCGTTGGCTTTTCCGTTTTCGTTGGCACCGATAAGTATTTCAGAGGGCACATTGGTGTCATCAATCCTCTTGACTTCTTCAATAATAACTTCATTGCCTTTCACAGCCGGGGTCTCCGGATCATTTTCTGCTTTTTTGATTATTTCGATCTTAAGACCCTGAATATAATTGAAAGCTTCTTCTGCACGTTCTTTAACCTGGTATGCGGCTGTCTTGTATTTTCCGGCTTTTGTCGGGTTTTCAGCAGCAGCCCGGTCGAAGTCGCGATATATAATGTCATTTTTAAGTGTATAATTGGCGATAGTCTGTGTAAGACCTTTATCAACTTTTTTGAATGCTTCAACAGCCTCCTTTGAAACGTTAAGGGCAAGCATGGCGGTAAGCACCAGGTACATCATACCGATCATCTTTTGCCGGGGAGATAGCTTTTCGTGAGCCATTTTGTCAGTTAGTTTAGTTAGATAAAAATAGCCACGTTATTTAACATTCATTGCAGCGAGCATATTCCCATATACATTATTCAATGCCGACAGGTTGTCGTTGAGTTTTGTTATCTGTTCGCGGTACTTTTTAGTATCTCCGGCTGATTCTGAGAGATCTTTCACTAAACCCTGGATCCCTTTGTAGAGGGAATCGGATTCTTTCAAATGATCGTTTACTCCTTTGCGTTGGAGTTCATAAACTGCATTAAGAGCAGAAAGGTTCTTGTTAAGCGATTCAAGTTGTTGCTGGTATGATTTTCCACCTACTTCAATTACAGAAAATGATTCAGCCATATTACGGTAACCCGATTGTGTTTCATTAATTATTCTGGCTGTTGACTGGTAGGAATCTGAAAGTTTTCCAAGTGAATCATTAGCGCTGTTAATTGTATTCATGTACTTCGAGGAGGCTGCAGAAATATCTCCCATTGTATTCATGTTAGAAGTTGAATCGCTAAGCTTTTTCATTCCAACTCCCAGTTTCATAAACAAATCAGGTGATATCTCGGCTTTCTCAAGCATTTCATCAAATTTAGCAAGGGCAACAGCCCCTGAGCCTCCACCATAACCACCGCCTCCTCCGCCAGAAACTGCACCCTGGTATTTTCCTCCGTGAGAAACAAGCTCAGGTGACTCATCTTCGGGGATTCCGGCAAGTTCAGGATATACTAAGGACCAGTCGACTTCTTCATGTAACGGTTCAAATGCTGAGAAGAAAAAGATTACAGCTTCGGTAAGAAGACCAATCGTAAGCATAGTTCCTGCCATACGCCAATGCTGTATTTTGAACAGTGCACCAATGATAACTACTGATGCACCTAAACCATATAGTTTGGCGATGAAATTTTTCCACCCGCTGCTTTGTACTAATTCTGCTAGGTTCATTTTACCTGATTATTTTAGGGTTAGTTCTAATTGTTTAATTTACACCAATATAAGATCTTACATTACGAAATCCGACATAAGATTTTGTAGAGTCCTGATATTCATAATCTCTTGCACTGGTCTGGAGGAAATATGCTATATCTTTCCAGGATCCTCCGCGGATTACTTTTCTTTTCATAACAGGCGGATCCTGAGGTTTTGCATTATACTCGTAGTTTGGCTGAAGGTCGTGCTGGAAGATGTAAGCTGAAGGCGAGTAGGCGCAGCATGTCCACTCAGAAACGTTTCCTGACATATCATACAATCCATATTCGTTTGGTTCGTATGATCCAACTTTTCCTGCATATACGTTTCCATCGTCGATATAATTACCACGCAACGGTTTAAAGTTAGCAAGGAAGCACCCTTTGTAATTCCGGGTATATGGTCCGCCCCATGGATACATCGAAAGGTCAAGACCTCCTCTGGCGGCATATTCCCATTCTGTTTCAAGTGGCAGCCTGTACTCGTGTACATCTGCAACGCCGTTCTTTCTGAGAGCAGTATTCATATAGTTTGTTCTCCAAATGCTGAATGCAGTTGCCTGGACCCACGATACGCCAACCACAGGATAGTCATCAAATGAGGGATGCCAGAAATACAGTGAAGCCTGGGGATCGTTGAATGAATAAGTAAAATCTCTTATCCAGCACAAGGTATCCGGATAAATATTAATGATATTATGTTTGATAAAAGATGAGCGGTCTTTTACATCTGTACGGGTACCGTCAAGATTTGTAATCTGCCCGTCATATTTACCGGTATTATTTGCATAATCGTATTTGTAAGATGATTTTGCAGCTGATTGATAGTCAACCCAGAAATAGGAATAATTCAGCTTTCTGACATCAGTCTGTTTTTTCCCGTTGAATCTTTCTTCAGGAGGATAATACATCTCTTCCAGAGTTGCTTTTGTCGTCTCTTCTCTAGGATCTATTTTTTCTTCCCAGTTAATTACGTTAGGCTCGATAACATTTCCTTCTTTATCAGCCATAAAATACTCTCTGTCAGGAATACCTGCGTTTCCAAGTTTTGTTCTGAGAATAGAATCACGGACATAGTATACAAACTGACGATACTTGTTATTGGTGATCTCTGTCTGGTCCATCCAGAAAGCATCAACCGTAACAGATTTTGATATGCTGTTCATTGCCCATACGGCATCCTGATCACTCGGTCCCATCATAAAATTTCCGGCAGGAATGAATGCCATTTCAAAGGGTTCCGGTTCGAAGAACTTTTTCCGCCCCTGAACACCAGTAAGCTCTCCGTTATTTGAAGAGCCACAACCACTTAACAGAAGTATCAATATTAGAGCAGATAAGGTTACCTTTTTCATAATACTAAAGAATTATATATTGCAAGTAAGTTAATTTTTTTTAATAATCATAAAAATCTGATACTTTTATATTTCATGGGACTTTTACCCAGGCTCAGGTCGAAACAATAGTTAACCATAAACTCATGCGACCCACCGCTGTTTTTTCTTATGTCTGAAAGTGTAAAATCATAAGAATAACCCAACCTGATTCCATTAAAAAGTTCAAATCCCACGATTCCGATCAAAGCATCTCCGGCTCTGTAAGAAACGCCTCCCCATACTTTTTTATTGTATCTGACCAGTGAAGTTATTGTAGCCTGTACTACCTTCCCGTCGCTGAAAGCAAAAACGGAAGGGATTAACTCAAGGGCAGGATTGGGCAACTGCAGCGTATAGCCACCTGTCAGATAGTAATGTCTGCTGATATACGGTTCGCCTTTACTGAATTTAATTTTAGGCTGATTGATATGTGTCACAGAAAGAGAAGCGTAATATTTTTCAGTTTTATAGTAGAGACCAAAACCCGCATCAAAAGCCACAAAACTTTCTTTGTTTTCCGGTATCAGAGGATCACCGGAAGCAGGTGTATGTGCATCATCTTGAGGTATTTCCCAGGTTGGAGTAAGTGTTTTATTCAGCATACCCAGACTTAATCCGATTCCAAGCTTTCCTAATCCAAGGTCCATGAGATATGAGTAAGAGGCGGAAAGATTTATATCCTTATCGAAGCCAACGTTATCGCTTTCAACTAACAATCCAACACCACTTTTAATGCTGAAAAGCGAAACGGGGGCACTGATGTTAAATACCGTTGTTGAAGGAGCCCCTTTGAAACCAATCCATTGTTGCCTGTTAAGTGCAGTAGCACAGATCATTCCTGATGTGCCAGCCACACCCGGATTATAAGTAAGCGTGTTAAACATATATTGACTCGACAAAGGATCTTGTTGGGATAATACAGGTTGTAGTAAAAATAAAAATAAAAGAAATGCAATATTTAGTTTTTTCATCTCTCTATTTGCAGGTGCGTTGCACATTGATTGAGTGAGTAAAATAAATAAAAATCTAAGTCGTATACAAATTTCCAGTCATTTATTTAAAATTCGAAAATACCTCTTATACGAATAAATTTAGATTTTGTTTACTTTAATCTTTCCATAGCCTGTACCCATCTGTCGGGGACTTCATTCCGGTTAGCTTTTAGATATTCTTCATGTGAGCAAGCAATGTAAAGGTTCTTATCTTTTTCAACCGAAAGTTCCATCCACCATCTGTCGGTCAGATTGCTTTTTACAAATATCAGATCATCAATGAGATCAGTGACCCTGACATGATACTTAATGAACCTCCCCGTATCGCCGGTATTTAAAAAAGGTGTTTCATATTGCTTTTGAGAAAATCCTTCAAGGAAAAACCATAATATCTGGGCTGCCAAGCCTGTAGTCTGGTTGCGGATATCAAATTCAGGATTGACATCAAATAAACCAAATACTGTCAGTTTATCAGAGATTCCGGCATATCTTGAAAGCAGGCAAATCTCTTCTCCATAAAAACCATTCGGAGAAGGGCTGATAGTCCCCGGTGCATCTGATTGCCTTACAGCCGAAATATCAAATATTGCAACATCTGAATCTCTGAAAAGTGGTTCTGTGAGGTAGATTGCCTGCCT
This sequence comes from uncultured Bacteroidales bacterium, assembly GCA_963829255.1. Taxonomy (GTDB): domain Bacteria; phylum Bacteroidota; class Bacteroidia; order Bacteroidales; family VadinHA17; genus LD21. Next base: position 40,670 of record CAWHIG010000006.1, read on the forward strand.
CACATCTCCAATCCTTAAAAGTTCGGATCTTCGTTTCAGAAAACGGTTTATTATCTGTTGATCATTAAGATAGGTCTGGTATCCTATATTGATATAGTGCGCGAAGCTGCTTTTGTGATTATTAATAATAGAATTTAAATAATTAAAAGAATCGGGCGCTTTCCTTTCATTGCTGAAATCGATCCGCGGATCGACTGCTGTAAGAGTATATCCGGTTCTAAATTGAGAAATTGCCCTGTCAATAGCCGGAACGAGAGCGCTGCTGCCTCCGATAATCACCGGAAACAAATTCTCCTGAATTAATAAAGATAAAATATCCGTAAGCCCCGCAATAGTATCATTGAATGTAACACCCTGTTTCATATTGCCCAGATCAATTATTTTAGATCTTCCGGGGATTTTTGCAAGTTTGAATAACTGGCTCCTGATCATGTCAGGTGCTTTTAATGAACCTGCATTTGGAGAGTTCCGGCCTTCCGGTACTCCGAATATCGCTATCTTGTACCTGCTGATATCTTTAACAGGTGCGCTGTCGGTATGGATGGTGATATTATGTGGAAAGCCAGCCTGTCCGGTCAGGTGTTCAAAATCGGGGCCTTCGATGCTTACAGGATTAAAATAATCATTCAGGTCTACCATGGTATATTTTAAGAGCTCTTTTTGGTTTTATCGCTGTTTTCAATAATCTTAATGCAATCTTCTTTTGTAAGCTTTTCTGCATCTGTACCTTTTGGAAGTCTGTAATTTTGCTTATCTCTGACCAGGTACGGTCCATACCTGCCGTTAAGGAGCATAATCTCGCCAAAGTCTTTAATGACTTTCTTCTTGTCACTCTCATTCTTTTCAAGGATTATCTCAACAGCTCTGTCAAATGTTACAATATAAGGATCATCGACTCCTTTTTTTAAAGAAAAGAATTTGCTTTTATACCTGATATAAGGGCCGAATTTGCCTACTCCAACTACCATTTCTCCTCCGTCATATTCACCAAGTGAGCGGGGAAGGCGAAAAAGGTTCAGTGCCTCTGCGAGGGTTATTGTTTCGAGCAGCTGGTTTTTGGAAAGACTTGCATACCTTGGTTTTTCTTCGTTACCTGAATCGCCAATCTGGGCTACCGGGCCAAACCTTCCCATCCTCACTGTAACAGGCTCTCCGGTGTCAGGATGATTCCCCAGGATCCTTACACCTGTTTTTCTCTCTTTTTTCTCCAGAGTATCAGTAACTGTCTTATGGAAGGGAGAATAGAATTTTTCAATCATGCCGGTCCATTTAATATTGCCAAGAGCGATCTCGTCAAACTGTTCCTCCACCTCTGCAGTAAAATGATAATCAACTATCTCAGAAAAGTTTTCAATAAGAAAATCATTTACTATCATTCCTATATCCTGAGGAAAGAGTTTTGATTTCTCTTTTCCTGCGATTTCAGTTTTCGCTGAATTTGCAACCTTTCCGTTCAGCAGAGTAATAATTTTTATCTGACGTTTTTCTCCCGGTCTGTCTTCACGTGAGACATAACCACGATTCTGAATTGTTGAGATGGTCGGAGCATATGTTGATGGACGTCCGATGCCAAGTTCCTCAAGCTTTTTTACCAGGCTCGCTTCAGTGTATCTGGGTGGAGGTGAAGTGTATTTTTGTGTTGCTGTAATATTGTCATACGATAATGTCATTCCTTTGGAAACCGGAGGTATCACATATCTGTCCTCGTCATTGTTTTCCTGATCTGACGATTCTGCATATACTCTGAGGAACCCATCGAACTTAATAACTTCACCGTTAGCCTGGAAAGTAACCGGGGAATTATCCATATCAATTGAAATAGATGTCTTCTCAATCCTGGCATCTGCCATCTGAGAGGCAACTGTTCTTTTCCAGATAAGATCATAAAGTTTCTTTTCATTCTGGCTGCCTGCCGTTGTCGGGGTTTTCGAGATAGGCAGGACGGATAGCCTCGTGTGCTTCCTGGGCCCCTTTTGATTTAGTTTTAAACTGACGGGTCTTTGAATATTTTTCACCAAATTCAGAAATGATCATTTCTCTCGACTTGACAAGCGCCAGGTTCGAAAGATTCGTTGAATCGGTTCGCATATAGGTAATCTTTCCTGCTTCATAAAGTTTCTGAGCTACTGCCATCGTTTGTGCAACAGAAAAGCCAAGCTTCCGGTAAGCCTCCTGCTGCAGGGTGGAGGTGGTAAATGGCGGAGCCGGTGAGCGGGTACCAGGTTTTATGCTAATACTGGTTATTGAATATTTTGAATCTTTGCAAAGTTCCAGAAATTTCAGCGCCTCTTTTTCACCAGCAAACCTTTTGGAAGCTTCAGCCCTGAGAGTGGCATTTTCTCCTTTGGAAGAATCGATCAGAAAAATTGCAGTTACCCTGAATGCGGATTCCGATTTGAAAGAGATAATTTCCCTTTCCCTTTCAACAATCAGCCGGACGGCTACTGACTGAACCCTGCCGGCCGAGAGAGATGGCTGTACTTTTTTCCATAATACCGGTGATATTTCAAAACCAACGAGCCTGTCGAGAATCCGGCGCGCCTGCTGGGAATTAACGAGGTTCATATCAACATGTCTGGGGTTTTCAATAGCATCTGAGATAGCTTCTTTCGTTATTTCATGAAATACAATTCTTCTGGTTGTCAACAAGTCGAGCTTTAATACACTCACCAGATGCCAGGCGATTGCCTCTCCTTCACGGTCCTCGTCAGAGGCAATCCAGATATTCTTCGAATCTGCAGCAGCTTTACGCAACTCACTTACAACTTTTGCTTTTTCCTTCGGTACCTCATAATCGGGTGCGAAATTATTTTCAACATCTATGCCCAGATTTTTTTTGGATAAGTCTCTGATATGCCCGAAACTCGAAACAACGCGAAAATCCTTTCCAAGGAACTTCTCTATAGTTTTAGCTTTGGCAGGCGACTCAACAATTACAAGATTTTCGATCATTACTGCAGATATTTATTCTTTTTTTCAGACGACAAAGTAAATCAATTAGGTACCAAACTTCAAAATAAACCGTTAAGATTCTTTATAATTTACTATTTTTGGACCAAACTACTTAAGTAAATGAAAGGCAATACAAACAACAATAAATACCTGATATGGTTCTGGGCACTATTCATTTTTCCTTTCTTATTTGTAATAGTATTATTCATACTTATTTCAAAGGAAAAACTTGGTCCAATGCCTTCTTTCGGAGAACTTGAAAATCCCGAATATTATCTGGCTGCAGAGGTCATTTCTGAAGATGGAGTACTGCTGGGCAAGATCAGCATAGAGAACCGGACATGGACAGAATATAAAGATTTATCACATTATCTGACCGATGCTCTTATAGCCACTGAGGATATCCGGTATTACAATCATTCCGGTATTGATATCCGGGGTCTCGGCAGGGCAGCAATCCGTACTGTACTTCTTGGTCAGAGTACCGGCGGTGGAAGTACCATCACGCAGCAGCTGGCGAAGCAACTTTATCCAAGAGACACTGCCAGAAATTCCGCCCTCATGAGAAGAATTAAGCTTGGCGTTTCGAAGTTCAAAGAATGGCAGACGGCAGTTAAACTTGAAAGGAGCTATACCAAAGAGGAGATAATTACCATGTACCTGAACAAGTTTGACTTCAGCTACAATGCAATTGGGATAAGGTCGGCCGCAAAAGTATATTTTAACACAACGCCCGATTCACTTAACCTTCAGCAGGCTGCTGTTCTGATCGGAATGCTTAAAGCTTCAACAAGGTATAACCCTTTAAGAAACTATGACCTTATGATGCAGAGGCGAAATGTCGTAATTTCCCAGATGGCAAAATATGGTTATATAAAACCCTCTGTTGCAGATTCAGTTATGAAACTGCCGATCGTGACTGATTTCAGGATAGAAGATCATAATTCGGGAATGGCAACTTATCTCAGGCAATACTTGACAAATACAATGAGAAAACCCGAACCAGACAGAAATAAATATGAAAAACAATCATCCTACGATGATGCCTTGTGGGAATGGGAAAACAATCCACTTTACGGATGGTGTAAAAAAAATAAAAAACCTGACGGGACCAGTTACGACGTATATAAAGATGGTCTGAAGATATACACCACCATCAATTCCCGCATGCAGAAATATGCTGAGGAAGCGCTTGCCGAGCATTTATCAAAAGATGTACAGCCTGGTTTCTATAAACGGGCGAAAGGATTTAAAAACCCTCCCTATTCCGATGATCTTAATAAGGATGAAGTTGAGGATCTGATAATGGCTTCATTAAAACAGAGCGACAGGTATTATATAATGCGTGCAAGAGGAATTCCTGAAGATTCGATAATGCTGGCGTTTAACACCCCTGTCAAAATGAGGGTTTTTTCATGGAAGGGTGACAGGGATACAACAATGACTCCTTACGATTCCATACGATATTATAAATATTTTGTAAGATCCGCATTTTTAGTGGAAGAACCTCATAACGGATATGTCAGAGCATATGTTGGAGGCCCTGATTTCAGGTATTTTAAATACGATGCCATTACTCAGCAGAGAAAGCAGGTTGGAAGTACGATTAAGCCGTTTCTGTATACAGTTGCAATGCAAAACGGATATTCTCCCTGTCAGGAGGTGGAGGATATTCCAAGGTCCTTTGACCTGCCCGGTGATTCAACCTGGACTCCCAGAAGCTCAGGACCTAAGGAATTCTGGGGCAAAAGTGTTACTCTTGCCTGGGGGCTTGCTCAATCGGAAAACTATATATCCGCATGGTTAATGAAACAGTTCAAACCGTCAGCTGTTACCGATCTTATGCACAAGATGGGAATCAGAAGTTTTATTGATCCTGTGCCCTCGATATTCCTGGGTACTTCAGATATTAAGCTTGAGGAGATGGTGGGGGCTTATGGTACTTTCGCCAATCACGGAGTATATACCCGGCCAATGTATGTTACTCGTATTGATGATAAGAATGGGAATACAATTTCGAGGTTTACACCAAAAATTGAAGAGGTGTTAAGCGATGAGCAGGCTTATCTGATGCTTCATCTTCTCCAGGGAGTGATAAAAACCGGTTCAGGAAACAGGATGAGAAGAGAACCATATAACCTTATGAACCAGATCGGAGGCAAAACAGGAACTACCCAGAACCACTCAAACGGCTGGTTTATGGGTGTCACACCTAATCTGGTGGGTGGCGTATGGAGCGGATGGGAAGACCAGGCTATCCATTTTGAAACACTCAGGGAGGGACAGGGAGCTGAAATGGCTCTTCCGATCATGGCTATCTTTCTGAAAAAATTATATGCTGATCCCCAATTCGGAATTATGGAGGCTGATGAATTTGAGGTACCGTCGAATTTTAATATAGAACTGGATTGCGATAAAGTTAACAGGACAAATTCACGCGGAGATAATACAAGAAGGGCAAGATACTAAGAGGCGCAACGGCACAATGGCCTAAAGGCGCAAAGGTTAAGAAGGGCTGAAGGGGAGAAAGGGAGTCTGCAAATTAATAATTATTCCGTGTGTCGTGAGCCGTGAGTCGTGCGTCCTTCTTAGCTGAACAGCGATCTTATAAGATTCTCAATCTTTCCGACATGTATAACTTCAATATTCAAACCTTTCAGGGATATATTCCTGTGAAACTTAGATATATATATTTTATTAAATCCCATTTTTGATGCTTCACGGATTCGCTGTTCAATACGCGAAACTGGTCTTATCTCTCCTGATAAACCTGTTTCACCGGAAAAACAGATTTCCCGGCCTATAGGAATATCAAGATTTGAAGAGAGGACAGAACTTATAATTGCCAGATCTATTGCCGGGTCATTTACTTTAATGCCTCCTGCTATATTCAGGAAAACATCTTTCACTCCCAGTTTAAAACCGGCTCTTTTTTCGAGAACAGCCAAAAGCATATTAAGCCTCCTGATATCGAAACCTGTGGAGCTTCGCTGAGGCGTGCCATACACAGCACTGCTTACAAGCGCCTGTGTTTCAATGAGAAATGGTCTAAGTCCGTCGACAGTAGCTGCAATTGAGATACCGCTTAGGGCTTCATCGTGCTGATTGATAAACATTTCAGAAGGATTGTCTACTTCCCTTAAACCCGTCTCAACCATCTCGAAGATCCCTAATTCAGCTGTTGAACCAAACCTGTTTTTAACCGACCGGAGAATTCTGTATACATAATTATTGTCACCTTCAAAATACAGAACCACATCGACAATATGTTCAAGAACTTTCGGTCCGGCCAGTGTCCCGTCTTTGGTAATATGGCCGATCAGGAAAATCGGGATCCCGGTTATCTTTGAATATTTAAGTAGCTGTGCAGCACATTCTCTCACCTGTGTTACAGAGCCTGCTGAAGACTCAAGCATTGCATTATTTATTGTCTGGATGGAGTCAATTATTATTAAGCCGGGTTTGATATTTTCAGCATGTGCAAGTATACTTTCAAGGTCGGTCTCACTAAGAATATAACACTGAGGGTTGGAGTTCTTCATCCTGAGTGCCCTGAGACTTATCTGTTCTTCGCTCTCTTCGCCCGAAACATAGAGTATGTTTTTCCCTTTAAGGGCAAGTGCAAGTTGCAGGGCAAGGGTAGACTTGCCAACACCCGGCTCTCCACCCAGAAGAATCAGAGATCCTCCTACGATACCACCTCCTAATATCCTGTCAAGTTCTGAGATACCTGTCTTTTGGCGATTATGTTCATCAGCCTTGATGCTATCCAGCAGTTCGGGCTTTCTTTTCTCCTGGTTCATAACGAATGAAACTTCGCGTGAAGAGGCAGGAGCAATGATCTCTTCATGGTAGGTGTTCCATTCTTTGCACGACGGACATCTGCCGATCCACTTAGCAGATTCGACACCACAGTTCTGACAGACGAATATTGTTTTGCTTTTTGCCATGTTCTTTTTACCTCCTATTTGGGGGGTTAGGGGTTGAATCGAGGAATTGGCAGTTGTTTTCTCTTTTCTGAAAATGATGAAGAAAGATATTGCTCCTACAATTGCCACAAAGATCAGTTGCGATTCGTGAGCAAGTAATGCATATGCCAGTCCGTCTTCTACAGGTATTCCGTTAACAATGAGAAGCCCTTGTGAAACGAAATAATGAAACGCTCCAAGTCCGCTTGGAACCGGAGCCGACATTGCCAGGCCTCCAATCACGAGAATGAAGATACTATTGCCGAAAGTCAGATGCGATGTGCTCTCAATGGAAAATACTACAACCCAGGTCATAAGGGCATAGTTGGTCCAGATGAAGACAGTATGGAAAATGAATTCCCATTTTCTTTTGAGATTGGTAATTGTCTTGAGTCCGTTTATAATACCTCTTGCCACATCGAAGATCTTTGAAAAAAACCGGATCTTACGCAGCCTTTTTTTGTACCGGATCATCAGAAAAAGAGTCAGCACTCCCAGTAAAAAAAGAATTACCCAAAGAATCCAGGTATTTCCAAAGATTGAAAACACTTTTTGCTGAATTGGCACAAGAATACTTTCTTTGAGAAACAGCCCTATCTGATTTCCACTTGTGAATATCAGTATTATCATTATTGTCAGCAGGGACAGAAAGTCGACAGTACGCTCAATCACTACAGTTCCGATAAGCTGATCAACAGGGATTTTTTCTTTTTTACCCAATGCTACACAACGCGTTATTTCTCCGATTCTGGGTAAAGCAAGATTTGCAAGGTACCCGGTCATGAGGGAATAAAAAGCATTTTTAGTTGAAGGCTTGAAGCCGAGAGGATTTACCAGCAGTACCCATCTTCGCGCCCGGCTGACAAAAGCAAACAATCCGAAGAGTACAGAAAGAATTAGCCAGGAATAGTTTGCCTGCTTCAATTCGGCCCAAAGTTTCGAAAAATCAACTTTGCGGAATGCGAACCATAGAAGAAGTATTCCGACAGCAAGGAATGCGATAAACTTCAGAGTCTGTAGAATACCTTTTCTCAACTTCAGATAAGTTTATTGGTTTTTGTATCGGGGAAAATAATTACGGGTTTGAATGATTTTGCTTCCTCAAAATCGAGCAGGGCGAATGACATAATGATGATTATATCACCGATAATAACCTTTCTGGCAGCAGCGCCATTAAGACAGATCTCTCCCGACCCGCGAACACCTTTTATTACATACGTCTCGAGGCGTTCGCCATTATTTAAATCCAGCACATAAACCTTTTCATTTTCTATAAGGTTTGCAGCATCTATAAGGTCTTCATCAATTGTAATACTTCCGATATAATTAAGGTTTGCCCCTGTAATTGTAACCTTGTGGATTTTCGATTTTATTACTTCTATAAACATGATTTGATATCTTGTTGATCTTAATTAAGGTGCAAAGGTAATTAACCTTTTGATTCAGACCAACCCAATTTCAATATTATCTATAAGTCGGATATTTCCTGCTTTTACTGCGATGCATCCAAAATACCCGGTATTTTTTACCATTTCTTCTTTTTTAATTATTGGGATCAATTCCTTATCATCCACAATCTCAAAATATTCAACATTGAATCCGGGAATATTGTTTATGCTGTTATCAACGAAAGATTTGATTTCGGAGATATCGTCTGTTTTTATCAATGAATTTACAGCAGAGATAGTTTTAAAGATTACAGGAGCACTCTTTCTGATTTCCGGAGAAAGGAGCCGGTTACGGCTGCTCATAGCCAATCCGTCTTTTTCACGTATGATCGGACTGCCAATTATTTGCACTTTATTACCGGTCTGTTTTACCAGGGCCCGGATAACTGCAAGCTGCTGAAGGTCCTTCATTCCAAAAATAGCGATATCGGGTTCTACTATTTCAAAGAGTCTGCTTACAACCTGGGCAACTCCGTTAAAATGACCCGGACGGTGAAGGGCTTCCATAACATTATCGAGGTTTCCAAAATGGAATTCCCGTTTATCTTCTTCAGGGTAGATTTCTTTTACAGCGGGTGTAAATACAATATCGGTTTTCCGCAGTGTTTTCTGAAGGAGTTCAAGGTCACTGTCGGGTGTCCTCGGATAATTCTTCAGATCATTTTTATCATTGAATTGTGTTGGGTTTACAAAGATGCTTACAACAACGACAGGACATTGTGTTACTGCGCTTTTTACCAATGACATATGACCTTCATGAAGAGCTCCCATTGTTGGTACAAAACCTACCGGGGCAAGATGCATTTTTCCCAAATAGTTATGTAGTTCAATTACAGAACTTATTACTTGCATTGCAATTTTTTTTACAAACTTAAATTAAATATTCTGAAATGACAGCTTTATGAATTGAAGAACAATTATTTGATTTTAAAGCGATGTCTGATATGATCTGAAAGGATATATCTGAATATCCGCATTTATATTATGTTATTAATTTTTACTATCTTTGCACCTTAAATCGAAATGGTATATCCGCGAGGTAAATGGAAAGCAGGAAGGTATTATTCATTTCACAAGAGATCACTCCATACTTAGGTGAGACAAAACTGTCGAAGATCGGAAGGTTTCTCCCGCAGGGCATTCAGGAAAGGGGCAAAGAGATCCGTACTTTCATGCCGAGATACGGTTGTATAAATGAAAGAAGAAATCAGCTTCATGAAGTCATCCGCCTTTCGGGGATGAATCTGATTATCGATGACACCGATCATCCTCTCATAATTAAAGTCGCTTCGATACAATCGGCCCGGATGCAGGTCTATTTTATTGATAATGACGATTATTTCCAGAGAAAACATATAATTAGCGATGCTGCGGGGCGGGAATTTGACGATAATGATGAACGGGCATTGTTTTTTGCACGAGGCGTCATTGAAACCGTAAAAAAACTTCGGTGGGCGCCGGATATTGTGCATTGCCACGGATGGATGTCTGCCCTGGTGCCTGTATATCTGAGGAGTATTTACAGTGACGATCCTCTTTTCCATAATTACAAAATAATCTATTCCATTTACAATAATGATTTTAAAACTCCGTTTAGATCAACATTCGCCGATAAGCTACGTTTCGATGGAATAGACGGGGAAAACCTTAAATTGGTTAAAAACCCTGATTTTGTTAATGTATCGAAATTGGCAATCAAGTATTCTGACGGGATCATTATCGGAAGTGAGGATATAAACGAGGAATTGAAAAAATACATTCTTACTATAAACAAACCGGTTCTCGAATTTAAGGATGAGTCGGAATATATTGATGCCTATAATGATTTTTATGATAAGATTTTATAATAGTCCCCAACATACTCACAGATTTGTTTCTGTCTCTCGACATCTCAATAAAATATTCAGGCTGACACTCATTGCGTTTATTGCTATTCTTTTCAGTTCATGTGAGAAGAAGATATTGAATATGGGAGCCGATCTTCTTCCGGAAGGTGATTTTAGCTCTCTGAAAGCCATTGATACGTTAAGTGTGTTCTCTTATACAATGTATGATGATTCGGTACGGAGTGACAATCCTTCAATTTCTTACCTGGGGCAAATCTCTGACCCATATTTCGGAACTACAACTGCAGATTTTGTAACTCAGATCAGACTTAAAGCCAGATGGGATGGCCAGCCATTTACGATAGATTCTGTAAGGCTGTATCTGCATCTGTTAACTGCCATGGGAGGCTCTGAATCACCCCATACATTAAAACTGTCTGAATTGTCGGAGATGATTTATCCCGATTCAGTATATTATTCAAACAGGCCGGTGCCAGTAACAACGTATAATATTCCCGATATAGAGCTGCCCGTACTTAGAGCGGATACAATTAACGACGTTACTTTAACTTTGCCTATTGAATTCGGGAATTATCTTACACGCGACACTTCCAAATTATTCTATTCGGATTATGTTCACTACTCACCGGACTATCCTGATTTCAGGTCATGGTTTAAAGGTCTTTATTTTCAGATAAAACCGAGTTTAGATCCTCTGCTCACTGCTATATATCTTGAGCCACCGGTCAGCACCAGTACAATTCATTATGCTTCTGAGAATGCTATAGTAATATACATGCATGACGATCTCGGTGTTCAGAAAGGATTCTCCTTTATTCTGGATGCTTCAGTCAGAAATGCTGCATTCAGCAGATTCTCCCATAATTATTTAACAGCTGATCCGGATAAAAGGATTAAACATATAAATGATGGATATAAGGACACTCTCTCCTACATTCAGGCTATTAACGGAGTATATACCAGATTGACCTTTCCAGGCCTCAAAAATATTAAAAACAATCCTTTATTTGATAAAATTGCAGTCAATAAAGCCAGATTGGTTGTTCCGGTCTATATAAACGGTAATCAATACAAGACAACTACCGTACCGCCCCAACTGATACTCAAATACAAAACATCAACCGGATCGAGATTTGTTGTTCCCGACTATAATATAGAAACACAATCCCAAACTTTCTATGACGGGAAGATTGATACAACAGCCAGAGTATATAATTTCAACATTCCCGCTTTTGTCCAGGCATATCTGAAAGATGCTACCAATACAGTAGAACCGGAGTTGGATATTTTTGAATTGTCTGGAACTAATAATGTGATCCTGAAAGCGAATAAGAGCAAAACTCCTATTAAATTTGAATTTACCTACACCAAGTTCTAGTTTTTGTGAGCCAAAATAAATACTAAAACATTATCATATGTGCGGAATTGTTGGTTACATTGGATCAAAACCAGCCAGGGAAATAATAATAAATGGTCTCAAAAGGCTTGAGTATCGTGGATATGATTCTGCCGGGATGGCTCTGGTAAACGGAGAAGCCAGAATATATAAATGCGCTGGCAGAGTAAAAGATCTTGAGGAGATTGCAAATAAATCCAGCTTTAATGGTACAACAGGGATGGGTCATACAAGATGGGCCACCCACGGCGAACCTAACGAATTGAATGCACATCCTCAGGTTTCATATAAAGGTAACTTCATAGTTGTTCATAATGGAATAATTGAAAACTATGCCCGTTTGAAAAAACACCTCGAGAGCAGGGGTGTGAAATTTTCAAGCCAGACAGATACGGAAGTCCTTGCCAATCTTATTGAGCACATGTATCTTGAGGGTGATCTCACTGCGGAACAGGCAATTACACTGGCTCTTAACAGGGTTGAAGGAACATATGGATTGGTGATAATCTGCACAAAGGAGCTCGATAAATTATTTGCTGCCAAGAAGGGAAGTCCTCTTGTTATAGGTGTGGGAGAAGGTGAAAACTTTATTGCATCAGATGCAACACCTATCGTTGAGTTTACCCAGAGGGTTATATATCTTAATGATGACGATATTGCAATTATTAAAAAAGATGAACTGATCCTCAAATCAATCAGAAATGAAAAGATCCAGCCCGAAGTGAAAGAAATTGATCTTAAATTAGGAGAGATTGATAAAGAGGGTTATGATCATTTTATGCTAAAGGAAATTTTTGAACAGCCACGTGCAATTCATGATACTTTCAGGGGAAGGGTATTACCAGATTATTCAGGAGTAATGCTTGGAGGTCTCCATAATGTACTTGAAACAATGACCCAGTCGGAAAGAATTATAATAATCGCCTGCGGTACCTCATGGCATGCCGGACTGGTCGGAGAATATATTTTTGAAGAGTACACCAGGATACCTGTGGAGGTTGAATATGCATCTGAATTCCGGTATAGAAATCCGATCATAAAGAAAAGCGATATTGTAATTGCCATAAGCCAGAGTGGTGAAACAGCCGATACATTGGCGGCAATAAAACTTGCAAAGGAGAAAGGCGCAAAAGTCATTGGTATCTGTAATGTTGTCGGCAGCAGTATTCCGCGTGAAACTGATGCAGGTGTCTATACGCATGCCGGTCCTGAGATCGGTGTTGCATCAACAAAAGCATTTACTACCCAGGTTACAGTTCTGGCAATGATGGCATTTGAAATCGGGCATAAAAAGGGAATTCTCTCCGATTCCTTTTACAAAGAATTGATAACAGAACTGACATCAATTCCTGCAAAGATCGAAAGAGCTCTTAAAGTAAATGACCAGGCCTATGAGCTTGCAAAAGTTTTTCAGAATACTCATAATGCCCTTTATCTTGGAAGAGGTTATCTCTTCCCGGTTGCTCTGGAAGGAGCTCTTAAACTGAAAGAGATTTCTTATATCCACGCCGAAGGTTATCCTGCTGCAGAAATGAAACATGGTCCCATTGCACTGATAGATGAGAATATGCCTGTTGTTGTTGTTGCAACAAAGGATGACACTTATGAAAAAATTGTCAGTAACATTCAGGAAATTAAAGCGAGAAAAGGGAAGGTGGTTGCAATAGTCACTGAAGGTGATCAGATAATCAGTAAAATGGCTGACTATGTTCTTGAAGTTCCTGAAACTCTTCCGGTCTTTTCCGGTTTACTTGCTGTAATCCCGCTTCAGCTGTTATCATATCATATTGCTGTATTAAGAGGGTGCAATGTTGATCAGCCCAGGAACCTGGCCAAATCGGTTACTGTCGAATAAAAAACACCTGGAACAAATCAGATCCTCCAGCGAGGCGGGATAAGAAGGGGGGGTCAAAAATCCCCGGAAGAACCATGGCTATGACTGATATATATCGGAATCTGGTTATCAACGAAGTTAAAGCCTTAAAACGTAATGGCTGCAGTTGTGATGACTGGAGCAGAATCACAGTCAAAGAAGGTTTTGATCCCTCATCCTGCATTAATGTTATTTTTTCAGGTGATATCACCCTGGGTGTTTTCAAAGAACCCTTTATTGATGAATCCGGTATCAGCATTCCAAGCGGAATACTGAATGCCAGACTGCATAACTGCACTATCGGATCAAATGTGATAATTAATAATATTGGCGATTATATAGCAAATTATAATATTGAAGATAAGGTTGTTATAAAGAACTGTGGTAAAATACGTACCGAAGGCATTTCGACTTTTGGCAACGGAACCCCGGTTAATGTTCTGAATGAAACCGGAGGAAGGTCAGTCAAAATGTGGGACAGGCTTTCTGCGCATGAGGCATATATTATTGCGCTCTACCGGCACCGCAGCGATGCTGTAAGAATAATTGAGAAGATGGTTGATGATTATTCTCTGACCAATTCATCCGGAACTGGAACAATAGGGCAGAGCTCCAGAATCTTCAATTGCAGTAATATCCGTAATGTAAAATTTGGTCCCTTCAGTCAGATTGAGGGCGCAATGACTCTTAATGAGGGATCGGTAAACAGTTCTGCGGCAGATCCGGTATTTATAGGACCTGGAGTGATTATGGAACATTTTATTGTCTGTTCGGGATCGATAGTCACAGAATCGACGCTGGTAGATAAGTGTTTTATAGGGCAGGGCTGTACACTCGCAAAACATTATTCGGCAGAAAACTCTTTATTTTTTGCCAACTGCGGTGGATATCATGGGGAGGCTTGTTCAATATTTGCCGGTCCCTATACGGTTACACATCACAAATCAACACTGCTTATTGCAGGGATCTTTTCATTTATGAATGCCGGAAGCGGTTCAAACCAGAGTAACCATATGTATAAACTGGGTCCCATTCACCAGGGAATAATGGAACGGGGCTCCAAGACAACAAGTGACTCATATCTTCTATGGCCTGCCCGCATAGGTCCTTATACACTTATAATGGGTCGTCATTATAAGAACCTTGATACCTCTTCTCTCCCTTTTTCATATCTTATTGAAAGCAACGATGAGAGTATACTTGTTCCCGGAATTAATCTCAGAAGCGTTGGTACGATAAGAGATGCTCAGAAATGGCCACTCCGCGACAGAAGGAAAGATATATTTATGATAGATCAGGTAAACTTTAATCTCCTGAGCCCTTATACAATACGCAAGATGTTTGAAGGCCGGGAGATTTTGAAAAAACTGAGGGCAGGATCCCCTCCGGGAACTTCTTCATTTATTTACAGCAACATGAAGATAACGGGAACCTCTCTTGATCGTGGAATAGAACTCTATCAGACCGGTATCAATAAGTTCCTGGGAAACTCATTAATAAAACGGCTTGAAAACAGGAAATTCAAAACCAATAAGGAGCTTCAGCTCAGGCTTGCACCCGACAAGCATCAGGGAAGTGGAGAATGGATTGATCTGGCAGGATTGATAGCCCCAAAAAATGAGATTGAAAAACTTTTGGATGATGTTGAATCAGGAAAGGTCGGTTCTTTAGAAATACTTGCAAAATCATTTATCGGATTACACGATTCATATTACGACTGGGAATGGACATGGGCTTGCGAAAGGATAGAAGAAGAAGTTGGAATATCTGCAAACAGGCTTACCGCTGATGAAATTATTAGTATTGTTGAAAAATGGAAAAAGAGTGTTATAGATCTGGATAACCTTCTTTATGAGGACGCCAGGAAGGAATTTACCCTTTCATCCATGACCGGCTTCGGTATTGATGGAGGAGCTGAAGTTAAAAAGCTCGATTTTGAACAAGTAAGAGGAGAGTTTGAATCAAATAGTGTTGTAGCAGCAATACAGAATCATATCAGGACAGAAAACAGCTCTTGGAGACGAGTTAATAAATCGTATGAAAAAGATCCTGTAATTTCAGATGTTATCTGCCGGAATACATTGAGTCGTAGTATTTGCTGTAATCCCCTGATAATACACTTTCGAGCCATTTGTTATTTGAAAGATACCATTCAACTGTTTTTTCAAGGCCATCAGCAAATTCCGGTATCGGAGACCACCCGAGTTCTTTCTGTAATTTTGACGAATCAATTGCATACCTCAGATCATGACCGGGTCTGTCTTTAACATAAGTTATAAGTTTTTCTGAAGTTCCCGGTGCACGATTAAGTTTCTTATCCATAATTCTGCAGAGAAGAAGTATCAGATCAAGGTTTTTCCATTCATTATTTCCCCCGATATTATATGTTTGCCCAACCTTTCCTCTATGAAAAATAAGATCAATTGCAGAAGCATGATCCTCAACATATAACCAGTCGCGGATATTCTCTCCTTTCCCGTAAACCGGGATCGGCTTGTTATTTTTAATATTGTTTATAGCAAGGGGGATGAGCTTTTCGGGGAACTGGTTTGGCCCGTAGTTATTTGAGCAATTCGAGATCACAACCGGTATTCCGAATGTATGGTTATAGGCTCTTACCAGGTGGTCGGAGCTTGCCTTTGAGGCGGAATACGGACTCTTGGGGTCGTATGCAGTCTCTTCCGTGAAAAGTCCCTCTTTTCCAAGTGAACCGTAAACCTCATCAGTTGAAATATGATAGAAAAGCTTTCCTTCGAATGCACTTTTCCAGTTGCTGAGAGCCGCATTAAGCAGATTAAGAGTTCCGACGATATTAGTAAAAATAAATTCGTCAGGGCCTGTTATTGAGCGGTCGACATGCGATTCGGCTGCAAGATGAATTACACCGTCAAAATTGTACTTTTTGAACAGATCCAGCACAGATTGTTTTTCAACAATATCAGTTTTTTCAAACTTGTAATTCTTTTCTTTTTCAACGTCAGAAAGATTTTCCAGATTACCTGCATATGTAAGCTTATCGGCATTAACAATAAGGTAATCAGGATATTTGCCAACGAATCTTCTGACAACATGAGAACCAATAAATCCTGCACCCCCGGTTATGAGAATTGTTCGTTTCATTATCATAACTTATTATTCCTGATGGTTTTTTCCCAATCCCAGGCAGTTTTCATTGACTCATCGAGTGAACTTAAAGTTTTCCAGCCCAGTTCTTTATTTGCAAACGACGGATCGGCCCAGATCTTTTCAATATCTCCTGCTCTTCTGCCTACAATCTTATACTTCAATTTAATTCCCGAAACACGTTCGAATGATTTTATTGCCTCAAGAACTGAAACCCCATTGCCGGTACCAAGGTTAAAGACCTCATAATTTGTCTTGACTCTATTTTCAATAAGCCTCCTGATAGCAACGACATGTGCTTTTGCAAGATCAACAACATGAAGGTAATCTCTTATGCATGATCCGTCGGGTGTGTCATAATCATCTCCGAATACTTTTAGCTCTTCTCTTAAACCGTAACCTGTCTGGGTAATATAGGGGACCAGATTTTCCGGAATCCCTCTGGGCAATTCTCCGATAAGTGCTGATGGATGCGCCCCGATGGGATTAAAGTACCTTAATGAAATTGCTCTGATTTTTTTATCGGAGAATGTTGTGTCCCTGATTATGGATTCACCTATTTGTTTTGTATTACCATAAGGGGAAGTGGCCGGTTGAAGCGGAGCATCCTCAGTTACTGGCAGCTTTTCCGGTTGTCCGTACACTGTACAGGAGGATGAGAATACCAGATCGGGGATTCCATACCGTTTCATTATATCAAGGAGATTAACCAGTGAAAAAAGATTATTCCGGTAATACTCCAGTGGCTTATTAACTGACTCACCCACTGCTTTATATGCGGCAAAATGGATGATAGCTGAGATATCTCTGTTTCTTTGTATGAAACTGTCAAGTTTAACCTGGTCGCACAGGTCGAATACTTCAAGAAGAGGTTTTACTCCGGTTATCATATGAATCTTATCGACTACATCTGCTTCAGAGTTGTACAGGTTGTCGACTATTATGACATCGAAATCCTCTTTAATAAGTTCCACAGATGTATGAGAACCAATATATCCGGTTCCTCCGGTTACCAGTATTTTCTTTTTCATTTACAGGCTCCAGTAGGTATGATTTTTTATTTTTCCCCGAAGGACTCCTTTAACATCAACAACGATTCCGTCTTTATTAAGTAAAGGAGTAAAAAATGATTCATCCAGTTTTAAATACTCTTTATGACTTACAGCCAGTATTACAGCATCGTATTTTCCCGAAGGTTTTTCTTTCAGATCTATCTGATATTCTTCTTTAACTTCATGTATTCCGGCTCCCGGATCGATAACATCAACCAGGATTCCAAAATCATTAAGTTCCTTTATTATGTCAAGTACCTTTGAATTCCTGATATCGGTAACATCCTCTTTAAAGGTAATTCCCATCATCAGTACACGGCAGCCTTTGAGGTTCTTACCTGCTGCTATTATTTTTTTGACAGTCTGTTTCCCGATGTATCCACCCATGCTGTCATTTACAAAGCGTCCCGAATCAATCATTTGCGGGTGATATCCCAGAGCTTTTGCTTTAAATGACAGATAATAGGGATCTACTCCAATACAATGCCCGCCGACCAGACCAGGGTAAAATTTAAGGAAGTTCCATTTTGTTCCGGCAGCTTCGAGCACTTCAAATGTATTTACTCCCAGTCTGTTAAAGATAATTGAGAGTTCATTCATAAATGCAATATTAATATCACGCTGAGTATTTTCTATGATCTTGGCAGATTCAGCAACCTTTATTGAGCTTGCCCGGTGAACACCTGCTTTGATAATAAGTTCATAGGTTTTTGCTATATTCTCAGCTGATTCGGCATCACAGCCGCTGGTTACTTTTACAATTTTCGTAAGAGTATGATTACTATCTCCCGGATTTATCCTTTCAGGTGAGAAACCAACTTTAAAGTCACGACCGCATTTTAACTCAGAATACCTTTCAAGTACAGGAATACAATCGTCTTCGGTGCACCCCGGGTATACAGTTGATTCATATACTACATAATCACCCTTTTTTAAAATTTTACCCACTGTTTCGGATGCTTTAAGAACAGGCGTCAGGTCGGGAAGATTGGTCTTGGTGGTAGGGGTAGGAACTGCAATTATATGAAATGAAGCAGTTCTTAAGTCTGAAGGATCGCTTGTAAGAACAATATCAGTATTCTTAAATGCATCAGAGGTGAGTTCATTACTTGGATCAATGCCCTTTTTCATGAGGGCCACTCTTTCGGGTTTGATATCAAAGCCTACCACACCGATCTGTTTTGCAAATTCAAGAGCTATAGGTAAACCAACATACCCAAGTCCGATGACAGAAAGTTTTGTCTCTTTATTAATAAGTTTACTGTACATAATGTTATTTTGTTTTTAAAATTGGATGATAGTCTCCCTTAAGTCCCACAGGTCTGGAATTTCTGATTGTGTAAGCAATTTCTACTGACTGGCGCGCTTCTTTAAGACCGAATCCCTTACCGGCCAGTATTTCTTTGTAAGTCAATGTATGCAAGTCAGCAAAGCCTTCACTAAATTCTATCTCCTCACCATCTACAATGATTGATCTGAAGGTCCTCTTTCCGGATGCCCTTGCTGATTCAGGAATATCTTTATAATCAAGGCTGAGGAACCATCTTACCCGTGCATGTTCAAGATCGAGAAATCCGGCAGCTTTATGAGGTTCAAGGTGATGAACAATATTTTTCTTTGTATTGCCAAAGATCCAGCTAAGCATATCGAAAAAGTGAATCCCGATATTGGTTGCCACTCCTCCGGATTTCTGAATATCCCCTTTCCATGAAACTGAATACCAGTTACCCCTGCTGGTTACATATGTCATGTCAATATCATAAATCTTATCTTTTGGACCATTCCTGATCTTTTCCCTCAATTCCAATATTTTTGGATGAAGACGAAGCTGAAGAACAGTATAGATTTTACGGCCGGTCTCATTTTCAATTTCCTGCAAAGCATCTATATTCCAGGGATTGAGGACAATCGGTTTCTCGCAGATTGCTTCTGCCTGATGGCGCAAAGCAAACCGTATATGAGAATCATGAAGGTAATTCGGAGAACAGATACTTACATAATCAATTTTAGTTCCTGTTCGTTTAAGTTTATCAAAATGTCTGTCAAAACGTTCAAACTCCACAAAGAAATCACTTTCAGGAAAATAATTATCGATTCGTCCGACACTATCAAACTTGTCAAGGCTGGCAAGGAGGTTGTTGCCCGTTTCCTTAATTGCATGAAGATGTCTGACAGCTATATACCCTGCAACACCTATTATTCCGAAGTTTTTTGGAGATTCTGTCATTCAAATAATCTATAAAGCTGCATAAAAATACTAAATTATTTTAGATACGCTACCATTCTCAATCCTGTATCTCTCTCCGCTTTCGTGGCAGGAGGCAAAGCCATTTTTGTCAAAAATAAGTTTATGCCCGAATTCACTCATCCACCCCGTTTGTCTGGCAGGGTTACCAACAACAAGAGCATAAGGCTTAACATCTTTTGTAACAACTGCACCGGCTCCAATAAATGAGTATGTCCCGATTTTATTTCCGCAGACAATTGTTGAGTTGGCTCCTATTGAAGCGCCTTTTTCAACTATAGTGGTGAAGTAGTCGTTTTTTCGTATGATTGCACTTCGCGGATTGATGACATTTGTAAATACCATTGAGGGTCCCAGGAAGACATCATCTTCACAAATGACTCCGGTATAGATTGATACATTATTCTGAACTTTTACATTCTTTCCCAGTTTTACACCCGGTGAGATGACAACATTCTGGCCAATATTACAGTTTTCACCGATTTCCGAACCTGTCATTACATGGCTGAAGTGCCATATTTTTGTTCCTTTTCCAATCTTGCAGCCGTCATCTATGACAGCTGTTTCGTGCGCAAAATATTCCTTCTCCATAATAATTATTTATTGAAGAATTCTAATACGTTATGTATAATATAATCAAGCTGATCAGGTTCCATATCCGGATGCATCGGTAAAGACAGAACTTCTTTGCACAGAGTCGTTGAAACCGGGAAATCGTTCTCTTTATAACCCAGATATCCATAAGCTTTCTGCATGTGAAGGGGGCCAGGGTAATAAACCATTGAAGGGATCTTCTTTGACTCAAGAAATTTCTTCAGTTCATCCCTTTTCCCGTTTCTGACCCTGATAGTGTATTGATGAAAAATATGAGTAGAATAATTTACTCTTTCCGGAACGATTATTGAATTACATACTGCAAACGCTTCATCGTACCCTTCAGCAACAGCTCTTCGCGCTGCATTGAATTTCGAAAGATATCTTAGCTTGACTCTGAGGATAGCAGCCTGAATTGTATCCAACCTTGAATTAACACCAATATCATCATAATGATACCTGACATTCATTCCATGGTTGGCGATGCTCCTCAGCTTTCTGGCATAATTATCATCGTTTGTATAGAGGGCACCTCCATCGCCATAGCATCCCAGATTTTTGGATGGGAAAAAAGATGTTGTTCCAATATGCCCGATTGTCCCTGCTTTTTTTGTGGTTCCGTTTTTAAAGAGATAATCAGCACCGGTTGCCTGTGCGGCATCTTCAATAACAAAAAGATCATGATTATTAGCAAGCTCCATAATGCTCTCCATGTCAGCACATTGTCCAAACAAATGTACCGGAACAATGGCTTTTGTCTTAGGGGTGATAGATTTTCGGACAGCTTCAACTGAGATATTAAAACTTCCCGGTTCCGGATCTACAATAACCAATTTGAGACCAAGCAAAGCCACGACCTCAACAGTAGCAATAAAAGTGAAATTTGTTGTAATTACCTCATCTCCCGGTTTCAGTCCGAGAACCATCATAGCCAGATAAAGTGCATCGGTTCCGTTAGCACACGAAACAACATGTTTTACACTCATATACTCCTGAAGCTCTTCTTCAAATAATTTAACATCAGGACCTTTAATAAATGCTGTTGATACGAGAACAGATTTTATTGCTTTATCAATTTCCAATCCGATTTTTTCATACTGGGCCTTAAGGTCGACCATTTGTATCTCTCTCATATCACGCTGAAATTTTGAATTACGAAGATAATATTTTTTAATGGACTACTCACAGGCAGGGTAAGGGGCCACGCCATGGCATGACCCTACATTGTTAATCATCAAACAGACCTCCTGTTCCATATTTTTATTGCTTATAACTTTTTTTTCTTAAATTTGTATTGATCAAAAGAACGGTTTAAGGTGGATGTAACAGCTTTTATCAGGGAATTATTATTCGGGCACGATTGTGTTATTGTACCTGGGTTTGGCGGCTTCATAGGAAACTATACTCCTGCCAGAATTGACAGAAGTACCGACACATTTTATCCCCCTGTAAAGCAAATATCTTTTAACAGGAATCTGAATCATAATGATGGCCTTCTGGTAGGAAGAATTTCAATTTCTTCCACGATTAATTATGGAGATGCCAGAAATCTGGTTGAAGAATTCGTTTCTGAAATACGAAGAAAACTTGAAAAAGGGGAAAAGGTCGTTTTTGACAATATTGGGAGCTTCATCAACAACAATGAAGGTAATATTCAGTTTGAACCTGATAAGAGTGCAAATTATCATCTTGATTCTTACGGACTTGAATCTTTTCAATGTTCTCCTCTTGAAGGATATGATGTAAGAAAACGAATTATCAGGTATACAGAAAAAGATCCTGTAAAAAGGGCATCAACAAGAAAGATACTTTGGAGGGCAGCAGTAATTATTCCTCTTCTTTCCCTGATTGTTTTGGTTCCATTGAAGACAGATCTGTTCAAAGCCAAGGTGGAAGCAACAACCATGAATCCGCTTGTAACAGCTGAATTTGAAAATAATAAAAAGGCTGTGGACGAAGGAAGTATCATTGAATCATCAAAGGTTGAAGAAAATGCAAAACCAGTCTCTGACGAGACTTCTCCTCCTGAAATTGCAGTACCTGTGTCTTCGGAAATGAATACTTATGTTGTGATAACAGGTAGTTTCAAATCAGAAGAGAATGCTGTTTCACAGGTAAATATGTTGAAAGAGGAAGGTTTTGTGCCTGAGATTGTTTCTATGGGTAATGGTTTTTACAGGGTTTGCGCCATAACATGTAAGGATCTGAGCACTGCTGTTACAAAAAAAGACAGCATCGCAAAAAAATTCCCGGGGACCTGGGTCTTAAAAAAGAAATAAAATACTCGCCAAGCCCCAATAAGGGGTTTTAGAAGGTTGATTTTTATTTTATCATACTCCCGTTACTCACTTTATCAACAGGAGTAACCATGACTAATTTCCCGTTTTGATCTTCAGCCATAAGGATCATACCTTTCGATTCAATCCCTTTAATTTTCTTCGGTTCAAGATTCGACACAATGGATATCTGTTTCCCTACGATGGCTTCCGGTTCATAGTATTCTGCAATACCTGAAACAATAGTGCGGATATCAATGCCAGTATCGATTTTGAGTTTAAGCAGTTTAGTGGTTTTAGGCACTTTTTCAGCTTCCAGAATAGTTGCGGTTCTGATATCAATTTTGGTAAAATCATCAAAAGTTACAGGTTCTTTTCCCGGTGTGGTTTTTGCGCCCGCTGCCTCATTTGCTTTTTTAGTTGCCAATAGCTTATCTATCTGCCGCGTGATCTCTTCATCTTCAATCTTTTCAAAGAGCAATCCCGGTCTGTTAATAACATGGCCCGGGAAAAGCAGATCTGACCTGCCTCCATTTTCCCATTTCAAATCCCTGAAATTGATCCAGCCCCGTAGTTTTTCCATGGAGAAAGGTAAAAAAGGTTCGCACACAATAGTAAGATTTGCAGTTATCTGCAGGGCTATATTCATAATTGTTCTCACACGTTCCGGATCTGTTTTGATAACCTTCCAAGGTTCTGCATCAGCAAGATATTTATTACCGAGTCGTGCCAGATTCATCGCCTCCTTAAGAGCTTCCCTGAACCGGAATGTTTCAAGACTGGATTCTACATTTTGCTTAAGGTGTATTATCTCATTCAAAACATGGTCATCATTTGAATCAGTCTGACCTCTCTCAGGAACTTTCCCTTCATAATAATTGTTGGTAAGTACAAGCGTCCGGTTGACGAAATTTCCCAGAATGGCAACCAGCTCGTTATTGTTTCGTGCCTGAAAATCCTTCCAGGTGAAATCATTATCTTTTGTCTCGGGTGCATTGGCACAAAGCGAATATCTCAGAACATCCTGTTTCCCCGGAAAATCTTCAAGGTATTCGTGAAGCCATACCGCCCAGTTCCTTGAGGTTGATATCTTGTCATTTTCAAGGTTCAGAAATTCATTGGCCGGAACATTTTCGGGAAGAATATAACTGCCCTCGGCATTAAGCATCGAAGGGAAGATTATACAATGAAAAACGATATTGTCTTTACCTATGAAATGAATCATCCTGGTCTCTTTATCCTTCCAGTATTTTTCCCAATCGGGAGTAAGCTCTTTTGTAGCAGAAATATATCCGATAGGGGCATCAAACCATACATAAAGAACTTTTCCATTGGCGCCCTCAACAGGTACAGGAACTCCCCAGTCAAGATCGCGGCTGACGGCCCTGGGCTGTAAACCCTGATCGAGCCACGATTTGCACTGTCCATACACATTTGCTTTCCACTCCTTATGATCTTCGAGGATCCATTTTTTAAGCCATGGTTCATATTTGTCGAGAGGCAGATACCAGTGAAGTGTCTCACGCAACACCGGTTTACTGCCACTAACGGTTGAGTGAGGATTTATAAGTTCATTAGGGCTTAATGAAGTTCCGCATTTTTCACACTGGTCACCATAGGCATTTTCATTTCCGCAATGCGGACATGTTCCCATTATATACCTGTCGGCCAGAAAGCATCCTGCCTCTTCATCATAATACTGGTCAGATGTCTTTTCAGTGAATTCACCTTTTTCATAGAGCGTCCTGAAAAATCCCGATGCAGTTTCGAAATGTATTTTATTTGATGTACGTGAATAAATATCGAAAGCAATTCCAAAATCCTCAAATGCCTTTTTATTCAGTTTATGATATCTGTCAACAATTGTCTGGGGCGATACTCCCTCTTTACGGGCCTTAAGAGTGATCGGAACGCCATGTTCGTCAGATCCGCAAACAGATATCACATCCACGCCTTTCATTCTCAGATATCTCGTATAAATATCCGATGGTACATAAACCCCTGCCAGGTGGCCGATATGTATCGGGCCATTCGCATATGGAAGTGCTGAGGTTACAAGATATCTTTTGAAATTCGTCATGATATTGTTAATGAGATTTTAGCTTTTTTAGAACTGCACAAATATAATAATTTTAGTCTTTCAATTTGTTCTGCTCCAAATCCCCTCATTCTCTCCATTTTGGCCCACCAACCCCCCTAAAGGGGGGCTAATTCCATTTATAAAGAGAAATTTACTTAATAATTGAGAATTAACCCTCCTTTAGGGGGGCTGGGGGGCAAAAAAGTGGGCAATGGAGCAAAAAATAGGTTGAGGAGCTGAGAGTTGCATAAGGAAACAATAACAATTACTTTTGCCTGTAATTATTGTGAATATGACCACAAGAAAGAGACAACCCGCTTTTCTGAAACCAGGAGATGAAGTGGCAATAATTTCTCCCTCATCTTATATAGGAGAGGATTTATTAACTGAAGCAGTGGCATTTCTTGAAAAGTGGGGACTGAAAGTTCGTACCGGGAAGAATGCTGCAAAAAGGAATGGCCCTTTTGCCGGGAATGATGAAGAACGGTTAAACGACCTGCAGGAGATGACAAATGATCCTGAAATTAAAGCGGTTTTTTGTTCAAGGGGAGGCTATGGACTGTTAAGAATTATCAACAGAGTCGACTTTTCCGCTTTAAATAAAAACCCGAAATGGTATGCCGGGTTCAGCGATATAACTATTCTGCATACCTGGTTAAATGATGTATGCGGAGTAATATCGATCCATGGTGAAATGCCCGTAAACTTTCATAATACAATAAAGACCAATGATACATTCGTCTCTTTAAAACAGGCATTATTCGGTGAGCTCAGGTCAATTGAATGGAAGGGAAGCTTCTTCAGGCCCAGGGATGTTTCCGGGGAACTGACAGGAGGAAATCTTTCACTTATTTATAGTCTTATGGGAACTCAGGCAGAACTAACAACCAGGGGTAAGATATTGTTTATTGAGGAGGTGGGAGAGTGTTTTTACCATGTTGACAGGATGCTGACCTCCCTGAAGCTGGCAGGTAAACTTGATGAATTGTCTGCGCTGGTCGTAGGTGGTATGAATGAGATAGCAGAATCGAAGATTCCCTGGGGAAAGAATATAGAAAAGACTATTCTGGATATTGTCAGTGAGTATAATTACCCTCTCCTTTTTAGCTTCCCTGCGGGCCATGTTGCCGATAACAGGGCCTTCTATATCGGGAAGCAGGCGAAGATTGAGGTCAATAGCAACAAAGCCATTCTTTCATATGTCTGATAATCAGAACGCTGATATCAGGAGATTGAGATCTTTAGATATTATTCCGAACTTCTGGCCCAATGTTTCATTCGTGAGCATGCCATTATATAAATAGGCGCCGTTTCGTACACCCTGATCATTCTTAAGCAACTGGGTAATTCCTCCTGCATCGGCCATTCTCTGAAGCAGAGGATTGAAAATATTGCTGAGTGCTATGGATGCTGTGCGTGAAACACGCGATGGAAGATTCCATGCTGAAAAATGAACCACACCGTGTTTCTCGTAAACAGGATCTTTCATAGCACGGCATTCTGTTGTTTCGATGCAACCTCCACGGTCGATACTCAGGTCGATAATTACTGCCCCTTTTTTCATATTCCGCACCATATCCTCTGTGATGTAATACCATGGTTTGAGATCCTCGAGTTCAATTGCGCCAATGAGTACGTCGGCAGATTTAAGAGCTTTCTTCAGAACCTGAGGATGAAATACTGAAGTCTGCAGACGTTGTCCGAGCAGATTCTGAAATCTTCTCAGCCGGGGAAGGGAATTATCGAATATTTTAACAGTTGATCCAAGTCCGATAGCTGCTCTTGCGGCATATTCTCCGGCAGTATTTGCACCTAAAATAACGACCTCGGTTGGAGTGACACCGGTAATTCCTCCAAGCATCACACCCTTGCCTCCGTGCATATTACTCAGATATTCCGATGCAATAAGAAGAGAAGTTATGCCAGAGATTTCACTCATAGATTCAATCACGGGCATTTCCCCGTTATTGTCGCGTATCTTCTCAAATGCAATAGCAGTTACTTTTTTTCTGATTAACTTTCCAAGTGTTTCTTCACTTAGCTTAAGAACATTAAGGTATGATAAAATAACCTGATTGCCTTTTAGATATTCAGTCTCTTTCTCTGAAAAAGGAGCAACCTTAATTACAACATCGGAACTGTAAACTCTTGCAGGAGAGTCACTTATTATCGCTCCATTCTCACTGTAATCCTTATCGGTATAATTGGCTCCGAGTCCGGCACCTTTCTGAACAATGACTTCATTGTCACTTTCAACCAGAAGGCTTACTGCCTCAGGCGTCAACGCCACTCTTTTCTCATCATCTTTTTTGTCACAGGGAATACCAATAGAGATATTGCGGTTCCTGACAGCAGTCTCGAGGTGTTCCTCTTTCGGCATGAAAACAGTATTTTCAAAACTGACTTTTCCACTCTTGCCTTTGTCGTTCATCTTTGTAGGGGAGTTATTTCTTCAAAGGTAAATAATTTGGAATAGAGCGCAAAATCAGTTATTATTTTGATATTGAAAGGGTTCTCTGTTCCTTTTCATTAACTGAAATTCTGACGATCACTGTTTCCGGGGGGAGTATTTCTTCAATTAGTTCCGGCCATTCCATAAAGCAATATGAATCGCCGGTCAGGTACTCTTCAATGCCAAAATCATACACCTCTTCCTGTTTCTTTATTCTGTAGAAATCGATATGATACAGTGTTTCTCCTGCTGAAGTTCTGTATTCATTTACCAGTGTGAATGTTGGGCTGCTGATTATATCGACGGCTCCAAGGAGTTCACATACAGCTTTGATAATCGTGGTTTTGCCGGCACCCATTGATCCGTAAAAGGCAAATATTTTCTTTTCTCCGGCATGTTTCAGAAGTTGTCTGGCAGCAACAGATAAATGTCTTTTATCTTTTATTAAGATTCTCATTGGAATAATATGCTTTTGCCTATGCAGGTTCAAGGTTTACAACCGGTATCATTACCTCCTGCATTGAAATTCCTCCATGTTGAAAAGTGTCCTTGTAATAACCTGCGTAATAGTTGTAATTGTTCTGATATACAAGAAAGTCCTGGTTAAGAGCAAAAATGTATCTCGAACTTATATTAGTCTTAGGCAGCATAGCTTTTTCCGGATTGGTCAATTCAAAAACTTTCTTTGGGTCGTAATCCAGGTTTCTCCCCATCTTGTACCTGAGATTGGCAGATGTTTTCCTGTCGCCGATAATTTTAACCGGATTCTGTACTCTTATTGTCCCGTGATCAGTACTGAAAATAACCTTAACCGGATGTGAAGCGAGTGTTTTGAGCAATTCGAATAAAGAGGAATGCATAAACCATGAACGGGTCAGGCTCCTGTATGCAGGCTCATCATTTGCAAGATCCCGGATCATACTTATTTCGGTTCTTGCATGCGAGAGCATATCAACAAAATTGAATACCAGGATGTTGATGTCATTTTCGAGCATCGATCTTACTTTTTCATTCACTTTTTTTCCTTCAAGACCGCTACTTATTTTATTATATGACCATTTGTATTTCAATCCTTTACGGGTCAGCTGGTTCTTAAACAACTCTTCCTCAAAATTATTTTTACCCTCTTCCTCATCATCATTGATCCATAATTCGGGCATAAGTTCTGCAATTGCAGATGGCATCAATCCGGCGAACATGGAGTTTCTGCCGAATTGCGTAGCAGTCGGCAGAATGCTGAAATATAAATCTTCTTCAATAATCCTGTACATCCCCGATAACTCAGCTGAAATAGTCTTCCACTGGTCATATCTCATGTTATCGATCAGGATAAAAAACAATGGTCTGTTTTGTTTTACATGAGGAAAAATTTTTTGTGTAAAGAGGGCAGGAGAGAGCAGCGGTTTATTTGTGTTTTCAGGTTTCAGCCAATCGAGATAATTACTGATCATAAATTTCGAAAACGAATTATTTGCTTCGTTCTGCTGCAGTTTAAGAATCTCAGTCATGCCCGGATCTGTTGATTTTTCAAGTTCAGATTCCCAGAAGACTATCTTCTTATAAAGCTCTGTCCAGTCGGTAAATGTCGAGGCTGATGAGATCATACTGCTTATCCGGCTGAATTCCTGCCTGTAATCGGTAGTAGTCTTTTCCGTTATCAGCCGGCGCTGATCGAGAATTTTTTTTATTGCAAGTAACACCTGTTTTGGCTTGACCGGTTTAATCAGATAATCAGCAATTTCTGATCCTATGGCGGCTTCCATTATATCTTCTTCATCACTTTTGGTGATCATAACAACAGGAATGTCGGTCCTTACTTCTTTTATTAACTTTAATGTTTCCATTCCGCTTAACCCCGGCATATTTTCATCAAGAAAAATAAGATCATACCTGTTTTGCCTGACAAGGTCAATAGTATCATTTCCATTTGAGCAAGTATCAATCTCGTAACCTTTCTCTTCAAGGAAAAAAATATGAGGTTTCAGTGCTTCCACCTCATCATCAGTCCATAATATTTTTATTTTCCTCATTTTAAATATTTTTCCCTGAAGAAGAGTTGATAACGATCGGGATTTTTATCGTTTTTAAGAACTTTTAAGTTGTTGTCGCTAATTATAAAAGTCATCATCTTTACACCTGTGGGATTTCTGATGAACTTTTCAGTCTTGAAAGCATTGTAATAATTCAAAACCTGTGCATAATCAGAAAATCCGGAAACAGTTATCAGTATAAATTTATTATCAATAATAGAACCCTCAGTCTTGTAATTCTTATTTGTAAAATTATCAATATTATAGCTGATTACGTCAAATGATGCCTGGTTCAGGTTAAAAGCAGGATCAGAAATAATTATTGCAAAAACATGAGTTACTGTTGTATCAGCAGTATATATTTCAGTCGCAATTTTTTTATCTTCCTCTACTTTAAGTTCAGGAATTTTCTGGTTAAGGTATTCAATTATATCAGCAGCTTTCCTGCTTTCAACTGTTTGAGGCCATGCTTTAAGGAGAATATTCAATTCCTCCTTAAAAGCTCTTTCGTCACTTATTCTGGCGACTGAATAGGCCCTGAGCAGCATAAATTTAGGAGCGAGCTGATCCTTAGGATAATTTTTCAATGCATCGTCACTGATTGAAATTGCATCATTGAACTTTTCATTATAATATGCTTTATAGGCATCATCATAGATTTTTTCAGCCATTTTCATTTCAGCCATTTTTTTCTCATAGTAGGCTGGATCTGACAGGATTTTTGCAAACTCATTTTCGGGATACTTTTGCAATAATCGTTGCCTGTAAGTCTCAGCTTTGGGATTATTCCCTTCCTTATTTACTCTATACAGATTATATAGTGTTTCAGGGACAAGCTCACTTGCAGGGAAGCGTTTAATAAGCGACTCAAATGTTTCAGTAGCTTTTACCGCGTCAGGGATCCTTTCGGCAAAAGCTTTGCCGGCATTAAGAAGTGCTATTGCAATCTTATCATCAGAAATAGTTTTTAAAGAGTCAGTTAATGGAAGATTTTTCAGATAGAACTGAGGTTTCTTATAATTGAGTTCGGGTGCCGAGGTGTCGGCTTTACTCTGTGAAACCTCATTGGGATTATTTGAAACCTGTGTAATATTTACTCTTGTTTTGTTGGACCTTCTCCAATTGTCTTCAAACTTTCTATCGCCCCACCGTTTACGGAATTCAGTGCGGCCAAAAGTTAAAGCAGCCTGGTTATAAAAATACCATTTCCCTTCCTGATCGATATTCCCCTGAAAACGTCTTTCATTTTCATAATACTGCCCGAGATTATATCTGTCAGTATTTGTGGAGATTTTGCCTTCACTTTCATCTTTGACAATCTTTGTTATTATTGATGCAATCAGAGCCTCTCTTTCAGTAACAGGCATCAAAGCCACCCGTTGAAGGCTGTCTTCCCGCTGAATTATAGTCAGCTGGGAGACAAGAGCATTCAGACTCTGTGATTTAGCTTTTATCGCCAGGTAATCGGGGTATTTCTGATCAAGAAAATAGACAGCACTATCATAGTAGGTTCCTGCCTTTATATAATCAGGTTTTTTAAAATAGTAACCTGCAAGCGCAAGATATGATCTGCCTTTCTGATTCTGATTCTGTGATTTGGCGATCGCTGATTTTCTGAAGTAATCGAGGGCTTCTGGCTCATTCCCCTCTTTCATCGACATATTGCCAAGTGCAAAATAAATCTGATCCTGATAGTCTTTATTTTTAGAATCATTAAGCATCCTGAAGAGCTCTCTGCTTATTTCCTTAGGATTACCGGAGTTTATATCAAATACCCCGGCAATATTTATTCTGGCATTAAATTCAATATCATAAGGCGGGTTCATTTTCACAACTTTTTGATACAGAGAAGTTGCCCTGGTCCCGTCTCCGGTCTTTTCATACAGCTGGGCCAGGAGATAGGTCAGCCTGTATCTTGTTCTTTTACCTGAAATAACTTCAATTGATTTCTCTAATGGATCTATAGCTTCGGAATACCTTTTTTGTTTGATAAACAGGTCGGCAAGAGTTGTATAATACATAGATCTTAAAGACTTTGCAGGGTCTACCGTAATGTCTGAACCATTGATTAATCTGAATGACTCATTATAATTGCCTGTTTCATTAAATATTCTGGCCAGCCAGAAAACAGCTTCAGCCTTAATAGCAGGATCATTTGCATTTGTTATACAATAGTCGAAAATTGAAGTGGCTTCATTATACTCATGTTTATAAAAGCGGGCTTTCCCGATGAGCAGATAACTGTCGTCAACCCACTCATTATATTCTTTCCTGTCAAGAAGCTCCTTATCCTTTTCGGTGAGCTGGCCTTTTTCTTTTATTTCAGGTTTCGCAGTTATTGATTTCAGTGAAATAAGTTTTGATGCTTTCTGTATTGCCCTTTCCATGTCGGAAGAACAAAGAGAAACTGTGGAAGGATCACTGTATTCAAAGACTTTCAATAATTCCGCATAGTCGTCCTGATAACTCCTGGATATTTTAGACAAGCCAGCTTTAAAGCTTTCATAACCATTAAAATAGATGTTATATCTGGCAGTCATACCCTGGTAAAATCTGCTGGAGCCCGTGTTTTTTTCAACCGAACAATACGTCAATATCAGGGACAATCCTAATAGAAACAAATATTTATATGGTGTCTTGTTTGAAGCCAATAATTGACTTTTAATACTATAACTAACTAATTCTGTGTATAGTATTTCAAAGGTAAATAAAATTGAGCTGACCTGGTTTATCAGGCAGAAATAACTCTCTTTATTTCCGGCACTTCCTTCATTATTGCCTGTTCAACTCCTGCCTTTAATGTCTGCATGCTGTAAGGACATCCATTGCATGCGCCGGTGAGCTTGACCCTGACAGTCATATCCTCAGAAACATCTATAAATTCGATATCTCCTCCATCAGACTGAAGATAAGGCCTTACTCTTTCAAGCGCTTTCAGAACGCGGTCTTTAATACTTTTAATTTCTGTCATATCATTGAATATTTATAAAATTTAGTACTTATTATTATATAATAATCTCACTACCTTCTTTCTTTTTTTTACCTCACCCCAACCCCTCTCCTTAAGGAGAGGGATTTTTTATCTTGCTGATTATCTTTTTTATACCCCCTTCTCTTTCAGGAGAAGGGGGCAGGGGGATGAGGTAGATTATTTAGTTATCTGAAGTTTAACAGTTGGTCCCTGTTCTTTGTTTCTCTGCCCGACTCTTTTTATCAGTTCCTTTGCAAGGTTCATGAACGCATCACCAGCTATTGAATCTTCAAGAGCTGTCGGTTGACCATTATCACTTCCTTCACATATGCTCTGAACCAAAGGAATCTGTCCCAGAAGAGGGACATTCATTTTTTCGGCAAGTTTTTTGCAACCTTCTTTTCCGAAAATGTAGTATTTATTCCCGGGGAGTTCAGCAGGTGTGAACCACGACATATTTTCAACAAGGCCAAGTACCGGGACATTAATTTTTTCGCTCCGGAACATTGATATTCCTTTTACTGCATCGGCAAGAGCTACATCCTGCGGGGTACTTATAATAATAGCTCCGGTAACAGGAGACTTCCTGAACAAGAGTCAGATGAATATCACTTGTTCCGGGAGGCAGATCAACAAGAAGATAATCGAGCTTCCCCCATTCACCCTGGGTAATCAGTTGTTTAAGAAAATTTGAGGCCATTGGTCCTCTCCAGATCACTGCTTCAGCAGGATCAACAAAAAAGCCGGTCGACAGAACTTTAACTCCGAACTTTGTCAAAGGAATAATATGATCAGTAAGTTCGTCCCTTTTTACTTCAGGTCTGTACTTTTCTTCATTGAACATTTTTGGTACGGACGGGCCGAATATGTCAGCATCCAGAAGCCCGACTGCATATCCCAACCTGGCAAGAGAGATTGCCAGATTTACAGCGATTGTCGTTTTCCCTACACCACCCTTACCTGATGCAACAGCAATTATGTTTGATACTTCCGGCAGAACACCCGGCTGTATTTCCTGCTTTTTCCCTACTATTATTTTTGGCTTAACTTTAATTTCGTTTATAACTGCATCGGGACCAAGAACCTCTTTTATAGTCCTGACAATTGTACTTTTAATTGAAGTAATAAAAGGATCGTTTGATTTTTCCGGGGCAAGGGTAAGTGAAATTCCGTTTTCCGCCGATTCGACTTCCATAATCATACCCAGGGTTACTATGTCTTTATTTTTTTCCGGATGAATGACTCTGGAAAGGGCTTTTATTATCTGATCTTCTGAAAACATTAACAGATTTAATTAATAATAGTAAGTATTTAATGCCAATATCTTTTTAATAGTGGTTACGGTTTTTAGTCCTTGTTTCTTGCCCCCCGACCCCCCTAAAGGGGGGCTAATTAGAAGTTTGAACTTAAGCCCCCTTTAGGGGGTTTGGGGGTAAAAAACTCGAACCGGTCCAAAGTTAGGGTTAAAAAACCAAATCGCTATTCTTATTTAATTTAAATATAAACAAGGTGCAAGATTACCAGTTTTTTGGGAGAAATGCAAAAATATGGAAATCATTTGAAAAATTGTTACAGGATTTAAACCCCCTCTGCTGCTGCGCGGCATCTCCCCCTGTGGGGGAGAAAATATCCAAATAAAAGCAGATTTTTTCCCCCAGTTGGGGGGAAATACAAAGGGGGCTCATCTCAACGTGCACAAAACTTCCTAAAGCTCTGTTTCTGGGTCCCAGAATTTTTCGGCGAAATTGATAATCTGGTCATTTTCAATAATTATACCCTCATTTTGGAGAAGTTGTGCCATAGTGGTTGAATTTCCAAAATGATATTTACCCGTGAGAAGGCCGTTTCGGTTAACAACTCTGTGAGCAGGGATAAAATCAAGGTTGGTATGGCTTGCATTGAGAGCCCATCCGACCATGCGTGCTGACCGGCCGGATCCAAGATAACGGGCTATAGCACCGTATGAAGTTATCCTGCCATAAGGTATCAGCCTGGTCACCTCATATACCTTCGAGAAAAAGTCGTTATTACCTTTTTGTTTTGAGTAGGGCATCTTGAATAGTTTTTTCCTTATCAATCCTGAAAGAGAGGTAATTTATTTTAAGTCCGGCATCCAGAAATATCTTTTCATAGTGAGTTCTGATCGAAAGGATATTATCAATTCTTTCCGAATAAAGGTCATCTGTTGAAGAGACAGTTTCAAGGTTATTATAACTGACAACTGTTTTTGTGAAATTAAAAAGTTCTTTATTATCAGTTTTCAGATGGACTAATCCCTTGTCTTTCAGGAATAGGCGATATAAGTTCAGGAACCAGGGTGATGTAAGTCTTTTGTTGGAGTTTCTTCCCCCGGGATGCGGATCGGGGAAAGTGATCCATATCTCATTTACTTCATCCGTAGCGAAGAAGGAATTAATAAATTCAATTCTTGTGCGAAGAAAAGCAACATTGGGCAATTTCTGTTCATGGGCTGTTTTGGCGCCACGCCACATACGGGCTCCCTTTATATCAATTCCTATAAAATTGTTGCCGGGAAATTTGTTAGCCAGTCCGATTGTATATTCTCCCTTTCCGCATCCAAGTTCAAGAACAACAGGATTTTCATTTTTAAAAAGATTTTTTCTCCAGTTGCCTTTTATCGGGTGATCTTTTCCGGAAACATCAGCGATCTCAGGCTGGATAACATTATGGTACGATCCCAACTCAGTCCATCTGGCCAGTTTATTCTTTCCCACCTGCTGAAATTTATTTTCTTATCTTTTCTATTCTCAAACCGATATCATAAATGCCCTTAAGATTTTCAATACGCATACCATGTTGAATTTTAAACACGTAGGTGCCTTTTAAAGGGAAAAATACGTTCGATTTATATGGGAGATTTAGTTCATGAATGTCACCAAATCCTTTGCCAAACCACTTTCCCTTTTCATCAGCAAGATTGTATTGAAGTGTATCGGTTATATTTTTTCCGTCCGGTGAAGTGGTAGTTACGAAAAGATAAATATTACGAAAGGGGTAAGAAGAACCGCTCCTGATAGTAAAAATGACATTGTTACTGGTAAGTGTATCAGTAATAGGAACTTTAAAAGTGGGAATATCCGTCAGTTTCCATATTTTTCCTGTCATTGCCTGTGAATTTGTATAGACAGTTTTACTGTGGCACGATGGGAGAAGCAGTAAGGATGTCAATATTAAAATAAATGAGAGGCTATTTATTCCTTTTATCATTGAATCTTCTGTTTTTTCTTTTGTGTGAACCCTTGTTCTGCTGATTTTTGTTTTCAGGTGGGTCGAACCGTGTGAGGCTGTTATTCTTCAACAGGTCCTGAGAAACCGGCGTTATTTCCCATGATTCATCTACCAGCTTGAGCTTCTCGACTTTTTTCCCTTTTTTGTTGATTGCCTGGATCTCCCTTACCCTCTGAACAGGCAGCGCTATAAGGTTAGCAGTTGAATGCGGATCGGTCGAATACCAATAAAGGCCTTTATGAACTTCAAGTTTCTGGAAGTAAGCAGTACAGTCAAGAGCTTCAAGCGGAACATCTTTTGGTGGAAATGACCTTTGAGCTTCAACATAGCAATCGAGTTCAAAGTTGAGGCAGCATTTCAATTTACTGCATTGTCCGGCGAGCTTCTGCGGATTGAGTGACAGTTCCTGGTACTTGGCATGAGTTGTTGTTACCGAAATAAAATTAGTGATATGTGTTGCGCAGCATAGTTCTCTTCCACAAGAGCCTATTCCTCCGATTCTTCCCGCTTCCTGCCTGGCGCCAATCTGGCGCATCTCAATCCTTACCCTGAATTCATCAGCAAGAACTTTAATAAGCTGCCTGAAATCCACTCTTTCATCTGCAATGTAATAGAAGATAGCTTTTGTTTTATCTCCCTGATATTCAACATCCCCGATCTTCATATTAAGTTTAAGTTCTTCAGAGATCTTCCTTGAACGTAACATAGTGGGAGTTTCCAGTTTTTTTGACTCCTCCCATTTCTGAATATCAACAGCTTTAGCTTTGCGATAAACTTTTTTCAGATCGTCAGGAGAGGGATGTGCCTTAAGTTTTTTAAGTTGTTCATCAACCAGATGTCCAACCATGGAAACTCTGCCTATATCATGTCCGGGAGAAGCTTCCACTGCAACGACATCACCAATCTCAAGCCTGAGACCGTTAACATTCCTGAAAAATCCTTTTCTGGTATTTTTGAACCGGATTTCAACAATGTCATTCCAATCCGGATTATCTGGCAGATCTTTCAGCCAGTTAAAAGAATCAAGTTTATTATATCCGGGTTTATATGTTATATCGGGCATCCTGATCTCTTCCCCAGCCTGCCCCTGAATATCTTCGTTATCTGTCATAGAACTCTAAAGCTTCTGAAATTACTCTGCAAAAATAGTGAATTAATGCATCAATTTCAACTTTCGGAGTTATGATCAACGGATTAGCCTGGTAACTTTCAATCCCAGGTCAAGGAAAATGATTTTTGCATTACCGTTTGCTTCAATGTGTGAATAAACCAGATTGAACTCCTCAGTCAGCGGAAATATATTATTCTGATTTATAAACGGGTGAAAATTTCCCGAGAAAGTTGCCTCTTCACCAGTAAGGAATACCAATCTGTTCTTTAGCTGGCCGAGCGATAGCATCAGGTTTTCCCTGAGTAACCTTATTGAAAAGAATATAAAGTCTTTCTGCGCTTCCCTGCCAGTTGCAGATATCTCCTCAGACCAGTTAATAATCGAAATGATGTCGCGTTTCCAGGCAAATCTCATCAGACTTTTGAAACGGTCAAGATTCGCCAGGGCCAGATCCTCGTTTTCGCAAAGATCAATTGCCCTTGCTATATTTCCGTTGGATACATATGATATATCACCAGCTTTATCAGGTGGAATGTTAAATCTGTCTGTCAGATATTTTTCAATATCACTGCTGTCAAATGAAGGGATCTTTACAAGCTGACATCTGGAAAGGATTGTTGGGATTACTTTATCCGGCTCCTGAGAAACCAGCAGGAAAAGAGTTTTCTCAGGTGGTTCCTCAATCATTTTCAGAAGTTTATTGGCTGTAGCCTGATGCATTTTCTCAGGCAGCCATATGATCATTATTTTAAAGTCTGATTCGAAAGTTTTAAGGCTCAGTTTTTTTATTATTTCTGAAGCCTCAGATGCAAATATCATCGCCTGGGCATTCCCGACCTCAATGGTATCCATCCAGTTATTAAGAGTAAAATATGGAGATTTCCTTACAAATTCTCTCCATTCCTCCAGATAATTGTCACTGACCGGGTCTGTAGCTTTTTTCCCTTTGATTACAGGGAAGACAAAATGCAGATCGGGATGAATCAATTTCTCATATTTTACACACGACTTGCAGGTGCCGCATGAGTCAATGTCTGTACGGTTCTCGCAACTGATATACCTGGCATAAGCCAAAGCCAGAGCCATGCTGCCACAACCTTCGTTACCTGCGAAAATCTGGGCATGGCTTACTCTTTCTTCCTTAACAGTCCGGAGAAGCTTTACTTTAATTTCCTTTTGACCGGGGATCTGTGAAAAATTCATCGTCAGATTATTCTTTCAGCTTCTTATAAGGCAGCAAGTGCCGCATC
This sequence comes from uncultured Bacteroidales bacterium, assembly GCA_963829255.1. Taxonomy (GTDB): domain Bacteria; phylum Bacteroidota; class Bacteroidia; order Bacteroidales; family VadinHA17; genus LD21. The sequence continues at coordinate 78,587 of CAWHIG010000006.1, forward strand.
ATAGTCAGGTTCCTGGGCTATTTCCGGAACAAGCTGTGAATAAGTGACAATTCCTTTTTCATCAACAACAACAATACTGCGGGCATAGAGGCCTGTAAACAGACCGTCAACTATTTCGATACCGTATGATTTCCCAAAAGTTGCATTGCGAAATCCTGAGAGGGCAACAACATTAGTAATCCCCTCTGTGGTACAGAATCGACCCATAGCAAATGGAAGGTCCCTGGTGATAGCCAGAACCATCGTATTTGTTTTTCCGGCAGCAACCTGGTTAAATTTACGGACCGAAGTTGCACAAACGGATGTATCAAGACTTGGAGAAATGCTAAGAACCAGTTTTTTCCCTTTAAGCTCTGATAGAGAAAGGTTTGAAAGATCTGATTTTACAAGTGTAAATTCAGGAGCCTTGCTCCCTTTTGCAGGAAGGTTGCCTGATGTATTTACAGGATTACCTTTGAGTGTAATTTTTGCCATAGCTTTTTTTTTCAAATTTAGTCAAACTTTTATGAAGAGTAAACATAACATAGTCTGGTTCTGTTCATAATATTGGTTATGATTTCTCTCAGTGGCTCTCTGTGCCTTCTCTGTGGCACTCTGTGTAACCAAAAAAGTTAAGAACTTGTCACAGAGAGTTACACAGAGGAGCACAGAGTTTCACAGAGTTAATATTTTGAGCGGTTTATACAAATGAATATTTCCAAAAAAAATGTAGGTTTGTAATTGAGAATTTCTTCTGTTAAATAAAAATATTTGATCTATGAAAATGATTCAGGACTTTAATTTCAAAGGAAAGAAGGCAATAGTCAGGGTCGATTTTAATGTACCCCTCGACAAAAAAACTTTTACAGTAACCGACGACACCCGTATCAGGGGAGCATTACTGACTATTAATAAAATCATTGCTGACGGTGGATGTCTGATCCTTATGTCTCATCTCGGTAGACCCGAAGGCCGTATGGAGAAATATTCACTTAAACCTGTTCTTCCGGTTCTGGAAAAACTTCTTGGTAAAAAGGTACTGTTTGCTGATGATTGCCTTGGAGAATCTGCTGTAAAAATGGCAGCTGCTCTGAAACCTGGTGAGATCCTGCTTCTTGAGAATGTACGTTTTTATCCTGAAGAAGAAGGAAAACCCATCCTCCCTGAGACGGTTACTGATGAGGAGAAGAAAGCTGCAAAAGCGGAGATGAAGATCAAACAGAAAGAGATGGCAAAAAAGCTGTCCGGTTATGCCGAAATATATGTTAATGATGCATTCGGCACAGCCCATCGTGCTCATGCAACAACCGCTGTAATGGCTGATTTCTTCGATGCTGACAAAAGAATGTTCGGTTTTCTCATTAACAGCGAACTTGCTGCCATGGATAAAGTTCTTAAGGATCCAAAGCGGCCATTTACAGCAATAATGGGTGGAGCCAAGGTTTCAGATAAAATTATGCTCATTGAAAACCTTCTTAACAGAGTTGATAACCTGATTATAGGCGGAGGGATGACCTATACATTTGTTAAAGCAATGGGTGGTAAAATAGGCAAATCTCTTTGTGAAGAGGATAAGCTGGATCTTGCATTGAAGCTCATTGAAAAAGCGAAAGAAAAGAAAGTCAGGCTTTATCTTCCTGTTGACAGCCTGAATGCAGATAAATTTGACAATGATGCCAACACAAAGGTTACTGGGGTTAATGAAGTTGAAGATGGATGGATGGGACTGGATATTGCGGAGAAAACTATTAAGGAGTTTTCCACTGTTATTGAAAATTCAAAAACCATTCTCTGGAACGGGCCTATGGGGGTCTTTGAAATGGAAAAATTTTCAAAGGGAACAACTGCTGTTGCCAAAGCTATTGCAACTGCCACATCAAAAGGGGCATACAGTCTTATCGGAGGAGGCGACTCTGTTGCCGCTATCAACAAAAACGGTCTTGCTGATAAAGTAAGCTATGTTTCTACAGGCGGAGGTGCAATGCTGGAATATATGGAAGGGAAGAAATTACCTGGGATAACTGCGATAAGAGGAGAATAGAAGAAGACTAAGAGACTAAGAGACTAAGAGACTGAGGGACGAAGAATTCAGAGTCTGGTTTTTTGATTCGCGCTATAGAGGCTGCATTCATTTGCGGCCTTTTTTGTTATTTAAAACTATTATCTTTGCATTATGAAAAAAATGGTATTCATATTTCTTATACTTTTTTCAATTCTTTCCGGTTGCACAAAGACGGAACCGACACGTACATCAGGTATTGACACCATTGATAATACCAATCATTTATCAACGACATATTTTCAGTACGGCTTTTTATTTTCCGGTGCAAAGCTTGTGTCGACAGAAGCAACTCCTAAACCAGATCTCATTTTGTTTGTCAACATAACTGATTTGCCTGAGTTAACGTTCCAGCATTTCAACCTGAAACCTTCATATTACAAAGTTGGTGATTTCCCTGATGAAGCAACTGCAAAATCGGCTTTTGACAATCTTAAAACCGTATCAGTTTCTCAATGGCTGGATATGGCAGATCCTGTTCTTCCAAACCAGGTGTGGATCTACAGATCCGGAACAGAGCACTATGCTAAAATACGAATCGTCAGCACTATCAATGAAACAAGGCAAAGTGTAGCTTACGGCGAATGTACTTTCCAATGGGTTTATCAGACCGATGGTTCTTTAACTTTTCCGGGAAAATAATGATAGATTTTCAGGAAAGGATATTCAACATTAAAAATCAAAACGAATTTTTGGGAATTGCCCTGGAAGTATTTAATTATCAGTATAATAATAATACTGTTTATAAAAACTTTATATTAAGTCTTGGTAAAGATGCTTCAAAGATCAAGACTCTTAACGAAATCCCTTTCCTTCCGGTAGAATTCTTCAGGAATCATAAAATTTTGACTGGCGATCTTCCGGTTGTGATGATCTTTGAAAGCAGCGGAACGACAGGGGTTTCTACCGGAAAACATTACGTGAATGATTTAAAGTTGTATGAAGAGAGCTTTCTGAGAGCTTTCGGCCTGTTTTACGGTATGCCGGATGAATTTCTTATTGCCGCATTGCTTCCATCATACACTGAACGGGAAAATTCTTCTCTTGTTTATATGGCTGATAATCTGATAAGGAGAAGCAGGAACCCTGATAGTGGATTCTTCAAAAGCAATATCGGGCAGCTGATACTAACCATAAAGAAGGCAAAAGAAGAAGACTGTAAAGTTTTATTGCTGGGTGTCAGCTTTGCATTACTTGATCTGGCAGAAAATTATTCACCTGATCTTTCCGGAGTTATTGTGATGGAGACCGGAGGCATGAAAGGAAGAAGAAAAGAGCTGACCCGTTCAGAATTGCATTCTGTACTAAAAGATAAATTAAATCTGCTTTCAGTTCATTCGGAGTATGGGATGACTGAGTTATTGAGTCAGGCATATTCAAAAGGGGATGGGATATTTTATTGTCCGCCCTGGATGAAAGTAATTATCAGGGATCCGCAGGATCCGTTAACGGTTTATCAGGAACCTGGAAAAACCGGAGGGATTAATATAATTGATCTTGCGAATATTAACTCATGTGCCTTTATTGCAACCGGGGATCTTGGCAAACTTCATGATGACGGCGGATTTGAAGTTATGGGAAGGTTTGATAATTCGGATATACGGGGTTGTAACCTGATGGTGGAATAGTCTGCCCCCAAAAAACACCTTTAACGAGTAAGGCAACGCCATGGCGTTGCCCTACAGCCAATTGTTTAATTTTGTAGGGTCATGCCACGGCATGACCCTCTTTCTATAATCCCAGTTTTGTCTTTAGCTCAGCCGGAATTGCATTTTTATTTACCATGATGGCTATTGTCTTGGCACGGACATAATTTACAGACATATTAAGATATCCTCCGAAGGGATTTCTATCGATTCCCCAGGAGTTTTTAGTGACATAATATTTTGTACCGGTCTGATCTTTTACAATGCCTGTAAGGTGCATCAGATGATCGTCGGTTGTAGTTTTATTATCATATCCTGCTTCGCGGGATTCCTGGGTTACTTTTACTTCCGGAAAAGGCTTGCTGAATTTATAAGCTTCAGCAGTACGTTCCTCCCTGGTCATATTACCAAGCCTTGCCTTATCGGCAACGGAGTACTGGTCAATATTTTCAACTTCCGGAATTATTGCTACACCTTTACTGTGAGAGAAGCCTTTTTCACTCACGTCTCCATCCCAGGCTACTGTATACCCTTTACTTAGGGAAGAATCGATTATTGCTATCAGATCGTCCAGAGGTACATTGTAGTAATTCATTTTCCTCCAGTTGTCGGGAATTGGAACAACCCCCTGGGTGAAGAATGGAAAAAGCGTAAATGAGGTGATTTCAACATAATCGCCGGGATTAATTCCAAGACTTGCCGTGAATGATTTTGGAGTATATCCGACTCCTTTATATGTAAATGCCTGAGGTATTTTGCCAAGAAAGGTATCAAGAATGGCATCAACTATTGTAAAATACTGATCACTTTCCTTATTTCTCTTAAGAGGTACCGTAGCGATAGCATTTACAAAAGCATTAAGTTCACCATGATTATGGTTTGTCATGCTGTAATTAAGACCCGTATAAACTTCATCCGGGACAATTCCGTTTTTAATAAATTCTGTCATCCAGTCATGTCCTACGCTGCCCTGACCCAGATTTCCTTTCCCTTGTTGAACGAAATTGTCTTTCAGCCTGTCGACATAGTTGTATCTTACAATATACATTTCTGACAAGTCATATTCTCCCTTCCCCATGCGAAGAAGTTCTGATTCAATGAATGATGTTGTAGCAAAACACCAGCAGGTTCCGGTACTTGCCTGGTTTTTAACAGGAGTAGCTTTTAATTCAACGACAGGAGTAAATTTGTAACCCTCTTCAGATTTCTGCGGGGCAGAGGATTTCTTTTGTGCATACGAAGGGGCAATAATAAGTGACAGTATAAATGCCAGAAGGAGACGGGTTCTCATAATATTTGGATTTAATAACAAAAATATAAAACGCTAAGCTATAGAATTTATTGAGAAATAAAATCGATTAATAACAAATGCACAAAGCGCACAAAGAAAAAATCCGTGGATTTCATCCCGATAGCTATCAGGACTTTGTGACCTTAGTTCCTAAATCTTTGTGAGCTTTGTGGTTAATGGATTTAATTTCACTTTTTCACCGATGTGACTACTAATATCATCAAAACTTAAACTTGGTATGATAATTGCCATTATAACTACAGGATAATATCAGTTAATAGTACAGGCAGGTTTTAATTGATAAATTTACTTAATTCTATTAAGCAATGAAATGCAATTATAAACACGCAACCAGAACGTTTATAGCAATAATCGCTGTTTCTTTGATATTAATGTGCCGGAATACAAATGCCCAGCCAGGTTATCCTCCCAGGTTGCGTATTCAGCCTTACCGTTCAGTCATCGTTCCGAGTCAGCCGACACAAAATTACCGGCAAGGTTTTAACCCATATAGCCAAACGGGCGGCGTTCCGCCTTTCATGAGCTTCAGCATTCATTTTGATCCTCTGATAAGCTGGTTTTCAACTGACAGTTACGATACCCGTAACGACGGGGTGGTTCCCGGATTTAATTTCGGCATTTCACATAACACGTATTTTAATCCCAACTATTCCTTTTCTTCAGGGATAAGTATTATTAAAGCCGGCGGAAGACTGATAAACAGAGAGACCAGCCAGTTCGAGCTGAAAAATTACAGCAACGAAATTTTTACCATCCAGCCAGGTGAAGCAATTACATATAGAATAACCTATCTCTCCATACCTCTGGGCTTAAAACTCCAGACAAACCAGATCGGTTACGGGAGATTTTTTACGGATCTTGGATTTGCTCCGGAAATCGTTATCGGAGGCAGGGCAGACATACCATCAATCGATATAAAAGGAGGCAATGCTTCGCCGGAACTGAACTTATTCAACCTTTCATTCCATATAGTGGCAGGGATGGAATATCCTCTCGCCGGAAATAATAACCTTATTGTTGGTATCGGATTTGACAATAACTTATTTGACATTACCCGGGATAACGGAGATCAGCCATCGAATCTGGTTACTCAGAAATCGTTATCATTCCGGTTAGGGATGACCTTTTAACCTGCTTTAGATGAGATTTAATGTTGCAAGGATCAATCACCATGCTTTAGTTGATGTATTTTAATGATAGATCAGTCAATTTTTAAAATCAGTGGATTTAAATCATAGGTTTTACCGTCAGGACCAAGAGCTTTTATATCCTTGAAGATAATATATTGTCCACTTTTTAAATTAGATATAATTGATTTCATTTCATCTGTCAGCTGGTTACCTTTAGAAGTAATTTCTCTATCAAAGCCACCACTTGAAAAGAGAAAAGTAAAACTCTCTATTTCAAATTTAAGATCCCAAAAGAAATCTTTCAATTCAGCTTCAAGTGTTCCGGTTATTAATGCATCTTTAGATGCAGTACCATAAGATTTATTTGCATAAACTGCAACCGGTGCAGGAATTGGTTTTACTCTGAAGGTTTTCTCATTCACTCTCTTATTGTTAACTAAAATAGTCAATACTAAATCATTTAAGGATGATGGATTTACTTCCCATCCGGTTGAAGTCTTATTAATTGTTCCATTTGTTATTGTTGCTGTCACTTTGTCTGATGTAACACCCGGTACAGCAATTTCGATCGGATTAGGAATTCCAAGATATAAAACATTCATGTTAGTTGCTGCTGCAACACCATTCACATTAACTTGCGGTTCAGTATTTGGCGTTTCCGCTGTCTTTATATCTGTGGGTACCGAAGTTTTTCCTTTAGTTGTAATTTCAATAACGCCATTCTTCCCTTTTTCACCGTATTTTCTAGTTGCCTGAAAATTACCTAATACGCTAATACTCTGTATACTTTGCATAGGAATATCATCCAGTTTTTTAGTATAAACAACACCATCCACAATAATGAGCCTAACATTTTCTTGAGGACCTGTTTTTGTCTGATCTAAATTAGTGCCGCTTTCAGCCTTTTTAATCTCAGTATTAAGAGCAACTTTTTTTAATTGACTGGTATCAATGTCTATTACTTTCTCTGATATTTTGTCGGATAATACGCTCATATTCTGGTCAATTGTAGTTGGATTTGAATATGAAGGTGTAAAGCTCAGAATCATAAGCAAGGCAGCTGCCAGATTTAATGTAATGAAAATTCTTGCTCCATAATTTATCATTCCCGATCTTGATTTTGTAAGCATTATCAATCTTTTTCTGGTTAAGGACGGATTAAATCCACTGGTCAGGGGCACATTACGTTTACAACTAACATAATTTATAAGCTTATCTGCATAGTCTTTAATTTCGTTTGAACCATGGATTACTCCATTATCAGCGAGGTATTCATGGTTAACTCTTATGGCTCTGCTATACAAAATAAGAATTGGATTAAACCAGTAAATGATTTTAACTATTTCAATGAATATTATATCAATTGAATGTGATTGTCTTATATGCTCAAGCTCATGTGTGAGCAACTCTTCGGTTATATTGTCATTTAAATAGTCCCGCTTACTTACAAATATTGTATTAAAAAAACAAAAGGGATTAATCTGATGATTTGTAAGAACCAGCAGCTGTCCGGAACAGGATATTTTTTCAGAAATTTGCATTTGACGGTAGATAAAGAAAATATTCCGGATAAAACGGACCAATAATATAAGTGCACCTGTAATATATAGTAAGAGCAAAATCTGAGTGAAGTTAATTCTTTCAGTCGGTGCCGGTAAAGTTTCAGTTTCATTAAATGACGGATAAACAGGACTACTGAAAGTATTATGTTCAGAGCTATAAGAAGGTATAGCGCGATTTAAGGTTGTTAATAAACTTCTCTGAGGTTCGTCATTCCGGAAATTAACAGGTATTGAAATAAATGGGACTGACAGAGAAAAGAGGACAGAGATAATAAGAAAAACCCTGTTGAATATGAATAACTTCTCTTGTCTTAGAAGAAACCAGTAAAGCCCGAACAGAACAATCAGGCCTATACTTGATTTTATAATATATATTATCATTTTTTTGACTTTTTTAATGATATTTTTTTATCAACTATATCTCTGAGTTCTTTCAATTCATCCTGATTCATGTCTGTCTCATTTGTAAAAAATGATGCGAACTGAGCAGTTGAATTGTTAAAGAAGTCTTTGATCAATCCATTTATATGGTCCGAAAAATAGTCTGACTTCTTAACCAACGGATAATATTCTCTTGAATTACCGCATTGCCGGTAATTGACAAATCCCTTGTCAATCATTCTCTTCAATAAAGTAATTACTGTTGTGGGAGCCGGTTTAGGATCGGGGAATTGATTCAACAGGTCACGGGTAAAAGCCTTATCCATTTTCCAGAGTAGCTTCATTATCTGCTCTTCTGCATTTGTGAGGTACATAGTTCTCTACAGTTAAATGATTGTTCTCTACAAATGTAGATTACATTTTTAAAATATCAAAATATTTTTAGTTATTTTTTGTAACTGATATTTACTCTTATTATAAATAAAACAAGCAACCGGTTTTATTAAGTCTTTTACCTGGCTTGTTTTTTTAAACTTCCGCCGCATGATTGGAAGCTGATGCTGTACAATATATTATAATTCAAATACTTAAACGAATATTCCGGTGCACTGCACCTTTAACCTTTAAAACATACATATATCTACAAATACTATGGTGCTCTGCACCTTCGCATCTCCATTCAGTCATTTACCTTCAAATAGTCAGGTTGTTTTAAACCGAATGGGTTTTAGGATAAGCAGCAGCGCTGCGAAACATTTGTAGTAGGATATATTCGAAAAGCAGAACCAAAGGTGCAGAGCACCGTAATATTTAATCCCTGGTAAAGACGGATAAATTCCTGCCGATTGTGGTAATCTAATGTTTACCTGTAATCAGGTCATACGAATGATCGATCCAGGTAAATACCTCTTTATCAGGAACTGTCCCATCAAGATTTATTGTGTTCCAATGCTTTTTATTCATATGGTAACCAGGAATCACTGAGGAATATCTTTCCCTCAGATCGATTGCAAAAGCAGGATCACATTTAAGGTTTATGCTCAGGTCACCATCGAGATTTACCAGGGCAAATATTTTTCCGCCGGCTTTAAAAACGAGTGTATCCTCACCGAAAGGGAAACTCTCGGTGGCACCTTTTTTTGAGATACAATAATCTCGTAATGCTACTATATCCATTATTTGACAGGTTTATTGTTATAAAAAAGTGCCTGGAGTGCCTGGAGTTTTGCCCCCCTGCCCCCCCTTCGATTCGCTCAGGGCAAGCTCTAAAGGGGGGTTAAAAGTTTTGTATTCCGGACTTCTTCTAACTCTAAACATTCCTTCAACTTTTCAACCTTTTCAACTTTTCAACCTTTTCAACTTTTTCAACCTTTCAACTTTAGTTCACTTCAAACTTAAGCTCACTTCAAACTTTTCTTCAACTTTAGGCACTCCAAACTTTAGCTCACTTCAAACTTCTTATCTTAACGTTGGGTAAAATGCCCCTTCAATATGATCGATCTCATATGATTCACCTGTTTTAATGATAGTTATAACATCGAAACGACCTTCCTTATCCACATTGAACTTTTGCAGGTACCCGTTAGCGGCCCAGATTATTGATTTTTGTTTTTCTCTGGTAACAGCGGAGGCAGGATGCATATAGAAGTCGTTGCTTCTTGTTTTTACTTCGGCAAATATTATAAAGTCCTGGTTCTCAGCTATAATATCAATTTCATGTTTTCCCCATTTCCAGTTACGGAAAAGTATTTTATAACCCGCTTTTTCCAGGTGATCTGCTGCAAGGTCTTCTCCTTTCTGACCCAGGTTATGTGATTCGGCCATATTTGTTTGGATGATAATGTAAAATTAACAAAAAGTGCCTAGAGTGCCTAGAGTTTTGCCCCCCTGCCCCCCTAAAGGGGGGTTAAAAGTTTTGTACTCCGGCCTTCTTCTAACTTTAAACATTCCTTCAACTTTTTCAACCTTTCAACTTTAGTCACTCCAAACTTTAGCTCACTTCAAACTTTTCTTTAACTTTAGTCACTCCAAACTTTAGTCACTTCAAACTTCTTTAATTATATCTCTATTAATTTATTTCTTATTGCAAATAATATCAGACTTGCAGTGTTTTTGGAGTTGGTTTTCCCGAGAAGGTTTGCTCTATGTTTGTCAACGGTTCTTTTACTTATGAAAAGAGTCTCGGCGATCTCCTGGTTAGAGAATCCTTCACAGATCTTAAAAAGTATTTCTTTTTCTCTTTTTGAAAGGTTAGCCGATTTGCTTTCATTTTCCCGGTATTTGATTTTCTGAATGACATGATAGAGTAATTCCTGAGAGAAATAGCTCCCGCCTTTTCTGATTGTGAGGATTGCTTCTTTAACTTCCGAAATATCTGAATCCTTTAGCAGGAATCCTTTGGCTCCAGCATCAACCATTTTATAATAATATTCTTCTTCGCCATACATTGAAAGTGCAATAATATTGATCTCCGGACAAAGTCTGAGACCTTTTCTTGTCGCTTCTATTCCGTCCATTTCAGGCATATTGATATCCATAAGGGCGACATCTGCCTTTGTGGTTTTCAGGATTTTCAGAAATTCTTCTCCATTAGATGCTTCGGCTACCACCTCAAATTCCGGGAAAGCATTCAGCAGAATTTTTAATCCGTTTCGAAAGAGCTGGTGATCGTCTGCTATTATTATCCGTATTTTTTCCATTATAGATAATTCCGATTTAATATGAATCAATCAACTTGATAAGGGCACTTGTTCCTTTTCCGGGAGTGCTTTCCAATATGAATACTCCTTCAACGGTTTTTACCCGGGTCTCAATATTGGATAATCCCATACCTTTGATATCTTCCTTACTCAATGAGGATGTGTCAAAACCACGTCCGTTATCATAGAACTGCAAGGTAACAAATTTTTCGTGTTTGTTTAATTCTATCTCAATCCTGGAGGCTCCTGAGTGTAAAATAGAATTATTAATAAGCTCACATACAGCGCGATAGACCACAACCTCCTTTTCGTTTTCAAGACGTTTGGATTCCATATTCGACTTAAAATCAATTTCTACAGCTTTAGTCTGATTAATTTTGGTTGTAAAAGCACTGATGGCACTTGTAAGTCCAAAGTTTGTCAGGACATGAGGGCTAAGATTATTTGAAATGTCTTTGATTGTACTGATCGCTTCATTCACCAGATGGGTGGTATTGTTAAGGATCAGCAAGCCTGATGAGTCCTTAATTCTGTCAGTGAGTGCGGAAAGAGACATTTTCACTGTTGAAAGAATTGGTCCCAGTCCATCATGCAGATCTTTTGCAAATCTCTTCCTTTCATTTTCCTCGGTGTTTATGATTGCGTTTATTACTCTTTTTTCAGAACGCACCCTGTCTGTTTCTGCCCGCTTGAGCGAGTAGAACAATTCACGGATCAGTACAACGCCAACAATAATCATAACTGAAACGAGGACTCCTGTCCATTCATCGATCATCCGCCAGGTATAAGAAGGTGTTCCCCTGAAATATTCAAAAAGCTGGATGATGGAACGCACAGTCATGAAAACAAAAGAGAGGGACAGTAATATCCATGAGAGCCTGTATTTGGTAAGCTTCATGAATCTCAATGCAATTGAAGCAGCGATTATCTGCAAAACAATTGAGATAAAAAGGGCAATAAGTCTTACCATACTTCCTCTGGCATAATCCTGCAAAAATAGGACTTATTTAGTTAATGGCATAATTGGTATGGACTAAGAGACTAAGAGACTAAGGGACTAAGAGACTGAGAGACTGAGAGACTTCGTCCCTTCGTCCCTCCGTCCCTCTGTCCCTCCGTCCCTTCGTCCCTCCGTCCCTTCGTCCCCATTGCTCTGTTGTGCCGTTTTTATTACCTTTGGCATTCTAAAATTTGATCATGCTACTTTTATATAATCTGGGGATCCTGATTTTTTCAGCGCTTGCATATCTTATTGCTCCATTTAATTCAAGAGCATCATTGTGGGTAAGAGGAAGAAAAAAATGGGCTGAAAAGATAGCAGATAAGATAAAACCTGGAGACAGGGTCATCTGGATGCATTGCGCCTCACTTGGTGAATTCGAGCAGGGCAGACCGGTTATAGAGGCTATCAGGAAAGAGATGCCCGGGTTTAAGATCGTACTTACATTTTTTTCTCCTTCCGGTTATGAAATAAGAAAGAATTATGCCCATGCTGATTGTATCAGTTATCTTCCCCCCGATACCCCAGGAAATGCTAAAAAATTTATACAACTGGTCAATCCCGGATATGTGATATTTGTTAAATATGAATTCTGGAATAATTATATTTCAGTGCTTTACAAGAAAAGCATTCCACTTTACCTTATTTCAGGAATATTTCGTCCTGGACAGCATTTCTTCAAATGGTACGGCTCGTTTTTCAGGAGTATGTTAATGAAGTTTGAAAGGATTTTTGTGCAGGATCAAAGCTCATTAGATCTCCTTTCCGGAATTGGAATAGAGAGAGTTACACTTGCCGGAGATACTAGGTTTGACAGGGTAGTTCAAATAGCGGGAAACGCAAGGAAAATTCATCAGATAGAGCATTTCAGGGGAAGTGAAAAGCTTTTTTTGGCAGGCAGCAGCTGGAAGCAGGATGAGGAGATAATTGCACAGTATATCAACATGTTCCCTGACAAGATGAAATGGGTCTTCGCACCTCATGAAGTTGATACCTCAAATATCGAAAGACTTGAAAGGCTCTTAAAGGTTGAGCATGTAAGATTCTCTGAATACAGTGAAGCGTTTGCTGATGTGCGCATACTTATTATTGACAATATCGGCATGCTATCTTCAGCTTACAGGTATGCTTATATTGCAGCTGTTGGCGGTGGATTCGGAAAGGGGATCCACAATATTCTTGAGCCGGCATGCTGGGGAATTCCGGTAATATTCGGACCAAATCATGAAAAGTTCCGGGAAGCTGTAGATTTAAAAAATACAGGAGGAGCAAAGTCGTTTGTCACTTTTAATGATTTCAAAATGATATTGGATAGATGGCTGACCGATAACAAGCAATATAACAGATCAGCTGAAGAAGCATCTGAATATGTGAAAAAGAATACTGGCGCCACAGAAATTATAATCAGAGAAATTGAAAAAAAAGATATTAACAACCCGCGGTCATAATTTGTTAAAAACTTATCTTTTCTTAATTGATTAGGATCATCTAAAGAGATGTAAATTGACCCGCCGGATTTAACATTTTTGTAACTCCGGTGTAACCAATTAACCAATTAATTACCCTAATCTTGTCGAAAATTTATTAACCCTAAAACCTTATTTTATGATGAAGCATTTCAAACGAATATTTGCGGTTTTGACCTTCCTGTTTATCACAGTTGTGATTTTCGGGCAAGCGACAACAACATCAGGAATTAATGGGAAGATAGTTGATCCAGCAGGTAACGCGCTAGCCGGAGCAACTGTTCTTGCCATTCATGTTCCTTCAGGATCACAGTATGGGGCCCTTACTAATGGTGACGGATTGTTCTCTATTCAGGGTATGCGTCCGGGTGGTCCTTATACAATTGAGATATCCTTTATCGGATATACGAAAAAGTCGATTAATGATATATCACTATTGCTGGGTGAAACTTTTGTTATTAATGCTTCCATTGAAGAAGCAAGCACACAACTGACTGAAGTTGTTATTGTTGGTTATAAAGCTCCGGTTTTCAACTCAGAGAAAAATGGTTCATCAATAAATATCAGTACCCGTCAGCTGGCTACAATGCCTACTATAAGCAGGAGCATTAACGACCTGACACGTCTTACACCTCAGGCAAATGGTAACCAGATTGGTGGTGGTAATTACCGTCAGAACTTTATAACTGTTGACGGAGCCCAGTTTAATAATGCTTTTGGTATTGGAACGAATCTTCCGGGCGGTGGTTCCCCAATTTCTCTTGATGCCCTTGATCAGATATCTGTTAATATCACACCTTATGATGTTCGTCAGAGTGGATTTATCGGAGCTTCCGTGAATGCTGTAACACGCTCAGGCAGTAACGAATTTTCCGGATCGGTATATACATATATGCAAAACGAAAAGTACAAAGGGAATCTGGTAGGTAAATCTAAATTTGCACGCACACCGGCTGACTATCTTATGGAAGGTATCCGGCTTGGCGGACCGATCATCAAGAATAAATTATTCTTCTTTTTTAACTTTGAAAAAGAAAAAACAACCGTTCCTGGTCCCTCACGGGTTGCAGCCACACCTGAGGCCCCTGCTAATTATAATAATAATATTGCCCGTCCTACTGCTGCAGATATGGATATGATGAGTGCATATCTGAAAGATACTTATGGATATGAAACTGGTCCTTACCAGGGATATTCATTCCAGAGTCCGGCCCAGAAATTCCTGGTACGTTTAGACTGGAACATCAACAATAACCACAAGTTCAACATTCGGTACAGCTCTATGATAAGGAAAGACCCGAACTCTCCAAGTACATCGGTTTCGCCTTTCTCAAATATTTATACAAATAACCGTCAGAGCATGGATGCCATGTGGTATAAAAATTCAGGATATTTTCAGGAAAGCAATTTCAAATCACTTTCTGCTGAATTGAACTCATCCTTTGGCGGCGGAAAATATATGAACACTCTTCGTGGAACATATTCATTTCAGGATGAGCCCCGCACCACTGATGGAAAACTTTTCCCGTTCGTTGATATTCTGAAGGCAGGAATTCCTTACGTTTCTTTTGGAACAGAACTCTTCTCCTATGGTAACCTTCGCCAGGTCGCTACCATAACAATTAATGATGACTTTACCTGGTCAATGGGAATGCATAACTTTACAGCAGGGGTACAATATGAAACTGATAAAACCAAAAACGGTTTTATGCGTTTCGGATCCAGTTTTTATGTCTTCAATTCATGGGATGATTTTGTAAATGGAGCCAATCCAAAAAACTTTGGATTAACCTTCTCAAACACCCCAGGTTATGCCCAGGCATTTCCAACATTTAATTATGCCCAGTCATCAGCTTATTTGCAGGATGAGATAAATGTAACCAGTAAACTGAAAGTTGTTGCAGGTCTCCGTCTGGATCTTCCAACATATCCCGACCCACTGCCCGAACATCCAATTATTTCAACACTTACATTCGGTAATAATCAATACAGCACTGCTACACTCCCCCAAACCAAGCTAATGATATCTCCAAGGATAGGGTTTAACTATGATATTAATGGAGATCGTAAATATGTTGTACGTGGAGGAACAGGGATCTTCACCGGACGCGTTCCTTTTGTATGGATAGTAAGTCAGGCAGGAGATGCAGGTATGTTGCAGACTACCCAAACATACTCAGCAGGAGTTGGTACCGGTGTTCCCGGGCCATTCGATCCCTCGATAAGCGCATATTATCCTGCTGATCAGCCTGCAGCCGGAACAATTGTCCCGGGTACTTTCACGATCATCTCTAAAAACTTCAAAATGCCGCAATCATGGAAGAGCAGCTTTGCATTTGATGCCAAACTCCCATGGGGATTGAAAGCTACTTTTGAAGGTATCTATAACAAAGATATTAATACCGCATTCTTCGTAAATGAAGGGCTCACAGCTCCGACGAATATGAATATTGATGAATTGAGTAATGAAAGTTATCCTGATAACAGGTTGATCTATCCGTCTGCCAGCGTTGATAAGTATTACAATCTTCAGACAAACGGGGTCATTACTCCGGGTACCGGATCAGGAGTTTCTCCGATTGTGCTCGAAAACAGAAAAGGCGGGTATTACTGGTCTGCAACTGCTAAGCTTGAGAAAGTCTTCGGAAACGGATTTGCCGGGATGGTCGCTTATACTCATAGCGATGCAAGAAATCTTGTCGATGGCAGTGGTGATCAGGCAGCTTCAGCCTGGAACGGTAACCCTAACATAAATGGGGCAAACAGTCCGGAACTGAGCTATGCAAGCTATATAACACCTAATAAAATAATCTCCTCCCTCTCTTACAGAATTGAATATCTCAAATCAATGGCAACATCCATCTCTATGTTCTATGAAGGCGGATCAACCGGGCGTTTCTCATATGTATACTCCGGCAATATCGTACGCGATGGGGCAGGTAATAACAACCTTATTTATGTACCAAAAGATCCCTCAGAAATTACTTTTGTAAACCAGACAGTTAATACCTTTGTATGGACTGCTCAGGCACAGAGTGATGCATTCTTCGCCTACATTGCCCAGGATAAATATCTTAGTTCAAGAAGAGGCAAGTATGCAGAACGTAATGGAGCTGTAATGCCATGGAGAAACCAGTTTGACGTAAAAATCATGCAGGATTTCTTTGTGAATGTTGGCGGGAAACGTAATACAATCCAGGTAAGTCTCGATATCCTGAACTTTACAAACCTGCTCAGCAAACATTGGGGATTACTTCAGTCATACAGACAGGGCAACATTCTTGCTCCATCAACATCAGGGGTAGGAAATGTTAATAGTATTGTCCCAGGTGGGAGCCAAAAACCTACTTACAAGCTGAATCCTTATAACAATACAATGCTGACGAACACTTTCACCAATAACATAAGTTATTCCTCAACCTATTCCATGCAACTCGGATTCAGGTACATTTTCAACTAAGATTATTTCCTAATTATACAAGGAGGCTGTCAAAGCATGACAGCCTCTTTTTTTATGTTTTTAGTAAAAAACTGTTAATAGGGATTTTATGGATCAGTGGTTTATAATATTTTGATAATATATGTGAACAATTTCATATTATAATTGTTTCACTGAACAGGAGATATTTATTTAACTAATTTATAATCAGCGATTTATTTAATAGTTAATAACTATATTATCAAATGTTGATAAACTTAAATTTTTACACTTGCATTGAGCGGTCTGCTTGTTTAATTTAGCAATTACCCGCTTTAAAAATCAGTGGCCGTATAATCTCATTAATATCAGAGAATAACAGAAAAAATATGGAAGAACTATTTGTCCAGGAATCAGCTATTGCAACTGAAAAAGCAAAGAACCAAAATTCAAAGCAGGAGATGCAGGAAACAGGTGAAGGAAAAAATATTGAAAAATCTAAGAATCGAGGGCACGAAAAAGTTGTTTATTCTCACGACGAAGCTGTGCAGGAAAGTATTCAGTATTTTAAAGGTGATGAACTGGCTGCACGGGTATGGGCGAATAAATACGCATTAAAAGATTCTTTCGGTAATCTGTATGAAAAATCGCCCGACGATATGCATCACAGGCTGGCGCGTGAAATACACCGGGTTGAAATGAAATATAAAAACCCGCTTTCAGAAGAATTGATCTACAGTGTTCTCAAAGATTTTAAATATATTGTTCCACAGGGCGGGCCAATGACAGGCATCGGAAATGATTACCAGATAGCCTCCTTATCCAATTGCTTCGTAATCGGGAACGACGGTTCATCTGATTCCTACGGCGGGATAATGAAAATCGACCAGGAACAGGTACAACTTATGAAGCGGAGGGGAGGAGTGGGTCACGACCTCTCGCACATAAGACCAAAAGGCACTCCTGTGCTTAACAGCGCACTCACTTCAACAGGGGTCGTTCCTTTTATGGAAAGGTATTCCAATTCAACCCGTGAAGTAGCACAGGATGGCAGAAGAGGAGCACTGATGCTCTCAATATCCATCAAACATCCTGACTCCGGAAAATTCATCGACGCTAAGATGGAAACCGGGAAAGTTACCGGGGCAAACGTCTCAGTTAAACTGACCGACGATTTCATGATGGCTGTCGAAGGTCAGAAAATGTTCAGACAACAATATCCTATCAATTCTGAAAATCCCAAGTTTGCGAAAGACATAGATGCAGGCCAGCTTTGGAGCAAGATTATACACAATGCATGGAAGTCAGCCGAACCCGGAGTACTCTTCTGGGATACAATTATCAGAGAAAGCGTTCCCGATTGCTACAGCGATCTCGGATATGCGACGGTTTCTACAAACCCCTGCGGTGAAATTCCTTTATGCCCTTACGATAGTTGTCGCCTGCTGGCAATAAACCTGTTCAGCTATGTGAATAAACCATTTACCAGCGAGGCTGAATTTGACTTTGACTTATATAAAGAGCATGTAGGATTGGCACAGCGTATGATGGATGACATTATTGATCTTGAACTTGAAAAGATCGATGTAATTCTTGCAAAAATACATGCAGATCCGGAAATTGTAGAGATTAAACATGTAGAGGAAAATCTCTGGAAAAATATAAGAAAGAAATCGGAAGAAGGACGAAGAACCGGAATCGGAATAACAGCAGAAGGAGATATGCTTGCAGCTCTTGGAATGAGATATGGCAGCGATGATGCTACAAATTTCTCGGTAGAAGTTCATAAGACACTGGCACTGGAGGCTTACAAAGCATCGACATACCTTGCTAAAGAGAGGGGAGCTTTTGCCATTTATAGTGCTGACCGGGAAAAAAACAACCCGTTTATCTTAAGGATGAAAGAAGCTGACCCTGTTATGTACAGCAACATGGTTAAATTCGGGCGCAGAAACATTGCCTTGCTTACAATTGCTCCGACCGGGACAACAAGCCTGATGACCCAGACGACCTCCGGTATTGAACCAATATTTTCCACCTTCTATAAAAGAAGAAGAAAAGTTAATCCTAATGATCTTGATGTAAAAGTGACATTTAAGGATGAAGTTGGCGATTCATGGGAAGAATTCAATGTTTTCCACCATAAATTCGTTGACTGGCTGAAACTGAACGGATACGATACCGATGAAGTTACAAGAATGAGAGACGAGGAGATTGAATCGATAATTGCAAAATCTCCTTATTATAAGGCAACAGCCAATGATGTTGACTGGATTGCAAAAGTTAAGATGCAGGGTGAGATTCAAAAATGGGTTGATCATTCGATCAGTGTTACAATAAACCTTCCTGCTGAGGCAAAAGAAGAACTGGTAAGTGAACTCTATCTTACAGCATGGAAATCAGGATGTAAAGGGGCAACTGTCTATCGCGACGGATCAAGAAACGGGGTCCTTATCGCAGGAAAAACAGAAATACGTCCGGAAAGGCCAAAACGTCCCAAAGTGCTTGATTGTGATGTTATCAGGTTTAATATTAATGAAGAAAAATGGGTTGCTTTTGTCGGACTGAAAGAAAGCAGGCCTTACGAGATATTCACCGGTATCGCAGATGAGGAGATATTCCCAATTCCAAAAAGTATCGTAAAAGGCAAAATAATAAAAATCAGGGATGAGGACGGGAATACAAGATACGATTTCCAATATACCGACAAATATGGCTATAAAAAGACAATGGGAGGTTTATCTCATATGTTCAAGCCTGAGTTCTGGAATTATGCAAAGCTTATCTCAGGCGTTTTGCGACATGAAATGCCAATACAGGATGTGGTTAATCTGGTTTCATCATTAAAGCTTGACAGCGAATCAATTAACAACTGGAAGAACGGAGTTGAAAGGGCACTGAAAAAATATATACCAAACGGTACAAAAGCAAAAGGCAAATGCGGTGAATGTGGTTCGGAGAACCTTGTTTATGAAGAAGGTTGCCTTATTTGTAAAGATTGCGGATCGTCCAAATGCGGTTGAGGCTGAGGCTCAGGCTAAGGTTAAGGTTGAGGCTTAGGTTGAGAAATTCTTATTCTTAACCTTAACCTTAACCTT
This sequence comes from uncultured Bacteroidales bacterium, assembly GCA_963829255.1. Classification (GTDB taxonomy): domain Bacteria; phylum Bacteroidota; class Bacteroidia; order Bacteroidales; family VadinHA17; genus LD21. The sequence continues at coordinate 98,337 of CAWHIG010000006.1, forward strand.
AACCTTTATAATCTTACAGCCCTGATAAGTCCTCTTCTAAGGTATGGGGCTTTCAGCCTTTTGTCGTAGTAGTTGATCATATATCCCTTCGAAGGACTTACACTGAATCCGTAATCATTAAGCACTTTGGTAAATTCCTTTTCATCATCTTGTTTGTGATAGGTGCACAGCGCTATTTTAAAAGGCTGAGGAGATTTAAATACAGCATCACAGCTGTTTAATACGACCGATTCAGCACCATCAACATCAATTTTAAGAAATGTAACGTCCTTTCCTGTTTCAAAAAAGGTATCAAAGCATATGTTGTTTTTATCATTTTTATCTGAAACGAACTTATTGATGATCTCAACTTTATCAGGCCAGGGAGAAAATGTTGCCCTGAGTGCTTCAATCCATTCCTGATCATACTCAAACAGATAAACCTTTTTGATGTTATCTATCACAGCCAGCGAAAAGTTACCTTCAGCGGCTCCTATATCGGCAAGGACATCATTTTCGTCAATTGTGAATGTTTCAGTTAAATACCTGTGCGGACTTTTTATATCCTGTTCCCTTATCAGATCGCAGTAGGATTTTTTAATCCTTTTTTCACTCCACCTTTTTTTGAAATACAACCTTTTCCCTTCCTGCATTACATATCGCATCCCCTTCTCACTGTCAAGGAAGACTTCAATCATTTCAGGTGAGTAATTGGAGTGAAAAGGATATGGGAAGATCCTGATTTCCCGGGATTCCAGGTACCTGAGAACTTCCTTCTGCTCTTCATTAACCTCATTTTCAGGAAGAGAATCAAAATGTTTCAGGATATCATTTCTGAGAGATTTTTTCAGGAAAAAGGTTCTGAGAGGTTTTGGAACCAGTATGCGATAAATCGGAAAGATGTATTTATTCATAGATATAACTATTTAAAGCAATGTACTTTATCCCCTACCTGAGGGTGTTGAAAAAGTCGAAAGAAGACTTTTTTAACTGCCCCCAAAAGGGGTCATAATCTCAAAGATAATGTCAGTAAAGTACTGATTATTTTATTACACCAAGCTCCTTCCCGATCTTTTCAAAAGCTTTTAGTGCTTTATCCAAATGTTCTTTTTCATGACCTGCTGAAAGTTGTACCCTGATTCTTGCCTGACCTTTGGGTACCACAGGATAATAGAAACCTATGACATAAATATTCTCTTTCAGAAGTTTTGCCGCAAATTCCTGAGATAGTTTCGCATCATAAAGCATTACGGCGCATATTGCGGATTTAGTGGGTTTTATATCAAATCCCAGTTTTTTCATTGCACTAATGAAGTATTCAGCATTCCAGTGAAGTTTATCCTGCAGGCTGTTTGTTTCGGTCATCATTTCAATCATCCTGATGCCTGCGGCAGCTACCATTGGAGGTATGGAATTTGAAAAGAGGTAAGGACGCGACCTTTGTCTCAGAATCTCAATAATCTCTTTTTTACCGGTGGTAAAACCGCCAATTGCTCCCCCGAACGCTTTCCCCAGGGTTCCGGTAATGATCTCAACCTTTCCTGTAATATTGAAAAGTTCAGTAACTCCTCTTCCAGTTTTTCCGACTACTCCTGCTGAGTGTGATTCATCGATCATCACCATTGCATTGTATTTATTTGCAAGCTCTGCAATTTTATCAAGAGGTGCTACGTTCCCATCCATTGAGAATACACCATCGGTCACAATAAGCCTGAAGCGCTGAGCCTGGGCAAGCTGAAGCTGTTTTTCGAGATCTGCCATATCGGCATTTTCATATCTGTATCGCTGAGCTTTGCATAAACGGACTCCATCAATGATCGAAGCGTGGTTCAGGGAATCAGAAATAATTGCATCCTCCTCAGTCAGAAGTGGTTCAAAAACTCCACCGTTTGCATCGAAACAGGCAGCATAGAGGATTGTATCTTCTGTACCGAAGAATTCTGCAATTTTTTTCTCAAGTTTCTTATGAAGATCTGTAGTGCCACAGATGAATCTTACCGACGACATTCCATAACCATGATCATCCAGCGATGCTTTTGCTGCTTCAATAAGAGAAGGGTTATTTGACAGCCCCAGATAATTATTGGCACAGAAATTCAATACCTTCTGACCCGTATTAAGTTCGATTTCCGCTCCCTGTGGAGAGATGATGATGCGCTCGTTCTTGTAAAGACCGGCTTCTTTGATCTCGTCTATAATCTTAATAAGATGATTCTGATAATTTTTATACATATGCTTAATTTTTGCTTTGTGAACCTTTGTGAATTACTTTGTGACCTTTGTGGTTAAGTTTTTTACCACTAAGGAACACGAAGGACACACTAAGTGACACAAAGGATTATTATTAGTTAATACCAGCTTAAGATAACCTTACCACAATCGCCTTTCTCCATGACATCGAAACCCTTCTGGAAATCATCGATAGGGAAACGGTGGGTGATGACCGGATTTAAGTCTATTCCGCCTATAATCATCTGTTCCATTTTGTACCATGTTTCCCACATTTCCCGGCCATATATTCCCTTTAAAGTAATTGCCTTGAAAATAATATCACTCCAGGGAACCTCGAAGTTCGATGGTAATATTCCCAGCAATGAAATACTGGAACCATTATACATATTACTGAGCATTTCGACGAATGCTTTGGGCGATCCCGACATTTCAAGTCCAATGTCAAATCCTCTCATCCCCAATTTTTTAACAGCATCTGAAATTTTTTCTCCCTTTGACGGGTTGACAGTAAGTGTCGCTCCCATCTTTTTTGCAATTTCAAGACGGGAATCGCTGAGGTCGCTGGCAACAATGAATCTTGCACCGGCAAATTTTGCTATGGCAATAGCCATGCTGCCGATAAGACCTGATCCGGTTATAAGAACGTCTTCTCCGATCAATGGGAATGATAGCGCTGTATGAGTTGCATTTCCGAATGGGTCCATTATTGCAGCCCATTCATCAGGAATCCTGGGATCGAGAGGTATCACATTTGTGGCCGGGATCTTTACATATTCCGCGAATGAGCCATCGATATGAACTCCGATTCCCACCGTGTTTTCGCAGACATGTTCTTTACCACGCCGGCAATTACGACAGTGACCACAAGCCAGATGGCCTTCTCCGGTAACTCTTTCACCAATTTTGAGGTTGGTTACTCCGGCACCCATTTTTTCGATATAACCCATATACTCATGACCAATGATCATCGGAGTCCGGATTGTTTTTTGTGACCAGGCATCCCACTCATAAATATGTAGATCAGTGCCACATATTGCTGATTTCCCGACTTTTATTATAACGTCATTAAGACCGGGTTCAGGAACAGGAACTTCTTGCATCCATAATCCTTTTTCGGGTCTGGCTTTGACCAGTGCTTTCATCTTCTTCATAAATGCAAAATTAATATTAAATAAAATTTGCTTACCACTAAGGAACACAAAGGTAATCACTAAGGTTCTCAAAGGGCATAATTAGCTTCTGCAATATGCAGGGGCAAAATTACTACAAATCTACCGTACAAAACCTGATTTTAGTTATAGTATTATATATAATCGGGTTTGTTTATATTTGCAGGAGTGTTAACTGATTTAACCATTAGATGGAACAAGTACGAGTACGTTTTGCCCCAAGTCCTACAGGGCCATTGCATATCGGAGGTGTAAGAACAGCTCTTTATAACTATCTTTTTGCAAAGAAGAACGGAGGCACTTTTATTTTAAGGATCGAAGATACTGATCAGGCAAGATTTGTAGCAGGTGCCGAAGAATATATTATGGAATCTCTCGAGTGGTGCGGGATAATTGTTGATGAAGGTATCCGCGAGGGTGGCAGCTATGGACCATACCGGCAGAGTGACAAAAAAGCTGAATTCAGACAATATGCTGATATTCTTGTAAATAAAGGCGACGCATACTATGCATTCGACACTCCTGAAGTTCTGGATGCTTTGAGAAAAGAATCAGAGAAAGCAGGTACAACATTTATCTATAATGCCGGTGTCAGGAACACCCTGAGTAACTCAATCTCACTTAAGGAGTCTGAATGGAAAGAGAAACTGGATAAAGGAGAACCATATGTTATTCGTTATAAGATGCCTGATAATGAAGACATACATTTTGAGGATCTGGTGCGTGGGAAAATAATTGTGAACAGCGGAACTCTGGATGACAAGGTATTATTTAAGTCCGACGGAATGCCGACTTATCATCTCGCTCATATAGTTGATGATCACATTATGAAAATAAGCCATGTGATCAGGGGAGAAGAGTGGCTGCCTTCATTACCACTTCATATGCTTCTTTACAGATCCTTCGGATGGGATCCACCGCTTTTTGCCCATCTTCCTTTACTTTTAAAACCTGACGGGAAAGGCAAATTAAGCAAACGTGACGGAGATAAAATGGGATTCCCGGTTTTTCCATTGTTCTGGCCTTACGGTGAAACAGCAAAAGGTTATCGTGAGGAAGGATATTATCCTGAAGCATTTATTAATATGCTTGCCTTGCTGGGTTGGAATCCGGGGACGGAACAGGAAATTTTTTCAATGGATGAACTCATCAAAGCCTTTTCAATTGACAGAGTCGGAAAATCGGGTTCGCGGTTTGATCCTGAAAAGGCAAAGTGGTTTAACCACCATTATCTTCAAAACAAATCCAATTCCCAGCTGGCAATTGAATTCAGGGAGTATCTGAGACCTCACGGTTATCATATTGATACGATCAGGCTTGAGATTCTTGCAGGACTGGTAAAAGAGAGAGTAAGTTTTGTGAAAGATATGTGGGAGCAGACAGATTTCTTTTTTAAAGCTCCGGAGACATATGATCAGGAAGTTATTAAAAAACGATGGAAAGATGATTCTTCAGCGCTTCTTCTTGAATTAAGATCATTGCTTGAGAAGACAAATGATTTTTCCGCTGGAAACACCGAATTGGTTATTAAAGACTGGATTGAGAAAAATGGCTATGACACAGGAACAATAATGAATGCTTTCCGGCTGGTAGTTGTTGGAACATCCAGGGGTCCTCATATGTTTGATATTATCAGCTGGATAGGAAAAGAGGAGACACTAAAACGCATCGACAGAGGAATTTCTTTAATAGGCAAATGACTGAGATGAACTTACCACAGCCAGGCGACTATATCGATATGCACACACATAACGGAAAACCTGCTGAAGGTGTTTTTATCGTCGAATGTCTGATGGCTCATGAAGGAAAACAGCCTGTGGATGTTTCAGGAGTTACCTACACTTATGGCATACATCCATGGTTCCTGAATGAGAACAATCATAAACAACTGATAATCTCTGTTGAGAATTCAGTAAGCCACCCAAACATAATAGCTATTGGGGAAGCCGGATTTGACAAACTCCGGGGACCATCGCCTGCGCTCCAGCGTAGTATCTTTGACAGGCAGGTTGCTATAGCCGAAGCATACCGGAAACCGGTTATAATTCATTGTGTAAAAGCCTGGGATGAGCTTTTGTCAGCACAAAAAAACCTGAAGCCCCGGACACCCTGGATGATCCACGGATTCAGAGGCAGCCTGGAAATGGCAAAACAACTTTTATCAAAGGGGATGCATCTTTCTTTCTGGTTTGATTATGTAATGAGGCCTGAATCGACTGAACTCTTAAAGAGTCTTCCTCACGACAGGATATTTTTAGAAACCGACGGTGCTGATATAGATATAAGGATCATTTATAAAAAAGTTGCCACGGACCTGGATATGTCGGTTGACAAGTTAAAATTATTAATCTTGTCAAATTTTATGAGTTTTTTTGCCCCCATCCCGATAGCTATCGAGACCCCTAAAGGGGGCTTAATTCACTAAATGTATGAGGGTTAACCCCTCTTAAAGTGGGCAGGGAGGCAAAATGCTTAATGAATTTTAGTGGACTTGGATAATTATTCAAATTTGTAATTATGGATAATTGGCTGACCAGAACGGAATTGATTTTGGATGATGAAAAGTTGAATAAACTAAAAGCTGCTAATGTACTCGTTGTCGGATTAGGTGGAGTCGGAGCCTATGCTGCAGAGATGATCAGCAGGGCTGGCATTGGATCGATGACCATTGTCGATGGGGATAATATTCATCCTACAAACAGGAACAGGCAGCTTCCTGCTCTTAAAAGCACTGAAGGATTACCCAAGGCAGAGGTAATGGGGAAGAGGATAATGGACATCAATCCTGATATCAATCTTACAATTATTCAGGAATATCTGAAGGATGACAGAATAATAGAAGTACTGGATGCTGGTTTTGATTATATTGTTGATGCGATTGACACTCTGTCTCCCAAAATTTTTCTTATTTATCACAGTATACAGAGAAAGTTCCCTGTGGTAAGTTCGATGGGAGCAGGAGGAAAATTTGACCCGACAAAGGTAACCGTTTCTGACATTTCAGAAACCACAGATTGTTCGTTAGCCCGGATATTGAGAAAAAAACTGCATAAGTTGGGGATCAGAGAAGGGTTCACTGCTGTTTATTCGCCGGAACAGATTGACAAAAGTAAGGTAGTAGCAACAAATGGTGAACACAATAAAGCATCCATAGTCGGAACAATTTCATATATGCCGGCAGCTTTTGGTATAGCCTGCTCTTCAGTGGTCATACGCGATTTAACAGGCATCCCAAGATAAATCATAAAAGAATTCCGGTTAACTAAATTATTTGAGTATAGCTCAGTTCATTTCATGATTTCAACTGTGTCTTCTTTTTAAAAATGAAATAAACCGGAATCCCGACGAGCACTGTAAAAGCTGCAATCGAGGATTCAACAGGCCTTTCCATAAAGGATAGAGAAAGAATAAGGGTTCCTGCAGTTATATAAATAATTTGTGTAAAAGGATATCCTGCCAGCCGGAGAACGGAGGGATTGTCTTTTCTCAATTTAAACACACTTATAACCGTAAGGATTGGAAAGATACCGAGCGCAAATCCCATGTAGGTAAGGACTTGTTCAAATGTTCCGGAGAGTGCAAGGATCAGAGCAAGAATACATTGCATGACAATGGAATTTGAAGGGACCTGGAATTTTGGATGGATCCGGGCTACAGATTTAAAGAACAATCCATCTTTGGCCATTGAGTAATAAACTCTTGGTCCGATAATAATAAATGCACTAAGTGAGGAAAAAAGTGCAAATGCGATCAAAAGAGAGAACAATTTGTCGGCTGAAGGGCCGAACAGATTTCCCATTGCCAGACCCCCTACTGAAATCACTCCTTTCATTTCCTCCGGATCTATTCCGTAAACAAATAAAATATTGATACTTAAATAAAGGAATATTACTATTCCTGTACCAAGTATAAGCGACCGTGGCAATGTTTTCGTAGGATTTTTTATCTCAGCCCCAAGATAGGTTGAAGCATTCCATCCGCTATAGGCAAACATGATCCACATCAGTGAAAGTCCGATGGTCTTCCATCCTGCAAGACCTGATGTGACTCCACCGACGGACCTGAAATGGCTTATGTCTCCTTTTCCTGAGAGGAAACCTGCAAGCAGAAGAAAAACGATGAGAGCTACTTTAAGGATTGTAAGAATATTCTGTATCAGCGCTCCGGATTGAATCCCCCGGTAGTGAATAAATGAGAAGATCAGTATTACGGTGACAGAAAGAAATGTTTTGGTGGCAGCCGGGCCCATTATTCCTGAGTTTTGGAACCAATCAGGAATTACAGGCAATGCCCGGCAGAAATATTCACTGAAACCCATAGCTGAGGCAGCAATCGGTGCGGAGAAGCCGACAATAAATGATACCCACCCACTTAGAAACCCGAAAACCGGATGGTAGAGCCTTGACAGGAAAAGGTATTCACCTCCTGCGCCCGGCATTGCGGCTCCAAGTTCACCATAAGAAAGTGCCCCACAAAGAGCCAGAATTCCGCCTGCTACCCATAAAGCCAGCATCAACATCGGATTGTTTAAACCCGCAAGAAGAAGTCCTGAGGTAGTAAAAATCCCGGCGCCAATCATATTGGCAATAACAATGTTGGTTGCAGGGAATAATCCCAGCTTTCTTTGAAGGTTGATTTCTGCCATCGAAAGGGATATTACTTTTCAGCTTTCTTGTAGCTGATTGCCATCCCTCCGCCATTGGTATTGACAGTAGTCTCATAGTTTTTGAGACTTTTCAGATAATCAAGGTAAGCTCCCTGGCTGCCCCCGCGTCCTCCCATATATCTGTCTGATATATTGTGAGATGTGAAACAACCCCCTACTTTGAGTTTGGGATCGATATCGATGAAATAGTTTTTATACCAGTCTTTATCAGCATCGCTGAAGACAAAATCAAAAGGCCCTTTAAGCTCTTTTACAAGCAAATGTGCATCACCAAGCCGTGCATCGATGTACTCAGAAAGGCCTGCCTGTTTAAAATTCTCAAGGGCAGTCTTATACCTCGCTTCATCAATATCTATGGTTATAAGTTTACCACCTGTTTTGCTGAGCGCCCAGGCGATATAAATTCCTGAGTGACCTGTTGATGTACCAATTTCAAGAGCACTTTTGTAGTTTCCCTTTATTATAAGATCATAAAGTAACTGCCCATCGGCAGTTGGAATATTCATATCGTGCCATTGCCCCGAATGGTCAGCAAGAAACTTCTTAATTTTTCATCCAGAGCAGGATTGCTTTTCAGATCCTGCGATTTTAACTGTCCGGGAAGTATTGTTGCTGCAATAAGCAAACATAACGTAAGACCCAAAATGTTGCTGTTTTTCATACGATTCAGGTTATAATTAAATAATTAGAACTTTAATGATTTGACAATTTGTTTAACAAAAATATTCCCTTCAAAGAATTCGGGACATTACAGTATTATTTTATTTAATATCTTTCCTCTCTGAGCAATGCATGAAGTTAAATAAGAAAAATTAAAATCAGATGAAATATTTTGAAAATAAGACCTTCTCTGACCTCATGATTCCTGTTTTGGCTTTGATCAGTATTTTAATACATCTGCTTGTGATCGGCAATCTTGAATATCACAGAGATGAGCTGCTCTATTTTTCTCTGGGTTTGCATCCTGCTGCAGGTTATGCTACTGTACCGCCGATGATAGGATGGATCGCCTGGCTGATGGAAAGCCTTTTCGGCTATTCAGTTTTCGCAGTGCGGCTTTTTCCTGCGCTGATAAGCGGAGCGATGATATTTCTGGCAGCATCAATGGCAACAGAACTTGGAGGTTCACGATATGCTGCTTTTCTTGCTGCACTGGGACTTTTAATATCAATATTTCTTCCTGCGTGCATATTCCCTCTACATGCCTGTATTTATGGAAATATTTCTTTGGACATTATGTATATATTTGATTATAAAATACATAAACTCAAAGAAGGATAGGTTTCTTATAATTTTAGGCGTTGTTGCCGGTTTTGCATTACTCAATAAATATCTTGTAGGTCTGCTCTTTGCCGGATTAATCATTATAATACCATTTACTGAATACAGGGATGTATTCAGGAAAAAAATGTTCTGGGCAGGGATGGCTGCAGGATTTATTATATTCCTGCCAAATTTTATCTGGCAGGTATCCAGGGGATTTCCGGTTTTCCATCATATGACAGAACTTTACAGAACCCAACTGGTTCATATGGACTTCCCATTATTTCTTAAAGAACAGTTGTTGATGCCAATTATCGGGACTGTTTTTACGATAGCAGGTCTCATTTTTCTTCTTTTAAACAAAAAGATTAAGAAATTCAGATTTCTGGGGTTTCTATCCCTTTTCATAATTGCAGCCCTGATGCTACTTAAGGGGAAAAGCTATTACACATTAGGCATATTTCCGTTATTGATTATTTCAGGAGCAGTATCATATGGGCATTGGATTAAAAAGACATGGCTAAGGGTATTATTTCCGATAATTCTTGTTTTGCTGTCAATTCCTGTAATTCCATTCGGTATACCAGTTTATAATCAGGCCGGATTAGTTAAGTATTTTAAAGTGCTTGAAGATAAATACGGAACCGATGCAGGCAGAAGATTTGAAGACGGATCAATACATTCATTACCACAGGATTATGCTGATATGTTAGGGTGGGAGGAGTTGACGGACATTACTTACAGAGCATACCAGATGATCGGAGATAAGAAGGCAAGTTTTATTTATTGTGAGAATTACGGACAGGCAGGTGCAATTACCATTATAGGTAAAAGATACGGACTGCCGGAGGCAGTAAGTTTTAATGAGAGTTTCCGGTACTGGATACCTGAGAAATTTGATCCTGATATTACATCATTAATCTACATCAATGATGAATTGGGTGAAGACATACAAAGATTGTTTGGTAAAATTACTCTTATCGGTAAAATATCAAATCCTGACGCAAGGGAGTATGGCACGTCAGTATATCTGTGCGAGAATCCGGTAATCAGTTTTAACCAATTCTGGTCCGACAGGATAAAACAACTTGAATAGTAAAAAAAATTATGTCATCCCGGGCCCCACACTTTCGCACATCAATTCATCTCCGAAAGAGTCAGATGGTTGGCAATGAGGCTGTCTCAAAAGTGCTCTGTGAAACTCTGTGGATACTCTGTGATCTCTGTGTAAGTTCTTAATCATTTGTTACACAGAGAGCCACAGAGAAGACACAGAGCGACACAGAGAAAAGATACAGTAATTTTTGGCTTTAAGAAAGCCTCGATTCATATTTATTCTAATAGTGAGTCATTTTGATTTTATTATAGAATCCCGATACAAATTTGATTTTATTATATAAATTAGCTTTAAATCAATAGTTAAGGATCAAATGTAAGTTTACCATGAAAGCAATCAAGAAAATTCTGAAAGCGCTGCTAGTAGTTCTATTACTTGCGGTAATCTGTTTCGTAGGACTTATAGTATATGCAGTCCTCTCAGATTATAAACCAAAAGAGAAGGAGATAGTATTTGCCGGTGAAAAGCCTGGACCTCTGAATGATACCATTGAACTTTCGCTACTTACCTGGAATATAGGTTATTGCGGATTAGATAAGGATATGGATTTTTTCTATGATGGTGGTACTAAAGTGTTTACGCCCAAAGCAAAGTGTATTAACAATCTCCTGGAAGTAAAGAAATTTCTGAAGCAGAATGATTCCCTGGATTTTATCTTCATCCAGGAAGTAGACAAGGGTAGTAAGAGGAGCTATTATATCAATGAGTACGATTCTCTTTCTAAAGCTTTAAAAGGATATTCTCCTTTTTTTGCAAAGAATTATGATGTTTTTTTCGTCCCGGTTCCACCTGCTACACCAATGGGTAAAGTATTATCCGGCCTGGCAATATTCAGTAAATTCAAGCCCTCTTCTTCTGTTCGTTATTCGTTTCCTGGTGAATACGGATTTCCCAAGCAGCTTTTTATGCTTGACAGATGTTTTCTTGTAAACCGGTATCCTTTGAAAAACGGCAGAGAACTTATTGTAATCAACACGCATAACGAAGCATTTGACCCAGGTCAGATCCGTAAGGCTCAGATGGCTTACCTTAAGGATTTTCTGCTTAGTGAATACAGGAATGGGAATTATATTATCACAGGAGGTGACTGGAACCAGACGCCCCCTGAATTCAGGTCTGCATTCACCGGTAATAAAACAGATACAACACAAATGGTTATTCCATCAGATTATCTTCCCCCTGACTGGAAATGGCTTTATGACAATACAACTCCTTCGGAACGCAATGTTGTGGCAGCTTATAACCCTTCAATTACTACAACAAATGTTTTTGATGTATTCCTCATTTCTCCCAATATATCAGAAATTTCAGTTAAAGGGATTCAGCTTAATTTTGAAAATTCCGACCATAACCCGGTAATAATTCACGTAAAGCTCAATAAATGAGTTATTATATATAGAAAAGGGAAAAACTATTTGACAGCATATCCCATATACATAATCTGAGTGCTCCTGCTTTCGGTCATAAGAAATTTTTTGCCGAATTCTTCATAAGTCAATTCTCCTATTGCTCTTTTGTGCAGATACCGAAGCATTTTGAGATATGAGATATTTGGTTTCATTCCTCTGTGTTCTTTCCAGGTCAACAGGTTTTCTTTTAATAAAGATCTTATTTCGTCAGGTTTAATAAACATTTCCCATACATGAAGGTTAGGAGGCATTATAGCCCATCGATTCCATTCCTGCAAAATTTTGATAGCACTTATTTTACTAAAATATGTACGATTGAAGGTATCATATATAAAAATGCCCCCGGTTTTCAAAACACGTGAAATTTCAGAGATCACCGCTGGCAGATCGCGAACATGTTCAAGAACATCGCAACAAAAGATCACATCGAAAGAACAATTCTGAAACGGCAGTTTCTCTCCTGTTCCCTTCTCATATTTAATTTTCAGATTATTATCAGATGCATGTTTTATTGCAATTGTCAATGATTGTTCAGAAGGGTCAATACCGGTAGTTATAAATCCCATTCTTGCGATCTCCTCCGTTAATATTCCTCCTCCACAACCTATTTCAAGTGCATTTATTTTTTCGGAATTCATAATAAGTTGAGCCAGAACTTTTTTTGCATAACCTACTCTGAAAGGATTAATAAAGGTTCTGATAAGATTTAATGAAAAATCTTGCTGCCACCACCTGTCCCCTTCAAGAAAATAAATTTCGTTATTTATACGGTTGTATATTTCTTCAGAAACTTTCTTCATTTTATCAGCCTTTTTTTATAATTATCATCTATATTTCATTCCTTTGAGCCCCTTTGTGGTAGATTTTTTTTAACCACTAAGGGGCATAAAGTCCTGATAGCTATCGGGATTCACAGAGTAACACGAAGGAATATAGGTCATTATGTAGTTTTATTTACGATTGAGATAAGCGAAAATCCATTCTTTTTTTGATTTTTTCTATCAGATGGGTTGGTTATATGTTTATATATGCTCTTTTTTATCAGGTATATTCCTAATCCCTTTTCAATCATTTTTATAAGTATTAATAAACGCCATACCGGTTGTCGCAATCGGAATATCTTTAATAAAAAATTGCCTGTAATAAGAAGCCACTCAGGAATGATATGTTCTTTTTCATAAAAATAAAAGTTCGGGAATTGGAATGAAAAATGTTTTGTGATTGAGTGGATTTCCTCCAGAGTTATTTTTTCTGGTTCAATTTTTACAGGATGCAAAAAGTTGTCATTTGTACAATACGCAGCTTTTTTCGTAATCTCCTCTGCAATGGGAGATCCGTTATATACACGTATTCCGGTAGAGACAAAAACCAGATCCCATTTCGATGCAATGATACCCATCGTGTTCAGGGTATAAAGCACTGTTTCTCTCGTTTCCGAAGCATCACCAAGCATAATGAACCAGGTTGAGGGAATTTTTTTCTTTTTTAACAGATCTGCGGTCCTCAGAATATCTGCACATCTAAAATCCTTTGCCAGACTTTCAAGTACTTTATCGCACACCGACTCAGCTCCTATATCCACTTCATTAAAACCGGCGCTTTTCATCAGATCAAGGAGTTCATCATCTACAGAGGCAGGAGAAAGCCCCATTGTGTGTAATGTGAGGTCAAGCTTCTTCGTTATCACTTCCTTCAGAACCTCTTTTGCGTGGGAGCCCGGAATGTTAAAAATGCTGTCAGTAAATTCAACGTGTCTGATACCTGTTTCCTTCACAAGAATTTCTATTTCATCAGCTACAAGTTTAGGATTCCTTAAGCGGTATTGCTTCCCCTCAATTCTATTATAAGTGCAATAAGCGCACCTGAAGGCACAGCCCCGCTTTGTCTGTATGTGGATTGGTGACCCAAAACGGCGATAGCGGTCGAGATCCAGATAGCGAAGCGGTTTAGGAAAAGGTAAAGAGTCGAGGTCAGTCACACGGAAGGGCCCACTGTCCTGAGTAATTATCTTTTCCCTGCGAATGATCAGGCCATTTAATCCTTCCAGTGGCTGATGGTTTTCTATACGGTTTACAAATTCAGGCATTACAGCTTCCCCATCACCCCGGATTGCATATTCAAGGTCAAAATAATCGAGCATCTCCCTGCCGCTTATCCCTACTGAAGGACCACCAATAACTATTGGGCCATGAAATTCTTTCCTGCAATTATCAACAACATCGTTTTTGACATCTTCAAGCAAAAAATGGACGTTATAACCTCCTGTATCATCTATGTTTCTTATACTGATTCCAATTACATCGGGGGCAAAATTCCGCACAGAATTCTGAATATCTTCTTTACAGTTTAAGGAAAAGCATAAATCGAGAAAACAGACATTGTTATTTCCATTTGCTTCCAGTACAGTTGCCACATAACAAAGTCCAAATGGAATAACAGGCCATGGATGCTTGAATCTGTTTGAATTAATGAGTAAAACCTTTGCCATAACCTGTTATAAATAAGAATATTAACTCTTCCGGTTCCAATATTCAATTACTCAAAAATCGATGCTCCCCAGTTAACTTTAATAGCATATTCCATGCAGGTTTTAAAAATCTGATAAGTAAACTCCGGAGGATTCAGATTATCTGTTGCCAGGCAGGAGTTTGTTCTGTCGAAAATTCTGTTATCAGATAAATATGGCCGGTATGGCTCAATAAAACGATCAAAGAGTTCTTCCGCAGTATTTCTTTCGACATTTACGGGCGGGTTCCCATAGATAATCTCCACCCCCTTTACTTTCATGAGCTTCCCGTAATACTCCGCAACGATTTTCATTGTTGAAGGAAAATTGTTTGTAAGGTGATAGATCCCGCTATGAGAACAATTCTCAATTATTTTAATAGTGGCATTCACAAAATAATCCACAGGGATAATGTTTAAGTCACCTTCGCGGGGCAAATAAATTTTTAGCGGCAGAAACAGGTAACCTTCTTTATCAATGTAAACTCCATTCTTAGCCGCCTTTATACCTCCATTATTATTTATATCATTCAGGTAAATATCCCTTATAGACTGAGCGGATCTTATGGGGAAGTACAATGCATTGAACTTAAGCGACCTTCCGCTCTGTGAATCGCCGTAAACAATAGATGGTCTGATAATTGAAAGATTAATTGAGTTTTGTTGACAGAACTGTGAAATTATATTTTCAGCAGCGGCTTTACTCTCCTCATATACATTGGTAAAAGTTTTTGGAGATGAAAGAATTTCTTTGCAATATGTAACACCGGTACCCGCAACAAATGCTGTGCTGATGTAATGAAAGAAACTTACATCAGCATTCTTCGAGAATTCAAGGATCCCCTTCAGGTTATTAATATTTGCAGCCATTACCTTCTCACGTTTGCTTTCTGAAAAGCTGGTGTCTGATGCACAATGAATTACAAATTCAACCGCTGAACATAGCCTGGAATATTCTCCTTTCTCAATTCCCAGATTATCCAGTGATAAATCAGTATCAATACATGTAACCCTGTCTGAATAGCTTTCAATTCCGAACCAGAGCAGAAGTCTGGAAATTCGTTCCTTCAGAGACTCGTTTTTTGCAGGACGTCCGAAAACTATAATGTTATATCCTTTTGTGACCAGGGATGCCATAAGGTGGCTGCCCAGGAAACCGGTTGCTCCTGTAAGGGCAATTGTGGTTTTGCTTTTGGGAGTCATAAATGGGAGTCAGGATTTATGAATACAGTAAATTCTCCTTCCTGCAAAATCCCTGGTACAAAACGTACGGGTGCCCTCTTACTGTACCTGGATTTATTGAACACGCATCAACTAAATTATTAGCTTCTGTGGAAGCCTCACGTATTCTTTGGATCTCTTCCGGGTCATTATAGTCAAAGAAATAATCATATTCGAAAATGCATCTTTTCCCATTATCTATGGGTGTAATGAATCCGAAATCATTGTCAATATGATACTTCTCAGCAATTAGTCTGAACTTTTCGTTGAGCTCACCGACTAATAAATTATCTATTGGCAGATAAATCAGAACAGGTAAAAAAGGTTTTTTACGACCGAGTTTTGTGCTCATAATCCTGTTCATATTCAGCCATACCAGATCTGTCATTTCCTCTCTGAAAAAGAGTTTTTCAAAGAATGGTTTAAGTTCAGGATCAACTTCCTGTGAATACAGAGCAGGTGACGGGGAAAGCGCAGTTTCCAAAAGATCCGCAAAGCTTTTAACCCGTAAATATGAATAAGGCTCATCATCCGAAAGTTCTTTTATCAGATCCAGCCATTTAGCTGTTTTCAGTGACGGTAATCCAAGATAAAGCGCTGTAAAAAGTCGCTGGTCGAAGAATGGGAATCCCATTTCATTTATAGTACGGATTGCATATTTATCTCCTATTACAACAACGAGATATGGGATACCTAATTTATTAAGAAATATGTCCTTTATTTCAGAAGCTGATTTTTTAGTTGGAGAAAGAAATACGGAGATATATTCAACACCTACAATTCCTAAGGCAAGACCGATATGCCTGACTGAACAATCTCTTATAAAATCAAGAGCATTTTCAAGAGTCTGGAAAGGTACGAGAATGCCTTTTTCGTCATCAGTAACAGGATGCAATTTGATGCGGGCTGAAACACAAATGCCGGGAGAATTTTTATGTTCCAGGTTCTTGTATGAATAAAGATTTGGAGAAGATGTATCATTCAGACTAAAAAATGAGCCATCCTTATTAATAAATTCCGCATCGATGAAATTATCGGCATTTATACCATATGTTGTGGAAAAAGTTGACATTATGCCTGAACACATGATATTAGCACAAATAAGTGCAGCCGGTTCAGCTGCATTTATCCTGAATCCCTTTTTCTGAGCTTGTTTCTGGAGATCAAATGCGGCAACACCCGGACCTATTTTTACCAGCCAGTTTTTTTCATCAAATTCGATCGTTTTCATTCTGTTAAGGTCAATTATAGCACCTTCATGAACTGCAAATCCAAGAAGATTCTGACCATTACCACGCATGGTATAAGGGATATTATGTTTATTAAATAGCTTTACAAGCGAGGCAATTTCTTCTTTTGTGTCAGGCATTACTACATAATCCGGAATTTTTGGCCCGGAGACCGGACTCATGTCGTGAGAATATGTTACCCTGATTGCTTCATCGTTTGTTGCCCAGCTGTCGCCGACAATTTTTTGCATTTCAGTGAGTATTCCGTCGTCTTTTGAAGGCTTAATTTTCCCGCCGTTTTTTATGAAAGTGTCAACATGATCTTTTAAAGCTTCCATAACTTTTGTCGGACGCATCTCATTTAGAAAGTAACACTGGTAATCGCATTTTCCGCATAAATTGCAGCTATCTGCAATCTCTACGCATTTTTCGGTAACTGAAATTTTATTTTCTGCAAGAGCTTCATAAAGTATCATCCTTCCCTGGGGATAGAAGCTTACATAATGTTTTTCTAGACCTGATTCGCATACCCCGCTCCCAAGAAAATCTATTTTGCACATTGCATAATGACGGCAATTTCTGGCAGTCTCATAGGGAGTTTTTATATTACCTGGTTCATTGATATTATCCTGCATATTTAAAAGTTTTAAATTAAGGGAATAAAAGGTATCAGTAAACACTGATAAAGATAACGGTTCTTAAATAATAATAATTTGGTTTTTTTACATAAATATGTTATCAGGCAAGGTTGAAGAATTATCCGGGCTGATATCAGCAATATGTACGAATAATATTATAACTTTCAACGTATCTTTATAAAAATTGACAATTTCTATAAGAATAATCCCGCATAGTTAAACAGGTAAAATAAAGTTCGTTAAGCTATTAATAATCACAAATAAATACCATGTATTCTAAAATCAAGTATGTTTTAATTGCAATAGTGTTTGTACTGATATCCTGCAATAAAGGATCATTTGTTTCAATACGTGATACTCTGTTACTAAACGGTTCGTGGCATTTCGCATTGGATACTGCAAAAGCTGGTATCACAGAAAAATGGTATACACGCACTTTTCCCGATTCCGTGAAATTGCCAGGGACCCTCGATGAGAACAGAAAAGGGATTCCAAATCTGAAGCGGCTGGAGACTATGAGGCTTTCCCGTGAAATGATGTATGCCGGAATGGCATGGTATCAAAAAACAGTGGCTATCCCTGAAAACTGGAATGGTAAGGACATCAGGTTAATGATGGAGAGAACCAAACCTACAAAGGTCTGGGTTGACGCCAACCTCATCGGCAGCAGTAATGATCTCCTGACACCACAATATTACAATCTTACAGATTATCTTACTCCGGGGAAACATGTATTGACTATCCTGGTTAACAATGATAATGGTTCTGTCCCGGGAGGTGTAACGGGTTCGCATGCCTGGACTGAACACACACAAAGTAACTGGAACGGGATTATTGGTAAATTCTGTCTTGAAGCATATAATCCGATTCACATTGAAACAGTACAGGTATTTACTGATGTTGTGCTGAAGAAAATTAATGTAAGGGTTAAGGTTTCTAATCCTGAAGGAACTGGGGAACGGATGAAATTGATACTGAAAGCTGATTCGTGGAATACTGATGTGAAACATAATGTATCGTCAAAATCATTTCCTGTTACATTGAAAAAAGGTGAAAACACCATTGAACTCACTTACAGTCTCGGTAATAAAACAGTGTTCTGGAGCGAGTTTAATCCAGCCTTGTACAAGTTGACCGTCGCGTTGAAAGATAAAAAAGTAATGGATAATACAATCCTTGATTTTGGTATGCGCAAGTTTTCCACTCTGAAAACACAGTTTACGATAAATGGGACAAAAACATTTCTCCGTGGCAAACACGATGCTTGTGTTTTCCCTTTAACGGGTTATCCCCCAATGAATGTTGAAGGCTGGCAAAAGGTTTTCCGGATTGCAAAAGCATACAATATAAATTTCTACCGGTTTCATTCATGGACACCGCCTCTTGCTGCTTTTGAAGCTGCGGATATTGAAGGAATATATCTTCAACCTGAATTGCCTTTCTGGGGCGCATTAAGAAAAAACGGGAATTCCGGTTTAAATACTTTTCTGCTTAAGGAAGGTGACCATATTCTTGAAACTTATGGAAATCATGCCTCTTTTGTAATGTTTGCACTGGGTAATGAACTTTCAGGAGATTTCGATGTCATGAAAGAATTTTTAAATCATTTCAGAACGACTGACAGTCGTCATTTAATGGCCTATGGATCAAATAACTATCTGGGATTCAGAGGACAAGCCGAAGGAGAGGATTACTATGCTGCCTGTCGTGTCGGAGCCGATACAGATACAACTTACCGCACTCACATACGTGCATCCTTCTCATTTGCTGACGCAAACGACGGAGGGTATATCAATGGACTATATCCTTCTACCAGCAGGAATTATTCCGGAGCTATTTCAAAATGTACTGTTCCTGCAATTGGAACTGAGGTAGGCCAGTATCAGATTTATCCCAATTATGATGAGATAATAAAATACACAGGTGTTATGAAGCCCTGGAATCTTGAAGTCTTCAGGGAAAGGCTTAAGGAGAATAATCTGAGCGATCAGGCGATGGAATTCTTCAGAGCTTCCGGGGCATTGAGTGCAATCTGCTATAAGGCGGATATTGAAATGGCAATGAGAACTCCGGGGTTTGGAGGCTTTCACCTGCTGGATCTTCAGGATTTCCCGGGGCAGGGAACTGCTCTGGTAGGACTGCTTGATGCATTTATGGATAGTAAAGGAATTATTACCCCTCAGGAATTCAGTCAATTCTGTAACACGGTAGTGCCTTTAGTTATAATGGAAAAATATTGTTGGACAAATAATGAACAATTCAGTGGGAAGATCCAGGTGGCAAATTATTCCGGGATTTCTTTAAAAGCACAACCGGTAAAATGGGAACTTAAAGATTCCCACGGCGCAATAGTATATCAGAACGAAGTAAAAGTTGACATTTCAGAGGGAGGTCTGAACAATATAGCAACTCTGAGTATTGATCTTGCAAAATTTCCCAGGGCTGAAAAGCTGACGCTATCAGTTTTTCTCGAAGGAACCAAATTTGAAAATTCTTATCCTCTCTGGGTATACCCTGCCAATGTGGAGACAAAAGTCCCTTCAAATATCCTGTTATCAAAAAAACTTGATAAACCCACCATTTCAAAACTGGCAGAGGGTGCTCTCGTATTATTGTGCCCCGATTTTAATGATGTGAAGGATTTGTCGGTAGGAGGTTTGTTTATCCCCGATTACTGGAACTGGCGGATGTTTAAAGGAATCTCCGAATCGAATAACAGACCGGTATCACCTGGGACCATGTCAATTCTTACTGATCCAAGGCTTCCTTTGTTTAGTGATTTTCCGACAGAATTTCACACAAACTGGCAGTGGTGGCCTGTTGTTAAAAACAGCCGACCTTTTATTTTAGATAATACACCAAAAAATTACCGCCCTCTTGTGCAGGTTGTTGATAATATTGAAAGGAATCATAAGCTGGGATTAATATTTGAATTTGCCGTCGGAAAAGGAAAACTGCTTGTATGCATGTCTGACCTGAAAGTTATTCAGAATAAACCTGAGGGCAGGCAGTTATATAGTTCTATTCTCAAATATATGGCTTCAGATAAATTCAATCCTGAACAGATGCTTAGCCCGGAGGAGGTTGCTGCGTTATTCCACACTAAAATTCTGGCAAAAAGAATTACAGGGGTTAAGAATATATCTTACTAGTAATAAATGGTTAAGTTCTTAATTACTTGTTACACAACTTGTCCTGTGAAGCAGGCGAGGGCACAGAGTGACATGGTAATGTCTTCATCGGGGTCGTGTCCGCTTACGATTAATAACGTATTATATACTGAGATTAAACAGGGGCAATCTCGTCACATAATTTGTTTAATGCATCAGTAAATGATCCGTTGAAAGAAGCAAAGTGGCAGGTTTGTTGTTTCTCTGGCATCAAAATTGCGGGGTAATTAAGTGATCAAAAACCATCAGCTATGGAGAAATATACCAATAGGATTTTTTTTGGTATTGTATTCTTTACAACAGTATTCTTTATTTCAGGTTGCAATAAACGGATAACTCCTGAGCCCGGATACCTGGAAGGTGTTATTTCCATCGGACCAATTTGTCCTGTTGAAAAAGTTCCTCCTGATCCTGCCTGTTTGCCAACTGCAGAAACATACAAAGCGTATCCGGTAAGCGTATTTTCTTCGGATGGGAGGAGAAAAATATTACAGTTAAATCCCTCATTGGACGGTTCTTTTATAGCAGAGCTGGCTCCCGGCAATTACCTTGTTGTTCTTGAAAAGGCACAGAATTATATAGGGGGCAGTAATCTGCCGGTTGAAGTCTCAATAAGTACACAGGATAAAACTTTGCTCAATATTAATATAGATACAGGGATCAGGTGACTTTTGTCAGAACAGATTAAAACTGACTTTAATTCAAATCAGAATTAAAAATATTTTAAGTTTAATTTAATATCATGATGGAATAAAACATCTTGATCGCTTTTTTGTTTATTTGGAGAGGATTTATATTCAGAT
This sequence comes from uncultured Bacteroidales bacterium, assembly GCA_963829255.1. Taxonomy (GTDB): domain Bacteria; phylum Bacteroidota; class Bacteroidia; order Bacteroidales; family VadinHA17; genus LD21. The sequence goes on from CAWHIG010000006.1 coordinate 119,738, forward strand.
TTCCCCCAAAACTTAAATGATGACTATTTGAAGATATGTTTTGGATCATCTCTCCGGCTTAGAATTATTTTTTACATGAAAAGGTTTTTATTCATTTCCCTTTTGTACCTGATATCATTTTCTTTAATTGCACAGAAGGTGACCATTAAGGTTTTACAGGAAAAAAAATCCGGATTGACCGATTGGCAAATTCTTGATTCACAACATAAAACAATTCTCTCAGGGGCGGATCTTTTACAAACCGGTTCTTTTACATTTAGTCTTGAGGCAAGTAAAAAATACTATTTGAAGATCTCAGTTTTTGAGATCACCAAACCAGACACAGTTTTATATACTCTCATCCTGAATGACGAACCTGTTTTGCTCATTAAGTCAGATATAGGTGCAGGTGATCATTTATTCCCTTTTTTCACAGGCGTACGAAACCTTGATACAAAGATTACCGGCGGTACAACTGCGGTTATTTCGGACTTTCCATGGCAGGTTTATTATATTTCAGGGGATTTTCGCTGTGGAGGTTCAATAATCAGCAGCAACTGGATTGTCACCGCTGCCCATTGTACCCAAACTGATATCGGGACTCCAATCCTGGCGTCAGATATGTTTATAAAAGTCGGAGCAAATAATCCCTCTATCGCTCTTGATGGGAAATTGTATTCTGTAAGTCAAGTGATTGTTAATGAGGGCTTCGACAGTCAAACCCTCTTAAACGATATTGCACTGCTTAAAATAAACGACACAATTAATTATCCAAATGCCACACCAATTAAGTTTATAACAGCTGCTGATGTTGCTGAAGGGGAAACAGTACCAGGAGTTATGACCTGGGTATCAGGATGGGGCCTGACCCATGTTAATCCGGATGTTATCCCGACCAGCCTGCATAAAGTACAGTTACCTATTATAACAAATGCACAAGCTTCAACGGTATGGGACAGTATTCCTTCGACAGATATCATGGCCGGCTATCTCAATGGAAACAAAGATGCCTGTAATGGCGATAGTGGGGGACCAATGGTAGTCCCCGTTTTAGGGGAATATAAATTAGCAGGAATTGTAAGCTGGGGGAGATCGAGTTGCGATACCTACGGCGCTTACACACGGGTTTCGGATTTTGAGGCCTGGATTCAGGCAAAAACAGGTATAACATATTTTAAACCGCCTCCTCCTGTTGGAGATTCTATAATTTGCCAGGGAACAGAATCGAGTCAGTATTCAATCGGAACTTATCCTGGAGCCATAGCTTATGAATGGAAAATCCTACCCGCATCTGCCGGCGTCATTTCATGGAATTCAGGAAATGCCTCGGTACTCTGGAATATAAGTTACACCGGACCAGTAAATGTGATCGTAAGGGTAACTGTTAATAATAAAGTATCAGATTGGGCAAGACTGGACGGGAATGTAGTTTACAACACTAAAATACTCAGTCAATCCGTAGATACTGCGGTATGTGCCGGACAACCTGTTAGTCTTAATGCCGTTGCAGAAGGACATGATTTAATCTTTAAATGGACTAAAAATGGTCAGGTTATTCAGTCAGGTTCCTCGGGAAAATATAGCATTCAAAGTACAACAATCAATGATTCAGGTGATTACAGATTAGAAATAACCGGTTCTTGTGGTGCTGTTGTATCCAGGGTAATAAAACTAATTGTTTACCCCCTGACGAAGATAACCTTTATCTCACCGAATGTTGAGGTCGCGTTCGGAAGTGACGTTACACTGGAGGTTAAATCGGATGGACACGACCTGATATACCAATGGCAAAAAGATGGAACAATACTTGATAATAGTAATTCCTCCACATTATTTTTACAGAAGGTGAATGCCACCAACATTGGTCTTTACCGGACTACTGTTTCAGGCACCTGTGGAATCGAGACCAGCGATTCAGTCTATGTTTATGTGAAAAAAACAAATTATTCGGCAGAACCGGAAGTATTTGCCTGGCCGACTATTACCAGCAATGAATTTACGGTGGCACTAAGCACTAATATAGTTTATAATGTTCAGATATTTAATTCGACCGGACTGAAAATCAGGGAACAAAACAATTGTCAGTACCAGACAATTTTTAATATAAGTACTCTGGCCAAAGGCGTTTACATAATAGAGGTTTATAATAAAGATTTCAGGAAAACAATCAGGATTATAAAAGAATAACCATACCAACTTTAAGGATATTTACATTATTGTTGCCTATTATATAGATGATTGGTATAAATAAAATTCTCATTTTATGTCAGGAATATATACCGACTCTTCAAATATTTGAACCAATTCTGATTTTTTATCACTTTTTACATTCTGTTTGTCAAAATTCAATTTTTAGCATAATTTCAGGCAAGCAATCTCATTTGTATTTATATAAATCTGATTATCACTGCATTTACTATTCCACCTATGTATATTTTGTTCGATCTTTCCGATTTCTTCATAAAACATCCTCCGTTTTTGACGAAGCTCAATTATTCTTCTGTTAACAGTTTGTTCCCGTAATTATTCGTCCGGTTTTCAAAGACAAAGTCTAATCAAACTTATCCCAGTTCCCCACTAATTGGCCTTTTGCTGCTTGACGGGCATAATATTTTGCTCTACTTTTACCATGTAGTTTATAATTAAAAAATATGGAAGCTATTTCAGTTTTACAAAGAACAGGCAAAACAGCCGACAGAAAAGTCAGATCAAATCTTAACAGGCCAAAACCTTCGTCTGAAAAAATTACGACTGGTAAGATTCTTGACAAAATGGTCACAGAAGGTGATGAAAACTTTTTAGATTATCTTCAATGGCATGGTCTTGCAAATGAAGACAATTTATTGGTACTCTCTTCGAAGAGCCATTATTATTATGATTCTGAAGAATTAAAAGATGTAACGACTTTAATTAATCTTAAAAAATTGAACCTGATAAAACATCTGGATGAGTTTTTACACACTATATGTTATGGTTTATCACCGAAAACGAACTTTATCGGATGCTTTTCTGACAGCAAATCTCAAAAGGGAATCAGCCTGACTTCAAGGATGTATAAAAAATTCATAAACTTTTTGGATTCAAGAATAGATATTGAGATTGATAGTAAGGATATCTCAAAACTTCTTGAATCGCACGGATTCAAGATCATGGACATGACAGAAATTAACGGGATGACATATTTCAGAACTCAAAACTATAGAACAGCAGTATAAAGATCTTTAATCTTGCTTTGTGATTATAATAAATTCCTGATCTTATTAATTAGAATCACCTGCCAGCCGGATATCTTTAAGAAGGTATCCGGCTTTGTTATTCATTGAACGGCCTGGTATTTTATTAAGACCACCGCGATTAAGACTGATCTCAGGTGTGTTTATTGCCGATTAGTTGAAATACTGTTTATAAAAAAACGCGAATTTCATTTATTTACAATAAGTTAAAGTGTAATTTTATATGCATGAAATAGATTTTACCAAATCGCAAACAGACAATTAAACTGAACAAATTGCAGCAAACTTACAATATTCATGGTTTTGCAATGCGAGGAAATCTAAATAAGAGAGTATTTCTTACTTTTCTGTTGTTATCATTTATATTCAGGTTATCTGCGCCAAGATGGGAATCGGCTACAATTTTAGACTTTCCTCCAATAGAACCATATAAACAGCTTGTACTTGCTATTGGGATGATAGAAACCAAAAGAGACACCCTCGCTTACAATCCTGTTGAAGAAGCTGCAGGATACTTTCAAATAAGGCCGATAAGGCTTCAGGATTACAATATACGGACAGGAAGTGCCTATACAATGAAGGATTTGTTTAATTATGAAATATCCGAAAAAATATTCCTGTACTTCGCAGACCTGATTGGTCCGTATGATTTCGAACAGATAGCCAGAAGATGGAATGGATCAGGTCAGCTTACAATTGACTACTGGAAACGGATAAAAGAAAAACTCTGAAAGAAGCCAGTTTTCCAGCTTATTTTCAGATTGATTATATAAAATAATGCCGTCCTGAGCCCGGGTGGGGTTTCGATCGGTATCTGGAATCATGAAAAAGGGATGATTTTTATCTAATATATTTTACAGTTTGTCAAAATGACACTTTAAAAAAAGTTTTAAGAATTATATACTTAAAATTTCCTATTACACTCATTATCTTAGCTATAAGTTTCTTAATGCTGTCTGATTATACGGATTTACCTAAGATTAGTTGTAAATTTTATCTTCTTTTTGACGAATTAACCCAGTTTGTTTATAAGTAATTAATTCCAGTAAATATTCGTCAGGTTTTCTACGATTAAGGAAATTATTCGTGGCTCATTTTCCCTGTATCCCGATTTTCCGGGCTTGACACCAGTATATATAAGGTCTACTTTTATAATGAATCTTTAGCGCATGAAATGAGGGAATAAAATTTTTTAATCTTTAAGATCATGAGAAAAGTATTTCTGACATTGGTTTTTATTTTTATTGCTCATATTTGTGGCGCTCCGAAAATTGATTTCAGGGTGGAAATGCTCAGATTCAGATCTTTTTCGGAGTTATTTTACAGCAGATTCCATGAATCTGAATATTCAAGGTTTATTAATGATCTTGGATTCAAGGAATCAGGGAACAACTGGTTATCTGTTAACAAGATCGGTTGTTTCGGAGAATGGCAGTTTGTAGAATCTACCCTGAAGTATCTTGGATACAAAAAAATAACCCTTAAAAAGTTTCAGGCGAATCCCGAAATTTTCCCAAGGGAATTGCAATTGAAAGCATTAAAGACTTTGATTAAGGTAAATCTTAGTTTTTTAATGGATTATGAACATTTTATCGGGGATTCAATCAGAGGTGTCGTAATAACTAAATCAGGGATGATAGCTGCATCGCATCTTGGAGGAGCAGGCTCGTTACAGAAATTTCTTGATTCAAATGGGAGGATAAACAAGAAAGATGTCCTGGGGACCTCAATATTTGATTATCTGAAAAAATTCAGGTATTATGATTTGGAGTAATGAACGATAAAGTCGAAAAACCCACGCTATGAAAATGATTTACCGCATTACTTCAAACGAGACAGGAGTTGTCTTATTAAAAAAACGAAAAATCGCCAAGGCATTCCGATGGTGGTTACGCGAAAATGGATTCACTTATAATTCCACTTTTTATTTCAACTAAGTCAGTATGACAATCCCAGGCAGCATTATAAGGATTGTTTTATCCTGATATTTCAGGAACCCCTTAAGAGTTCTTCAGCTTCATGCCAATCGGCTTCAGGAGTACCATGTTCACCCCGGGCAATACGCTCATAATAGATTTCCCTTGCTTTTTCACGTATCTCTTCTTCACTCGGCACATAGTTACCAGAAGTAACTTTCTTACTCTTTAATGATTTCCCTGCATCAGTTGTTTTCTTTGGTTTGACGGCTGCTTTAGCTTTTGTAGTTTTCATTGTTTCCCGATTTAAATTGGATTAAAACAATTGCTTATTTTATATCAGGCATATTTCAGATCATAATTCTGAAATATTAATTGGTTCTATTTTGTAAAGATATATTCAAGTCTGGTAAAAACGTATACATTATGTAATAAATGAACAGGTCTCATTTTAACTCCTCCTCATTTCTTTTTTCAACTATGATAGTGCAATTTGTTGCCAGGGCAGCTAATGTACCGACAGCTGCAAAAATAGGGGCCAGAACAACTCCGATGGCACCAATTGTCAGGGGAAATTCAATAATGGTTTCGTCTTTGTCATTTTTAATAATAATCCTTCTGGCATTTCCTTCCTTAATTATCTCTTTAACCTTCGTTAAAATCTCATCGCCGGAAACTTTAAACGATTCATGATCTGGTTTCTCTTTTTGTGGCATCTTAACTTTTTTGAATGATATCAAAATTAATCTTTAGTTTAGCGCAAAGCAATTTTTTTTCCTGTTTATAGAAGAAGTTAAAAAGAAGGCGACACTTGGTGTGTAAGTCATATGTCTGAAAGACAAAGTATCTAGAGTATACTTTTTGTGAAAGGTAAGTGTCGCCTGGAGAATCTTTATATATTAAAATAACTAATAGCTCAGAACAGCTTAACAAAATTATGTCAATTGAATTAAATATCAAAATTTATTTTTTTCAATGCGAATCATGATAATGCATGGATATGCGTTGAAATTATTCGTTCACATAGATATTATGCAAATTAACATGAAGAATCTCGCTGAACTGATATGTGTATGAGAACAAATTTAGGAGTATCACTAAAGTAATCAGTTCCATATTTCATGGTAATTATGAAACATTTACCTTTTATTATTTTGTATGTTAAAATTGGTACAGATTTTGAAATAAATGCATAAATTTAAAATAATTGATAATATGTAACGTTAGCGTTCATCGCTAGAAAGAATATTTATAAAAATGATCCCCTCCGTAAAACCCAGTTTTAGTCCAGATAACTTTAGTCTGACGGCAGAGGGCGGCAAAAATTTTACCCGTTACCTTAAAAGTTTTGATCTGTTTAAGGAACCTGATATATTGATACTCGCACCCAACATCCATTTTTATTATGATGAAAATGATTTTAAAAACGTCAGAACATTTATAATTCTTAAAAAGCTGAATCTGATAAAAGATCTGGATACATTTTTGCATACAGTCTCATGTATATTACCTGAGAGTGTCAATTTCATTGGATGCTTTTCTGACAGCAAACCTTTTAAATGGAACGGATTTCTCTCTGAATTATCAACCAGGCTGACCAATATTATGGATTCCAAAACGGATCACATTATTGATAAAAAAGATGTTTCAGAACTTTTAAAAAAATCTGGTTTTAAAGTTGTCGATATGACAGAGATTAACGGATTAACATTTTTTTACTCACAAAATGTTCGACAACCCGTCGAAATCAAGGCCTGAATTCCATTCATATAAAGAATTTCTGGAAAACAAATGGTTTAAGGCGCATTGGACGAAAAACAACAAATATGATAAAGTTAATAAGAACAAATTCTGATAATCACGATTTCAGAGAGCTTGTGAAATCACTTGATCTGGAGCTCTCAAAAGTAGACGGAGAAGACCATTCCTTCTATTCTCAATTCAATAAGATTGACAAAATAAAACATGTAGTCCTGGCTTATGAGCACGGAAAACCTGTTGGTTGCGGAGCAATCAAAAAGTACAGTGCGGATACTATGGAAGTAAAACGCATGTATGTTTCTCCTGAGAACCGGGGGAATAGAATTGCCACTAAAATATTGTCAGAACTGGAAAATTGGACCAGTGAATTATCTTTTACGAAATGTGTTTTGGAGACAGGTAAAAGGCAGCCTGAAGCAATTGGACTTTACAAATTGAACGGATATAAATTGATTCCAAATTACGGACAATATACCGGAGTGGATAATAGTCTGTGCTTCGAAAAAGAATTGAAACAAAAGGCGAACTAAAATATCGTATATAAGCCTCCAGGCAACTAATTGCCATGATTTTTGTTATCTTATATTAAACTCTTAAAACCATTCATAAAATTGATACAGACGGAAATAAACTGTACTTGCAGACTGATATATATAAATTATATTTTTTAAAATGAATAAATCACTGGTTACATTATTAATGATTTTTATTGTGCAATCTTCTATTGCGCAAACAAAAAAAATGATCGGGTTCTATGATAAGGATGTTGATAAGGAACTGAGCACGGAGTCGATATTTGACAGCAATTTAAGCAAAACCAATATCGGGGAGACAGATAAAAAACTATCAGCAAAACCACACCACATAAGTTCTCCCGGAGATAAGGAAAATGTTGATTATATTTTGAGCCTGTTTGAGAAATGGGGATGGGATGCAAAAATCGAAACTTTTTATGTGTTGTTTCCTACTCCTGAAACAAGGATACTGGAAATGACTTATCCTGTATTTTATAAAGCAATATTAAAAGAGCCTGCACTGAAAGAGGATGCTACATCAGGCCAGTCAGGCCAATTGGCCACATACAATGCTTACAGTGCCGATGGGGATGTAACCGCTGAGCTGGTATTTGTAAATTACGGGCTGCCGGAAGATTATGAGATATTAGATAAAATGGGTATTGATGTGAAGGGGAAAATTGTAATTGCAAAATATGGCCATAGCTGGAGAGGTATAAAACCTAAAGTGGCACAGGAACATGGGGCAATCGGCTGCATCATTTACAGCGACCCGGCGGATGATGGATTTTTTCAGGGAGACGTTTATCCAAAAGGTGCTTTCAGAAACGATTATGGTGTACAAAGAGGGTCGGTAATCGACATGTCAGCTTACCCCGGCGATCCTTTAACCCCCGGCACCGGCGCTACAAAAGATGCCAGGAGACTCGACAGGTTGCATGCACCCAGCCTCTTGAAGATTCCGGTATTACCCATAAGTTATCACGATGCAGCACCGTTGCTTGAAGCTCTCGACGGCCCGGTTGCACCAGCCGGATGGCATGGTGGTCTGGCGTTCGCATATCATATAGGGCCCGGGAAAGCCAAAGTGCATTTAAAGGTTGCCTTTAATTGGGATATTGTTCCCTGTTATGATGTAATAGCTAAAATTCAAGGTTCTAAATTCCCCGATCAGTGGGTGATACGCGGTAATCACCAGGATGCCTGGGTGAATGGTGCAGGTGATCCGATCAGCGGACTGGCAGCTATGCTGGAAGAGGCTAAATCAATAGGTAGCATGTTGAAAACCGGATGGAAACCAGACCGGACCATCGTTTATTGCGCCTGGGATGGGGAAGAGCCTGGTTTACTTGGCTCAACTGAATGGGTTGAGGAACATGAAAAAGAACTAAAGGAAAAGGCAGTAGTTTACATCAATTCTGATGGGAACGGACGAGGTTTTCTTTCTGTCGAAGGATCCCATGCTTTGGAACCTTTCATGGATGAAATTGCCAAACAGGTAATTGACCCGCAAACCAATGTAAGTGTTTTTGAAAGGAAGAAAGATCATGAAGCAATATCAACGAAGAATCCGGAAGCAAAGAAAAAGATGTGGAATCAAAAAGAACTAAAACTTGATGCGATGGGTTCAGGTTCTGATTATTCTTCTTTTATTCAACATGCAGGAATTCCATCATTAAACCTGGGATTTGGAGGCGAAGACGGAGGAGGTGAATATCATTCTATCTACGATTCGTACAGTTTATATGAGAAGTTTAAAGATCCAGGATTTCAATATGGAGTAACTCTTGCTGAAACTGCAGGACATGCCGTTTTACGAATGTCCAATGCTGATGGATTGCCTTTTGATTTCACGCATTTGGCTAAAACTATTGACGCATATTCAGAGGAACTGATTACTCTTTTGAAGACGACCCGTGAATCAACCGACATTGAAAATCAGATTATTAATTCCCGGGGCTATGCAGTGGGTGAGGACCCAACAAAAGGATATATAGCTCCATACATAAAACCTGAAGTGCCATATCTTGATTTTTCACCCATGCAAAATGCAGTGCGGCAATTAGAAAAAAGCGTGGATACATTAAGTGTCGTTTATCAGAACAATATTAAGACAAACCACATGAGCTTAGCGTTTAATCAATCACTTTACAGGGCAGAACAACAGTTGTTGAATGAATCAGGCCTGCCACGCAGAGCCTGGTATAAACATACTTTGTATGCACCAGGACTTTATACTGGTTATGGCGTAAAGACTTTGCCCGGGATTCGGGAAGCAATTGAGCAGAGAAACTGGGAAGAAGCCCAGCAGCAAATTGAAGTAGATGCAAAAAGCATCCTCAGGTTAGCAGAATATTTTAAAGTTCTTTCTTCCTCAGGCAACTGATTCATCGGTAAATTTTTTTCTGGCAGATTTAAAATATTAAATAAATTAAAAAATTTACTTTTTCATGAACATATTTTGATCTTCAATGTTGAAATATTCTAATTAAATACAAAATCGACATGAAAAAGTTAATTTTTTCAGTTTTAGCATTTTCAGCATTTTTATTCCCATCACTGGCACAGCTCGATCATGATTATAATATTAATGATCGTGAACCTGTTGTAAGTGAAGTACTTACAAAAGACAAGGTTCCTGCAGCAGTTCTTAAGTCTTCTCAGACTCAGTTTGACATGAGTAATTCTGCTACATGGTCAAAGTTTCCTTATGCATTAAAGGAATATGGATGGGTATATGATGTTGGATCTGCAGGCATTAAGCTCGATCGCTATGAAGTAAAAATGAAAACCAAACAAGGCGATGATCTTTGGGCAGTCTATACAGCAAATGGCGATCTTGTTGAAAGCAGAGAGACCGCCAATAATGTACCTCTTCCTGAAAATATCAGGCAGGCACTTTCAAAAAGTCAATACAAAGACTGGTTAATAGTGGGAGACAAAGAGATTATCCGATTTTATCGTGATCACAATAATAGCAATGTAGAGCAGCATTTCCGCCTTACGGTTGAGAAGGATAATGTAAAAAGAAGTATCTCATTTAATTATCAGGCAAAGAACTATTAAGAAGGAATGATAAACAAATGCGGAGCTTGGATCAGCGATTGAAAGCAATAGCTGATCGTTGGTTCCGGAACTGAAATATTGTTCAGATTGAATCAGTCTCTCAGGACAATGATAATACTGAAATTCCTTTGATTCAATAACCGGGGATTGTACCGGGCATTCCAGCAGCAGTAACAGTTACTGAGGCAATCATCCCAGGATGTATTTTGCAGTGGTAGTTAAAAGTGCCCTCAGTCTTGAACATATAACTGTAAGTGCCATTTACACCAATTGTTCCGCTGTCGAACAAACCAGAATCACTTGTAACCGTATGGCCAATAGCATCTTTGTTAGTCCAGGTTACGGTTGTCCCGGCAGTTACCGTAATGGAAGACGGATCAAATGTCATGTTCTGAATCCAGACTTCATTTGCTCCCGGAACTGATCCTCCTTTGCTTCCGGTGCTACTTCCGGTAGTGTATCCTGAAGGTGTATTATATGTTGAACTTTTTGAGCAACTGCCCAAGGTGATGAGAAGAGAAATAACTAAAGCGACCCCGGTTAAAAACCTACTTTTAGAACCGATTAAATTTTTCATATAATATAATATAAATTTATTAAGACTAAATTAACATAACACATTCAAAATAGTTCATTATAAATAAAATAATTGGTTTGGGACAACACAGAAACAAAAACATAACCGGGGAAATAAATCTTCAACTGTTTTTACTCAGCTAAACAGGGTTCTTTCTAAGATGGTAGAGATGAATAACCTGTGAGATAAGCATTGACATTTACACATTTATAAATTTAGTATCTTTATACAAACCTTAAACTGAAGCATTATGAAAACGAATTTACTTCAATTCTTTGGCATCGTCGTTCTCTCGATAGTTTCGATTTTCGATGCGAAATCGCAGGATAAGCTTAGCCAGTCCCTTGCCTCAATAAAGGAAAAGGTACAGGATGTTCAAATTGATAAAACCACCTTTAAGCAATCAATCGATATTCTGGACGAAAGTAAAGGTAAGCTTGGTTTTGTTTCTGTATCGGTTGACGAAAAAGGTAAAAGTTCCAAAGAAAGATTTGAATTCTATGTGTCTGACATTGATAAGAATACTGTTATCCGTAAAACATCCGGAAAAAAACTTTTTATAAGTTTATCAATCAATAACAATCAAAAGTTCATAAAACACTTCAAGGATGATAAGCTCGATAGCTATACCGATAATCTGGAGATTTTATTATCAAGTGCTGATGCAGCCCAGGAGTTGGCAAATCTTTTTAAAACCGCTATCCCATTGGTCAATTCCAGCGAGAAAGCATGGAATACAAATACAGATGCACTGAACTGGCTTAAAAATAACATTCCCAAAATTAATACAGGCACAGCAACTTTCGAACAATCCTTCTCATTTGGAGAGCGCAAGGAATACCTGGCCAGTTTTACATTGAAAAAGACAGATCAGAAAAGCGTTTCCTCAGAGGAAAAATATGAATTCAGTATCCTTGATCTAAACAAAAAGAAATTAGCTGTGAAGGTCAGTGGTACACAACTTTCAGTTTCGGTTGAAACCAATGGAAACGATCCTTATATTAAGCATACCAAAAACAATGAACTGCAAAACTTTGATAATAATTTTGAAGTAATCGCAGAAGATATCGATCAGGCCCGAAATATCGTTGCTGCATTTTCGACCGCTATCGAAAAAAGTAAACCGGTGATCCCTGATTTTAGCAGCTTGCAGAAATCGCTTGATTTTATTACGAAAAATACCACAGAAGTAACTTTCGAGAAAAAAACTCTGAATCAAAAAATTAATTTCATCGCGGGAAATGGTACAAAATCGATATTTACTTATGCTGAGCCTGATTCGAAAGGAAAATCAATTGAGGAACGGTACGAATTTTATCTCAACGACATCGATGCAAACAGCTTAAGCTTTAAAGTAAGCGGGAAAAAGATAGCCGTTGTCCCCATTACAAAAAACAAGACAAAGTTCATCAGGTATTATAAAGACAACACATTGCAGGAGTTTCAAAATGAGATCAATATTTTAACTACCGATATAGAAACTTCACGTGAAATGGTGGAAGCTTTCAAAGCAGCCATAAAAAGTTCAGAGACTAAGCCGGCTACCTGGAAAAGCATTGGTGAGGCCGTTACGTTTTTGACAAATACGTTAACGGGTGAAACTATCGGAACCGACATCTATAAGCTAAATTTCAGCTCAGCTTCAACCGAACCTCTGAATGTCAAATATGTGCTGCAAAAAACAGATACGAAAGGAGTAATGGTGGAACAATCGTTTGAATTTTACCCATACATGCTAGATCCCGCCACAGTAAAAATTGAGTCAGCAGGTAAATATCTGAACGTGGACGTATCAGTTAAAGGCAAAGAGTTGTTTGTAAAAGTATTTAAAGAAGGCAAACAACAATCATTTGACGATGGTATAAAAATTATGGCTTTCGATTCCAGACAGGCACAGGACATAGCTGAAGCTATTAAGTATCTGGCTGGCAATGGCAAGCCCAAAGAAAAAGTTTGGGGCGATAAGCAATCTGCCATTAAGTTTATCACTGAAAATGTTGGTGATATCAAAAGCGAAGGGAAAGAGGTAAAGCAAAAGATAGAGCTCACCAATAATGATCCCTGTAAAATTACATTGACCGTTTCCAGTACTGACGATAAAGGCAAAACTACAGATGAAATCTATGAATTTGCACTTCCCGATATGAATAAGATGACCGTCGATTTAAAAGTGAGCGGCAAAAATATTGCAGTGACTTTACACGGCAAAAATAAAGAAAAACTTGTTAAAGTATATAAGAACGGCGCACAGCAAGCCTGGGGAACCGATGTAAAATTCGAGGTAAACGATGTTGAAACAGGCAAAAATATAGCCGATGCTTTCAAGAGTGCAATTACTCAGTGTGAAAAATAAAAAACAATTCATTTGTCTGAAATGCAGTAAGCATTAAACATAATTCAGACTCCAACTGTTTTACAATCATTGTTGTAATGTTGACAACAATGATTATAAAGTATTTATTCCTGAAATTCACTAACGATTATGTCTAGCGAAACTCCGGAATATTCCGGCATATTCTCTTCTGTATTTGAGCCTGCTTTATTAGCTGAGCTTGAATCTAAATCTATGCTGATGAAGGTAAGCGGTGGGGAAACAATTATGAAGATAGGTAGTCCCGTAAGGGCTGTTCCTTTGGTAATCAGCGGCATTGTGAAAGTAAGCCGGGTGAATGACGAAGGACAGGAGATTCTGTTATATTATGTAAGGAGTGGAGAAACCTGCGCTATGTCATTCACTTGCTGGATGACTGCACAGGTCAGCTCAATAGAAGGGGTAGCTGAAGAAGATTCAGTTTTATTAGCTGTTCCTGGAAAGGTTGTTGATGAATGGCTTTTAAAATATCCTACCTGGAAGAAATTTGTAATGACCACAATCCTAGACGGGTTTACCGTAGTTATTAAAAGTATAGATGATATTGCTTTTAAAAAAATGGACGACAGGCTGATAATTTACCTTAAGGAAAAATCAAAAGCAACCGGATCATCTCTTATCAATCTAACACACCAGCAGATAGGAGACGAACTAGGGACAAACCGGGTGGTTGTTTCACGTCTTTTGAAAAAACTGGAGAACGACAATAAGCTGTTGCTCTACAGGAATCAGATCAAACTCCTCCGCTATTTGTAACACTTGTTACAGCGATCTGTAACTTTTGTTACCAATAATGTACTTCCACTTATAGCATCTTTGTATCGTAAAAGTTATTTAAAATGCACTAAAACAGTGCGGTGTCAGCACTATAATCACTGACGAATAATAAATGGAAGCACAACTTACACAAATAAGAGAACAGCAGAAGGAAATATGGAACAGATTTTCTCCGGGCTGGAAGAAATGGGACGATCTGACGATGAACTTCCTGAAACCATTAGGAGTTGAAATCATACGACTGATAAAACCGAAGGATGTAGATGTGGTGCTGGATGTAGCATCAGGAACCGGTGAACCCGGACTTACTATTGCAACAAAGCTAAAAGGCGGAATAGTAGTTGTTACAGATCTTTCTGAAGGTATGCTTGATGTAGCAAGGGAAAATGCAGCCAGTCGCGGAATAAAAAATTTGGAATTCGCTGCCTGTGATGTTTCAGAGCTGCCATTCCCTGACAACAGCTTCGATTCTATCAGCTGCCGGTTAGGCTTTATGTTTTTCCCCGATATGTCACTTGCCGCAAAAGAGATGGTGCGGGTATTAAAACCTGGAGGAAAGATTGCTGTTGCAGTCTGGAATGTACCGGAACAGAATTTTTGGGCTACTGCGGTTTTAAACATCATTAAAAACAATATAATTTTACCGCAACCAATGCCTGGTGCACCAGGTCTGTTTCGATGTGCTGCAAGCGGTATGATTGCGGATCTGTTTAAACAAGCCGGATTGAAAAATATCTCTGAGACAGAAACAAGTGGAAAACTAAAAACGGGAAGCGCTGAAGTTTACTGGAGTTTTATGTCTGAAGTAGTGGCTCCTGTTGTTGCTGCCCTCAGTAAGGCAGATGATGCAACAAAGGCAAAAGTAAGAAGTGATGTATTTGAATTGATCAATAAGAAATATCGCCCTGGTGAGGTAGCTATTGATTCAAGCGCTCTTGTAATTTACGGTGAGAAATAGGACATTTATTATTTCCCATTGGTTCTTAACAGCCAAATCTTCGAAATAATATAAGATTACACGAGAGTTCGTGTGATCATTTAAAATGACACTTTAAGTCCGACCCCTGGAAATCATCCTCCAGGGGTTTACTTTTTTCATGATATTGCAACAAAAATTAAATTTTATCGTATATCCTATATCTTACTGGTTATCTATTATCCATTTATCCTGCGTTTAGTATAAGAACAAATATGAAGACGATATGAAAAAGAAAAAAGAGATTATCACACTGACCGGTATTTTTATATTTTTATTTTTTTATGGAAATATATCGGGTAATATCGATCATCCGGGTATATCATATTCTGACCAGGCAAGTTCAAAATCTGCACAGACAAAAACGAAATCTACACAAACAGGCACTAAATCTGCTCAGACGAAAACCAAGTCAACGAAAACCAGCTCAAAATCTTCTCAGACGAAGCCAAAAACCATCCAAAAGAGTTCAAAACCTGAGACAGAAATTAAGGCCAAAGATTTAAGTATTGTAAAGATCGGTACAGATACCTGGGCGATAGCAAACCTGAATGTAAGCACTTTTCGAAATGGTGATTCAATTCCTGAAGCCAGAACCAACAAAGAATGGACAACAGCCGGTGAATCAGGAAAACCTGCATGGTGTTACTATAATAACGACCCGGCAAACGGTCCCAAGTATGGCAAACTTTACAATTGGTATGCTGTGAATGACCCAAGAGGGTTAGCTCCGGTTGGCTGGACTATGCCCAGTGATGCTGATTGGACAAGGTTGACTTATTATTCAGGAGGACAGGGAGCTGCCGGTGAAAGAATGAAAAGCACAGCTGGGTGGAGCGAAGGTAATAATGGAACAAATGAAACCGGGTTTATAGGTCTCCCGGGAGGTTATCGTGTTGAGAATGGCACATTTCTCAACCTTGGAAGCATTGGTATCTGGTGGAGTTCGACAGAAAGCAGGTCTCTTACCGCCATTGACCACTACCTTTCAATGAATAGCAGTCTAGGCAAAAGCAGCAGTCCCAAACAGCGCGGGGAATCAGTTAGGTGCCTAAAAAAATAGATCATTCAAGCCTTTATTGTTGTCCCGGCCCTGCGTCAATTCACTTTAACAAATCCTATCTCTGGCAGAGATCAGGTTAAATATTAATTACTTAATAATTTATTAAGAACTTATCTGAAATTGAATTGTTAGTAGAAATATAATTTCGATGAAAAGGCCGGATAAGTCAGGAAAAAAACCTTATTCCAGGGCCTGCTGAATTAATCGAAGCTATCACTTTACAATTTAATGGAGTTCATTTAAAGAAATTAATATTACATCAGAAAATGAAAGCACAAATCTTAACTTTTGCATTATTTATTTTTGCCTCTTATGGCATGTCTGGTCAGAAAGGTTTATCTGTAGGTGATAAAGCGCCTGAATTTAAAGCTCTTGCTGATAATGGCTCGACCTGGGATATAAAAAAATTCCTTGGTGAGAAATATATTGTGGTTTACTTCTATCCGGCCGCAATGTCCAGTGGATGCACCAAACAAGCCTGCTCTTACCGTGACCATAAAGATGATCTGCAATCAGCAGGTGTTGAGGTTGTTGGCATAAGCGGCGATAAAATTGAAAGCCTTCAGCTTTTCAAACAGGCTGAAAACCTCAATTACACTCTTTTATCCGATGAGAAGGGCGAAATTGCGAAGGCATTTGGTGTTCCGGTCGGAGAGGGTGGATCCCTGAAACGAACGGTAGGAGGAACTGAACATGAACTTGTTCGCGGAGTAACTGCAAAAAGATGGACTTTTATTATAGGAAAAAACAAGCAAATAATTTATAAAAACGAGTCCGTCGATCCGGTAAAAGATTCAGAAGAGGTACTGAATTTTATAAAACTTCAGGCTTCAAAGTGAAATCTGAGGCTTTAATTTTACAAATCTGAAGTGATTCTGCTATTTGCAGCTCTCATTATATCGTCGTGTAATGCAAGCTTAATTGTTATTGGCAGATGCACTTCGGGAATACTTTTTAATGTAAGAGGTTGTCAATGATTTGTTGTTCATTCGCAGCTAAAGGGACAATTTTATTAAAGTGCGTCCAGTCAGGCTCTGATCGTTTAACTCCCTCCCATTTATATACATCTGCAAAAATTCCGCCATATATTAATTTATCCATTGTATAATACTTGAAAACATGAACCAGATTTCCTGAATTAGAATCATATCCTGAAACTGTCGTGCGGATCAGAGAGGAGTGAGGATTAGCAATCAGAGATCTCAACTGCTGAAGAGCTGAAGCATTTTCATCTCCATCCAAACGGATTTCCAGATACCATGTCATCTCGACTAAAGGGGCATTAATTTCCCGTCTGTATAAAGTGCGTTTCACATTGTTCGCAATTTGAATAAACTCAACTGTTGCAGAACAGTCGACTAAGTTTTTCCCTTTGTTGCCAACCCTGGAAGAAAGATAAATCCGTTCATTCCTATAACGGATAAAAAAGTTTTCAGTCAAAAGGATATCATTAGGCCTTTGCAGAAATTTGTAGGCAATATAGCCTCCAAAAACCGGGAAAAAGGTCAACTCAAAACATGATTCAATAAAAACAATTAAATGCCCGGCACCAGCTTTAGGAACAATATCGCCGTATCCTATTGTTGTGAATGTAACAGCGCTAAAATAAATGTAATCAAAGAAGTGAAAAGTATTAAAACCTGATGCCGACCTGAAGTCTAACGAGTCGAAGAAGTAATATATCAACCCGAATACTAATGTTATAACAAAATATATTGCAATACCTTTCAGAACGGCAATTGTGATGCGGTGTGACAAGATAGAGGATGCAGTATTCTGAATTGACTTTTTAAGTTGTTTTAAGTCCATTTATAATGAGATATTCAATAAAGGTGAAGTTTGAAAAGATACATTTGGGTATTAATTTAATAAAAAAATGTCAATAAACAGCCCAATCTCACAAACAACAAGCAGATAAACCAGTTAATTTGCTGTAAGCGCAAACAATTTTATTAACCGAAATGTTATTGTTATTTATCTGTCCATTGATTTTAAGTGGTCTTATGATTAATGCACAGATTAACCACAACAATCCATTGAAAACAGTGTTTTTGGCCGGGAGATAAACAAATTGTTCCTTTTACTGTTATATTGTGTCACCTGGATATGTCAAGGTAATATAATCACCGTCTAATGAAACAGGTATTAAAGCATGTGACGACTTGCAATAGTCTGATAATTAATTTGTGGTGAATAATCATATGAATTGAGCAGACTTTTCCAGAGTTCAGGAAGTACCTAAGAATCCTTTAAAATGGAAACAGAAGAAAACAGACCCTATAAAAGGGCATACCAGTTGAGCCTCTTTACCATCTTTTACAATGTTATTGAAGGCATAATATCAATAATCTTAGGTTATGAAGATGAAACCCTTACTTTATTTGGTTTTGGTATAGATAGTTTTATTGAAGTAATGTCGGGAATTGGCATAGCTATTATGATATTACGTATCAGACAAAACCCGGAAAGTCCGAAAAGTACATTCGAGATCAAAGCCTTAAAGATTACAGGCATTGGATTTTATCTTTTATCAGCAGGCTTATTAACAGGAATAATTTTAAATCTCATCAACCATCACAAACCCACAACAACATTATGGGGTATAATTATATCACTGGTTTCAATAATAGTAATGGTCTGGCTGATGACTGCCAAAAAGAAAATAGGCAGGCAACTAAATTCTGAACCTATAATTGCAGATTCCAATTGTACCAGGATTTGTGTATATATGTCTTTGGTTCTTCTTGTATCAAGTCTTGTTTATGAAATTACAGGATTCGCCTATGCCGATGTTATTGGTGCTGCTGGTCTTATTTACTTTTCCATAACTGAAGGAAAGGAAGCTTTTGAAAAAGCCGGAGGCAAGGAGTGCAGTTGTGATGCTATTTAATGTTCTGCATTATGAATCACCATGTGAATTTCTATTCGTGTAAGTTTGGATATTTTCTTCTAATGCCAATACTTCTTCCTGATAAAACCTCAACATATTTGCTATATTATCCATGGACGGATTTACCCTCAATTGTTTCTTTAAAACTTTATAGGAATCTTCAAATCTTTGAAGTTCAGATTTAAATTTAGCCTTCTCTTCCGAATTATTTAAATAACTATAAGCAAGTTGAGTATTTCGATGAATTTGATATCTATAATCATGTTCTGCTTTCCAATATTTGAAAGAAATGCGGGTCAGGGGAGGACAGATATAGGTTCTCCATATAAGAAAAGATAAAATAAATATAAGTATTGTCGCTAAGCCAACTTTTACTAAATATGGCACAATATCAATTACTTCCTTAAATTTATTTATTAATTTATTTAAGAAATGTTGATCATGATCTGCTTCAGGTTCATTTATATTGAACTTATCTTTATTATCTCTGATAAATTTTTCTAATTCTTCTTCCTCCGGGTTTTTCATATCACTGAATGTACTTTAAACAAAGTGAACCATTTAAGATCATAGGTCAAAGTCTGGTTATGTAAAGGTATTTCAAATTCTCCATAATTCAATTCTGAATTTCTGTTGATATAAATCCTGGTTGATATATTGCGGTTTTCTCTTTAATTGTACTTCTTTTTCAATGATTAATTGAATAAATTGC
>CAWHIG010000007.1:0-141194 GCA_963829255.1 uncultured Bacteroidales bacterium
TACAAAATTTATCCCGGTTGCCAGCGTAGAAGGCTTTAGCGCAGGTCAGACCATTACTATAGATAGTGATTCCAACAATGAGACAGCTGTTGTCGCTGCCGTCACCAGTATGCGCCGTCGCTTTGGCCCCCGTGGTACTGCTCCTGTCGATACCATAACCGTCACTTCGCCACTTGCTAAATCACACAATGTAGGTGCACAGGTCTCCGGCAGTGGTATCACACTCAGCACACCTCTGGCAAAGGCTCATGAAAACGGTGCTCAGGTCGCAAGTTATCTGCCAACACCGGGTGCGCCAAATCAATATTTTAAAAAACCTAAGTGAGAACATCAGTAAGGATCAGATAAAATTTTTATAATACTCCGCGGCTTTACAGGAAACTGATATGCCGCGGGGTTTTTAATTTGCAAATGGAGGAGGATTGAACTTTGGCTATTAATAAAGAAAAATCACATATTCAACGATCATGGCCCTTGTGGCGATGGATCCTGACAGGATTAAACACGTTGGCTCTGGTTTTGAGCGCTATCCTGAGCTGGCATTATCTGGCAGGCGGGTCGATGGTTGGCTGCGGCGGTGGGAGTCCGTGCGAACAGGTTCTCAATAGCCAGTGGTCGGTTATAGCGGGGATGATACCTGTCAGTGGTTTGGCCGTGGGGGTATACCTCGCTTTGCTGGTAGCCGGTCTTTTCATTGGTCCGGCTACAGAGGCACCGATTCGGCGCCTGGCCTGGAGTGTGATGTTGATACTGGTCGGTTCGGTTGCCGGAAGTGCCATATGGTTCACTATTGTGCAGAAATGGTTCATTGGAAGCTTTTGCCCCTATTGCATGACCACACATGTCACCGGTCTGCTTTTGGCTGTTCTGGTCATCTGGCGGGCGATCAGGGAATTCGCTAACTATTCAAACAATATTCCGTTGATAAATAATGAAATTACTGAAAATGTTTCTCCAGCAACTCCAAAGCATATTATTCGACCTATGCATGCGATGGGCCTGGTTTTGATCGGTCTGGTCCTGTCAGGCATCCTGGCAGCCTGTCAGATCGGCTTTACTCCCTCAGCCGTTTATCGCAACGGTGAATCACAGGATAAGCTGCCTGCACTCGATTACCACACTGTACCGATGGTCGGGTCTCCGGATGCCCCTTACGTAGTCACCTTGCTCTTTGATTATCAATGTCCGCATTGTCAGAAAATACATTTTATGCTCAATGATGCGATTCGCCGCTATGCTGGCAAGCTGTCATTTGCATTGTGTCCGGCGCCATTGAATACAGAGTGCAATCCTTACATCCCCCAGGATGTGGATGCTTTCAAAAACTCCTGTGAACTGGCCAGGATTGGACTGGCGGTATGGGTCGCCAGGCGGGAGGCTTTTCCTGACTTCGAAAACTGGATGTTCACTTTTGAGTCCGGTGACAGCTGGCGCCCCCGAAGCCTGGAAACAACCAGGGCAAAAGCGGTTGAATTGGTTGGCCAGGAGAAGTTCGATGCCGCCTGGTCTGATCCCTGGATCGGACAGTATATGAAAACCTGCATCCGGATTTACGGTCAGACTATCCAGAGTGGCAAGGGTGGCATACCCAAACTTATTTTCGGTTCACACTGGGTCATCCCTGAACTGTACAATGCAGATGAACTTGTTATGATTCTGCAAAAGAGCCTCGCTGTGCCCAGGCCTTGATCCGACGGTTATGTATATTTGAGCTTAACTAAATTTATTCATATGGAAAAAAGAGACTTTTTTAAAATTGGAATTCTGGGTGCCTTAGGCTTATTTATTCCAAAAAAACTTCGGGCGCTGGAGTACTATCCGAATGAATCAGACAAGAAGTGGGCTGTACTATATGGCACATGGTGCGGATCTTCCCGTGATGCAGGATTGTGGATATCTGAAGGAATGGATGGAGTTGCCAACGTTTTTGATGTTCGGGAGAATCCCGATTTATCTAAATATGATTATATAATCATTGGAGGTTCTATCCGTAGCGGTCAGACATCTGCAGAGCTGCAGGAATATATAAAGAAGAATAAGGATTTGATAAAGGGAAAAATCAGAGGATTATATGCAGTATGTGGAAACATGATGCAACCTGCCGGTCCCAGACAAAAAACTGATTTGATCGATAACCACATAGCAAAAATATGCGGAGATATTAAAGTGCCTTCAAAAGTATTTCTGGGAAGGATTACGTTAGGTTTGCTGGATCGTGATTCTCGCAATATGATGGTGGGAATGAAAATGCCTGAATATGACAACCTGAAAAGAGCTGAATGTATGGCATTTGGAAAAGAGGTTTTTACAGGAACTACCTCCGGAAGATAAATCAGAATTTTCGTAAAAACACAATAGCACCATGACAGATAATTCTATACAAGTTGAAAAAAGAATCAAACCAGCGTTACTGATAATTGATGTTCAGAATAAATATATGGCTACGATTCCCCCCAGAGATAAAGAACTTGCAATATTCTTTATAAATCTCTTAATCAAACTTTTCCGTAAGCACGACTTTCCAATCATTCGAATATATCATCAGAACGATGAAAATGGACCACGAACAGGTACAGAAGAGTTTGAATATCCTGCTTCAATATTAATCAAACCGGAAGACATTCAGATAATTAAAACCTATTCAGATGGTTTTAATAAAACTAATCTCAACAGAGTTCTCACTGACAATGGAAGAAATACAGTGTTTCTTTGTGGTTTAAGTGCTGTTGGATGTGTTTTGGCAACCAGAAACGGGGCTCAGAATAATGATTATAAAGCCTTTATCGTAAAGGACGCTATTATGAGCCATAGTTCTGAATATACGAAAAATGTAGAGACCATGTTTGATGCAGTAAGCTATGATATAATTAACCTGATTCTTGAAAACTGCTAGTGCCCGATGTCATCTGCTGAAAAGTGACGTGCATCTTTAAGAAAAATTCCCGACAATAATTTTGAATTAAAATTTCTTCGGAAGCGACTGATCTCTTTTATAAGGGATTTACCGATGATGAGATTTTACAATTTGAATCGTCATTAAAAAAAATACTTAAGAACCTGAAACAAAAAGACAATTCAATTTAATATTAACAAATAAGTCATTATAATCAAGTTACACATTATGAAGGCAAAAATTATTTTTCTTGGTTTATTTATTGCTGTTACTTTTCAGAATACATTTTCCCAAAAATCTGTTGCTGAAAAGAAGTCATTTGATTACTTCGGGCAGATCCCTCCAAAAGATTCTGCAAAATTATTTGCCCCCGGAATCATATCTGACACTGCGGCAAGAGGATCTGCCCTGGCTATTTCACCGGAAGGAGATGAAGTCTATTTTTCCAGAGGGATATGGCCTGATACTAAAATCATGCATATGAAAAGAGCAGGCGATAAATGGTTATTACCCGATACGGCAGTATTTTCAAGAGACTGCCGGGCTACTGAACCCGCCTTTTCTCCTGATGGCAGGTACTTATATTTTTCTACCAGCAAAGGGAAGACAGATATCAAAAATTATAATTTATGGAGGGTAAAAAAAATAAAGGACGGATGGTCTCAACCGGAAAGTATTTTTGATATTGGCGGAGATACTATATGGGAATTTCACCCTACTCTTACCAGTGATGGATTGATTTATTTCTGTTATTGGGATGCTAAAAATTCGACCGGCGATATTTATATGTCTCGATGCGGGGAAAAAACATGTTCCGCCCCGGTCAAAATTGGTACGCCGATTAGTTCAGCCTTTAATGACGCGGATCCATTTGTCAGTAAGGACGGAACTTACATGATATTTTCATCGAACCGGCCTGGCGGATTTGGAGGCCTGGACCAGTATATTTCTTTTAGAAATAGTGACGGAACATGGACAAGTCCGAAAAACGTAGGTCCAAAATTCAATACCAGGAACGACGATTATGATATGGATATTTCGCCTGACGGTAAATACATTTTTACTTATCTGAAGAAAAGCATTTATTGGATGCCGGTTGGGGACTTATTCAGCTGGTAATCCTTACTAACCACATTGCACGAACGTTGGAGGTACAAATTAGAATTTATTAACATGAAAAAAACACTATTTATAATTCTTCTGGCTATGATTTACAATTTAACTGTTCAATCACAGGCAGTCTATGTCGACTGTAACACTGGAGATGATAAAAATCCAGGTACCAAAGAAGCTCCTGTTTTTTCTATTAAACAAGCTGCTGAGATTATCAGCAGCGGGGATAATAGTATTTATACTATGAAAATAAATCCGGGAATCTATGTCCTGGATAGTCATATCTCAGTTTCTTCAGCGAAAATGCAGGATGATAAACGTATTGTAATCGAAGCAAGTATATTACCCGACGATACATTCATGGACGCCTGAGAAAATGCCAGTAATTGCCAGCAAGTCAATAAAAGGTGAAATCGCGGGATTGCCTGATTGGGTTGTCTGTTTTTTAATTAACGAAAGTCATGTCACAATCAGAGGAATTAAGTTTCATGGTTATTATTATCCCCATACCAGGTATTTTCCGATCGCAAGGTATAATAAGACAAAAACTGATCTATTAGTTGAGCAATGTATGTTTGTCGGAGATGCGAATATTTCTCAGATCCAGGCAGGGGTCATTGCTTTTGAGAATGAAATTAAAGTTGATCACTGTGTCTTTTATAGAGTCAGAAATGCTATGGTATTTCTGGGAAACGAAGGTAGTTTTACAAATTCGATATTTTTTGGCACATCCCATGTAATATGGACCGGATCGCCAAAGAAAAGTTTTATTTTTAAGAACAATATTGTTTCAAATTGCAGATACGTTTGGGTTAATAATGATTCCAATACAGCTAAATTGTTCCATGGATAATTGCGTAGTAGTAAACTACAAATATTTCAAGGGAATACCGGATAAAGTGCGTTTGAACCCTGGCCAATTTGAAATAAATGAAAAAAACGTAATAAAAAAAGGTGAAATTTCATTGAGATTAACAGGCAATGATGACAATCCATTCCTGGATGAAGTGGATAAGCCACTCCCGATTGATTATATGCATGTTATGCCAAACACACCTGGATATGAGCTTGGCGCTGGAATATTTAATCACAAAAAATAATAAAGGCTCTGCTAAAAGCGAAACATATAATCAGTTAACTTTATTGGAATAGCAGGAATGGATTTATCCTGCAATTATTTCAAATTATTGCCGAAAATTTGGATGTAACCGTAAGAAATTTACCACCTTCAGATAAAATTAAATCTAATATTACCTATCTATGAAAATCCGTCTATTTCATTTTGTGGTTTTTATTTCTGTTTTACAAATAAATCTTTATTCACAAGTACTGAAAAGAGATTCCTTATTTGATTCAGACTGGAAGTTTTTTAAAGGGAAAATAGAAGGTGCTGATAAACCAGGTTTTGATGATAAAGCCTGGCGGAATATAGATTTACCTCATGATTGGAGTATTGAAGATTTGCCTTTAACAGACAAATCGCAGTCATCAACCGGGAAACCTCGTATAATAAGTGGCCCCTTTGATTCTGAAGCACTGGGTGGCTCAGCTACCGGCTATACGATCGGCGGCACCGGCTGGTACAGGAAGCATTTTAAATTGCCAAAAGACTTAGCCGATAAAGTTGTGACTATTCAATTCGATGGAGTATATATGAATTCCGATGTATGGATAAATGGCCATCATTTAGGTAACCATCCTTATGGATATACCGCGTTTGGATATGACCTTTCAAAATACCTGAATTATGGTGATGACGAAAATGTTATTTCAGTTGAAGTAAAAAATGAAGGGCGTAACTCCAGATGGTATTCAGGTTCTGGCATATATCGCCATGTTATCCTCGAAATAACAAATAAAATTCATATCCCATATTGGGGTACGTATATTACAACAACTGAGGCAGATTCTTTAAATGCTAAAGTAGATATAAAAACAACTGTCAATAATTACACCTCAAAAAATGCCGATATTGGTTTAATCCTGTCGGTCTTTAATGCAAAATCAGAAAAGATTTCAGAGAAGAAGATTTTTACTCAGGTATTTAAAAATCTACCTTCAATAATTAATCTCTCGTTTGATATACCTAAACCTGATTTATGGTCAACTGATTCGCCGGTTTTCTACAAAGCAGTTTGCGAAATTATGAATAAAGGCCAGATAGTTGATAAAACCGAAACTCAGTTTGCTATACGAACTTTAAGGTTTGATACCGAAAAGGGCTTTTTCCTCAATGGCAGGCAATTAAAACTTAAAGGAGGTTCATTGCACTCAAATAATGGTCCGTTAGGAGCTGCTGCCAATGACAGGGCTGAAATACGCCGGGTTGAGTTATTAAAGTCTGCCGGTTTTAATGCTATCCGCTGCGGGCACAACCCGCCATCATCGGTTTTTCTTGATGCGTGCGACAGGATAGGAATGCTCGTACTTGATGAGACTTTTGATGTTTGGGTTAAAGGCTGGTTAGATGATGATTATCATGTATATTTCAACGATTGGTGGCGAAAAGATGTGAGTAGCATGATATTACGTGACAGGAATCATCCAAGCATTTTTGCATGGAGTATTGGTAATCAGATTTCCGAAAACAGAGACAGCATTGGAATTGCATTAGCTTATCAGATTGCAGGTTTTGTTCGTTCATTGGACCCTTCAAGACCGGTAACAGCCAATATAGCGCAGAATGGGCTTGCCTGGCGGAATTGTACACCTGACCAGTGGCGCGATTGTGACCCTTTCTTTGCAGCGTTGGATCTTTGCGGCTACAGTTATCAGTCATCTCAATATGAAAACGACCACCAGCGCCTGCCTGACAGAATAATGTTTTCAACCGAAATAGACCCAATACATTCATTTGAAAATTGGATGAAAGTCCTGGATTATGATTATGTACTGGGCAATTTTGAATGGACAGCTATGGACTTCATGGGAGAAGTATCTTTAGGTTGGTGGGGATTCACGAAAAGCAAGGATCAGCTTTACCCCTGGATGTCAACTTACAGCGGTGATTTTGATTTGTGTGGTTTTAAAAGACCCAGATCGTATTACCGGGATGTCTTGTTTAATATCGGAAACAAACTATCTGCCTTTGTTTTTGCCCCTGTCCATTCGTTTGAGGGAACAGGCAATTCGCCATGGGGCTGGGATGATGTCAAGGAAAGTTGGACGTGGCCCGGTTATAATGGGAAAAACATGCCGGTAGTTGCTTATTCAGGTTGCGACAGCGTACAGCTTATTTTAAATAATAAGCCTTTGGAAACTAAAATAACATCAAGAAAAACAGAATTCAAAGCTACCTGGCAAGTCCCATATGAACCAGGTACTCTAAAAGCAATCGGATATATAAATGGTAAAAAATCAGCAGAATGGAAACTTATTACTGCCGGAGAACCATCAAAGATCCACCTGACAGCAGATCAGACAGTTTTAAAAGCAGATGGACAGGA
This sequence comes from uncultured Bacteroidales bacterium, assembly GCA_963829255.1. Classification (GTDB taxonomy): domain Bacteria; phylum Bacteroidota; class Bacteroidia; order Bacteroidales; family VadinHA17; genus LD21. The sequence goes on from CAWHIG010000007.1 coordinate 7,453, forward strand.
CTTAAGTTATATAACAGTTGAAATCACTGATAAAAATGGCATAATAAATCCTCTATTCAATGACCTTATCAATTTTTCGGTTGAAGGGGAAGGCACAATTGCTGCCGTTGGAAATTCAAATCCTATAAGTATGGAAAGCTTTCAACAACCTTATCGAAAAGCATATGAAGGAAGATGCCTGGTAATTATACGCTCAAATAAAACAGCTGGGCAGATCATTTTGCATGCCTCAGGCAAAGGTTTAGCTTCTGACAGGATTGTAATCAAAACAAATAGTATTTACTGACACATTCTTCCTTTGATTGTGACATCTGAACAGGGATTTTGCCTATATTTACTACAAAAATGAAAATATATTTGAATTGCCTGATAAACAGACGAAAATAGAAAAGAATATGCAATATTAATCTTAACAATTTAACCAGAACAACTATGAAACGAACAAATTTCTTACTTCTATTGATCATCCAGGTCATATTTTTGTTGTACTCTTGTACTGAAAAAGCAGAAAATAAAATGAGTTTAACAAATGAAAGCTGGCTAAGGGTTTCTGGAAATCAGATAGTCAACCAAAAGGGCGATACTGTTTATTTACGTGGTTTTGGACTGGGCGGAATGCTTCACATGGAGAATTTCATTGATGGTTATCCATTTAATGAACAAACTGTGCGTGAAGGGTTAATGAAAGTATTGGGAGAAAAAAAATACAATCTTTTCTTCGATACCTTTTACAAAAGTTATTTCACTGAACCTGATGCAGAATACATTCACAGTCTGGGACTGAACCTGGTTCGAATCCCAATAAATTACCATCTTTTTGAAGATGATATGAATCCACGGGTCATTAAGGAAGGTGCTTTTGAATACCTCGACAAGGTAATAGAATTGTGTGCAAAAAATAAAATTTATACTATAATCGACCTGCATGCCTTACCAGGTGCTCAAAACCAGCACTGGCACAGCGACAATCCTACACATAAGGCAATGTTCTGGCAACATAAGGATTTCCAGGACAGGGCATTAATTCTATGGGAAGCTATTGCACAACGATATAAAGACCAGCCATGGGTTGCAGGTTACGATCTGATTAACGAGCCTGCTGAACCTACCGGCGAAAAACTTTTCCCCTATTACAAACGTCTTCGCGATGCAATTCTGAAAATCGATCCGAATCATATTCTGTTCCTTGAAGGTGATCGATATGCAGTTGATTTTGATAAGTTTACAGAAGTTTGGGATAATGTGGTCTATACAAATCACGATTATGCTGTCCCTGGATTTATTTTTGGCGGAGATTATCCGGGTAATACCGGTGAGAGGTATTTTGACAAGGATACCCTTGAAAAAGATTTCCTTAAGAAAAGTGAATTCATGTTTTCGCACCATGTTCCTCTCTGGGTGGGTGAATTTGGCCCTGTTTATACAGGTAACCCTGAAAAAGATGAAATGCGATACCAGATATTAAAAGATCAATTGGCGTATTACAACAAATACAAGGTAAGCTGGTGCATCTGGCTTTATAAGGATATGGGATTGCAGGCAATCATGCATCAAAATGACAATACTCCATACATGAAACTGGTTTCAGCTTTCCTTTTAAAAAAAGATTCATTGGGAGCCGATAGATGGGGATCGACCGATAAAAATATCAGGCAGGTGATATCGCCAATACAAGAATTGTTTAAAAAGGAATTCAGAGATTATAATCCCTATCCTCAAGGCCAGCAAGGTATGATTGACCTGTTGGTGAGACATATACTTATTGCCGAAGCGCTGGTACCTGAATATTGCAATTTATTCAAAGATCTGTCTGAAGAAAAACTGACAGAACTCGCTCAGTCATTTCGTTTTGATAACTGTATAAAACGAAAGAGGCTGGAAGAGATATTAACGGGCCGGGAAAAGTAAAGGACATCTAAAATTCAGGGTTTCTTATTTAAGATGATTTCTGAACAATCAGGTTTCGAAAACCTGTTCGGTATTCCGGAGTACATGGGGTAACAGAGACGGACAAAAGCATACACCCCATAAACTATATAACGATGACTAAAAAAAATAACCATTTTAGGAAAGTCCTTTGGATTTCCTTATTGGCAGGTTTCCTGAATCCTGAAGGATTCAGTCAGCAAACTGGTTTTAAACTTAACGATCAGGGCGTATTCAGGAAGCAAGGCGTAGATCTGATGATTTATAACGATTCGTATAATACAGGCGGATTTTTCGATGAAAAAGTGAATGGTATTGAAATGATCCAGCATGGGGTCCGCACCGTTACCGGAGGGGCAATAAGGCTTAGTCCAACACCCGAACAATGGGACCTGACACCTACAGTTAAGGACCGTACCATTAACGCAAGCGAGAATACAGCAACCGTAACCCTGTACTACAAGGAATTCGACTTTACAAGCAAAATCAAGGTTGAAGCAAAAGACAATGGTTGTCTTATTACAGTAATCCTTGACAAACCGGTTCCCAAAAAGTTAGAGGGAAAGGCAAGCATGAACATTGAGTTTCTTCCGTCAACCTATTTTAAGAAGACTTTTAAAATGGATAACCAAACAGGCATATGTCCACTGGTACCAACCGGCCCAATGGTTTCTGATCCGTTTTCTGAGAAAATTCCTCAATTCAACAATCTGCTGACAAATGAGAAATTCGGTAGCACATACGCAAAAACAGCACCATTTGCTTCTGGCAAAAAACTCATATTATCACCCGATGACCCAAAGTCGCTGGTAACAATAAATTCATTAACCGGTGAGATCGGCCTGTTAGACGGACGTAACCTCGCCCCAAATGGATGGCTGGTAGTTCGTGAGTTAATTCCTGCCGGGAAAACAGGAAATGTCATTCAATGGATGTTTTACCCGAACAGCATTCCTGATTGGATCAGAGAACCTGTAATTTCGCATTCACAAGTGGGTTATCATCCTGATCAGCAAAAAGTTGCAGTAATAGAACTCGATCCCAATGATAAACCTTTGGCATCGGCAAGTTTATATCGGATTAGCGACGATGGGAAACAGGTTAAAGTTCTCGATAGCAAATTAACCAGTTCGGGCAAATTCATGCGGTATAATTACCTGAAATTCGATTTCTCAACTGTAAAAGAACCTGGTATTTATGAAATTCAATATGGAAATGTCAAGACTGAACCATTCCCTATAGGAAATAAGGTTTATGAAAATATCTGGTATTCAACGCTGGACACCTGGTTCCCCGTACAAATGGACCATATGTTCGTAAAAGAAGCCTATCGCGTCTGGCACGGAAATCCCCATCAGGACGATGCATTGCAGGCTCCAACGGATACACTCATCCACGACGGGTACAGGATGGGCAGTACAACAGGTACCAGGTATAAACCATACGAGCATATCCCCGGACTAAACATCGGAGGCTGGTTTGATGCCGGTGATTTCGACATTCAGACCGGCTCGCATAATACGGTCCTGGGCTACATGGTAAGTACGTGGGAAGATCTTAAAATCATACGCGACGAAACCATGGTTGACAAAGACCGCAAGTATGTGGCCATTCATCATCCCGACGGAGTACCGGACCTGTTGCAGCAGATTGAACATGGTTCCCTGGCATTGATTGCACAGTTTCGGGCCTTCGGACATGCCATTCGCGGAATCGTTCAACCACATTTGTGGCAATACAATATGATTGGTGACGCAGTTAATTTAACTGACGGGCTGGTTTACAACCCCAACCTGAAACCTTTCCAGAAAGATGGATTTACATCCGGGACAATGGACGACCGATGGGCATTTACCAGTTCCAGTCCCATGGGCGATATATCATCTGCCGGTGCTTTAGCGGCAGCCGGCAGAGCCCTGAAATCGTATAACGACAGTCTGGCTACCGAATGCATTGAAACAGCCAAAAAAGTATGGGAAAAAGAAGTCGCCAACAAAAAAGAACAACCAGCAAATCAGCCTCAAAATACTGCACAAGGCGGCTTTCCGGGTAATTTAGGGAGATCGATGTCGGCAGGACAGGAAGCCAATTTAACTATCGAACTACTGCTTTCAACAAGAGATAAAAAGTATTCTGACTATCTCGCAAAAATATGGCCTGCTGTTAAAACAAGCCTGGGTAGTAATAATCAGCGAAGGTCTTTCGGTGCAAGTTCAATGAAAACCTTGCTGAAAGCAATACCATATATGAATGAGGAATACAAAAATGATCTGCGTGTACTAGCCATGAATACGAAGAGACAACTTGATTCAATCAGCAATGTTAACCCTTATGGTGTGCCACTTGGTCAGGGAGGATTCTATTCTCCTGGCAGTAATTTTTCCATTGTTGACTGGTCACTCACCAATGCCAAACTTCATCAGTATTTTCCTGATATAATAAGCAAAGAATATGCAATCCGCGGTTTGAACTATATTCTTGGTTGCCATCCGGCATCCAGCATATCTTTTGTTTCAGGAGTAGGCATTAATTCTAAGAAGGTAACTTACGGTAATAACCGCGCCGATTTTACGTACATACCAGGGGGGATGGTGCCGGGAAATTATCTGATAAAACCTGATTTTTATGAAAATAAAGAGGACTGGCCTTTTATCTGGTACGAAAATGAGGCAGTAATCGATGGGTGTGCCGGTTACATCTACCTGGCAGCATTGGTTGATAATATCCTTCAGAAAGAACCGGGGAATTAGAATAACCTGGACAAGTCACAAATGGAAGCTTTGATTGGCTGCTCCCTCCGGCCAATGTAGTCCGGGAGTTATCGAAATTACGCCGGCGACAGCAGCTTAACCAAACCAAAGAAAGTAAGCTTGCTGTATAATTCCTTAGTATATTTAATAAAGATATTTTACTTTGCATGTCCATGAAATAACTGTCATATAAAAATCTTCAGATGATTACAGGAATTCATAAATGGTTAAATATTAAATACCCTCAAAACTATATAATAAAGAATCCTCTTCCGGGAACCTTAATAATTATTGTCTTCGTTTTTGGGTTCGCAGTTTTATATAAACCCTTTAACTCACATGCAGCAAGAGCTTTGAGTTATGAAGCAACCATGGCAATTTATAGCTTTATATCCGGGATTTTGATATTCCTGTCGCTTAAGATTTTGAAAACTATTAAATACTTTTCAAACAGCTAATGATTGGACTATCCTGAAAGAGTTATTATCTGTTTTTATTGTTTTATGCGTTTTAGGTATTGCCATATATCTGCTTGGTTTCTTTATTGAATCATCAGGAAAAAGATGGAATATTTCAACTTTTCTGAATTCTTTTGAAGGCGCTTTTTTAACAGGAATTATTCCTTTAGCTTTCTTTACAGCAATAAATTATCGCTTCTTGTTATGGCAAAGCGTTAAGTATAATGAAGAAAACAATGCAATGACAGGTCCGGACAAACAAACTCATGAAAATTTAATAAAAATCAGCTCTCAACTAAAAAAAGAGGAGTTAAGCTTTTATCCAAGTCAATTTTTGTACGCTGAATCAGATGGTAATTATGTGGTTTTTTATTTAAACAAAGACAATCTGGTTAAAAAAGAGATCATCCGTAATTCAATTAATAATATTGAGCAACAACTTTCAGAAATCCCCTACTTCTTAAGGACACATCGGGCATTTATAGTGAATTTAAAGAAAGTCAGGAGCAAGCAGGGAAACACTTTAGGGTACCTGATAAAACTGTCAGACAATGAATTTAAAATCCCTGTCTCACGTAACAACACGAAAATTTTTAACGAGCTATTAGCCCTCCATCATAAATAGCAATATGCATTTCATCACAAATTATTGCTGCCTGTAACAGATAAAATCCGGAATTCTTTCCGGTAGTTACAGCCGATAACAAATACTTGCCTTCTATCCCAAATAGTTGGAGCGAATTCTCTTATTGCCTCAATTTGCGATATATAATTGTTCGCAGGTTTAAACTAATAAAGAGAATTATGAAAACAATTTTGGGAAATAAAGAAGGTAAAAAGGCTATCATGTTGATTTGCGCTATTGCAACAGGTTTCTGTCTTTTGCAGGGACAGGTGCAACAGAAACTTTATATCAAAGGTCAGCTTAAGGAACAGAAAAACATGCAGCCTGTAGCTTTTGCTACGGTAGCGTTACGAAGAATAGCAGATTCGACTTTGATAACCGGAACTGCCAGTAATATAGATGGCGAATTTAGTATCGAATCCGTTCCAAACGGGAAATATATAATTATAATCAGTGCTATAGGATATACTGGTGTCTCTAAAAATATTGAGCTGACAAATAACTATAATACAGGTACCATTCTTTTACAGGAGAAATCTGTTGCCCTTGGTGAAATAGTTGTTGTTGGCGACCGTATGAAAGCAAAAACCGAAGCTGATAAGACCACTTACTTTATTAATAAAAAAATGTATGATGCTTCAAATAATGGGGTTGATATGTTGAGCTATATTCCAGGCATACAGATAGACTTGATGAAAAACATTTCACTGGAAGGTAGTCAACACATAATCATAATGGTAGATGGCAGGGAGCGTGACAGGAATTTTTTAAGTCAATTAGAAGCCAGTCAGATTGATAAAGTGGAAGTTATCAGCACACCCGGGTCCAGATATGATGCAGACGTAACAGGAGTTATTAATATAATTCTCAAAAAAGACAAAGAATCAGGAATAAACGGTCATATTCATGCTGAAGTGCCAACTTCTTCATCGGTGATATATATTTTCCCGGATTACGGCTTTAATTATAGTTTCAAAAAACTTAATTTATTTACTTCATACGACGGTAATTTAAGTTATCTGGATATTATAGAAAGCAGCAATCGCAATATCCGGGATACCCGTGGAACAACGGAAATCATATCTGACCAGTTTGTACGGCAAAAAGACTGGTCACACAGATTTCATTATGGATTTGATTACAGGTTAAACGAAAAAAATCAAATAAACTTCTATGCATTTTATAATCCGTATTCAAACGAACTTAATGGTAATGTTGAGATGCAGGTCACGGGAGATAACGTTGGTGATCAACATTGGTCAGCTCTGAAACAGGATAAAGATATTAATCGTTCGGCATTCTACTCCCTTTATTACAAACATAGTTTTAATAAGCCAGGCAGAGAAATTGCCTGTGACCTGAGTTATTTCAATTTTAATGCAGAAAACAGTACAACCTATATCAAAACAGATATTATGTCTGATAATTATTTAACGAATCAGGTAAATACTGTAAAACCTCTGCAAAACTCAATAAGCTTTAAGGTTGATTATTCTTCTCCGATTACTGAAAAGCTGAAATTTGACACCGGAATTAAGGCAAAATCACAATTGCTGCAGGACAGGCAGTCGGCCGGATTTAAATATCATGAAAATATTTTAGCTTTATATGGAACAATCACATATAATCTTTCAAAATTTACTTTGAGTACAGGAATGCGCGCCGAAAAATCAACATCGGGTTTAAACGGTAGCTTTGACAATAACGTTTTTGCTTTATTGCCGAATGCGACAATAAACTATAAACTCACTCCGAAACAAAACATAAAATTATCTTACAGCCGTACTGTTTATCGTCCGAACATATATGAATTGAATCCTTACACATCAATTAATGATCCTTTTGCTGTCCAGAGTGGAAATCCTGACCTGAAACCGGAATTCCGTCAAAATTTATCAATCGATTACTCGAAAAACATTGGTAATAGTTATATTTCATTACAACTGTTCAGTAAAAAGAGAGTTGATGCCATAAATCAATATACATTTATTAACGATACAAGTATTTTTGAAACCCGGGTGGCAAATCTTGGCGATATTCATGAGTATGGCATTCAGATAGCTGGAGCATTGAAGCTTCATAAAGCGATATCCATAAATCCCTATTTTAAATTATTCAACATTAATACAGCCGGCAACAATCTCGCTAAACAGTATAATATAGCCAACCGGCATAAAATTGCATTCGAATCGGGGCTTTCAGCAATTGTAACCTTCAAATACGATATTGTTGCATCATTGCAATTTCAGTATAACAGTCCTGAAACAGATATTCAGAATATGTCGTTTAGTGATGCTCTCTATTTCGTTTCACTGGAAAAAAGCTTTAATAGAAAATTCAAGTTTGGTGTTATGAGTGCGCTTCCGTTTTCAAGAATCTTTTACTTATCATGGAACCGAAATCAAAGCTGAGAATTTCTATAGTCATTCAGAGGGAAATGTAAAAATGCATGCCTTACCTTTTTGGCTTAAATTCACATACCAATTTAATTCGGGCAAAAAAGCTGATAAAATTGACCGGGTCAAAGAAGATATAGATAATATGCCAAAGAAAGGATTTTAGTTTTAACAATAACCAGGAATAATTTGAGGGAAGATCCCTCCGGCCCATCCCTCCCATTCAACGTGGACTAACGGCTAAAGCAGGGAGAGGCATTATAACAGGACAAATTAAAAAACTGAGTATATGAAAATAGAAGATTTACATAATGATTTACCGGAAACGATACCTGCAGAGATATCCGATGAGATTCAATTCTTTTTGCGTTCAAATGCAGACCAGCAAATGCGGTTTGTTATTTTTCTGAGTCAACAAATTGATTTCAATAATATGAAAAAAGCTATGAGGCTGACTATTTATTATGAGCCCATTTTTTCATACGCATATAAGGAAGAGAGCAAAAATGCTTTTTGGCAAAAAGAGCAAAAAATTGATTCATCATTAATGATTGATCTGATTGAGACTGATAATGTTCTTGTCGAGGTAAATCGTTTTCTGACACTTACAATTTCCCCATTTGATTTTCCATTGGTCAAAACAAGAATTATCAGAAACGACCATAAAGATGTTATATGTATTAATATGAATCACACTCCAACAGATGGTGCAGGGTTAAAAAAATTTGTTAAGATTCTGGCTTTTAATTATAATATACTATTAGAAGATCCGGATTATACCGGATATACCAATATAAATGGTGATAGAAGTATTAAGCAGGTAACCAGGAGTTTTACTTTTCTCCAGAAATTGCAATTTGTAAAAGAAGGATTTAAGAAACCCAAAAGGTCCGTATCCTGGTCATTTCGACTGGAATAAGTCAAATAGCGATAACGAAAAACGATTTTCCACAATTAAAATTACATCTGAAACTTTTAATAAAATAAGAGCATTTGGAAAAGAATATAATGCAACTATAAATGATATAATTCTATCCGCATTTATAAGAATATTTGTTACTGCAAGCCTTAAAAATGAGAAAGCAGCTAAACCTGTAATTGTTCCGGTGGATTTAAGGAAACATATAAAACCTGATCATAATACTGCTATTTGCAGTTTAACCGGTTCTATGATTTGCAACATTGGCATTGATATTGGAAAATCATTTGCTGATACATTAATAAAGGTGAGGGAAGAAATGACATTTAAGAAATTGATGCATGCTGAAATGAATATGCTCTCACCCTTCCTGGTTTTATCCAGATTTATCCCTTATAACAAACTAAAGGAGCAGACTATGCAGCGCAAAACGTCTCCAATCCCTTTAGTTACCAATGTTGGAATCATTAACTACCCGGACATTAATTTTAATAATATACCTGTTGAGTATTCATATATAACAGGAGCAATAATGCACGGTGATTATTTTTGTATGGGTTATTCTACTTTCAATAATGAAATAACTTTTAGTGTTGGTTTCACCGGAGGGGATTTGCAGATGCAAAAAGTAAATAATCTTTTTAGATAAATTAAAAACAGAATTGAAGAATATAAAATAACAACAGGGCTTACAACAACGGGTATATTTAATTACCGGACATTAAGTATAGCTCGTCGGACAGTGACACGATCTCCGGGCTTACACTAATAATTAAATATTATCTTTACCCGGGGTACTAATATAAAATGAGATATGGAAGAAAATTTAATAATAGATTTTACGCCAACAGGACTGATTCCCACCAAAAGTTTAACTCCCCATATACCCATAAGTGTTTCTGAGATAATTGAAGACATTCATTCTGCCTGGGAACTGGGAATAACAAAAGTACATCTTCATGCCAGAGATGTCCAAACCGGAAATCCGACTTATAAGAAAGAGGTTTATGCATTAATTATTGAAGGCATAAGGAAATTCGCTCCCACTTTAGTTATTTGCGTTTCCCTTAGCGGCAGAACATTCAATAAATTTGAGGAACGTTCGGAGGCTTTGGAATTGGAAGGATCTTTAAAACCGGATATGGGAAGCCTGACTCTCAGTTCATTGAATTTCAATCAAATTGCAAGCATTAATTCGCCTGAAATGATCCAGAATCTGGCAATTAAAATGAAGAGCCTGGGAATAGTTCCGGAACTGGAGGCATTTGATGCCGGCATGATCAATTATGCAAAATACCTCATAAAAAAAGGATTGCTGAATCCTCCGTGTTATTTTAATCTTTTGTTGGGAAATATAGCCTGCGCGCAGGCTGATCTTCTACATGCCGGAATTATGATACGCGATTTACCGGAAAACTCCGTCTGGAGCCTTGCAGGGATAGGTGACCAGCAACTTATGATGAACTCGGTTGCAATTGCAATAGGTGGAGGAGTGAGAGTCGGACTTGAGGATAATATCTGGTATACCTCCTCAAGAACAAAATTAGCCAGAAATACCGATCTTCTTAAAAGAATTCATATCCTGGCTGAGGCAAACGAAAGAAAAATAATGAGATCCGAAGAATTCAGGCAAATAATGAATCTCGAGAGTGGTAACGGCAGGTATGGGCGTGCAATTAATAAAATCTGAAATAAAATAAACCGGAATGGAGGAAAAAACAGAAGTTTCATTATTAAAAAAATTAAGGCTTAAGATCCGGTACGGATTGACTTTACAGGGCATAAGGAACCAGCTATTCAAAATTAGAATTGAATTCAGTCCGTATTATTTATTTCAGGAGGGCATAAACGTCACGGAAATACCTGAGATCAAAGGTATGGATACAGCTTATTCATGTGAGTTGCTTAAGCCTGAGGATATGAAAACAATCGGTGCAATTAATTATGAAGGATTTACAGAAGATAAATTACTGGGGTTCTTAAAGACCGGCCAATTGTGCTTAGGAATAAAACGCTATAATGAAATTGCTGCCTTCATGTGGGTAAATTTTGCTGAATTAAAATATAAATCTACAACCATTAAGTTAAAAGATGATGAAGCATATCTTTGGTTTATGTATACCACTGAGTCCAACAGAGGAAAAAACTTAGCCCCATTTTTACGATATAAAAGTTATGAAATTCTTAAGGAGATGGGCAGGGATAAGCTGTATAGCGTAAGCGATTATTTTAATTCTCCTGCTGTGGCATTTAAAAAGAAACTAAATGCAGAAAAACTAAAACTTGTACTATTCGTTCAATTTTTTGGTAAATTTTACAGAAGTTTTATAATAAAATCACATTATTCTTCAAAGTAAGAATAATCTTTTATCAGAAAGATTCCTTACTTATTCACCACATTAACAGGTTTCCCATTTATAAAAGCGGCTAGATTATTAACTGCAATATCCATCAACCGCACTCTTGCTTCTTTTGTCGCCCAGGCAATATGCGGAGTGATCAGACAGTTTTTTGCCTTAAAGAGAGGATTATCTTTTGCCGGAGGTTCTATTGATAACACGTCGATAGCCGCACCGGCAATAATCCCGTTATCCAGGGCATCAGCAAGATCCTGTTCCACAATGACAGGACCTCTCGATGTATTTAACAGAAATGCTGATCTTTTCATTCTTTTTAGACTCGACGGCATTAATGAGTCCTTTCGTTTCAGGTAGTAACGGACAATGTATGCTTACAACATCAGCCTGCTCCAGGACTTCATTTATTTCCGCCCATCTGAAGTTCTTCCTGGCTGATTGATCTGTCTGATGCCGGGTTGCGGCGATTAGGTTCATGCCGAAAACAGAAGCGATATCCGCGACTTTCCTGCCGATATTTCCGAAACCGATAATACCTAATGTTTTCCCTGATAATTCGATCAATGGAAAATCCATGTAGCTGAAATCAGGTGATTGAGCCCATTTACCACCTCTAACGGAATCGCTATACCGCTGCACATGATGACAGAGTTCAAGCAATAAGGCAAATGTAAGCTGGGCAACAGACATGGTGCTGTAGTCAGGAACGTTTGTAACTATTATGTTTCTTCTTTTTGCTTCAGCAATATCAATATTATTATATCCGGTTGCCAGAACTCCGACATATTTCAAGTCTGGTAAACTCTTCAATATCTCTCCGGTGAGTGGTGTTTTGTTTGTTATTAAAACTTCCGCCCCTCCGGCCTGTTGTAATATCTTTTCATAAGGAGTTCTGTCATATACTACCACATCACCCAGTGCAAAAAGCTGGTCCCAACTCATGTCTCCCGGGTTTAATGTATATCCGTCGAGTACTACGATTTTCATTTTTATCTGTTTTTAATTACAGGCAAACATAAATATTAAATCCCGTACTCCGAAAAACAACTGGTTTTATAAAATATTTGTCATCTCTGGAGCACAAAGCCTGATTATAATATCTCCGCCAGTTAAATAATCTGAAATGCAGTCAAACGACGGATAAAGATGATAACCGGTTGAGCACAAGATGTACAGGGATTCCTGAGAAGCAGAAGGAGAAATGGGTAATTATTCAGATGCACTTTTATTTTGTTAATAAAGTAATTATTCAATGTAATAAAAAGCAAAGAACAAATAACAGCTGAGTCAATTGAAGAGTAAAGAAAATAATGAATTATTTCTTGCTGTAAAAGTTTGTACTCTCAAATATCTTGTCGGCCGATTTGGCAACAAAACCATTATATAACTGCCCGTTTGAATCAGGGTATCTCTGGGCAAATTCATAGTAACAACACGGAACTTCAAAAGATCCTTCAAGAAACTTGATATTCACGGTATCTGCAATTGTACTTGACTGTTGAAGGAGGTCGGCCGTAGTTCCTTTTATCTCGCCTCCCGAACTGTTAAGGATAAAACCGTTCTTCTTAAGAAGTTCATTAACACTGTTAATGTTTTTATACTTTTTTAATGAATTAATGCTTACTGTAAAGTGATTCGCCCTGTACCCAAATACATAAAACCAGGCTGCATATTCCGATTCCTCACGCAAACGGTTATATACCGAATATGATAAAGGGCTGAAAAAAGAACCTGAAAAAATTAACTCTTCCCGGCCAGATTTTTTCAGATTGGCATTTCTCAAATGCCTTTCTTAACGTATCCTGAATAAACTGCGAACATTCCGAAAGGATCAGCTGGCTGATAAAAATACGCGGTGATCCGCTATCTCCGGATAATTCATAATGTTTTGCAAAGAGATGCTTTTCTTTAAAAAAATACTCCCCTTTCGCTATATAACCGTTGGAAATGAACGGTTTGGCCAATACCTCAATGTTAATTTCGGGATAATCAAGAGTTCTGAAGGCAATGTGATCATTCACAATAACTTCTCCTTCATTTAAAAACAGATCATATATTTTGCCGGCTGATGGGTTCTGGCTTATGTAATCATTCCATAACCGATTGAAGATAGCGTCAAGTTTCATGGTTGCAAAGGTTTGTTGCTTAATATCTGATAATTGTTGAAGTAATAACAGACATCCCGGACATGTTGTTCAAAATAAGATGAAATCCATAAACTAAATGTAAGGTTTTTACACAACACTGTCAAATAATTAGACACTTTGGGATGCTCTCTATTTCTTATTTAACTGATAATTTGATAGTTAGATTTCTGGCACATTCATTGGTATAAAGGATTAGGCCTGAGGTAAAAGGCTTCGGGTTTCGGGCTTCAGGAATTAAAAATTAGAAATTAGAAATTACGAATCAGGAATTGAAATGAAAAGAATCTATCTGATAATAACACTGCTTATAATTTTGTGTTTTCAGGAAATTTCTGCGCAGGAGAAAAAATGGACGCTTGAGGATTGCATTAGTTATGCTGTTACGAACAATATCGGACTTCAGAGACAGAGGCTTCAAACCGAGACTGCTGAAGTCAACCTTTTCAAATCAAGAATGGATATCCTTCCATCGCTTAATTTAGGATCTGATGCGAGTATCCAGTATGGTAGATCAATTGATCCAATTTCCAACGGTGTTACATTTCTGCAAAACTTCAGGAACGGATATGCCTTAAGTTCAAGCATCAGACTTTTTAACGGGTTTGCCACCCTTAATACAATTTCAGCCAATAAGTTTATGCTTAAAGCCGGACTGGAAAATGAAAAAATAGTGAGGAATACACTAATTATTGATATCATGGGGCAGTATTACCAGGTCCTGTATTCGAAAGGACTCGAGAGCGCTTCAAAAATGCAGCTCGATCTTTCTGAGAAACAGCTTTTCAGAATTAAGAAAATGGTTGAAACAGGCAGAGAGGCATTATCAAAACAATATGAAATTGAAAGCCAGGTTTCTGCTGACAAACTTGCATATACAATCGCCCATAATACAGCCAGCCAGGCTATCACAACACTTAAACAGATGCTTCAGCTGAACTCCGGTTCAGAATTTGATATTCTGATGCCTGATCTGAATAACATTCTTATTACAGATTTAACTTACAGCCCCGACAGCATTTATGCAATTGCTTCAGACATCCTGCCACGCCTCAAAGAGATCGAATATGAACTGAAAGCTTCAAAAAAACAGATAGCTGCCGCCAGGGGGAACCTTGCTCCAAGTCTGTCGGTGGGCGGTCAGGTGTTTACAGGATATTATACTCTTCTTAATGATACATCTGCCCATAACTCATACTCAACTCAGATGAAGAACAACTTCGGCCAGGCCGTAGGTGTTACTCTCAATATACCAATCTTTAACAATTACTCAACAGGAAGAAATATTAAGCTTGCAAAGATCAAAAGGAATGATACTGAACTAAGGTTGCAACAGGAGAAAAATAATCTGTACACTGACATCGAAAATGCCTGCCTCAATTATAACAGGGGTAAAGATGAATTTGCTGCAGCCATGGCAAATTATGACTTTAATAAAAAATCTTTTGACGCTGTTGAGAAGAAATTTGAATCGGGGCTTGTTGACGTAACCGGATATTCGGTCGCAAAAACTACATTATTCAGAGCTGAAACTGAAGAACTGAGAACAAAACTCCAACTGCTTATCAGAAAACTCACAATTCAGTTCTACTCAACCGGTGAATATCAAAATCTTATAAACTCTAGTCACTTTAGTCACTTTAAACTTAAAACCAATCATATACAAAAATTACTAATTCTTAATAAATACTAGAAATGGATACTCCTCGTGAAACAATGGATAAAGTGATCCCAAAGAAAACAGGCTTTCAGAAAAAACATATCGGATATCTTGCTATCGGTATAGCAATGGTTGTGCTTATTTATATGGCATTTCTTTGCCGATCGCACCTCAACATATAAAGTTGAAAAAGATAAACTTATTATTGAAACAGTTACTGAAGATCAATTCAATGATTACATTACTGTTCCGGGAACAGTTGAACCGATTACCACAATCAAGCTCGATGCCCAGGAAGGTGGACGGGTTGAAGAAAAAGTCATTGAAGAGGGAACAATGGTGAAAAAAGGAGACGTCATACTGCGACTATCCAATCCTGACCTCTATCTTGCTATCTTAACCAGTGAAGGTGATCTTGGTTTTAGAGAGAACCAGTTAAGGCAAACTCAGATATCGATGGAACAGGAGAAACTTTCGATTAAAAGAGAACTTGTGACACTTAAATTTAATATCGACCGGTTAGAGCGTAATTTTAAGCAAAATGAGGTACTGATCAAAGACAGCCTGATATCAAAAGAAGAGTATATACGATCAAAAGAAGATCTTGATGCCGCAATTCAATCCAAAGATCTTTATATGGAACGTATGAAGACAGATTCCATTTTCCGTACGGTGAACATACAAACGATGCAAAATGACCTTTTGAATATGCGGAAAAACCTTGCGCTCGTAAGAGACCGGGTAAAAAATCTGAACGTTACTGCGCCTGTAGATGGTCAGCTTGGCCTGTTAACCCCCGAAATCGGGCAGCAGATTAATCGTGGCGAAAACATGGGACAGATAAATGTGCTTACATCCTATAAAGTTACAGCTCAGATTGATGAACATTATATCGACAGGGTAAGAGCACAGCTTGATGCAACACTCGAGAGACAGAGTAATAAATTTAACCTTGTCGTAAGAAGAGTTTTTCCTGAAGTCAGGGGTGGTACTTTTAAAATTGAAATGATCTTCCGCGACAGCATGCCGGATAATATCAGGACCGGCCAGACATACTATATAAGTCTGCAGTTAGGTCAGCCAAAAGTATCAGTTCTTGTACCGATAGGCGGTTTCTTCCAGGAGACAGGCGGACAGTGGATATTTGTTCTTGATCCTACCGAATCATTTGCTACAAAACGCAATATTTCAATCGGAAGAAAAAATCCAAAATATTATGAAGTGCTTGAAGGTCTGAAAGCCGGTGAAAAAGTAATTGTATCAGGATATGAAACCTTCGGGAAAAATGAAAAGCTTATTCTTAAAAAATCTAAATAACTATTAATAACTAATGTCATGATTAAAACTAATGATTTAACTAAGATCTTCAGAACTGAAGAAGTTGAAACAACTGCACTTAATAAAGTGACCCTCAATGTAAAAGAGGGAGAATATGTTGCTGTGATGGGCCCGTCGGGATGCGGAAAATCGACACTCCTTAACATCCTTGGTTTACTTGATAATCCAACCGCAGGAAGTTATGTATTCAATGGAACTGAGGTTGCGAATCTCAGGGAACGCGACAGGACAATTTTCCGTAAAGGAAATATAGGATTTGTTTTTCAGAGCTTTAACCTGATTGATGAACTCAATGTTTATGAAAATGTTGAGCTGCCGCTTATTTACCTGAAAATGAAAACCGGCGACAGGAAAAAAAGAGTTGAAGATGTTCTCGAGAGGATGAAAATCGGCCACCGTGCAAAACATTTTCCTCAGCAGCTTTCCGGCGGACAGCAGCAGAGAGTTGCTATTGCCCGTGCAGTTGTTGCAAATCCTAAACTTATCCTTGCCGATGAGCCGACAGGTAACCTCGATTCAAAAAACGGTATTGAGGTGATTAATCTTCTGACTGAACTTAATAAAGAAGGAACAACAATTATAATGGTAACCCACTCTGACAGGGATGCAGGTTATGCTCACAGAATAGTCAATCTGTTTGACGGCCAGGTAGTGACTGAAAAATAGAAAAACAGTATTTTTATAAATCAATATGTGTAGGGACGTTGCATGCAACGTCCCTACGGCAAAATATGCGTCTTCACGCTAAGGGAAGTTTGCAATCGTCCGTTTTGATAGAATAAAAATAAATGATAAAGATAAATATTAAAATATAAAAATTTAAAGAAAAAAATGAATTAATTAGAATAAAATAAAATTATTAATAGAGAATAGGAAAAGTGAAATTAATTATATTTATAAAAGATAGATATTAAAGAAATGAGAGAAATTTTAATTAAAGAGATTAAAAAAAAAAAAAAGGTTAAAATATAAGATGAGGGGTATTTAATGGAAATATAAATAGTTATGAACAAGATTCAAATATTGAAATGGAAAGATTACGGTTAGCTGCGAAAGGAAATTTAAGATTTGGACATGCAGATAAAGGGATTTAGCTGAAATATTATGTGAAAGAAAAGAAAATGAGAGTTGTTGAAATATATATTAATGTGTTTGTTTATTTAGATATTTGTGTTTAGTTTTTTATTTTTTTGTTAGGGGTTTTTTATTATTATTTTGTTTTTAGTTGTTTAGATTTTTCATTGTTTTGTGTTTTTGTATGATATGATTGTTTTTTTGTTGATTTGTTTATTATTATTTTATTTGAGATTGTTTTTTTATTTGTTGTTCAGACTTTCGTTGAATTAATAGGGTATTTTAATTGAGAAATAATGGTATGTATACGCTTGGAATATTTCGCTTTCAGCAATATGATATTTTTATAGGTTTAAAAGCAAAGGTCTATTTTTATATATGCGGTGATGAAACATTGGTATTATATTTTGTTATTTGTTATTTGTTATTTATTATTAGTTTTGTTTATTATTGTTTGTAGTTTTTTGTGTTAGTATTTTTTGTTTATAGATATTAGTTTTGTTAGTTATTTGTTATTTATTTTATATTATATATATTTTTTTTGTTTATTAGTTTTTTATGTTTTTATTTTGTGATTTTTTTAAGTTTATTTTAGTTTATATAATTTGCAGGTTATGTTTATATATTAGGCTTTTTGCGTGTTGTCTGTTATTTTAATTTATTAAAGGAATGATGGATTTTTATGATGGAATTCTGATATTAGTATATCAAATTTTTATATATTTTAGTATGGTATGTATATAGATTTTATATTTATTTGAGTTATATTTTATAAAATATTTTTTGTTTATATATAAAATATATATATATTTAGCTTATTAACAGATAAGTAATAGAAGATATAACATCTTGCACCGCTGGATCAGTGGTACAATATATATATTTTTTCAAGTTATAATTACTCGTCCTTTGTAAATTTAAAATATTATTTTGATTTGTTTATATATATATTGCATTCGAACCAATTACAATGAAAAAATACGGCCACTTTTTAAATTTCTAAACATCTATAATAAGATAAAATATGGATAAAAGTATTAAACTCCATCCTCCGGCAAAAACGACATATGAACTTGTCCATATTTTCTTTATAATAGGAAATACTATGTCTCAGACTAATCTAATTCTTAAAAACAATATTCCTGTCGCACCTAACAGGAGCGCTTTTTTTATACCTGGCAAATTTTTATTTTCTGTTATTAAAAATTGAACTGTCAGAACTCTTATCAAACCCATTGCTACTCTGGAAATATGGCCTAAAATACATTCGGGATCAAAACCCGGGGAAATACCAGATAAAAACTTACTGGTAATAATAAACGATCGATATATCCGGCTAAATTTCCTTCGGGAGACATTACTCCTGTGCCATAACCAGGAACCGGTATTAACTTCATAATTGCTCAATAACTAAGTAAAAGACCAACAAACCAAAATATTTGACCTCTTATTCTGGTATTTAAAGAAATCACTGTGGCAAAAAACTATCTAATCTCAATCCGGACTAATACGTGAGTGTACCTGTAATTTGCAAAGTCGAAATTCGTGATTCATCCATTAGCCAGTATAATGCCCAAGACGATAAGAATAAATAATCGCGTTATAGAATGCTGATAAATTTGTTTCTAGGTATGACTAAGCTGGAGTCTCTTATTAATTGAAAAAGGCATAGATACTCCAGCAATAAAAAGAAACAAGGGGAAGATCAGATCCTCAAAATTAAAACCTTCCCAATACTTATGTTGCAATTGCCCGTCCCACCAGTTTAATACTGGCCAGTTGGTAAATTTTGCCAGAGCTTCAAATATAGCTCCGCCACCTACAATCCAGAACATATCAAACCCTCGCAATGCATCAAGTGACATTAAGCGTTCCGGCTTTATTGGTTTTTCATTATTTTGTTCCATCTGTTAAATTTTTTATTATTGACAAAAGTATTTAATGAATAATAAATAACTAAATTGACCACATCGAAGTTGGTGTATCTTTTAAGAGTTTTCTCATATAAAAAAGTGGTTACACAAATCTATCTATTTTAGTTTAAAGTTTCAATATCTTTTAGTTTTACCCTGATTTTTCTCAGATATTCTCCTTTTAGTTCTATTCTGTGAGCATTGTGAACAATCCGATTGCACTGGAGATCTTTCGCTCCGCTCAGGATGACATGGCTGTCGGTCGGTCATAATGGGAAGATCTCCAAATCATGTTACGTAACATTCTGAAATGAATT
The DNA here is from genome assembly GCA_963829255.1 of uncultured Bacteroidales bacterium. Taxonomy (GTDB): domain Bacteria; phylum Bacteroidota; class Bacteroidia; order Bacteroidales; family VadinHA17; genus LD21. The sequence continues at coordinate 27,330 of CAWHIG010000007.1, forward strand.
AGCGGGTTTCCTGTCTAAAAATTTGAACCTTTTTGTATGATTTATAGACAAAAGTGGTCATTTTTAAGTACCTTTTCTCAAACTATATCATTGAATATGTGAGAATTCATATAACTGGCATATCCTTTGAGATTTTTTTAATGCGATTATAATCAATCATCGGACATATGATAAAAATATTAATCCGTAACGGTTTCAGATCGCTGATCAAACAGATGCCTTATTCGTTTGTAAATATATTGGGTCTGACTATTGGCGTTGCTTCGGTTCTTCTAATAGTAATATGGATAGCTGTTGAAACCAGCTATGATAATTTTCATAAAGATGGTGATAGAACCTACAGGGTTGGGATGATCTTTAAAACCCCGAATATGGTATTAAACAGCGCATCGATTAATGCGCCGGCAGGACCTGAATTCAAAAGAGAATTTCCTGAAGTTGAGAATATGGTCAGGTTCGACTTTAAGACGGAATCAGTAATTTACAATGACAGGACTTCCAAGCTAAATGTCTTCTACACCGACAGTACATTCTTTGACATGTTTTCATTTGATCTGGTAAAAGGTGATAAATCAAGCTGTCTCAATTCACCTAACGGAATCGTACTTACAGAAAAAGCTGCAAAAAAGATTTTTGGTGCTGAAGACCCGCTGGGAAAAGGAATCCTCATACGAGGAAAATCATTTACGGTTACAGCCATAGCGAAAGATCCACAGGTAAATACAAATATGCAGTTTGAATGTCTGGCTCCTTTAACCTTTATTTCAAGTCAGACTCATGTTGGCTGGGATGGCGGACTTACATGCTACACTTACCTGAAGTTAGTGAAAGGTGCAGATCCGACTCAGTTAGAGAAACAGATTCTTCAGTATATGGAAGTTGCCATAAATAAGGAATACAGACCTATTGGTTACCAAATGATCCCATATCTTCAGAAAATTGGTGATATTCATCTCTATTCCCAGGCTGACTCTAAATTTGAGCTCGGGGAAAAAGGAAGCGAAAAGATGATACTTATGTTTTCAGGTATTGGATTACTGATCTTACTGATAGCATCGTTCAATTTTGTAAATATAAGTACAGCACTTTCCTCAAGAAGGGCGAAGGAAGTATCCATTAAGAAAATATTCGGTTCAGACAGAAAGAATATCATCCTATTTTTCTTCACAGAATCAGCAATTGCAATAATCTTTTCGCTTTTGCTTGCATTCCTTCTGGTCAAAATTCTAATACCTTCTACTTCACCACTCACAGGTAAAGAATTATCATTGTCAGTTATCAGTCCTTCAATATGGTTACTGATCTATACTTCATTATTTATTTTTTGTACAGTTTTTGCAAGTTTCTACAGCTCCTTCTATCTTTCTTCAATAAGTCCCCTTGCATTGCTGTCGAATGTAAACAAGGGTAAACAAAAACAATACTCACGGAATATTCTTGTGGTATTTCAGTACGCAATTTCAATTGCACTTATAATTTCCTGTCTGGTGATATATTCACAGATGCAATATGTGAGAAAGAGTGATAAGGGATTCAATGAAAAGAATATTCTTGTGATAAATCTTAATCCAAAGACAGCTTCAACATATGAAATGATCTTAAGCAGGTTTTCTTCAATTCCCGGTGTTACTTCAGTTTCAGTATCAGCAGGTGGAGAGCCAGGAGTCTCCTTTACATTAAACGGGTATCTTCCAGAGGGAGTCCAAAGACCGATGATTGCGCACGCAGTCTATGTTGATGAAAACTATCTGAAAACAATGGGTATTTCTCTGATTGAAGGTCGGGATTTCAGAAATATAAAAGCTGATAGTAACAAGGTTATAATCAACCAGACATTTGCAAAAAGCTTAGGATGGGATAATCCTGATGGCAAATTTATCACAAGAAATGGTATAAAATATGAGGTAATAGGAATGGTGAAAGATTTCAATACTTCTTCACTATATGATAAAACAGAACCCATATTTATTTCAACTGCCAATGAATGGGGGAAATTCCAACAAGTTATTATCAAATACCTCACATCCAACATTAAAGATGTGCTTAAATCCTGTGAATCAATATTGAAAGATATAGATCCTGATGGTCCGTTTGAATATGCATTTCTTGAAGATACAATTTTGGGCTCTTATGGTAAGGATCAAAGACTGAATATTCTCTTCCTTTTTTTTTCAATAATTGCAATCTTCATTTCAAGTCTTGGCTTATTCGGACTTGCAACATTTGCAACTCAAAGCAGGATGAAAGAGATCAGTATAAGAAAAATAAACGGGGCAGATACATCTGATATTTTCAGGAAATTTACATTTTGAATTATTAAAATGGATTTTGATTTCCTTTGTCATAGCGTTTCCTGTTGGCTATTATGCAATGAACAGATGGCTCAATAATTTTGCATACAAGACAACCATCAGTATTTGGCTTTTTTATCCTGCAGTACTTTTTACTCTTGCCATAGGTTTGATGACAGTAAGCTGGGCTGCAAACAAAGCTGTCAGAACCAATCCTGCTGAGACACTCCGCAAAGAATAAACCGGCTTAAGAAATAAGTTAGAAAAATCAGAATAACATCGAAATAGCGGTCCCTTTACCAGGAGCTGAATCACAAGTGATGTTCCCGTTATGAAGCTGTATTATCTGTCTCGACAGGCTTAATCCTATTCCGGAGCCTGATTCTTTTGTTGTAAAAAACGGCACAAATATTTTCTCAAGAGTATCCGCATCCATACCTGGCCCATTATCTTTAATTGTTAACACTATCCTGCCCTCAGGGTTCCTGCCTGCACTCATAGAGATAAAGTCATCTTCCTTAAATTTCCCAAATGCCTCGATGGAATTTTTAGCAATATTAAGAAAAACCTGCGCGAGAAGTTTTTCGTCAGCTACCAAAGTAAGATCATCAGGCGTCACACTTGAGGTGATCAGAAGCCTTACTTTATAATTGTTGTTATCGTTATCAAAACCACTGTTTATCAGAATCATTATACGCTCGAAAAATTCTCCGAGATTTATCCTGGTAAACTCGGGTTTTGGAAGTTGAGTCAGGCTTCTGTACGACTCGACGAAATGTATTAAACCTTTCCCATGATTCTCGATTATATTAAGTCCTCTTATCGTATCCGAAATTATCCTTGGCGTAATATTTTCAGGACTGGTCGGATCTTCTCCTGATTTATAGAAACCCGACAGCGTTGAGCTGAGGGATGTTATCGGAGCTACCGAATTCATGATCTCATGGTTTAGAATCCTGATAAGTTTTTGCCAGGAATCCATTTCATGGATATCGAGTTCGCTTTTTATATCCTGCAATGTCACTATTTTTACTTCACGGTTCTGTATTACTATCGTCTGGGAATGCACAGCCAGGCTCAGCAGGGTATTATTAACCTTCACATTGATCCGTCTCTGGTCTCCCGATTCAATCTTTTCGAGCATTTCGACGAGCCTGGGATCAATTGTCTGCAATTTATTGATATGTGAGATGTGCTCCAACCCGAACATTCTTTTAATTTCCGGATTAGTGAATTCAACAACGCCATTTTTATAGAATGATATGATCCCGGTCCTGATTTTCTCCATTATACTTTTGTAAAACTTCTCCTGCAATTCAATGTTAATCCTTGCATCTTTAAGCTTATTATTCAATTCATTAAGACTTCTGTTAAGCATTTTTTCATTTGCAAAACCAACACCTTCCGGAAAAAACAATGATGTGTCTTCATTCCTGACGGCGCTAAAGAAATATGCAAGTTTTTTATTGGTCCTGTTAAGCCAGAGGCCGAATGAAACGGTGAGCCCGCTAATAATAATTAATGACAGGATAGTATATGTAAGATCCTTGCCTAAATTGAATGCCAGCATTAAGGAGAAAAGTATTATCCCTGCCAGATAAGCTATGATTACGAGGTAAAATCTTTTATAGATCATACTTTTTCAGCTTATTATATAGAGTCTGCCTGGTAATCCCGAGTTTTGATGCGACAATGCTCAGATTATTGTCGTGTCGCTTTATTGATTCGGCAATCAACTTTTTCTCCATCTCTTCGAGCGTTGTATTGTCATCGCCCGGAATTCCCTTCGAAGCAGTATGAAAAGAAAAATCCGATGGACTAAGCACCGATGAGTCAGATAGGATTACTGCCTTTTCAATTGAATGCTGAAGTTCGCGAACATTCCCCGGCCAATGATAATTAGAAAGTTTTTCAAGAGCCTGGGTGCTTATTTTTTTGTTGAATTTATTATATTTTTCGCAGTATATTCTCAGGAAATGAAGTGCCAGTACAGGAATATCATCGACTCTGTCCCTTAGCGGTGGTACTTCAATCTGAATAGTGTTTATTCTGTAAAGAAGATCTTCTCTGAATAATCCTTCGCTCACTCTCGCAGGGAGCCTGCAATTTGTGGCACAGATCAATCGTATATCAACAGGTATCTGTTTGTTTGACCCAACCCGTATAATGTACCTGTTCTGAAGAGCACTGAGAAGTTTCGACTGTGATTGTGCAGAAAGATTTCCTATCTCGTCGAGGAAAAGCGTGCCTTTCTGAGCTATTTCGAATTTTCCCGTACGGTCATCTTTTGCATCGGTAAAAGCGCCTTTCACATGTCCGAACATTTCACTTTCAAACAGGGTTTCGGTTATTGAACCCATATCCACACTGACCAATAGTTCATTACTCCTCTTTGAGAGATTGTGAATTTCCCTGGCAACCAGTTCTTTACCTGTACCGTTCTCTCCCGTTATCAGGACATTTGCATCTGTTCCGGCTACTTTCCTGACGATATTCATTACGTTGATCATAGTTGGAGAAGCCCCGAGAACAATCTTTTCTTCACCTCTCTTTATCTCCTTTTTCAGAAACTGATTGTCATTTTTAAGTATCAGCGCCTCCAGCCTCGAAGTTCTTAGTTTCCATGCAGCATGAATCGTGGCCAGTAGCTTTTCGTTGTCCCACGGTTTAAGAACAAAATCAACTGCTCCCTCCCTGATAGCCTTAACTGCCAGTTCAACATCTCCATAGGCTGTGATCATGACAACACTAATATTATTATCGTGCTTCAATATCTCTTTCATCCAGAAAAGTCCTTCATTTCCCGAATTAATGCCTGCCTGGAAATTCATATCGAGAAGGACAATATCTATTTCCGTCTGATCTAATATTTCATGTATCCTTTTAGGACTCGTAATTGCAATTATCTTTTTTACCTCATACTGAAGCATCATTTCAAGCGCACTGTTAACGCTCTTGTTGTCATCAACAATAAGAAGGGTTCCCTTTATCATTTTTCAATTTTCTACCAAAATACTGAATTTTAATATTATGCATCAAATATGTGTCAAATATTTAGACACATTATTAATAATTATTCTTTTCAGAATTCAGATTGGAAGAGTCTGAGTAACCCTGAACAGGAACTGATCAATGAATACCCCATCTTTTAAAGGTACTTAAAAAACTTATATTTTATTTTGAGGGAATTCCCATGCAACATTTTCAGGATTTGTTCGTCTTTAAAGCAAATAAGAGAAACACAAAACAGAATATTAACCGCTTAAAGGAAGCACAAAAAGAAAAAGCCATGACAGTCAAATTATATGCAAACGAGGTTGTTCTGAAGGCAGGTGATACAAACCAGGTAATTGACAACAATACCATTGAAGGAAAACTGATAGTTACAAACCAGCGGTTGTATTTTAAAACTCTGAATGAAGAAACTGACAGATTTAACCTTGAGATACTTTTTGATAATATACGCGAAGTGATATTCTTCAGTAAGGGACTTTTCTCAGTAAAGGGCTTAAATATCATTACAAGAGATGGTAATTGCCACAGCTTTCCATTAAAGAAACGCGATGAAATAGGACAGCTTATTAATAAAATGTACTAGAGCACTCTCAATCACCATATATTTCCGCATATTAATCTCAGGATCCCGCTAAGGCGGGATTCTTTTTTTCCTATATTAATCAGTTCGACGGATTTCATTTATCAGCATGGTTGAAAATAATCTGGCTCCTTCATTATTTAAATGGGTTTTGTCTTCAAAATAGTCAGGATTATTGATAAAAACCGGGAGGTTTGACATATCCAGATACCTTATGTCATTATCAGAACAAAATTCAGATATTATAGTATTACAAAAATTATCCTGAATGATCCAGATTGGAGAAAAAACAAATACTAAATCAATATTTTTTTGTTTACAGGTTGAACTAATATCCTTGAGTGCCTGGATTTGATTTTCATCTAAAATACAGGTATAATTTTTTGAGGTATCAAGTTTTTCCTGCTTCATTATTCCATAACCGGGAATATATCCTTTTACATTTGGCATTCTCTCCTTATTATAATTAAGGTTTCCCATTGCAATCTGTAATATCAATGAATTGTAAGGATAGATAGCGGAAATAAGCTTGGTCTTTTCAAATGGACCTTTTAAGTCAATTATACTTCTGATCTCTGGATGTGTTTGAAAATAAGGGAGTAATAAGGATAACCTTTCATATTGAAAGATCAAATACTTAAGGTCTTCCGGACGAATATCAATGATTATAAGTTTGGGATTATAACGCCGGGTAATGGCCTTAAAAATGGCATAATTATATAAAGTGAAGTTGCCATCCCTTCCTGCATTATAACAGGTGTAGTGTAGGCTGTCTTCAATAATATCCGGAACATAACTATGATTAGCCCGGGAAGAGCCAAGAATTATTACATCAGCAACCGTACTATCCATCGCATAGGTAGTTTGATAACCTACACCCGATTCCTGACTGAAATAGAAACGCTTCAAAATTGTTCCAATTACCTGGTCACAGATGAGAATTATTAATATTATTAATAGAAATCTTAAAAAAAATCGAATTATCTGCCTGAAAGAAGAACTTGCCATTAGATGGTACATAATTAGAACCGAAAATAAATAAATTGCCCGCCGTCAAAAACACCAATTAGAAGAATAATTATTACGATAAATGCAATACCCGCAATTCGAACAAACGGATATTTACTGTAAAGTATTGACCAATGGCCCTGAAAATATTCCCGTTTCAGGTCAATAGCAATTAATGATATGATCCCAAATATAGCGAAGCCAATATTTGATATATTATCATAATATACAGGGCCCGATGATGTAAAAATTTTCCTGATAATCTTAATTGCATCAGTTAGAGAATCTGCTCTAAAAAATATCCATGCAAATAATACGAGGATAAAAGTTGTAAGGACTTTATAAAAAATATAATAGTATGAGGTTTTTTTAATATGAAATCTTTTTCTGATGAGTTTATGCAAATCCTTAGTCCAGTTTGAATAAGTGAGGTATATTCCAAACAGGATGCCCCAAATCAAATACGTCCAACCCACCCCATGCCATATGCCACAGATGGCAAAGGTGATCATAATTGCAACCAAATAAACCCATTTTTCTGCAGAAATATATAAATATTTTTGTTGCTTCATCCTGTTAGATAGGAAATAGGCTAAGGGTAAAAAGATATAATCGCGAAGCCAGGTGGAAAAGGTAATATGCCATCGGTTCCAGAAATCTTTTACCGAGGTCGCAAAATAGGGCCTTTTGAAATTGTTGGTCAGATTGAATCCAAACAATTTTGCTGAACCAAGCGCTATATCCGTATAACCCGAGAAGTCAGCATATATCTGAAAAGCAAAAAAAATGGTAGCTACAATGAGAGAAGTCCCATTAAGACTTTCATTGTTTGAATAAACAGCATTTACATAAAGGGCCAGCCTGTCGGCTATTACTATTTTTTTAAAATAGCCCCAAAGCATCAATTTCAATCCTTCAACAACCATGGTGTAATTGAAAGGATTACTTTCATGTAATTGAGGAATCAGTTGTTGAGGTCTTTCTATAGGTCCTTGAGCTATTTTTGGGAAGAAAAAGAGATAAAGCGAAAAATATCCAATATGTTTCTCAGGTTGAATGGTTTTTCTTTTGATTTCGATTTGATAGCTTAATAGTGTAAAAGTAAAATAAGATAAACCAAAAGGCAGGATCATTTTGTTTATCGGATCTGTACGGAAAAAAAGATTTACATTGTATAAATGAATCTGATTACCAGGAAAGAGAATGTTGAAGTATTTGAAAAAAACCAGAATAAGAATATTTAAAAGAATAATCAAGGTCAATAATCGGTTGTTCCTATTATCCGGTGTCTTTGCAAGCCAGATTGACAGGAAATAGTTAACAAGAACAATTACAACCAGCAATATCAGAAATATTGGTATAAACGAAAGATAATATCCTATACTTGCAATGAGTAACCAAATCCATCTGATCTTCCCTGGAAACACGTAGTAGAATATGACAACTATAGCAAGGAAGAATAAATAGATAAGGGAGTTAAAGATCATAAATCAAATACTAGGTAAGGGTTAAAACCAGGTAAAACATTTTAAGAACTTATAAATCACGAAAATAACGAAGTCTCTCTCTTTCAAATTAGTGAAATTAACTCCCAAGTTAAAATTAAATTCATGATATCTTATTACAAAATGAAAGTAATAAAAATACTTTTGTAAAGAATAACACCATAATTTTATTAACTTTCAATTTGAATTATTCAGAATGCCGTTGATAATTGTTAAGTAAACATTTTAAAATGTCAAATCTTGACTCTTACGAAGATAGACTAAAAGGATTCAAGTGGTCTTTAGCTGAATATGAGCTGGATTATAGAGATGGAGAGGTGATTAATATTGGGTGGTATTGTTCCGACAGGATTTGTCTTAAAGGGAATGCCGAAAAAATTGCGCTTATCTATGAAGACTTTAGCGGTGTTGAAAAGAAATATACTTTCAATGATATTCGTCTGGCAGGGAATACTTTTGGAACTTTCTTCAGAAATCTGGGGTTGAAGGATGAAGACAGAATCTGTCTTTTTATGGACAGAATTCCTGAATTATATTTTTCGTTTCTTGGAATCCTGAAGATCGGAGCAATTGTTCAGCCATTGTTTTCCGCTTTTGGAGATGAATCACTTTTTGTAAGACTGGAAAACGCGAAAACGCGTGCCATCATAACACAAAGGAAACATTTACCCAAAGTCAGAAAAATACGTGACAAGCTCCCATACCTTGAATTCATTATCATCATTGACCAAATTAAGACAAAGGAGTTGGAAAATAGGGAGATTTTTTTCAGCCTCGGGGAGACCCCTGCAGTTGAAAAGATGAATCTTTTCCCGACCAAAGCTGAATCACCTTCAATTTTGCACTATACATCCGGGACTACCGGACAACCTAAGGGAGTAAAACATGTTCATTATTCACTTATTTCACAATATCTTACAACTAAATGGGTCCTTGATCTCCGGGATGATGATATCTATTGGTGCACGGCTGATCCTGGTTGGGTAACAGGAACTTCTTATGGGATAATAGGGCCCTGGAGCATGGGCGTTACCCAATGTGTACTGGATGCCGGTTTCTCCCCGCAGACCTGGTATAAATTTATTGAAAAATATAAGGTTACAGTATGGTATTCATCACCGACTGCTATCAGGTCGCTGATGAAAGTTGGTAATGAAATAATAAAAAATTATGATCTTTCAAGTCTTCGTCATCTCGCCAGTGTCGGAGAACCTTTAAACCCCGAGGCAGTTATCTGGTCTGAAAGTATTTTCGGCAAACCATTTCATGATACTTTCTGGCAAACAGAAACAGGTTCAATTATGATCACAAATTTCCCTGGAATGAAGGTGAAACCCGGATCCATGGGAAAACCATTTCCCGGAATAACCAGTATCTTGCTGGATCAAAAAACATTTGAGCCTCTTCGTGAACAGGGTAAAATTGGTCTTATTGCTTTTAAACCCGGCTGGCCCTCAATGATGCGAACGTATTGGAATAATGAAGAAAAATATCTGGAGAAGTTTGTGAATGGATGGTATCTCACAGGCGATAAGGCAAGAATTGATAGTGATGGATACTTTTGGTTTGTTGGCAGGGATGATGATGTTATTAACACAGGAGGCCATCTGGTCAGTCCTTTCGAAGTTGAATCGGCACTACTGCAACATCCTGCTGTGGGAGAATCAGCCGTTGTATCAAAACCTGATACAGTAAATATGGAGGTGGTTAAAGCATTTATCACATTAAAACCTGGATTTAATGCCAATTCTGATCTGGAACTTGAGATAATGAACTTCATCAGGAAAAAATTATCGTCGCTGGCAATGCCACAAGAAATCGAATTCATTGATAGGCTTCCTAAGACAAGAAGTGGAAAGATAATGAGGAGACTGCTGCATGCCAAAGAGTGGGGAGAAGATATCGGTGATATTTCCGCTCTTGAAAATGATTAAAATATATTATTTATAATCATATAAACATTATTAAATATATGGAAAAAATGAATTTGGAGGAAATGAAAGATATTGTCCTGAACTATGTGGTCAAAGAATACATGGATGAGGAGGATGGAGAAATAACCTATGATACACCTTTGATTTCAAGCGGGTATGTTGATTCATTTTCTATGGTTTCATTGCTTGTTTTTCTTGAGAATAAATTTAACACAAAAATTCCGCCAAGCAAAGCAACACCCGAGGCATTCGACAGTGTTAATAAAATTGTTAATCTTATCAGGCAATACCTGGAATAGTTAAAAGTCAACATTTATTACACTGCAAAAACCTGATACTAATATCATTATTCGTACCGCAGTGAATCCACCGGATTCCTGAGTGCTGCCTTTCCGATCTTGAATATAATTGTAAGTACTGTTGCTACGAACATTATTGCCACTGCCAGAATCAATATTCCGGCTTTTATCTGAACAAAATAATCCCAGATGCTGTCTAACAGCATATACGACATATAATATCCTCCGGCACACCCGATCAATGAGGAGATTACCAATACTGCAAGAAATTTTTTGCCGGCCAGGTACATGATCAAAGGGACCGAAGCTCCCTGTATCTTTCTTATACCCATTTCCTTGGTTCGTCTTATAATATCAAGTGAAACAAGGTTATACATACCTATAAGTGACAACAAAGTAGCTACTATCGCCAGAAAAACGTTTACCTTAAGTATGCTGTTGTTAATTTCTTTTTCTTCCTGCATGGTATCTTCCTGGTACATTCCACCGAAAATAAAATTGGTCGCCTGACTTTTCCATTTTGAACCAAGATAATCCAGAACAGCAGGTAAATCTTTTGGTTCAGCTCTCACTGCCAGAACACCGTATTGATCATCAGAGGACAATCTGAGCATTGTAGGATTAATCTTCTGCCATAGTCCGTTCACATAAAAGTCTTTTACAACCCCTATTACAGTCAACCTTGTGGTGTCATAAAGCGTAATAGTCATTCCAACAGGCTCTTTCCATCCAAAATCCTTAACCATTTTCTGATTAATAATTATTGACTTTTTTGAGCGGTCTGATTCTTCACGTGATTTATCAAAGAGACGTCCTTCGACTAGCCGTAAACCCATTGTTGAGGCATATTCCGGACCTATATCCATCACTTCTACCTCCAATTGTCTTTCGGCATCCTTGACTGGTCGGGAGTAGCTTCCCCATCCAATATGGTTCCGGGTACCTCCCACTGAGATTATCTTCGGGTTAGTGAGTATTTCATTCCTGAACGATGTACTTAAATCCTGCACGACAGGAATTACAATAAGTTTATCTCTGTCATATCCCAGATCAAGAGTTCTCTGATAAACAGCATTCCTGGAAAATACCAACCCCATAACAAGGGCCATAACTGAAATGGAAAACTGCAATGCCAGAAGTACTGATGAGAGTTTTCCTGCCCCTCTGAAAGGAGAGGCGCCTTTGAGAATATAAACCGGACTGAATGAACTGACATACATTGCAGGATAAACACCTGACATAAAGCCTGTAAGCAATAGTAGTAAAAGAAGAAATATCCAGAAGAAGAAATATCTGGTGAAGGTAAGTTCAATTTTCATGTAGTCCCAAAGGCTACTGTAGGCAGGAACCAAAAATTCCGCTAAAATAATTCCTACCAGTAACGCCATGAAACAAATAATCAGCGTTTCAAACATGAACTGGGTGACGAGTTGTTTTCTTTGTCCTCCGAATGTTTTCCTTAAAGCTATCTCTTTTAATCGCTTACTGAATGTGGCAATTGAAGTATTTGCAAAATTGAAACATGCGATTAACAGAATAAAAAGAGCCATGACCGGGGGAGAATAAAGCGCTGCAGGATGTAACGAAGGGAAAAGGCCCGATGACCATGTAGTCCTGGAATTTGACCCAACATCTTTTAGCGGAACGAGTGAAAACCTGGTTATCCGGAAATCTTCCCTTGCCCGGTTCTGTACAGGTACATAGTTTTTCAAAGACTGCGTAATTGAGGAAAGCCCCGATTTGTCAGGTACCTCGATAAAAAGACATGTTGTTGTATTTTTCCAGTCAGCATCTTTCCATTCCCACATCAGCTTAAAATTATCATAATGTGAAAGAATGTCAATCCTGAAACTTGAGTTTAGTGGAAGGTCGGCAAATACAGCTCCTATCGTATAAGTAAACTCCTTATTCTTATCGTTGATTATTGAAAAAGATTTTCCAATAGGGTATTCCTTCCCGAAAAGTTTTGCAGCCATAGTACTGCTCACCAGAACATTTGCCTGGTTTTCAATTGATTTTTTGTCCCCCATGACAATAGGGAATGTGAATATGTCAAGAAATTCAGGATCAACATAAGAAATTTGGGTAGAGAAAATGTTGTCTTCTAATTTTACGGGAGATCTTGATCGCATCAGTCTCGCTGCTTTCTCAATCCCCGGAATATCTTTTTTCACTTCGAGTCCCAGAGTAGCAGGGATTATCCCATATTCCTGTTCCCGCCCCTCCATATCCCTGAAGCTGTTCACGCGATATATCTTATCGAAATTTACGTTGTTCCTGTCAAATTCATAATTGAACATATGGTTGAAAAATGCAACAATACAGACTGACAGGGAGATACCCAGACCAAGGATATTTATTATTGTAAAAACTCGGTTTTTTAATAAATTTCTGAAGGTGACAAGAAGATAATTTTTAAACATAATTATGATAATTATTAAATCTCAATTCCAATATGATTGAATTTTTTAATTCATCCTCTATTATCCTAATAGCCAACCACTTTCCTGAGGTTCTTTCACCCCTAAATCCCCCAAGGGGGACTTTGAAATCCGTTTCTTCTCAAGGCGCCTTTATGGGATGGGGATTGAATATACACTATTCATATTTCAGTGACTGTGCAGGATTGACCCTTGCTGCTCTGAGTATCCGATAGCTTATGGTAAGGACAGCTATTCCAAGAGCAATTGCTAATCCCAGGGCCAGCGTAAAAAATCCAAGATTAATTTTGTAATAGAAATTCTGAAGCCATTTTCCTGCCCAGTAATAGACTACAGGCCAGGCTATAAGAGCTGAAACTGAGACAAGTATTATAATCTCCCTTGATATAACAACATAAATTCCGGGAACAGAAGAGCCCATTGCTTTCCTTACACCGATCTCCTTAGTCCGCTGTTCAACAGTGAATGATGTCAGGCCGAACAGGCCCAGGGAAGCAATAAATATTGCCAGGATAGAAAAGATCACAGCCAGCTGGGCATTCTGCTTCTCCTGCTTATACATAAGTTCAAAGTCAGCATCCAGAAAATAATACTGCAACGGGTTATTTGATACATACTCTTTCCATTTATCCTCAATGGCAGCAATGGTTTTTGAATAATTCTGGGCTGATAACCTTACTGTGATATACCCCCATAACATATTATCATTTTGAAACTTAAGAATATATGGTTTTATTGGGTATCGCAGAGATTCATAATTAAAGTTTTTCACAACACCGATAATTGGTAAATAATTTATTTTGCCCGAATCACGGGGTTCCATAAACCTTGCCTTATCAATATTGGTAATTTTAAAATCTTTTTGTGCACTTTCATTAATTATACAGGCCTCTTTATCTGAAGTGAATGACTCCTGAAAGGATCTTCCGGAGACAAGAGTCATACCATAAGTTTCCAGAAAGTCATAATCCACCCAGCTGGTCGCCATCAGAAAAGTCTCATCTTTTCTTCCCTCCATCATGTATCCGTTATTGTTATTCGTGCGGCCAGGTATAGCAGTTGAGCTTGATATATTAATCACACCTGGTATGTTCTTAACAGTCTCCTTAAACGACTTCATCTTTTTCCCAAGTGCCTCAGCTCTGTTTATGACAATTAATTGCTCCTTTTTGAAACCCAAATCCTTGTTAAGCATATATTTTATCTGCCTGTACATGATCATTGTACCCACTATCAGCAATATTGAAACAGCAAACTGAAAAACAACCAGAACCCTTCTTAATCTGCCATTCTGCATGCTGTTTTTTACACTACCCTTTAATACTTCATAGGGATTAAATGAAGAAAGAAAAAAGGCTGGATAACTGCCGGCAAGAAAACCTACAATAACTGAGAACAGGATAAGTAAAGGAACTGTGTACCAGGCGGATAAAAGACTCAGATTAAGTTTTGCCCCCAGAAGGTTATTGAAGAAAGGAAGCGACACCTTAATAAAAATTACCGCCACGATCAGGGCTATCAATGAAAGTATAAACGATTCCGAAAGGAACTGGGCAACAAGCATACTCCTTGTCGAACCTGCGACTTTCTTTATACCTACCTCTTTTGCCCTTCTTGATGCCTGGGCCGTCGACAGGTTCATGAAATTTATTGCAGCTATTAAAACAATAAGTATTGCAATACTGCCAAATATTTTAAGGTATTTGGGATCAACAGAAGCTTTAAAATCCTGCTGAATAGAGGTGTCAAGATGTATATCATTGAGACTCTGAAGATAAAATCTATATTTATTGCCCTGGGCTATAAAATCTTCGAAAGAAATTTCCGTGTATTGCTGGATTTCGGGACCAACATATTTTTTAAGCAATTCAGGATATTTTGCATCGACTGTTTTATATGATGAATTTGGTTTTAACAGGAAATAGGTACTAAAACTGTTATTCATCCATGTAGGACTTTTTGATCTTTGATTGGTTATAAACGAGGTTAATAGATTTGCTTCAAAATGAGAGTTCTGAGGTATGTCAGCCATAACACCTGTAACAATAAATCTCAAAGTATCAGTTCCTATTTTGATTGCTTTATCAATCGGATTCTCATTCCCGAATATTCTTTTTGCGGTTGATTCTGAAAGAACAACCTTGTGCGGAGCGTTAAGCAAACTATTCACATCCCCTTTTATAACAGGTACAGAAAAGAAATTAAAGAAAGAAGAGTCAGCTTCAACTATATGCTCCTCGGTAAAGGTCTGTTTATTATACTCGATAACGGTGGGACCTCTTCCGTTCATTCTCAGGAAATCTTCGATCTCAGGAAATTCTTTTACCATTGTGGGTCCCATAATAGCGGGGGAAGATGATGTGGTAACTTCCTGTCCTCCAATCTTACCATTAAGAATCGCCCTGAAAATCCGGTCTTTCTTCACATTGAACTGATCGTAGCTTGCCTCGTTGATCACATAAAGGGCAATCAGCAGACTGCAGGCAATACCAATTGACAATCCAAGTATATTAATGATAACATACGAACTTTGTCTCTTAAATGAACTAATGCTATGCTTGATGAGGTTGCTGAACATATGAAATAGAATAAAAGGTTAATAAATAGGTTAAAAATTTTAAATATAGATTGAAAATTGTTTCAGATTCAATCACAAAACAAGAGACTCAGAATAAAAACAAACGTTGCATGATAATTTCTCCATCATTCAACTTTTAGTGCTTCAGCAGGATTAATGCCGGTCGCTTTATATGCCTGGAAACTAACTGTCAGCATAGCAATTACAATGGCTCCTGCAGCTATTCCGGCAAATACAAAGAAACTTATATCTATTCTGTAGGCAAACTGTTTCAAAAGGTTCCTGACAATGATCCAGCCAACAGGAATTGCAATAACAATTGAAATAACAACAGGTAATAGAAATTCCCTTGCCAGTGTAAACATGACTGCTAATGAATCTGCACCCATAACTTTTCTGATACCGATTTCATTTGTTCTGCGTTCTGTTGAATAGGATGATAAACCATACAGTCCCAGACAAGCGATAATTATTGCCAGAATGGTAAAATATTTCAACAGACCTGTAATCCTGATCTGGGCTCTGAACAACCTGTCATAATCCTGATCTACGAATGTATAATCAAGAGGATATTCAGGTACAACAGCTTTCCAGCTTTTCTCGAGCGCCTTAAGCGATTCAGGAATATTACCGGGAGTTAACCTTACCAGAATACATCGCAGATAGTTTATTGGGGCAAGAGCAAATGCCATTGGTTCAATAGCCTGATCTGCTCCTTTAAAGTGGAAGTTTTTCAATACTCCGACTATAGTACCATTAAGTCCCATAAATCTGAAGTTTTTGCCAACTGCATCACCAATTCCCATCAACTTGACAACCTCCTCGTTTACCAGAAAATTACCTACAGTATCATGTGCCATATCACCCTTAAAATCTTTTGAGAAATCCCTTCCTGAAACAAGTTTCATGTTCAATGTTTTCAGATAATCATAATCTATCCCGTTAGTTCCTATCAGTACCTGTTTTTCAGGATCCTTGCCATCCCAGCTGGCCCCTCCGGAGTTGCTTCCCATCATCGTCGGATTCCACATTGAGGCAGTTACACCCTGAATCAATGTCTCTTTTTCAAGCTCCTGCTTGAGAGAGTAATATTTCGGCTTCATATTGTCAGGCATCGGAATACAGACGAGGTTCTCCTTATTAAAACCCAGTTCCTTATTCTGAAGAAATTTCAATTGCCTGTACATGAAAATTGCTGATACGGCTATCAGAATTGACAGGGTAAATTGTATTACAACAAGGACTCGTCTCAACACACCATTACCCTTTCCTGAAACTGGCTCACCTTTCAGGACGACTACAGGCTTGAAAGAAGAGAGATAAAAGGCCGGATAAATTCCGGAGATCAATCCAGCTGCTAGTCCGACAAGAACAGAATTCAGAATAAATCTGCCATGAAGAAGATCAGCAAACTACGAAACTCTTACCTGAAACAGTATTAAATAAGCTCAGTGACAATCGCAACTAAAAAAAGTGCAAGTATCATTGCTACAGCAACAAGCAGTAACGACTCAAGTAAAAACTGAACTATAATTGACAGCTGATCAGCTCCGGCTACTTTTTTTATCCCTATTTCCTTAGCTCTTCCGGATGCTTTGGCAGTTGAAAGATTTATGAAATTTATACTTGCAATGAGCAAAATGAAAATTGCAATTAAAGTAAAGATTGTAACAACAATAACAGGGCCTTTTGTCTCTTTAAATCCAAACTGTCCATGCAGATGAATATCCAGTAATGGGAAAAGAGAGAATTTTGTCGTTGTCTGTGGATTATTCTCCACAACTATTTCAGTAAGCTTTTTATTAACCGAATTATATATCTGCACCCTTCTTCAGTCTTATGAATGTATAAATTGAATTATTGCCCCACGATCTATCTGCCGCTCCTATCTCTTTTAGGTATGAATACGGGATGACAGCGCTAAATGTAAACATTGAATTCCCCGGAATATTTTTAAACACACCGGTCACCGTAAACTGGGCTTGGTTTTCAAGGGTAAGTGTTTTTCCAATCGGGTTGGTATTGCCAAAGTATTTTGTTGCCAGTTTTTGGGTAAGTATTATAGAATGAGGAGAGTTTAGTGCCGTTGCAGCATCACCCATACTCAGGGGAAAAGTGAATATTTTAAGAAGCTGCGAATCGACTGCTGCAATTGAGGATTCAAAGAAAACCTTATCATCATTTTTGAATAAAATACGTGGAAGCCATAGATTTATCCTCACCTGATCTTCTATTTCCGGGATTTTTTCTTTCCATACGGGTCCGGAGGGAACTGGTGTAACTGTTACATGATATCGTGCGCCTGAATAAAACTGGTCCTCTTCAACACGATAAATACTTTCACCATTCAGGTTAAATCGTTCATAGCTGAATTCATCCTGAACCCACAAGAGTATTAATAATGAGGCAGCCAGACCAATGGCCAGACCTGTAACATTTATAAACGTAAAACCTTTATGCTGTGAAATATTCCGGACAGCAATACGAAAGAAATTTTTAATCATAGTTAGAAAAGTTATGTTCAACTTAAAGACGATTCTTGCTTTAATATGTTGCACATAAGTTATCAACCAACTTCTAAGGTTTATTATTTCACTGGTTTCAGTTCATTTATTTTTTCTTTTGGCACCAACGATATAGTCTCTTTCTTAACAGTCAGTTCCTTAGCGAGTGTGAAAGATGCTGTTTGCTTTATATCTGTTGAGGATGCACCAATCTTCACATCATATTTCCCAGCTTCAGCGATCCATGATGAACTGACGGGATCAAATGAAGAGAGACGACGGCTGTCAATTACAAAAGACAATGTCTGGGATTCACCTTGTTTAAGGAGCCTTGTTTTTGAAAAACCTTTCAGTTCAAGGGATGGTTTATCAAGTTTTACTGAAGGAGCTGTCAGATATAGTTCCACAACTTCTTTTCCGGCTACAGTTCCACTATTTTTTACATCAACGGTTACCGTAATGTTCCCTGAAAACTTTGGAGAGCTGAGTTTAAGATTACTATAAGTGAAGGTTGTGTATGATAATCCATAGCCAAATTCAAACGCAGTTTTCACTTTAAACGTTTCGTAATAGCGATAGCCTACATAGATACCATCCTCATAAGTAATTACAGCAGGCTTGCTTCTTCCGAAACCTCCAGTAGCCGGTGTGGCGGATGGATCTGTCGGTAATTCCTTTCCGGGAAAAGTTTTTGCTGAAGGGACATCTTCATAAGTTACAGGGAAAGTTGTAGCTATTTTACCTGAAGGATTTACTTTCCCGCTAATAATATCAGCAATAGAATTACCGGTTTCCTGTCCAGCCTGCCATGCGAGCAAAATAGCGTCAGGCATTTTTCTCCAACTGGCTGTTTCAATAACACCTCCTACATTTAATATGACAATCAGCTTTTTCCCTTTTGCTTTGAAAGAGGTAGACACATTCTTAATCAGTGACTGTTCTGAATCACTTAGCTGGAAATCACCTTTTGCATTTACACGGTCACTTCCTTCTCCGGAGTTTCTTCCTATTGTTATAATTGCTGCATCGGAGATATTAGCCATCCCATTGATTATGTCCGGGTTAATATTCAATTCCTCAATTGGTTTTGATGCCATCATGAATCCTCTGCCTTGTGAACGACCCGCTTTAGATAGCTTCATATAATTGGCATAAAGAGAAAGAAGATCTTCATTAAGCTTATATCCCGAATTTTGCAGGCCTTCAGTAAGAGAAACACTATAAGCTTCGTTAACTTTACCGCTACCTGTACCTCCGGTTATGATTTCATAAGAAGTATTGCCGAATACGGCAATATTTTTAATGCCAGCTCCAAGAGGTAAAGCGCTACTGTCATTTTTCAATAATACCATTCCTTCAGATGAAGCCTGACGAGTTACCTCTGCATGTGCCTTTAGATCAGGCTTATTAGAATATTTATAACCTTTAAAGCGAGGACTTTGAAGCATGATAGTAAGGATTCTTTCAATGTTCCTGTCTAAAATACTTACATCAAGTTTCCCATCCTTAACAGCTTGTATAATAACTTTAATCTGATCCGGTGTTCCCGGCATAAGCATATCATTCCCGGCTATCATTTGAGCCACTGGATTTTTCCCGCCAAACCAGTCGGTCATTACAAAACCTTTATATCCCCAGTCTTTCCTTAAAATGTTTGTGAGAAGCTCTGGATTTTCTGAAGTGTAGATATCATTAATCAGATTATAGGAAGACATAACTGTCCATGGTTGACCTTCCTGAACAGCAATCCTGAATCCTTCCAGATAGATCTCACGTAATGCCCTTTCGCTTATGATGGTATTCAAAGAGTTCCTGTTTGTTTCAGCATTGTTGGCAGCGAAGTGTTTTATTGAAGTCCCGACACCTTCAGATTCAACACCATTAACCATTGCAGCAGCAATTTTACCTGTAACATAGGGATCTTCTGAATAGTACTCGAAATTCCTGCCGCACAATGGATTACGATGAATATTCAACCCCGGACCTAATAATACGTCTGCGCCGTACTCAAGTACCTCATTTCCTATTGCCTTACCAACTTTGTTAACCAGTTCTACATCCCATGTCGAAGCCAGTAAGGTACCAACAGGAAAAGCTGTACAATAATAAGTATTATTATCATTTTCCCTTTTCGGACTAATCCTTACTCCGGCAGGGCCATCAGTCAGAACCATTGGAGTAATACCCAAACGTGGAAGCACAAAGGAAGTACCGGCAGCGCCGGCAACCAGAGTCTGAGTTTGTCCAATTACTGGGCCTGATGGGGTTATTGCAGGAGCATTTGCCGGAGGCTTTGAAGCATCGGCTGCCGGAGGTGGCGCGCCTGGCATACGCATTCCTGTGCCAACAACCAGAGCAGCTTTTTCCTCGAGGGTCATTGCGGCGATAACCTTTTTAACCGGATCTTTACCCAGTTTAGGTGTATTTGTAGTTTGTGAATTTCCTGATAATAAGAATGAAACCAACAGAGCTGAAGTGATAAGGATTTTTTTCATAATTATTTACTTAATTATTGTGTATAGAACAAGTTTATTCAGATGAGACCGGATTCGTCAGCCACCTGATTGCATAACACTCACATCTGCCTATAGATGCTTTTCGTATGAAATTACGCCTGCTGTTGTTTTGATTATCCATCTATAATTGTGTTTGAAATTAAATAAAAATCATTATCTTTTGCTGCAATTCAGGGTAATTTATATGTCTGCAATTTTGAAGATGATAAATTTACTTTTTTTTGTGATATAATTTAAACCTGAACTCTCCGTTTGTAAATTAAGTACCGTTCTTTTATTACTTAATCCATTGAATGCCATGAATCAGTTACAAATCAGATGTTTATTGATCTTTGCTGTACTTGTAATCACTGTGATGAAAGTAACAGGACAGACTGCCATGCCGGATATACTCATTAAAAATTCGATTAAAGAACAACTGAATTATCTTGATGAGCATACGAGAATATATGAAAACTATCGTGCTATCAGGGAGGATATGTTTCAGAAGATAAAAGTGAATGTGTCAGATACACTCTCGGCAGCTAAAAGCAGGATTGCAGGGTTAAATAAATCGACGTTAAATTTAAACCTTACAATCGATTCGCTGAGGAAAACTCTTGAAACAACCAAAACCCGCCTTGAGGAAACAACCACATCAAAAAACAGTATCAGCGTTATTGGTCTGGAAATAAACAAGCTAACCTACAATAAAATTATGTGGACACTGTTGGCCGGATTGATTGCTCTGCTGTTAATAGGATTTCTGGCTTTCAAGCGAAACCTGTCAGTCATTTTCAATACCAAAAAGGAGTTTCAGGAACTTAAAAATGAATTTGAAACCTATAAGAAAACCTCCCGGGAAGCCCGTGAAAAACTGACTATGGACCACTTCAATGAAATTAAAAGATTGAAAGGCGGTTGAAGGTGGTTCATCAATATCTACCGTTGATTGTTCAAAATATTATGAAATAGCCCCGTTGATCAGACGAGGCTATTATTAAGGTTCTGATGAACACTCTTAATCTTATTTTCTAAATTCAATCTTAAAGCCTATTACCTGCCATGCCGGCATAGTTCCCGGTTTCTTGATAACAAGTGCTTCAGCAGTCTGTTTCCAGCTTATTTTATCATTACTTCCGATCATTGTTATTGAAGCAACCGGTTTATCGCCTGACTTCCTCGATTTTGCAAGTGATTTAATTATAATATCGGATTCAGGTTTTCCCAGACAATAAGCATAGAGAATGTTGCCTTTTGTCGTAAAACGGATGTCCTTAGAGGTATAACCAAAGTTTTCGTTAAATCTTCCAAGTTTTTTTTCAGGCTTATCTGCTGGTTTCTCCCCATATATTTTCCAGGGCCTGGATCCATAAATTCCTTCTCCGTTTGCTGCTGTCCATATCCCGATCTCTTCGAGTATCTTAAGCATGTCGGGTTCAAGGTCTCCTTCAGGAGTCTGTACAACATTGATCAGCAGATTGCCATTCTTACTTACAATATCCACAAGCATCTGAATCACCTCAGTGGAGGTTTTATATTTCTGACCTGTACGATAATACCAATCCCCTATTGATGTATCGGTTTGCCATGGGTATTGACTTACGGTATCTTTAACACCCCTTTCAAGATCTTCGACCCACATACCGGCAGATGGTTGTTTACAGGTGTATACAGCTTCCAGTTTACCGTTGTTTTTTGCAATATCCTGATTATAAAAATGCGAAATAAGGGTCCGTCCAACATCTTCAAATGGCATCCGGCTGTCAGAATATAAAAGATCCGGATGATAATTATCGACAAGCTCCTTAATGCTTCTGTACCATTCAAGTTGAAAAGCAGGATTCTTTGTAAGCCACTCTTTATCATCAGGTGTAGTTTTAGCATGGTAGAGATCCTGGTAATCGAGATTAGCACCATCATATGGAACACCTGCTTTAGGGCCGTCTTTATCCGAACCATGTGCCGCCTGAAACCATGTAAAACTGGCACCAAGATGTTCTGATACTCCGAATTTCAGGCCCTGTTTCCTGGCAGCCTGCTGCCAAATGCCAACCACATCCTTTTTCGGACCCATATTAACTGCATTCCATTTATTGAGCTTTGAATTCCACAGAAAGAAATTATCATGATGAGTACCCATGCTGACAAAGTATTTTGCACCTGCCTTCTTATAGAGTTCCATAAGCTTATCGGGATCCCATCTCTCTGCTTTCCAGAGCGGTATTATGTCCTTATAACCAAACTCAGACGGATGTCCGTAATGTTTAATATGATATTTGTACGCAGTATCTTTTTCCTGATACATGCGCCTGGCATACCAGTCTCCCTGACGCGGAACTGCCTGGGGCCCCCAGTGTGACCAGATACCAAATTTGGCATCACGGAACCACTCAGGGTACTGATATTGTTTAAGCGACTCATCCGTAGGCTTGTAAGGTCCCTGTGTAACCGGAGGATTTTGTTGCTGAGCTGACAACGAAAGTATTAATCCAAATACTAACAGATTCACAATGCTGAATTTTTTTACGAAACCTGATCTCATAGTCTGAAGTTTTTAATTATTGTTTCTGGTTATTATTAATAAATCCATAGATCTATTTATTCAATTTTCGCTTTACAGATTTTCTCCAGAGGAATTCCTCTTCAAGAATAATTTTATTTCCTCCGCTTTTTATTTTTTTCTCAATTTCATTAATAAGAAGTTTGCACGCTTCATGTCCCATTTTTCTTGGATCCTGATTAATAACTGTTAACTGGGGATCGAAGAAGTCTGTAATTTCATTGAATCCATATCCAAATATTCCAATATCTTCAGGTATCCTGAGTCCGACTTCCTTTGCAGCTTTGTATGCTCCCAGGGCAACCCTGTCATTAACTGTAAAAACCACTTCAGGTAAGTTACCCGATCTGTTTAATTTTTTGAATGATTCGTAGCCATCTTTCAGTTCAAAACCTCCCTCAATGATCCATTCTTTTCGAACCGGTATTTTGTTTTTAGCAAGAGTAGCATTAAAACCTACAAGTCGTTCTTTTCCAATATTTGTCTTTGAATACCCTGAAAAATTAGCTATTTTAGTATATCCTTCGAGTATAATACGGTTTAAGGAATTCACTGCACCAGGTTTATCATTGAATACAACCCTTGAAAATTTCATATTCTCAAAGGCCCTGTCAAAGAATACCAATGGAACATTCATTTTATCGACCTTTGTAAACACCTCTCTGTCTGTAGTTTCCTGAGAAAGACAAACAAGCAGACCATCCACGCGCATTCCAATCAGGTTACTGATGTTTTGTTTTTCGATGCTTTCCTTCTCACGGGAGACTGTCAGGATCACGTAGTAATTATGCTCAGTTGCATAATCTATCATACTGTCGACTATGTATGAGAAAAAACTGTTTTCGAGGTCAGGAACAACGATGCCTATAGTAAATGTCCGCCGGGAATTCAACTGTCGTGCAATCAGGTTTGGAACATATCCCATTTTCCTGGCTGTTTCGACAATCTTTTTCTTCATCGTCACGGAAATATCAGGATGATCGCGTAATGCTTTCGAAACGGTAACCCTCGAAATATTAAGTTCCATCGCGATATCAGACTGTCTAATGTTAACCATCCTTTTACCTGATTTCAAAATAACACTTAAAAATAATCAAACTGTATCATGGGATGAAATTTCTTCGAGGTATAGTTTGATCTTCTGTTCATCATCTTTTTTGATAATAAGAAGGGCTTCGCCGGTTTCTACAACAATATAATCTTTCAACCCCTGGAGAATAGCTACTTTTCCGGGTGTTAAGCTGATCAGATTTCCTGTGCATTCATGAGTATAAGCTTTTCCCCTGACAATTGCATTTTCGCTTGCATCATTCTGGGTATGATCGCTCAGGGAGCTCCAGGTTCCCAGATCGGACCAGCCCATATTTGCTTCCAGAACATATACATTATCAGCTTTTTCCAGAACACCATAATCTATTGAGATACTCTGACAGGAACTATACGCCTTTTTAATAAACTTATCCTCTTCAGTTGTTCCCAGCAGAGAATTTCCTTCATTAAAAGTTGAAAAGATATCTGGCAGAAATTTCCTGATTGCCTTCAGGATAGATTTTGCACTCCAGATGAAGATACCTGCATTCCAATAGTAATCATCACTTTCAACAAATAGTTTTGCAGTTTTCAGATCAGGCTTTTCAGTGAATGCTTTAACCTTCAAAAGTTTGTCATAGCCTTTTATATGATCTCCCCGTTCTGCCTGGATGTATCCATAACCTGTTTCCGGTTTATCCGGTTTGATACCCAGAGTAATCAGCGCATCATTCATGCTGACAAAATCAAAGCCTTCATTAATGGTTTTCCGGAATTCTTCTTCATTTTCAATAACATGATCTGCAGGCGTTACAGTGATTATTGCATTGGGATTATCTTTCAGGATAACGAAGGTACCATAAGCAATGCAGGGAGCTGTGTTTCTTCGAACCGGTTCTGAAAGAACCTTTTCAGGTTTTATTCCCAGTTGTTCTATTACAATATCTTTATGGTCGTCATTTGTAACAACATAAATATTTTCTTCATGACAAACAGATTTGAATCGCCTGAAAGTCTGTTGAATAAGCGTCTCGCCAGTACCCAGAATATCCAGAAATTGTTTTGGCCTTTTACTTTGGCTTAGTGGCCAGAAGCGGCTTCCAACTCCGCCAGCCATGATTAAAGTATATCTGTTATTCATTGAGATTTGTTTTTTAAAGCTGTGTGAAGATGACGGAATTGGATGAATATCTAAAAATCAATCAGTCATCCGGGGCACCTTCTTTAATTGTCCGGAAATAGCCCTGTATTCAGATTTCTGGTCCATTTCATAAATACGCTCCATTAAAGTCCATTTTCCACCGGCAGTGGCGCCAGGGTCAGAAATCTGGAACCTTGATACAAAATTTTCCCATTCGTTTTGCCTCGGCTTCGCAGCAAGTTCCATCATTGCTTTTTCGTGGTCAAAATCTGAGACGGTATCCATAATCATGAAAAGGATATTACCATGAATGTAGATCTCCATATCAATTATGCCAACCTCTTTCATGCCATTCGTAATTTCCGGCCAGGCTTTGTCGATCCCATGCACCTCTTTATATTGTCGAATGAGTTCAGAATCATTTTTCAGCGTAAGGATCTTGCAATATCTTTTATAATAATCTTTCATGGATATTCTTTTTATTTAAATGAAAAAAATTAGCAGCGCCAACAATTACTGAATTTCATTTAAGGGCAGTTTTCGGGGAACTGACCACCAGAAAGCATAAAGTGTAATAACACAATAACAACCAAGAGGTATAAGCATTGCATGAGCCATACTACTGGCTGCGATCAGCCCCATTAAAGGAGTGAAAACACCCCCCCCGATTATTGCCATAACTATGATAGAACCTGCAATTTTAGTGTTTGTGCCAAGTCCTTTGATCCCAAGAGCAAAAATTGTAGGGAACATAAGTGACATAAAGAAACTCGAAAGAAAGATCGACCATACACCTACCCATCCCGGGAATGTGACGGCAACCGAGATCAGCAGGATATTCATTATAGCATAGATCCCCATAAGTTTTCCCGGTTTAATATATTTCATAATCACTGTTGCTGAGAATCTGCCAATCAGAAAAGCAACCAGTGTGCCTGTAAGAAAATAGCCGGCAGTTTTTTCTGCAATACCCGTATAATCCTGGGAGTATTGGATAAAATAGCTCCACGTGCCTACCTGGGCGCCAACATAACAGAATTGCGCCAGGACACCAGTAAGAAAATGTCGCTGTTTTAAAAGTTCGCGGGAATTACCTTTATTTTCACCCGTACTTTCCTCCGCAGCTATTTTCGGGAATTTGGTTCTCATAATAAGCAATGCCCAGAGGAATATAACAACACCAAGTACCATATATGGTCTGACAACTCTCATTGTTTCAGATTCGAGATAAGCCGAATATTCACCTGCCTGCTTCATAACCTCAACTTTGGCCTGATTGTGTTCAATGCCTGAAAAGATAAAAACGGTTCCGATAAGAACCCCCAGTATTGCACCAAAAGGGTTAAATGCCTGTGAAAAGTTCAGTCTTCTCTCTGAGGATTCAGGATTACCAAGCCCGGCGATAAAAGGATTGGCTCCTGTTTCAAGAAAAGAAAGTCCGCTGGCGATCACAAATAATGCCACCAGGAAAAAAATATATTTTCCGGAATAAGCGGCAGGCCAGAACAGGAATGTGCCTATACTATAAAGAAACATCCCGATAAGCAGCCCGGTCTTGTAACTGAATTTCCGCATGATCATCGCTGCAGGCAGCGCAAGGAGAAAATAGCCCAGATAGAATGCACTCTGGATAAGACCTGCCTGAAGCCTGCTTAACTCAAAGGCTTTCATAAATTGCTTAATCAGAATGTCATTCAGGTTATTCGGAATTCCCCAGAAGAGGAATAACGCAGTTACAAGGATAAAGGATACCCGCGTCTCAGGGGCTATCAGCTTAGATTTCAGTTGGGAGATCATGATATAGATAGAATTTTAAATTAGTATCTCACTTTTATTCTTACTTCTCCAGGAACTTCATTTTCTGAAGCCACAATTATGTAACCTCCTCCGCAACCTGAAGTAATTGCTCCGGGATATTTGGAAAAATAGATAGTCTCCATTTCTTTCATAATATCATCAGGCACAGTAAGTGGCAGATATTTTTTTCCATGAAATAAGGGTATCTGATAATGCTTTACCGAAACCTGAAATGTCTTTCTTCAGGATGCTTTCCCAACATCTGTCACCTGCATCGCCCAGATCTCTGATAAAATGCTTCTCCAAATGCATCTCTTTCAATGGATCATATCCGTCGGGCCTGGGCTTAAGCGGGACAAGATGAATAACATGGGTAAGCCAGTCGCATATATCTTTATCAACAGATGAATCTATAAAATCGGGCCAGTAACCACCATTATAGTGAAGTCTGTTCACACCGGGAAGAAGCAGACCCAGATGGTCCTGAGAGCCGGCAACATATTTTGTTCCGGGAGGATTCTCTGCACCAAATAAAATTTTTGCGTTCTCCAGAGGATTCCCATCGGGATATCTGTCACCCCATATCTTTATTCCAAAATCGCGGGAGCTTGTGGCAAGACCTGACCTGTTGTTGAAATCCATTGTAGGCCAAATCTGCGCAACAACGACTGATCCCGGATGTATTTCCGATACCCACGGCTGGTCTATCCATCCCCCGGCCAGGCATAACCTGTATGGGAACCTCATATCTCTTTTAGTTCCTGAACTCGATCGTGCAGGCAGTCCGGGTTCAGGTATCCGTTCAAGCACTATGTATTCAACTCCCATCTTTTTACACAGGGTCTCTTTATCAATTGTATGACCTTCCTGGTTAACAATAAAGATATCGGGCTTCACTCTTATAAGGTCCGGCTCAAAATCGAGCATTCCTGTTCCCGAGGCCAGAAAGGCATCGTAAACGTATTTTATTGATTTTACTACATACAATCGCTCTTCCTCCGAAAATACGGGTTTTTTCCCCTTAAGTAAAAGAAGATTTTCATCTCTGCCGACACTTACATATAAGTCGCCATATGCAGAGGCTGTTTTAAAAAAAGCGATATGTCCTCCATGAAGCAGATCGTAACAACCGCTTACCAAAACCTTTTTTCTGCTCATTATACGACCAGGATTACTTATTAAACTTGCTTGTTCCCTTCTTACTTTTCGATTCATTCAAAATCTGTTCCTGTATCCAGTCGTAAGTTTTTTTCATTCCTTTTCTGAGTGGTATTGAAGGTTCCCATCCAAGGTATTTCCTTATGAGAGTGTTTTCCGAGTTCCGTCCCCTTACACCTTTCGGAGCATTCAGGTCATATGTCCTCTTAAGTTTATAACCAGCTATATCTTCAACAATATCAACAAGTTCGTTTATAGAAACCATCTCACTGCTACCGAGGTTTATCGGTTCTTCTATATTGCTGTACATAATATCCTGAATGCCTTTAATACAGTCATCAATATACATAAAACTCCTGGTCTGGTGGCCATCACCCCAAATAACGATCTCTTTCTTCCCGGTTATTCCGGCTTCGATTACTTTGCGACAGACAGCAGCCGGTGCTTTTTCCCTTCCGCCGTCGTAAGTGCCAAAAGGACCATACACATTATGAAATCTGGGAACTCTTGTCGTAAGACCAAAATCTTCCCTGAAATGACGGCACATACGCTCGCTGAACAGCTTTTCCCATCCGTATCCGTCTTCAGCCAATGCCGGATAAGCATCAGATTCTTTCAAACCAGGATTATCAGGATCTGTTTGCTTATCGCCATTATAAACACATGCTGAAGAGGCATAAAAGAACCTGTCAATTCCGCAATCACGGGCTGCAAGAAGAAGGTGAGTATTTATAAGGACACTTATCATACAGGCAGCTTTATTATTTTCAATAAAACCCATTCCACCCATATCGGCAGCGAGGTTAAAGACTTCATTGTAACCGTTTACAGCCTGATAACAATTTTCTCTCAGACGCAGATCCAGTACCAGGTTATCAGCTTCAGTGGAAACCTGATACCATTCATTCAATGGCTTTAAATCAACTGCTCTCACACTATGACCTTTTTTAATCAGCTCTTTTACAAGGTGTCCGGCAATAAAACCTCCTGCACCTGCCACAATAATCTTTTTCATAACATAAATTTTTAATATTTGCTTACACGATAACTTTCGCGATTACTTAATATGACAAATTTAATAATATTCTCGTATTCATACAACTTCCATGAAAATTCTTCCCGACCTCATCTGGCAGCTTCCCGAAAATATTGATCCAATTATTTTACCTTTTTCTTATTAAGAAATGAGACTGTTGATGCTACTAATATCAACATTATAAACAGAATAATAAGATACCACAATCCGGTGGATACGTTTGAAACTGATTTTGCAGCAACTGTTTCAATCATCTCATAAACCGGAATTACCCAGGGAGTAATATATGCTTGAATAATTGTAATAATACAAATTACAGATAACATTATAAAACTATGTTTCAGGGTGAAACGGAACAACTCCGATTCTCTTCCAACCAAACCTACTGCCGCAGCTCCGACTGCCAGGGATTGAGGAGATATCATTTTGCCTGTAACTCCACCTGAAGCATTTGCTGCAACAGTTAATACGGGATCGACATTGATGGCTTCAGCTGATGTATATTGAAGTTTGCTGAATAATGCATTTGAAGAGGTATCAGAACCTGTAAGGAATACACCTAACCATCCAAGTATTGGAGAAAAGAATGGGAAGAGAACACCCGTACTGGCCAGTGCCATAGCCATGCTGATTGACATCCCTGAATTATTTGAAACGAAAGCAAATCCTACTATTGAAGCAATTGTGATAATCGGGAATTTTAGTTGATTTAAAGTTGCAAGTAAAGTTTTTAAACCCTCCTTAAGACTCATACCTATTAATGGAAGAGAAAGAAATGCTGAAATCATAACAGCAGTACCGGCAGTGGAAAGAATATTAAAATCAAATTGTTTGATATCAAGGAGACCACTTCCATCAGGCTTTATAATTGAATCATTAAGACCAGGAATATAAAATTTAATCTGACCTATTGAATTGAGGACGTCTTTCACCGGTTGAATTCCCCAGACAACAACCACTAATGTCATTATAATATACGGTGACCAGGCTCTGATAATCTGTCCTGTTGAGTATATGAGCACAGTTTCTGTGGTTTGTTGTGATTCTTCTTTAAATCTCCAGGTAGATTTAGGTTTCCAATATTTTAAAAACACAATTAAACAGACAATCGAAGCTAATCCTGCCAGAATCCCGGGCAACATCGGGTTAATAAAATTAGAAGCTAAAAACTGAACAGCGGCAAATACAACACCTGATACTAAAATTGCAGGAAGTACTTCCAATGATCTTTTAAAACCCGACATTAAAATCACTAAATAAAAAGGCACTATCAGAGCAAGAATAGGAAGTGTTCTTCCTACCATTTGTGAAACAGCCATTTCAGGAATTCCTGATACCATGGCTGCCGCAATGACTGGTATACCCAGAGAACCAAAAGCAACTGGGACTGTATTGGCAATAAGACAAATACCAGCAGCATAAAGAGGATTAAAACCGAGTCCGACAAGCATTGCAGCTGTGATAGCAACCGGGGCACCCATACCTGCAGCTCCTTCAAGGAAAGCACCAAACGAAAAAGCGACTAAAAGTGCCTGTAACCTCCGATCTGAGGTTATTGAAGCCATAAAGTTCTTAATTATTTCGAATTGTCCGCTCTTAACAGCGACATTGTAAAGAAACACTGCGCCTATGATGACCCAGCAAATGGGAAATAATCCATATAATGCACCATGCACCACCGATAATGCCGCAAGTTTTAAAGGCATGCCGTATATAAATAGCGCTAATAAAAAAGCGACCAATAAAGTAAATATACTTGCCAGGTAACCCTTCATTTTCTTGATTATCAGGGCCCAAAAAATAAAAAATATTGGCACCGCAGCTGCCAGGGCTGATAAGCCGATGCTGTTTAGCGGATCAATAACTTGTGTCCAATTCATGATGTAATTAATTAAAAAAATTGTTTTTCAGGTCAGATTGAAAAGGTTACTGGCTCTGACTGTAATCTGTTCAGCACTTAGTCCAAATGCCTTCATTAAATCCCATGGGTCACCTGATTCTCCAAAATGGTCATTAATTCCTATCATATCCATTAAAAATGGTTCAGAGAAGCTTTTATTTTGCGAAATAACTCCGGCAACAATATTACCGAACCCGCCTGTCTGCTGTTCTTCAACAGTCAGTATCTTCCCGATTTCAGCCGCAGCCTTTATCAGAA
Organism: uncultured Bacteroidales bacterium; assembly: GCA_963829255.1. Lineage (GTDB taxonomy): Bacteria > Bacteroidota > Bacteroidia > Bacteroidales > VadinHA17 > LD21. The sequence continues at coordinate 58,862 of CAWHIG010000007.1, forward strand.
TATCCTTATCAATCGGTTTTATGGTATGAATATTGATAATTCGCGTTTCAAGACCATATTCCTGTTTGAGGATCCAGGCAGCACGCATAGCTTCAGCAACCATCGGACCACATGATACAATACATAAATCCTCATCCTCATTTTTATAATCAGTACCAAGAATAGTTTCAAATGCGTCAACAAAATTTGATCGGACATGACGGAAACGGATCACGTTCCCAATTCCGAACTTATAAACGGAATCAGCTCTGGTGATAACAGGAGTTGCTTCTCTTCCATACCTGATATATCCCGGACCATCAATATCTGCAATGGCCTTTGTAGATTTTATAGTTTCCAGTGAATCGCATGGAACTTCCAGGTGCATATTCGGCAGATAATACATTAGCGGAATTTCTTCAAGAGCCTGATGTGTAGCACCATCTGCACCAACTGAGATTCCACCATGAGCACCTGCAATTTTAACATTGAAATTATTGTAGCAGCATGTCGTTCGGATCTGATCCCAGTTCCTTCCGGAAACAAAAACACCATATGACCCTATAAAAGACCTTTTACCCTCTTTTGCAAATCCTGCCGCAACTACTGTCATGTTCTGTTCAGCAATACCCATGCTAAAGAACCGGCTTTTCCTGTCGGGATGATTTTTATAAAAATCGTCCATTTTTATTGAAGAAGTAATATCAGCTCCAAATGTGACCACATCTTCAGCTTCTCCGATTTTTTCGAGCGCCTTGCCAAAACCCATTCTGGTCGGATCCATAATAACTTTCATGTTGTCGGTTTCATTCCACCAGTAATTCTGCCTGAATCTGGGCATCAGATCAGTGAGTTTATTGTTTACCCCGTCCTGATATTTCTCAGCAAGATCCTGCAAATGATCTAATTTGTCAGTTGTGAAAATCGATACTGATCCTTCGTGTATATCATATATTGCCTGTTCAAGAGATTCCTTACCACAACGGCCGTCCTTTGGACTGATACCATGATATCCGACAACCCCTTCAGCAAACTTAACACCTTTGCCCTTGATTGTATGAGCAAGTATAACCACGGGTTTGTCTTTTATTGTTTCTGCCTGACTGAAAGCTTCAATTAATTTTTCAATACTATTCCCGTCCGTCTGAATAACTTCCCATCCAAAAGCTTTGTATTTTTCCTCAAGAGGTTCAACCCTCATCACTGTATTCGTATTCCCGTCAATCTGAAGTCCATTCACATCAATGATACCTACAAGATTATCGAGTTTATAATGACCGGCACTCATTGCACTTTCCCAGATTGAACCTTCCTGTTGTTCACCATCACCCATTATACAGAAAACACGATATGTCTTCTTATCCAATTTTGCCCGAAGGGCAGAACCTACTGCCACACCCAATCCCTGTCCTAATGAACCACTGGATAATTCTATTCCCGGAAGTTTAAACTGATTTGGATGACCCTCAAAACCGGACCATAATTTTCTAAGTTTAACAACCTCTTCGATTGGGAAATAACCCGCGATCCCAAGAGCAACATACAGGGCAGGCGCTTTGTGGCCTACGGACCAGAATACCCGATCTCTTTGGTCCCATTTGGGATTTAAAGGGTCATGATTTAATACTTTTAAATAAAGAACCGCTGCAATATCCATAATTGCTAAAGTGCCACCAGTATGTCCGGATTTGGCAGCACAAATAGCAACCATATTATAGGCGCGCATCTCCTTCGCCTTTTCCTCAAGTTCTATTACTGAATAGTCTTTAACTATTTTGAATGTTTTTGAATCTATAATAGCCATTATCTCCTCCTGTCTATAAAGAAGCCCAGGCTTCTTTGAATACTCTTATTGAATTCGCCAGCACAATTGAACTTCTTTCTCCTGCCATGGGTTTAACCTCAAAACTGATAATCGGTTTATCTTTTGATCCAATCTTTTCATCTTTCAACCACCCTAATTCAAACAGGGCCGTAAAAAACTCCTTAACCTGTTCTACATCATTCTCTCCTCCATCCACGCCAAATCGCGGGTGCTGGTCCCCGTATGCGGCATGGCTCTTATCCTTTAATACACAATTACCAATATGAAGATGAGTAGTATATGATGCACAATTCTTTAGCGCCTCCTTAGTTTGTTCGAATTGAATCGGGAAATGTGACAAATCTAAAATTAATCCAAAATTTGAATGTTTTTTTCTTATCTCCCTGGCTATATCAGCCGCAACTGTAGATTTTCCAACCAGGCATTTTTTATCAATATCAAAATCGAAAGATTCAAGTTCAAACTGAAGGTTGTATTTTTGGCTGTAGTTGCATAATTCGTCCAGCGATTGAAGCAGCTTTTGAATCGCTTCACTTTCAAATTCTCTCCCGGGATGAGGACCTGATAATACTGCAACCCCCTTTGTGCCTATATATGCAGCTTCTTCAATGCATTTCTTAACCTCCATAACTGCATTCTTTCTTTCTTCTTCCACCAGTGAATTCAGATTCAGCTTCCGGGATAAAAGAACAGGTTGGGCACCATATGCTGAAATCATATGACTGCTTTCCAGCATCTTCTTAACTTCTTTCCGTGTAGCATCATCATTTATCCGGGTTATCTCAACCGCTGAAAAGAAATCGTTGCTTAATATTTTTTCCAATGTTTCTATTATTGGTCCATCGCCTTTCATAACCTCAGGAAATGACATAAAATGGATTGTTCCAATGTTCATGAATTTATTCCAGTGTTCGGTCATGTTTTTCCTCCATATTAGTTTTATATAAAATCATGCATTTAATTAAAATCAATTCACTATAGAAATTTTATTTTCTAAACGTGGATTCAGTACTCGTTTTTTTCGTATATTCCTTAATAGTACCCGGTTTCCAGTCTCTGGCAATTTCTATGTCCTTATCTGTCTTTTCGATGAGAGAAGGAATATTTACATAACCAACTCTGTTGTATAGTGCAGGTTTATATTTCGAATCATAAATTCCTGCATATTTGATCCAAAAAGCTTTCGCTTTGGTCAGATGGTCAATCGCCTCTTCTTTATCCTGCTGCAATCCATAAAAGTTAAACAGTGCAAGAGAACAGGCTCCACGGATCTTCTCAGAATAATAAAATCCGATTGAGGCAAACGCTTCAATATCGCTAAGGGTCTGGTCAAGTTCATCAAAAACATTGGGTTTTGCGGGAGGCAACTGCTGAAGAAATATCATTGAAAGCCGTGAATACTTTGAAATACTATCGGCAGCGGCAAGCGGCGATATCAGATTATCGGCCCTGTTTAGCTTGTAATTCTGAGCCCAGTCGGTAATATTCCGGATATTGCTTCCCGGCATGGGATCTACTTCCATAAAGTCTTTCACCGTGTAAAAACCTTTATATGATGGCCTGCTTATGCATGCTTCGGGCAACCATTTAATATCAATATCTCCCCACGAAAGTCTTGTAGTCCAGGGGAATACCATTGATGCTGCTGACCAGGCATTCATTAGAATTTCGGTGGAAACCAGTGGAAAACGTGTCTTAAGTGTTTGCCGGAACAGTTCATCAGGAAGATCAGGATTATAGCTCAAACGGCCCCAGAGCATGAATGAGTACCATTGCTTTTGTATTATCAGCGGTCTTGGCAGATTACCGTCTTTACCAAGAAAATCTCTTCCCAGGCAGTATCCATCGGAGCCCATATAATATCCTGCAACTTTATCAGGTCCCTGAAATTCCTTCAAATATTCACGAGCATATTCAGGGTTTCCCCATCGGAAGCTGTAGATATCATCATTCCTAACCGTTAGCCATGTCCGCTGGTTTTTAGGGAGTATATCAAAAGCTTCTTTTGCAAAAGGAGGATTGGTGATTGAATACATATGAGCAATGGAATATTTAATACTAAGATCCATTATGCCCGGGTAATCTTTAAACTCCTGATTTATCCCGGAAAGTCCGGTCATATGGAAACGGTGTATCAGTCTTATTTTTCGTCCCGGCTGCTTTATGAGTGCATCTCTGATCCCTTCACCATAAGTTTTCCATAACCATTGCTCGTTTGTGTATTTCTCGTTTCTGCCACCCATATTTTCACCGGCAGTTATTCCAATGCCTGCCAGAAGAGGATAAGTCAGAACCGTTTCTCTGACAGAAGCTCTGAAATATGCAATTGTTGTATCATTGCTTCGTTTATCTGTGATTCCATACTGCCCGTTTTCTCCAAGTGTAAAGATGTTCCACGTAAATAAATAAACTTCTATCCCCCGATCTTTTGCATATTCCATAACTTTTCTCCAGAATTCGATCTTTTCATTTATGGATATCTTCTTAATCACTTCATGGTTTTTCAGCAGATCGGCAGGCAGGCTACCCCGGCCTGTGAAAGTATAGTAATCTTCAATTTTACCGGTAGTCTGCCATACATCATTCAGGGCAATTTTCGGGTATTCCGGTACTTTTACCATCGAAGGAAAGGGATTGAGGCTCCAAAGACTGATAACATTATAGCGATCCCTTGCCATCTCATCAAATTGTTGTTTCCAAAAGTCCATATCCCACATAACCGGTATATTCTGCTGGAATGCATCGCTAAAATCTCCATAACTGGGTGTCCTCAGATCGAGCGGTAGATTAAACTTAATTCCCCTGCGTTCAAGGTATGGCTTATTGTCAGAATCAGAAATGTTATTCACTACTCCTAAGCGAATTGCTTCGGCAATATCCAATCCACCATACATAGCTCCGGTTTTATCTCCGGATAATATGTAAATAATTTTTTGGCTGCCGGTTTTTTTAATCCGTATAGAATAGCACTGCCAGCCAAATTGTTTCGGCATTTTTAAAATATCAATTCCGGCAACTTTAACTGCTGACGCAGAATCGGAAATGATCTTTATTATCATTTCGTCTTTTGATTTCGAATTTAATGTCCCGGATAGTGTGACAACAATACCTTTCTCAGCAGCTGCTTTCTTTACTTCGTTTACTGCAAATAAAAGTTGTCCGTTGGAAGAACTATACTGGATAGTTATTTTGTTCTGCTGAGAAAATCCGGCATTTATGCCATTTAAAAGAATGATCAATGTAAGAATTAATAGCTTACTGACTTTTGTTTTCATGAGGGAAAATTTATTTGTTAAATTATTAAATTTTATTGGGTTTCAGCTACAGGTCACTCATAATAGAATATAACTAACATATGCTTAAAAATTCTAAACACAGACTCAAAAGCTTATACAAGATCCCCTTTCTTCTAAAATGAGAGACAAGGAATATATAAATTATTCCGGCGAAACAAATTCCCCTCTGGCTCTGACACTTTGACCCGGTGTCCTCAGACCATCCTGTATAAGGACAGCTCTGTATTCGTAAGCTCCGGATAAAATACTGTTTTTATCTCTTTTCAACTCCATCTCATAATTACCTGATGAGGAAATTGCATAAAAACCGGTACTGGTCCAATTTTCACTATTACCTGATCTGAAATTTGCAGGACGGTACTCAAAACCTATTTTATAGACTTTGCAATCGCCCAATTTTTCTATTTGGGATTTAAAAATTACAGAACTGTCACTGGTTACTGCACGCAGAGTTTTGAAATTAGCAAGCGTAAAAGCCTGTTCCACATTCTCAAGTTTCACAACAATTGGGTTGGGCCATTTATTGTTAGTGTACATACGCTGCGATCTTACGACATCAAACTCCAGACCATCGGGGGTTTGATGAAAATAAGGCTTCCCGTCTTTTTGTGGCATATATTCAATAATATTGCCTGTTTGTCCCAAAACACTTATTTTGGTACCGGAAGTGGCTTTAACTGTTTTCAACAGAAATTTCTTTCTATCACCTCTAACCCAATCAGGATAATTTGTTATATAGACATATACAGTATTTTCGCTTTTGTTTTTCGAGAGCCAGAGGTCGCCTTCATTTGGAATAATCCAGGATCTCACGTTTTGAATAGCTTCGTGGTTTACAAAATTCCAGGCTCCGATTTCCATCAACAATCCCATTTGACCTTCATTAATATTTCCCCATTGATCAGGTCCGATATTAAGCAGATAAGCACCGCCTTTTGCACGGGTTTCGATCAGTATATCAATAAGTTCAGTGCCGGTTTTGTAGTGATCGTTGGTTGGTTTGTAATTCCACTCGTTACCCATAGTCATATTAGTTTCCCAATAAGTGGTACTCGATTCGCCCGGAACAGTTTGCTCAGGTGTCGGTATAGCTCCTCTTGTAATAACAGTATTTGGCTGTATTTCCCATACTCTTTGTTTAACTTCTTCTCTCAGTATCTCGCTGTCAATAAAAAACAAATCAACCGGACCATAATTTGACATTAATTCTGTAACCTGAGCGAGAACAAACTTTTTGTACTTATCCTGAATGGATTTAGCTCTTTGCCAATGGCCGTCCTGTCTCCTGCCTATATCTTTAATTCCATTCTGGTAGCAAAATACAAAATCTTCCGGTGAAAAATAGATGCCAACCATAAGGCCCCATTTCCGACACTCCTGAACAAAACCTTTAAGGATATCTTTCTTATAGGGGGTATTCATTATGTTGAAATCTGTTGTTTTAGTGTTCCAAAGACAGAAGCCGGAGTGGTGTTTTGCAGTAAGTACAACATATTTCATTCCTGCATTTTTAGCAAGGATTATTGCTTTTTCGGGGTTCCAGTCCATCGGATCAAAAGTTTTAGGTAAATCGTTGATATATTTGTTAAAATAATCCTCCGAAGCCCCAACTAATTCGTGGCTAATTACCCCTCCCAGCTGACAGTCGACGCCCCAGTGTATAAACATCCCGAACCCGGCATCTTTCATTTCTTCGATCCGTTCAGGTTTATTCAGATTAAGCCCAAGTTGAGAATAAACAGTCAGTGTAAATACTGTAATAAATAATGTTAATAATATCTTTTTCATTTTTATCATTTTAATTAGTTAAAACTATAAATACTTTAATATCTAATTAGAATTTTTTGAGCCTGATTTAATTCAAAATTATAGCAAAACCATTCAATTATATACAAATCACTTTAAACACGCAATTTATATACTGTACTTTTTCAGGTATTTACATGATTTTGCCCTCTTTATCATCATTTTTGAGCAGTAAAAACGTACATGGTCCGCATACGCTTGTGACGGCTCTGATGTTAAACTTCTTGCTTTTATTATGTCGCCCCTATGATCTTGTAATACTCTTCCAAGCTTCTTTTAAGAAGATAGTTAGTTATAAGGACTGTATAAGTGAAAAAGATATACAGTCCTTATGTTTATTTAGTGAATCAATAACCTGTATTCTGAGTCAGATTTTTATTAATATCCCGTTCATACTGGGGAATAGGCCATAATTCGTTAATACCTTCTTTAAAGTTCCTCCTTTGAAATAAAAAGTAGCCTTCGCTGTCAACAGGATAATCGTGATAATTTGCCGGATCGTTGGTAAGCTTCAATCCTGTAAATTGACGGTTAAGCTCTTCTGCTGCAATACCCCAACGAAGAATATCAAAATACCTCAGGCCTTCAAAAGCAAACTCAACCCTGCGTTCCCTTCTTATAATTTTTCTTAATTCGACAGGATCAGTTGTAGTAACTGCCGGCATATTTACAGCAGCACGTCCGCGTACTTTATTAATTGTCTGATCAAGTAATGTCTGGTCGATTGCTGATCCTGATTCCAGTTTCGATTCCAAATAACTCAAAAGGACTTCTGAATAGCGGATAATTGATACATTATTCCCGGAATTACTCAGGGATCCTGTAAAATTTTCATCCATGAATTTATGAATAGCATAGCCGGGCCAATCGTTTTTACTAAACCTGTCAGGTGACTGGGGGCTGCCGGTGGCTAAAAAAGTTTTCCCCTGAAAAGAAGTTCTCCCCGAGATCATTATTGTATAATCCATTCTGGGGTCCCGGTTATCATACGGATTATTCTTATCATATAAGGGTGACACATCAATTGTTTTGCCATCAGTACATTCGAACTCTTTAACTAATTCATTAACAGGTGAAAATGCCAGCCAGCCACCCCATAACTCAGGATATATATTCATAAAAACGGTGACACTGTAGACATCTTTCTGGTACTGTGAACTTAGTATAATCTCTTTACTAAATGCACCGACTCCCCAGAATAATTCTCTGAATTTTGGATCAATAATATAGCAATCATAATCAATGATTGTCTTATAGGTTGCAGCAGCATCGCTCCATTTATTCTCTGCCATTTGCACTCGTCCTAATAATGCTAAAGCGGCACCGGATGTAATACGACCATTTTCTTTATCGGGACGAGTTATTGGGAGAATTGCAAAACTTTCATTTAACTCTGTTTCAACGAACGACCAAACATCAGCTTTCGAAGCCCTGGTAACGCTGTTAGCTTCCGGAACGGTAATTACATGCTGAACTAAAGGAACATCTCCATAATATAAAGCCAGATTAAAATATTCGTAAGCCCTGAGAGTGCGCACTTCTGCAATCATGATTGCTTTATTTGCTTCGTCCATAGTGACTTTTTCGATGTGATCAAGAAAATTATTACAGGTTGCTATTCTTTGGTATGCCGTTTGCCAATAATTAAGTACCATCCAGTACGAAGAATTCAGAGTTCCGTCAGTCAGTATATCCGGTTCATGATCTTTATCAGAGCCGTTTCCTGCTGCAAGGTCAAGACACACAAGGGATCGGCACGACCAAAAATTTTCAGCTTCATTACCAATTTTTGTCCTGTAGCACCCGACAAGGGCCAACTGTGCATCTGCCGCTGATTTCCAGAATGTGCCATCAGAAACTGCATCTAATGGTTGTTTATCAAAAAAATCTTTTTTGCAACCAGAGCTGAAAGCCCCAAGCAATACTAAAATAATCCATATTTTAGCTATTATTGAATTGATATGATTCTTTTTCATCTTAGTAATTTTATCTATGAATATTTAACAAACCTGGTTCAATCCTAAAACTTAACATTAACTCCAAATGAATAAATACTGGTAATTGGATAGAACGGGGGATTGTTGACAACGCTATAAGATCTTTCCGGATCCCATCCTGGATAATAATGATTCAATGTTAACAGGTTCTGTCCGCTGATGAATACTCTTAATCTGTTTATTTTGAGTTTTTGGATTAAACCGCCGGAAAAAGAATAGCCAACCTGCAAATTCTTAAGCCGTAGAAAACTTGCATTTCTAATCCAGAATGTTGACGCTTGAGTAGTACCACTTCCCAGGAGCAGATTTGTTAACTTAATATATTTTGCATTAGGATCGGGATTCTCGGTAGTCCAGCGGTTATCAGCCTGCCATCTCTGAATCTGGCCATTATTAATGAATGCAAAAGCCTCATAAGTACCCATTTGTTTATCGAACCCTGCTAATCCTTGCATCTGCGCTAATAAATCAAATCCTTTATAGTCTGCAGTAATAGTTGCTCCATAAGAAAATTTTGGGAATGTAGTTCCAATCACTTTCCGGTCGTATGTAGCATCAACTTTACCATCAGGCACACCATCAGGACCGCTGATATCTTTATAACGGATAAACCCGGGCTGAGCAGCATAAGGCTGAGTCGGGTAATTTGCAATATCATTGGCATCCACGAACAAACCATCAGCAACATAACCATACAGGGCATTTAACGGTTGTCCGACAAATAATCCATTTGCAATATCTAATTTAACATTTGCAAGTTTAGTCACCTCATTCTTGATATAAGAGAAATTAGGAGTTATGCCAATGTCTAGCTTGCCTATGGATGTTTTGTAGTTCAGAAGGACCTCAAAGCCTCTGTTTCTAACTTCCCCGGCATTTACACTGGAGGGTGTCAAACCAAGTACTTTTGCTACAGAGATAGTATATAAAATATTGGAAGTAGTTTTGTCAAAATAATCAAAAACCATTCCTAGTTTGCCATCTAAAAGAGTTAAGTCAAGACCAATGTCGGCAACTTGAGTTGATTCCCAGTGAATATCGACGTTTGACAATCTGGTTACCCTGGCCCCTGAAGCTAATGAACCTCCAATAGGATAATTCTGACCTAAAGTCAACAAATTCTGGTAAGGGTAATTCCCGATGTTCTGGTTCCCTAATTTACCCCACGAGGCACGAAGCTTGAGACTACTGATCCAGTCTATGTTATCTTTGATAAAGTTTTCCTCCGATATTCTCCATCCTACAGAAAACGAAGGAAAGAGTCCCCACCGGCCTTTTTCGGGAAAGCGTGAAGTCCCGTCATATCGGGCGTTTGCCTCAAAAAGATATTTTTCATTGAATGAATAATTTAATCGCCCGAAATAAGATCGTAAGGCCCATTCTGATCCGGAACCAGTTGACTGCATATTAGTTGATGCCCCTGCATTCAATTGATACAACAAATTATTAGGGAAATTGTCACGTGATGCCGTAGTCCAGTCATCCCGGTATTCTTCCTGAGAAAAACCCGCTAAAACATTGAAACTATGACGGTCTATTTTTTTAACATAATTAATCAACGATTGCAGGGTGAGTAAAGAATTACCGTCGGATGTTACTGATAAACTATTTGGCCCAACTGTTTTATTTTGATTGAAAACGACCTGAGCCACAAAGTTGTCAGTTTTAGCATTCATGTATTTATAACCAGCCTTACCGCTTAAAGTAAAGCCATCAAATATTTTCCATGACAGTTCTGCTCCTCCCAAAAAATTTATATTCTTGTAATTGATAAAAGATTCGCTGTCCATCCATGCTTCAGGACTATAATTATCCTGAAACCCATAAGTACCGTCCGATTTTTTCCCTGCAAATATGGGCCCTTCACGAACAGCAAAACTTACCATGTTCATCATGTCACCTTCGAAATGCCTTGGTTCCTGAGTAACATTGGTATTTCCGCTGATATTAACTTTCAGGTTAAGGTTATCTCTGAGTTTGCTATCAGTATTCAATAAGAAATTATACTTATTGTAGGAATTTCCAGCTACAATCCCATCCTGACGAAGATAACCTAGCGAAAAAAGATAAGTATTTCTTTCGTCACCACCTGTAAAACTCAGATTATGATTGGTTTGAAACCCCGATCCGGATGTCAGCATATTCTTGAGATGAGGCACATTTGGGTAATTATCCGGGTCGGAACCTGATTTGAATTTGGCAATTTCTTCGTCCGTATAAACCTGCGCTTTCCCCTCATTAGCATTGGCTTCATTTTTTAATTCAGCAAATTCCCAGGATTCAAGGAATTGCGGTAATTCCGTTGCCTTTTGCCATCCTACATAATTGTCGTAGCTAATCTGGAGTTGCCCTTTTTGACCTCGTTTCGTTTCAATTAAAATAACGCCATTTGCAGCCCGTGTACCGTAGATAGCTGCTGAAGCTGCATCCTTTAATACCGAAATACTTTTTATGTTGTTTGGATCAACATCGTCAAGTGAGGAAGCTAAACCATCGACCAGAACCAATGGGCTGTTTCCGGCACTGGAAAATGTTCCCATTCCCCGGATAATAATAGTAGAAGCATCGTACCCCGGACGGCCGGAACCCTGTGAAACAGTAACTCCGGAAATTAATCCTGCCAGAGCCTGCGATGATTGCGTTATAGGTTTGCTTTGAAATTCTGCATCAGATACACTTGCAACAGAACCTGTAAGATTTACTTTCTTTTGTGTTCCGAATCCAACAATGACTACTTCTTCCAGTCCAATCGCCTCCGATTTCAAAACAATATTAATAACTGTTTGTCCGTTTGATGGAATTTCCTGTGTGGTCATGCCAATAAAAGAGAAGACAAGAATAGCATCCTGGGGTGCATTAGTTATAGTGTATTTCCCTGCCGGATCTGAAATAGTACCATTGGAAGTCCCTTTAACCAGAACAGTTACTCCCGTCAACGGATTACCAGTATCATCGGTTATAGTCCCCATAATTGAGCGCTGCTGAAATTCTAAAAACGCTACGTCGGACTGGTCGACTGGAAGAAGAACAATCTGTCGGTCTAAAACTGAAAATTTTACTTTGTCATCGAATAGAGTGATTAAAATGTCTTTGATAGTTTCATTCTCCGCATCGATGCTTACTTTTCTTTCAACATCGATCAGTTTAGGGCTGTACAGAAAGAAAAACTCACTCTGACTTTCAATATCTTTAAGCACATCTGAGATTTTAACATCTTCAAGTTTGAGAGTAAGTTTTGTCAGTTGTGAGTAAGTTTCAGATGCAAAAAGCTGAAAAAACGCAACAAAAGATAAAAAGAGGGTTAGTTTCATGATTCTGATTGTTTTTTTGGAAAAGAATCCCGGAAGATTTCTTTCACAATAATCTCGAAATTTTTTCATAGATTTGAATGGATTAAGTTTACTTAAGTTTTTTTACAGAAATCAAGTTCTTAGTCTGGCGGGATTGTGTGGTAGCACTGTCCCGCTTTTTACATAGTTAGTGGTTTTTCAATGGCATTTCTTTTAGAGGTTAAGGTTAATTTTCTATTTTATTTCTTCCTGTAATTCAGGACGATCTTTCTTTTGGAAAAGGTTCCGGTACTCGTTTCTTCCCTGTCTGAAATCGTATATTTCACCGGTGAGACAAGGGCCATGAGCTCCATCACCTGAGGAAGTGTTTCATGAACAAAAGTAGCGGTATAGGTAAGATCAAGTAATTCGGGATCTTTTATCTGAATATCAACGTTAAACCATCTGCTTAGTTTTTTGACAACTTCTACAATTGGTTCCTTATTAAATACAAGTTTCCCGTCTTTCCATGAAAAATACCTGTCATCGGTGATAGTCAGGGTACTGGTTTCATTATTATTGGTATGAAAAATAGCCACTTCATTCGGCTTCATTCTTGAAATGGTTATTACCTTCCCACCGGCCTGAGTTTGTTGCAACTCTACATATCCTTCTATAAGTGATGTTTCTATTCTGTCTTCCTCGGGGTAAGACATTATATTAAACGTGGTTCCAACAGCTTTAATCTGAATTTTCCCTGCTTTTACAATAAAAGGAATCTTTGGATTATGAGCTACTTCAAAATATCCTTCCCCGGTAAGCTCAACTGTCCGGTAATCTCCGCGAAACATTGCAGGATATTTTAATGAACTGTTATGGTTAAGCCAGACCCTTGAACTATCAGGCAAAACGACCTTCGTAATTGCATCCACCGAAGAAAAGACCTCGTTATATGCCTGAGTTACAAAAATCTGGTTATGCCTGGTTGACCGGTATTTAACAGATATGTACAAACTATAAGTTAAAACCGGGAAAATAAGTATTGCGGCAGCTTTTGTAAGAATACTTAAAAAATGTTTTCTTCTGTTATACTTAATTAAATTCTGATCAGCTGCATCAAGCATCTTCTTCGATTGGTCCAGATTAATCTTGTGATGAATTTTATCCAGAATAATATTAAAGTCTGTTTGTTTATTACTCTCCTCATCAGCCAATCCATCCCATATACTCAATAAAAGAGCTTTGCTTTCAGAATTTCCGGCAGATTCCTTAAACCATTCTATTACCGATATCAGTTCTTCTGGCGTGCAAGTATTATTACAATACTTTTCAAACAATTTTTTATCCATTCTTAATATTATTTTAGGTAACAAGCACTTCCGGTCTTTTCTGGAAGCGCTTCATTACCCAAACTAACCTGACAACTAACAATAACTAATTACAAAAAACTAACCTTTCTCCGTTTAGAAGCAATACGGAAGTCAAATGATTATCCGTACTTCTCAATAGTAAGACGAAATAATCTGCAATTACCACTACCTGAGAAATAAAAAAATTAAAAAAAAGCATAATTGATTTGATTATCAATACTATATAAAAAGATATAAGAAAAGTATTGATAACAGGGAATAATTATCCAGCCTTTCACGGATAGTTTTAAGAGCCCGTGACATATGGTTTTCGATAGTATTCACAGAAATCTTTAAGAGTTTTGCTATTTCCATATATTTCAGGCCCTCAATTCTGTGCATCATATAGACTTCTTTCTGACGCTGAGGCAGTTCATTTATAATTTTTTCAAGCTTATTTGTAAGTTCCTTATATTCTATTCCGGCATCGACAGGTTCTTCCCTCACTTCCTGAAGAGATTTCAGATATTCAACATACTCGGATTCTCTGACTTTCTTCCTCAGGATGGAAATAGATGAATTGTAAGTTATGGTGAATACGTAAGATTTAATTGATGAGTTTTTCTCAACATTATTGCGATTCTCCCATAAATTTAGAAAAACATCCTGTACAAGGTTTTCTGCCTCTTCATCCGATTTAAGAATAGAAAAAGCAAATTTATATACCCTTTTACAATACTTATTGTACAGGATATCAAAAGCTAACATATTGTCAGCTTTAATTTCCTGCATCAGTTCTTCATCACTATATATTATTTGCTCTTTCATCAAAGTCGATCCGCAGGGTCAATACCAAAATTACTTTTAAAGTTTAAATTTTATTAACCTTATGATTTACGATTAGGCGGGGGGTTTTTTAATTCATTTTACAAAATATCAATTGAAAAAAAATAATCATATGATAGTTCTCGTTACTTACTTACACGATAACTTTCACGATAACTTTAGAATGTAAAAATAATAATAATCTTCCTTTGACAAGTCCTTTCCGGAAGAATTTCAACAAAATGATCTTTTTACCTGAACTTAAACAGCCATAAATAAAATCAACTATTGAATTTTAATCCGAATAACAGAAAATGAAAAAGGGGCAACAGATAATTCTACTTTTTTGCCTTTGAGTGTGATATCCTGATCAACAGGCTTTATAGCTTCAGGGTTTTCAATAGTATTTAGCCCGTCGAGAGTTGTATTTTTCAGAACAGTCAACCTGGCTTTTGGCAAAATCTTTTTGGAAGTCATCAGGTTAATACTATTGTTTTGAATCTTATCTGTGGTATTTACAATCTTCAGTATAATTTCATTGGTCCGGTTATCGACTGCTGCTGATGCAAATAAACCCTTCTGCCCCGTAAGTGGTTTATTATCCTGCAGCATGCTCAGTACATTAGTGCCTTTATTGAGTGAAAATAATTTCTGTACATAATAATTTGTTGTTCCATAGGAAGTAAGGTTATTGAACCAGATAAGATCAGGGGTCCATTGCCAGGCATCGACATGCGCAAACAGTGGCGCATAAGAACACATATACACAATATCTGCATTGCGTTCCAGACCTGTCATAAATGCAGCTTCTGATAAAGCGCAGTCCCAGTTATTCTTATTATCAGGACTGACGGTAAACTGACTCTGTGCAGCATATTCTCCGGCAAATACCTTATAACCTTTACGGTCATAATTATCATAACGGGTTGAGTTCTCACGAAACCATAAAGGAGGACGGTAATAATGTTCATCCACTACAAATGGATTTAGTTTTTTTAACTCCCCCTGGGCATATTTGAAAAGCTCATCATCAGGACCAGGACCAGTACCTGAGACGAGTTTGATACCGGGATATTTTGCTTTTATAGCTTTTTCAAAAAGACTGTATCTTTCAAAATATTGCGGTCCCCATTGTTCATTACCTATACCCAGCATTTTCATGTTAAAAGGGGCAGGATGGCCCATCCGGGCCCTTATGTTACCCCATTTCGTTTCCGGTGCGCCATTGGCAAACTCAATCAGATCCAAAGCATCCTGTATATATGGATCCATGTGGTCAAGCTCTGCGACCTCTGCGCTGTTGAACTGACAGGCCATTCCACAGTTCAATATCGGAAGCGGTTCTGCCCCAATATCTTCTGCAAGTTGAAAATACTCATAGAATCCCAGCCCGAACGACTGGTAATAATCAGGAGTCAGGCGATGGGTAAATTCAGTGTTCCATCTGTTAACAATCAATTGTCTGTCTTCGACATTGCCAATGGTTTTCTTCCACTGGTAACGGAGTTTCAGGTCATATCCCTCAACAATACATCCGCCCGGGAATCTGATAAAACCAGGTTTCATGTCAGCAAGCAATTGAACCAGGTCAGAACGTAGTCCGTTCTGGCGTCCTTTCCAGGTATCTCCCGGGAAAAGTGAAACCATGTCAATGTCTAAAGTTCCTGTCCCCTCGAACCATATTCTGAGTGATGCTTTCAAATCTGTTTTTGTTGCTACAAAACCCGATTCATATTTTTTCCACTCTTTCCCACGGGGAGTTATTGATGTTTCTCCGATTTTTTCTCCCTTCTCACTTACAAGTTCTATGATCAGTCTGATATTGCTTTCAGGCGGCATAGATGCCAGAACGGAAAAATTGTACTTATTGTTTTGTTTTATTCCCATCCCCCTGAAACCGGAATTCGTAATTGAGAATTTACTAATCCCATCTTTAAGAGTTATACGGGCAAACCTGGGATTGTTCGCGTTTACTTCACTGCGGTTTTGTATTACAAAATGGGATGAATCATTGCTGGCAACATCCACTTTCCAACCTGTACGAGGCTTATAAAACTCAAAAGATCTGTTCTTGACTAGTTCCGCATAGATACCTCCGTCAGCACCAAAATTGATATCTTCAAAGAAAATACCCCACATAGTAGGTTGAATGGCTGCTCCGGGCTTATCGACATTTACAATGACAGGTTGGGCAGTTTGAGAAACAAAAGGCACTGAAACCAATAATCCTGCAAATAGCAGACGGGAAAATATGATTTTACTTTTCATGTTGAGAATTTCTGTAATATATTTAGTTATTGATAAAATCTATTTCTTAATCTTAATTTCCCGACCTGAATATTCAACAATTTCAGCGTGACCGGCCGGTTCAATGCCTGTTCCATTTTTCCCGTTCACCCAAACAATTTTGAATGTTCTGTCTTTTAACATTCCCGGAAAGTCACCTTTCCTGTCACCTATTGAAAAGGTTTTTTCTGCTTCATTCCAGTTCATTGCAATTGTTGCATATTTGCCCAGTTCGTAATTATATGTATCGTTTTCATCCTCATACAGGACAAATCCTGCATCGGCTCCCGGATATATCCGGATTTCAAGCGGGTCGGCAGCTTTTTCAGTAGCATATTGAAGGTATGGTCCCATAGGTACAATAGACCCAGCTTTAACATAAAGCGGAATTGTTTCGATTGGTGCGACGGCATCTATAGTCTGACCGCCCTGAATTAGTTTGCCTGTCCAGAAATCGTACCAGTCAGCTGACTTCGGAAGATATACTTTCCTTGTTTTCCTGATTTCCCTGCTGTTGGGAAGGCTGTACATACGAGCAGTGACAGGATTCACCAGGAATGCCGGACCAAACATATATTGATCGGGAATTGATTGAATGCCCGGATCCTCGCGATAATCAAAAGCCAGCGATCGCATAATGGTATAGCCCTCATTGGTTACTTTCCACGCCAGAGAATAAATATAAGGTAACAGACGGTACCGTAAATTGTCGTAATTCAGTAGGATAGATTTTGTTGCTGCATCCCAATTGTCAGAAAATAATGCACGTTCGCCTTTCCCGTGTATTCTGAAAACAGGGCTGAAGGTTCCAAACTGGAACCAGCGGGTAAAGAGTTCACGGTTGACCGGTGCTGACCAATCGGGTGCCTGCCAATGAAAATGGTATCCGCCAATATCTGAAGTCCAGTAAGGAATACCAGATGCACAGGCATTGATTCCCTGCGGAATCTGGTTTCTGTAAGCATTCCAGGTACAGGTAATATCTGACGACCATAATGTTGCAGAATTCCGTTGCTGACCTGCAAATGCCTGACGGATAAGGAAAAAGGCTCTTTTTCCCGGAATATCACGTCTCCAGTTTTTGTACAATCCTGTTGTATGCATCAAAGCATAGGTATTCATATAATCTATGCCCCTGCCTATAGCAAAATTGCTTTTTCTTCTCAGATCAAGATTACCTCCATTGTCGGGTTCGCACTGGTCAACCCACCATGCATCCCATCCGTACCGGGCGATCAGGCTGTCGTAGGCCTGCTTCCAGTATAATTCGCGGGCCTGGGGGCTATGTGCATCGTAATAACTATCCAGAATATGTGTCATTGCATTGTCCCACAGGATGTCCGTCATTCCACCCGAATGTGCCATCTGATCGTATGTATTTGTCCCTTTAGAGAAAACAGGCCAGATGGAAATCATGGCATGAATATTTGCCTTATGCAGTTCATCAACCATCAATTTCGGGTTGGGGTATCTTTCAGGCCACATCACATGCGATCCAATCACATTGGGTTCCCAATAAAACCAATCCTGAACAATGCAGTCCACAGGAATTTTGTTGTTACGGTACTTATCTTTTACAGATAGAACTTCAGCCTGACTTTTGTATCTGTCCTGCGACTGGAAAAGACCAAGAGACCATTTGGGGAACATTGGTGCATTACCTGTTGCATTACGGTAAGAAGCAATAATCTGGTCAAAACCAGGACCGTAAATAAAATAGTAGTCTACCATATTGCCACTTTCAGATACATACCTGAATTTGGTGTTTGCAGCCTCGGCACCAAAAAAATTGGAAGCCGAGTAGTTGTCCCATAACAGTCCGTAACCTTTCGTCGAAAGAAGCACTGGAATTGCACCCGTCATATATTTAATGGCCAGATCCTGATTGCGCCCTTTGTAGTTAATTGAAAGTGAATCTTCCGGATGACAGCCCAGACCATAAAGTGCTTCATCTGCGGGAGAAATAAACTGAGATGTGCAAGTGTAAACCGGGATACCGGCAATTGTGGCGCTTGTCATAGTTTTGCTCTGCAATCCATCTTCGCTAAGAATTATTTTCCCATTCAAATCGGTGTATCTAACCGAATTATTCTGCCTGTTTACGATTACCTTTAAGCTGGTTGTCGAAATAATAATTTCGTCAGCATTTTCATTAATGGAAAATACCGGAGTGATCTTCCACTCATTTGTAATTACCAGCGAAGGTTTGTCAAGGAATAAAGGCAGTGTAGTGTATTTTACCTCAACTATATTATTCAGGCAAATTTTAACTTTCATCAGACCTTTATCGAGAGTGCATGTGATCCCGTCAGTATCCTTTGTAAATGATACAATTTTTGCCTCAGTTGAATAAGTCAGAATAACAAATGTCAGCAGAGACATAATTAGTTTTGATACAGTAGCAGTAAGTTTCATGGTAGAATTTTTAAATTTAGTTTTGTTTTGAATCAACAAGTACAAACACTGCACTCCAGGCTGGAACTGTAAGCTTGATCCCGGCAGAAGTCAGTGCTGACCTTGCTTTAATAGTTTCATAATCAGCAGGTCCGCCGGCAATGGCAGTTGTTCCCGATCCATTCACCGACACTTTTCTTGAGAACTCGCCGTTGTCGTTGCTGCCTTCCATTGTGTACCAATAGAAACGAGTGCCCATCCTGTAGTTTTTGAACTTTACCTGAACATTTTGGGCAATTGCCGAAACGTTTACGAGAGCCACACTTCCCTGCCCCGAAGTGTAAGTCGAAGCATATGCTTTCACGGCAATACTTCCGCTCACTGCTGCATCTACCAATCGGTCACCGATACATTTCTGGAAAAAGTACAGGTAATAAAAGGAAGGTCGCGGGCTCCAACGGGCAACTCCAGGTTCATCACCTGTACTGAAAAGACCATGATCGTTGCCATTGTCCCATCCATTGAATAGATCCCAACGGGTAGTAAGTCCAAAATTATTTTTCAGAGCTTCTGCCTGGACGATCACTGCAAACGTTCCGCTGGTGTTGGAAACTTGCTGTTTGGAGTCCCTGGCCCACATGTTCCATTCCGATAAAATAATTGGTTTTACAGTCCCGCCATTTCTTTCTAATTCACTTTTCATAAATGAAATCATCTGACCAGGGACTGTTAAAGCCGAATTCAATACAGTACTTGCATTCGAGTTTTCGCCATAGGGTGTAATATAGTTATGACCTATATAAAAATCCGGAACATTTTTCACTTCAGGAATCATAGTCGGGTTCCAGGTTTGTGTAGTTGTTGTCTGCCACGATTGAGTAGGTGATTCCTGCATCACGGCACCTATATAAATGGTTTTTCCGGTTTGAGCAGCTGCCTTTCTCATAGAATCAGCAAACACTTTAAAATGCTTAGCATAGAGTGCGCCTGTCAGGTACTCCGGCTGACCATCTTTATTGGCACTCATATCAATACGGTAGCCCCACTCCCAATCGCCATAATTTTCGTTACCTATTTCCCAATATCTGGTCCGCCCGTTGTCGTAACGCACCCAATCAGCTGCCATATGTGCCGCTGCAGCAACAGGATCAGGGCCGGTTCCATATCTTGCATACCCGTAATTAATCGTTATGAGTCCCTCGCTTTTGCTCTGAGTCAAAACAGAATAATAATCATCAACTGTTGCTCTCCAATTATCCTCAGATTTGCCGTATGTATATAGATAATCTGTCTGGTAGGTACCATCTGCTTTTCGCAGTTGTGCCGGTGCATCAGCGGGAGGCTGATTTTTATCACAGTTCCAGAAAAAAGCATCACTACCGCTGCCTGCAGGAAAACGTATAACATGTGGATTAAGATTTGTCAGATGATTTATAAATACCGGTTCGTTGTACATCCTCGACATCCAGTTATTGGCATTCTGCCCAAAGATTGTTAAAGGTATTTTTGTTATAACATTTGCTGCATCGACGGTAACCACTGTAAATGAATTTGAAGGAATGTCTCCTTCGGTGTATTGTGGTGCCACATATGTTTTAGGTTGCCATCCATCCAGAAATAGTCCAATGGTAGAAGATACCGGGGGATCAACCGGATCTATTATTGTCGTGTCATTAGTTGCCGGGTCTTCAATAATCGGAGGTGCCTCAGTCTTTTTCGAACACGAAAAAAATACCAGCATCGAAAAACCTAAGATTGCATGAGTTGCGAGTTGCCTGATAAATCTTAATATCTGCATAAGATGTGTTTTAAATATTCAAACTGTGTTTGCACAGTTTCATTTGTTTCACGGTTCAGAAATAAGCGAACGAATACCATCGGCGTCTGTTGGATTACCCTTTGTCAATGAATTCTATACAAGCCGGCTCCATGACGATTAATTGTCCGGGTGAATCCGCCTGTAAACTGCCCGAGTTTTTCACCGCTCCAGAGATCTTTTACAGAATGAGTACCTGTCAGACCAAGCTGATCAAATTTTATAGAAATTGAAGCAGTGTCAGCTGGCACCGGACCTGCAGGATCTTCAACAAAAATCAAAAACCTGGCTGAGGCCCTGCTGCCGATTTGTCCAAGTTGCTTTAAAGCATCCTTATCGATACCGGCTTTGGTTTTAAATCTGGAGTACCCTTCAGGTAAATCGTATTCAATAACAGAAGTAGCAATTGTATTGATACCATATTTATATTCTTTGTTATTAACAGTCAGTTTTCCACCTGTCACCGTTTTATTAATAACAGGTTCTCCCCTTCCTGCTGAAGCTTTTACCCATTTCTGATCTGTAAGCTTCATCTTACCGTTTTTTCCTGTCAGAACAGGTTCAATCCAATCGCAGTTATGCCTTCCATAGCCCAATACATCATCAAGTGCAGCTACAAGGTACAATTTCTTTGCACCGGTTATATCAACATCAATATCAACGCTCTGACCAGGTGTATCCTGTGTAATAAGCTCACTTTTCCAGATCGCCTTACTATCGACAATCGGTTGCTGATCGGAAACATTAAAAAGAGCAACATACTTATCCCCTGTTTCAGGATCGTCTGCAGTCCATGCAATCAGATCCTTTTCCCTGAAAAGCTGTTTTTGATTAATTCTATGCTGATCCACCTCCAGCACATCCTTGTTTGTAATCAATCCTAAAGTAAATTCGTCATTGGAAGGCAGATCTCCTCCAAACATTAATGGTGAACCGAAAATAGAAAATAGTGATAATAAAGTATATTGTTCATCTTTCGTAAAGGCTGTCATCCGGGGTGCTCCGCGTTCTGCCCTTAATCCTATTTTACCAAGTGGAAGCATATCCCCATCAGGGTAATAGCCTTTTCCTCCCAGACCTGACCACATGTTAAGAATTGTAAACTGGTTCTTTAGCGCCGGCCAGTTGTCCCAGAAATCATTTGATGTACGCCACATATTTACATTATTCTTCAGAAATTCAGCAGTTTCCGGCCGGTCTCCTCCCGGAGAAATGCTAATTACTATTGGCCTTCCGCAATTGTCGATAGCTTTTCTCACCATTTCAATCTCAGCCGTCCGACCCGAAAGATCATCAACTTTAACAAAATCAAGTCCCCATGATGCATACAATTGAAAGACGGAATTGTAGTATTCCTGTGCTCCCGGTTTCCCGGCAACAATAGTGTACATATCCTTTAACCAGATGCATTGATTTTCAGTTGAATAAATATCCTGTGCCTTTGCGCTGCTTCCCATGATCGGTGTATTCATTTTGACAGCTAATACCGGTATACCACGCATCATGTGAATTCCGAATTTAAGACCCTTACTATGAATATAATCTCCTAAAGGCTTGAATCCTTGTCCGTTTGCTGCTGAAGGGAACCGGTTCAGTGCAGGAGTAAAACGGCCATTCTCATCCATAGTGTATATAGGATTAAGTTCATTATAGCCACCTGATTTATCATTTCCGACATACCATCTTATATCCACAACCACATACTCCCAGCCGTATTTTTTGAGATGTTCAGCCATGTAATCAGCATTTGCTTTTACTTCAGCCTCAACAACAGTAGGTCCATAACAATCCCAGCTATTCCATCCCATTGGAGGAGTCGGCGCCCACTTATGAAAGGCCGGTCCCGAAGCTTCCGAAGGGGTCGCTTTCCTGGTCTGGCACTGTGTCAGAAACATCAGCGGAATTATAATAATAATTATAAGCAGTATCCTCGAGATCAAATTGTTAAAGGGCAATTTACAATTCCGTATCAAAACTGTTTTTTTTGTTTTCATGATGATATCAGTTGATGATTATAATAAAGAAGAGCATAAAGGATATACCGGGCTCCAAATTAAATTTTAATACTCATCTTTGTTCAGATAAAATTTATATTGGCATTACAACATACGGCGCAGCATTAAGAGTATCAATACTCATCTTGCAGCTTGTATACTGGTCAAAATTATATTGTTCAACCTCAACGACTCCATACTGCATTCCTGAATTGGCTGAACCAGCCCAAATACCGGCAAAATCCATCTTTCCACTCTCACCTATCTCTTTCTCATCTTTTATGTGCCATAGGACGAAACGGCCAGGATATTTATTAAAATAGGCAACCGGAGATGCGCCACCTTCAACAGCCCAGTAAAGATCCATCTCGAACATTACTTTGGACGGATCGGTATTTGTGAGCATAAAGTCGTAAATTGTCTGTCCGTCAAGCTTGGTGGAAAATTCCTTATTGTGGTTATGGTAACCGAAACGTATGCCTTTTGCGTTGCATTTTTCACCAATCATATTAAAATAGTCACAATAAAGTTTGAGTGTATCAAGACTGCGATATGCTTCTCCACCCATAGACGGCTGAACCAGGAATTTTGCACCGACTGCAACATGAGCATCAATACATGTATCCCACCACGCCATGATTCTTGCAAGGTTAGCAGAATCAGGCAGGGACTGACCAGTATGTGAGCTTAATATCTTCAGACCGTCAGATTCGCATAGAGATTTAAAAGCAACCGGTTCCATTCCATAAAATTTTCCATCCTTATAACCGGCCGGCTCGACAAATTTGTAACCCATTTTCCCCACTTTGGCAATAGCTGCGGGAACATCCTTATTAATCGAGTCACGAATTGAATACAACTGCAAGCCGATGTTCTTTTGCCTTGTTGTTTTACATGAATAAAAGGTGGAAAAGACAAGGCTCGTAATAACCGTTAGCAGGACAATAGAAATATTACTTCTTTTTTTCATTTTGGATAGGTTTAGATATAAAATGTGTGGGGTTAATTAATTCTGAATTCATAAACTCCTGATTTTTAATTAATTTAAACCAAAGGACTTATTGGGTAAAAGTAGGAATTATTTGTTTTTTTCCAAATAGATGTTAACAGAATCGGGAATCATGCACACAGCTGACGGACCCGGGAAAAAGGTCATTGCTGCGACTTCAGTGCACTCCAGACAGCATCAGGACCTTTTACAGCATCTGCCGGCAACTTACCATCTGTTCCAAATACAAGCATTGCATCATATTTCTCAATTGTTACACGTGACTCATCTATCTTACCTTCTTTATCTTTAACTGCGTTGATATTCAATCCGAGATGGCGAGCCATAAAATCATACATTGCCAAACGTTTTGAAATACCGTAATCGTGAGCTTCATTTTTCAGATGTACATTTTCAACGTAATCTTTCTTCCCATATAATGCATAGACTTTTTGCAGATAAGGAAACTCAATTGAGGGAACATCCTGGGTCCAGTCGCTGCCATCAGAAACGACAAGCATTGGACGCGGTGAAGCCATGGCAGCAATTTCAGCATTGTTTGTTCCCATATCGGAGCACGAGTGTACAGGAAGTCCGCTCTCACAGGGACAACCACCATAAAAATAGGATGAGACCATTACAACAGGCACACTAACGGCGATCCTGTCATCAAGAGCGGTTACTAAAAACGTCTGTGTACCACCTCCTGATTCCCCGGTCGCTCCTATTCTCTTTTGATCTACATAGGGTAAAGAAGTTAAGAAATCAATTACACGTATTGAATTCAATGTCTGCATTGTAAGAGCCAGACCGGTTTTATGTACCTCTTTCTCAACCTGAAGTAACGATTCACCCCAGGCAAACATCTCATAGCTGAAAACCACCGCTCCCATTCTTGCCAGCATTGCACAACGGTATTGCTGTTCGGGCCTGTAACGACCATACTGATTCAGATCATTGCTGCTAAAATGCCCGTGAGGGCTTAGAACTGCAGGAAATGGTCCAGTCCCTTTGACAGGCCGGTAAAGTGAACCACATAAATAAACACCCGGAAGTGTTTCAATAGCAACATTTTCAACAGTATAGCCATCAAATTTTCGTCGTGGAGTATAAATGGCATTTAAAGGTGTTTTGCGCGGAAAGGGAGACAATCGTAATTGTTCCAGGAAACATCTTCGCAGTTCTGATTTACGAAGTTCCCAGTCTGGCAATGCCGGGTAACTTGCCAGAAGTTGATCAAGATGCTCTTTCCCTTCTGCAGGAGATTTATGCCAGTACTCATATTTACTAACCTGATATACATTATCACTTTTCTTCTGAAAAATCAGGTCGAGAGGATAAAGAATATTAATCAGAGTATGCTCAATATCAACACGATATCGCCATGTAGGATATGATACATCTACTCCTTTTACAATATTTTCATTGTACTCCAGCTTAGTCTTATATCTTTTTTCAATATCTGTCAGTACTTCCTTTAGAGGCTTTTTATAAACATCCTGCGGCAATTGCGGGAATACACTTCTTACTGTTCCGACAAGAAAAAGTAAGGCTAATAACTTTATTTTCATAATCTTAAAGATAATTTATCATGAATTGATTTTAAAAATTAAGAACTAACACAACTTGTCCCGCGAAGCGGGAGAGCTACACTGAGTATCACAAAGTTTTACAGAGAATTATTCAGAGATGAATTTCAATAAAGGTATTAATATTGGTTGTCCTTTTTCTGCGGTATATGATACATTTGTCTTTTTAGCTTTATCACCGTCCCTGCTCTGAACACTTATTGAATTAACATGTACGTATGGATTAGCCTTGCTGATAAATACCAGAGCTCGTTCTTTTGCTTCCTCGGAAAATTTCACGAATTGTGGATAGACTGCACAAATTATTTCTGTAAGATCTGAATTCTTTGTCCAGATAACACCTTTCAAGGCAGGGTCAGGTTCTTCGTTCTGTACTATTACCACAGTGCCACCGGAAGGAATCCAGTTAAGCCAGTTCATCTCATCGCCTGCATCTTTTTCGCTTCCTCTCCTGATAATAGCATCAGAATAATACTTTTTCAAACCATCCTTAAAAAGCGGGGGAAGTTTGGTACTGTTAATGTAACGGGAAATTAGCCTGCAATTATTATAATGGTTAATACTGAAATTATAATCATCTGCAATAAGTTTTCCTGCGGAATTCAAAAGCTGTCCTGCAAAAAGATCTGAAAGTGTTCTTAATTCTATTGTTGCAGTGTCAATGGCTGGATTATTCTTCTTTATATAATCTCTTATCAACCTGAGATATCCGGTTCTATCAGAGTTACCGAGATTAATTTCGGAGGTAGTCTGACTTATCTCATGAGGAACCTCTTCCAACTTGTTTGGTGTTAATAATATTTTAGTAATCCCAATTCGTCCTTCATTCTGAAGAACTGGTTCGCTGACAACGGAATTATCGGTGACTGTATCTTCTGTTTCGATATCAAATGATCCCGATGTAAGTCCACTGGCCGACACCGAGACATGGATCTTTCCAGGTTTTCCTGTTGATCTTATAACATTCGATATTGGCATATCCATATACCAGACTCCGTCCTGCATCTGATGCCTGTTAATATCAGTTTCATATATAGCAGGACCAACCAGTGTTGCTGGTCCCGTTAAAGTCCATTTTATTGTATTGTTGGCACCATAGACATGATTTCCATGTGAATCCTGAATGTCGGCAGTGATAATAACGACACTTCCACGATCAGCCGATATTCTGTTTTGTGAACCTTTCACAACAATCTTTGCAGGCCTTTCTGCCATTACTATCTCTGTTTTGACCGATTTTCCTTCCCTGGTTGCAACAGCAGTTATGGTACCTGGTTCAATATGTATATTATTAAAAGTAACACTATGAAAATTTGACTGGCCAAGCAATTTGTATCCCTTGCTTACTCCATTTACAAAAAGCTCTACTTTATCGCAGTTTGAGTTTACAACTATATCTTTCAACTGATCAACATAAATTGATCTCCAGTGATGCGGCTGAATAAATACCATCGGATTTTTTCCATATGTGGCCTGCCAGAAATAATATGCATACTTGGGGACTCTGTAGGCATCAACATAACCTTTGGGATCAACATGAAGGAGTGGTGAATTCAGATACTCGCGGTCAGCTCCATAATCTTCATAAAGCCATGTACACAGGTTTCCGGTTCCGAATTTTGCGCTGGCTTTGAGCATATTCTGCTGATGTTCTTCGGTACCGCTCTGCTGGAAGTCAATTGGTTCAAGATTCTTAACATCCTTATTGTACCAGCCTCTTATTGTGCATCTTAGCAGGCTTTCAATGGCAAGGTTTTCTTCAGTATGTTTTACAAAAGTCCCTGCTGAACCATCAGTAACCCTTCGTGCTGTCAGTATCCTTGTTGTATCTTCAGCCACAGCATATTTTGAATTGACAGCATGATCGGTCTCGTTTCCCATGCTCCAGAACATAATACCTGGATGATTGCGATCGCGACGTATCATCTCTTTCATCTGCTGTTCCTGAACCTCAGCAGAGAATTCCTGGTTCCCGATACTTGGCGATTCCTCATCTATAATAATTCCTGATTTATCGGCCAGACTGTAAACAAGTTTATCATTAGGATAATTAGCAGTCCGCATGAAGTTATAATTCATGTTTTCAGCAATATCTTTAAAATCCATAACTGTTATCCATTTTGGAATAGCATCTCCCAGCCACGGATATTCCTGGTGACGATTTCCTCCATGGATCACCATTTTTTTACCATTCACATAAAGAAAGTTTTCCTTATAATCCCAGCTGAACCAACGGAAGCCAAGTGGGCTCGTATAAACATCTGTCAACGTCTTTCCGTCCATTATCCGGGAATAGATCTTGTAGAGGTATGGATCTTCAGTTGACCATAGGTGCGGGTTTTTAATGGTTTTGGAGGTCTGATCGAATTTATATAGCTGACCGGGATCAACCACAGCCTCCGATTTAATATACCTGGACAACTTTACCAGTAGAATCAACTACGGTAGTTATCAAAGTACAGGTTTTCTTTTGCGGATAATCATTTTTGACCCATGTCTGCACTCTTACAACACCTTCTTTTTCCGAAACAAGAGGTGTGTTAACGAACGTGCCTCCCTCATGATTTGCCGCACCCTGCATTGGGATGAAAAGCTTGTCTTTCAGAACAATTGTGACGTCGCGATATATGCCGCCATAAACATTAAAATTACCTGCTGCCATAGGAGGAATCTTAAATTCATCTTTCTGATGGTTATTCACCGCAACAGCAAGAACATTATCTTCGCCGGGCTTCAGGACAGAAGTAATATCAAAGTCGAAAGAGCCGTAACCCCCTTTATGATCACCAAGATATTGACCATTAAGCCAGACTTTGCAGTACTTCTGAACACCTTCAAACTCAAGAAAAACTTTTCGGTCGGAATATTCCGTATTAACTGTAAAATGCTTACGGTACCAACCCCATCCCAGCCACCAGTAAGGGTTATCTGCTTCTGAGGCGTTCCTTATAAATGGATGAAGTTCACCAGTAGTCTCATAGGTGCTCCAGGTATGAGGAATACTTATAGCCGGCCATTTAGAATCGTCAAATCGCGGAGTTTCGTACCCTTTATTTGCTCCGGCACCGGGAAAATAATTAAAAGTCCATTGTGAATTAATTATTTTTTCTATCCTGTGACTGATCTGATTTTCAGAGGCTTTCTTCTGGGAAAATAATACTGAAGGAATAAATAATAAAAGAAACAGGAAAGTGATAAGTTTCATATCCAGCTTGTTAGGAAGAATTAAATATCATGTACAAGATAATAAATTTTTATATGATCTGAACAAATCTGAGTTATCTGCGGGAAATTTTTTCTATCTTGTTACCCTGCAGATCCTGCGTACTACCGCAGATTGACTAATTTATGGAAGAATGACTGACCTGCTTAATACCAAGTCATATGAAAAAAACCGTTATTTTGCTTACAGTGATCCTCCTTGTGGGTCAGGTGATTTTTGCACAAAAAGTATTGACTAAAAATCAACGAATGCAGTGGTGGCGGGAAGCGCGCTTCGGATTATTCATTCACTGGGGTGTCTACTCGGTGCCCGCAGGCTCATGGGATGGCCGTCAGATTGGCGGTCTGGGAGAATGGATCATGAACCAGGCAAAGATCCCGGTTGCTGATTACCAGAGAATGGCAAAACAATTCAACCCGGTAAATTACGATCCTGATGCCTGGGTAAAAATGGCAAAAAATGCCGGAATGAAATATATTGTGATAACCTCAAAACATCACGATGGTTTTGCACTCTTTGAGACTAAAGCCAGTAAGTGGAACGTGGTTGACGCAACTGTATATGGAAAAGATCTTCTAAAGCCCCTGGCCGAGGCATGCAAAAAATACGGTATCAGACTGGGATTTTATTATTCCCAGGCCCAGGATTGGAATAATCCCGGTGGCTCAGCAGCTCGTAAATTGACTAAAGAAGGATGGGCAAACCCTGATTCTGTTATTATTGATGCATATACAAAAGAACACAATGGCCACTGGGATCCAGCACAGGAAAAGAAGACATTTGCGCAGTATATCGACAATGTCGCGGTACCGCAGGTGAAAGAGCTCCTTACTAATTACGGTGATGTTGCAGTACTATGGTGGGATACGCCAACAGACATGACCGACGATGCTGCCACTAAACTTCGGTCTTTACTAAACCTTCAGCCTGCCATTATCACCAACGATCGCCTTAAACGTCCAAATTTCCCGGGCGACCATAAGACACCCGAACAAAGAATTCCCAACCTGAAAGATCTTGATGGCAGCGACTGGGAAACCTGTATGACAATGAACGGTACCTGGGGCTTTAAAAGTTATGACCATAACTACAAAACACCTGAAACACTTATCCGTAATCTTCTTGATATTGCTTCAAAAGGTGGAAACTTTCTTTTGAATGTTGGTCCGACCAATCTTGGTGAATTCACACCGGAGAGTGTTGATATTCTCGCAAAAATAGGCCAATGGATGAAAATAAACGGAGAAGCCGTTTACGCTACAAAAGCGAGTCCATGGGGATTATTTGAATGGGGACGCTGCACCAAAAAAGAGACAAAAGAAGGAACTACCCTGTATTTTTCTGTTTTTGAATGGCCTGCAGACGGTAAACTTGAAATCAACAATTTTAAAAACAAGATCTCATCTGCCAGGCTGCTTGCTGATGGGAAAAAACTTAAGACCTCTGTATCAAAAGATGGTGTTTTGACAATTGTGCTTCCATCAAAAGCTCCTGATCCCATTGCCTCTGTTATAAAGGTAATTGTAAGTGGAAGCGTTGTTACAAAACCAGTTCCGGCGACAAAGAAATAAAGTTTTATTCTCAGTAACCTACTGTGATCCCTATAGCTTTCGGGATTCTGCATACTCTGAGAAAATTCTTCATAAACAGTTGTCTCCCATAATCCTTTGACATTCAATACTATATTTAACTACTTCCTGACTCTTTTCCCAGTCAGAAAGTAGTTAAAATGAAGAAAAATCGTACTTTTCCTTTGATATATTAAAAATATGGGTAAATTTGTCAAACAATTTACAATAAAACAGTGAAAATTTCTTTAATCCATATTATTGTCCTTATCCTCATTATAGTTCAGAGCGCATGAACCGGGAATAATATGTATTACTATAGACATACAGAAGCTTTCCGGGAAACCGGAAAGCTTTTTTTTTAATATGATTTTTTAAAATGAAGAACCAACTAAGAAGCTCAAAGACAACAACCGGCAGAAATATGGCAGGCGCAAGAAGTCTCTGGCGTGCCAACGGTATGAAGGAAGAACAGATGGGTAAACCTATTATCGCTGTAGTAAATTCATTTTCACAGTTTGTACCCGGACATGTTCATCTGCATGAGATCGGGCAGATCGTTAAGAAGGAGATTGAGAAGAAAGGTCTCTTTGCTGCTGAATTCGACACAATTGCTATTGATGACGGAATTGCAATGGGGCATGCAGGAATGCTCTACTCCCTCCCTTCAAGGGAACTTATAGCCGATAGTGTTGAATATGTCTGTAATGCCCATCTTGCTGACGCAATGATCTGTATAAGCAATTGTGATAAGATCACTCCGGGAATGCTGATGGCAGCCATGCGAATGAACATTCCCGCAGTATTTGTATCCGGTGGACCTATGGAAGCCGGCCTTCTTAAAAACAAGTATCTTGATCTCGTTGATGTCATGGTTGCAGGTGCTGATGATTCAATAAGCGATCATGATCTGTATGAGATAGAAAGTTCGGCATGCCCTACCTGTGGCTCCTGCTCAGGAATGTTCACTGCCAACTCCATGAATTGCCTGACAGAGGCATTGGGAATGTCACTCCCGGGGAATGGGACCATCGTTGCTACTCACCGTAACAGGGTTAAGCTTTTCGAAAGAGCCGCAGGACTAATAGTCGATCTGGCTAACAGATATTACACTGACGGAGATGATTCGGTTCTTCCACGCTCCATTGCCACAAAAGAAGCATTTATAAATTCCATGTCACTTGATATCGCAATGGGTGGATCCACCAACACTGTTCTTCATCTTCTTGCAATAGCTCAGGAGGCAGGTGTTAATTTCACAATGAAAGATATTGATGAACTTTCACGGAAAATTCCCAATATATGCAAGGTGGCCCCAAGCTCGCAATACCATGTTCAGGATGTCAACCGTGCCGGTGGAATTTTAGGTATTATGGGTGAGTTGGATCGGGCAAAACTGATAGACACATCTGTAAAACGTATTGATTATTCAACCCTTCGTGAGGCTGTTGCAGACTGGGATATCCTTGGAGGTAAAGCACAACCGGATGCTTTTGAGTTTTTCAAAAGCGCCCCCTCTATGGAAAAAAATCTACAGATGGGTTCGCATAACACCGCATATAAAGAACTTGACACCGACAGGGAAAAAGGATGTATACGTTCTGTAGGACATCCTTACAGCAAAGATGGCGGGCTCGCAGTACTTTACGGAAATATTGCACGCAAGGGGTGTATAGTCAAAACTGCCGGAATTGATTCGTCGCTGCTTACATTCACCGGGAAAGCTGTAATATTTGAATCACAGGAAGATGCAGCTGATGGTATACTGAAGGGAACTGTAAAAGAGGGTGATGCTGTAATAATAAGATATGAAGGTCCGAAAGGAGGCCCGGGAATGCAGGAGATGCTTTATCCCACTTCGTACCTTAAATCTAAAGGACTTGATAAAAAATGTGCCCTGATAACCGATGGTAGATTTTCCGGTGGCACTTCAGGTTTGTCTATCGGACATATATCCCCGGAAGCGGCATCAGGTGGAGAACTGGCTCTGATAAGGAACGGTGATCAAATCGGGATAGATATTCCGGAAAGAAAAATAAATGTCCTCGTATCTGATAATGAACTAAAAAAGAGACGGAAGGAAGAAGAACAAAAAGGAGACAGAGCTTATAAACCTGAGAAGCGTAACCGGGAAATTTCCTCTGCATTAAAAGCATACGCAGCATTTGTAAGTTCTGCAGACATGGGAGCGATCAGATTAATATAGGGTATGCGGCAACCGGCGACCGGTTTGCGGTATTAAAATTCAGCCGCAAGCCGGGCACCGCAAACCGCATGCCATATGACAATTAAGACAACTTGACAATTTGACAATAATGTATATGAAGACTGAAAAGGAAACAGACAAGGCAATCCTGCAAGTAAACGGGCAGGAACATATTACAGGAGCGGAAGCTCTTTTACAATGCCTCATCGAGGAGGGAGTGGATACTATTTTTGGTTATCCTGGCGGAGCAATAATGCCAGTGTATGATAAACTTATGGATTATGAAGATAGACTCCATCATATACTTACCCGTCATGAGCAGGGAGCAGCACATGCTGCACAGGCATATGCTATGGTCACAGGAAAACCAGGGATCTGCTTTGCTACTTCCGGTCCGGGTGCCACGAACCTTGTCACCGGAATTGCCAACGCATTTCTTGATTCAATTCCTGTCGTATTCATTACTGCCCAGGTGGTATCGAATCTTATCGGTACAGATGCCTTTCAGGAGACTGACATAATAGGAGTATCAATGCCGGTTACAAAATGGAACTGCCAGATAAAAAAACCGCAGGAAATACCTGAAATAATTGCTAAAGCTTTTTATATCGCAAAATCAGGCCGGCCGGGACCTGTTCTTATCGATATAACAAAAGATGCACAGCTTGAAAAACTTAATTTCAAATATAAAAAATGTGATTATATCAGAAGCTATAATCCGAATATTCCATTGCACACCAAGGCAATAGAATCTGCAGCGATTATGATTAACCATGCCGAAAGACCGCTTATACTTGCGGGACATGGAGTGCTTCTCTCACACGCTGAAAATGAGCTGAAGTTGTTTGCTGAAAAAACCGGTATTCCTGTTGCTTTAACATTGCTTGGTCTTTCCGGATTCCCTTCCGATCATCGTTTGTTCACAGGAATGCTAGGTATGCATGGCAACTATGGACCAAATCTTCTGACTAATGAGGCAGATCTTATAATTGCGATCGGAATGCGCTTCGATGACCGTGTAACAGGGAATCTTAAGAAGTATGCAAAAAAAGCAACAATAATCCATATTGAGATCGATGAAGCTGAGATAAATAAAAATGTCATGGTTGACGTCGAAATAAACAATGATGCCAGAGAAGTCCTTAATTATCTTATCCCGCTTGTCAGGGAGAATTCATTCGAAAAATGGATAAGAGAATTCAGAATTTGTGATAAGACTGAATATGAGAAAGTCATAAAGCAGGAAACAAAACCTGAAAAAGGTGAGCTGAGAATGGGTGAGGTAGTCAGGCTTATATCAGATCTGACGAAAGGTGAAGCAATAATTGTAACTGATGTCGGGCAGAATCAGATGTACGCTGCCCGTTACTATAAATTTAGCCATCCGAACAGCCTTGTTACTTCCGGAGGAATGGGAACAATGGGATTCGGGCTTCCGGCAGGTATCGGAGCCAAAATTGGGTGTCCCGACAGGCAGGTAATCTCTTTCGTTGGGGATGGAGGCTTTCAGATGACAATTCAGGAATTAGGCACTATTCTGCAATATCATGTGCCGGTTAAAATAATAGTTCTTAACAATAATTACCTGGGGATGGTACGCCAGTGGCAGGATATGTTTTTTGATAAGAGATATGCCTCAACCGAACTCGTAAATCCGGATTTTGTAATGATTTCCAGTGCATATAATATACCGGGTAAAAAAGTTTTAAAGAGAGAAGAGCTGAAAGGTTCACTTGAAGAAATGCTTGATGCAAAAGGGCCGTTTTTGCTCGATATTGCAATAGAGAAGGAAGGAAATGTCTTCCCTATGGTAGAACCCGGATCATCAGTTTCCGAAGTAAGATTAACATATTAAATAAATTGAACTATGATTGAAACTCTGTGACTCCTCTGTTTACTCCGTGCAACTTCCTGGCTTAAAAATTAGTTTACACCAGAGAGCCACAGAGAAGACACAGAGAACCACAGAGAAAAACATATAATAAATATGAAACAGGAATTTACAATATCAGTATTCACCGAGGACCATATAGGCATCCTTGGCCAGATAACAATAATCTTAACAAGGAGGCAGATAAACATTGATAGTTTCACAGCTTCTGAATCTGCTGTAAAAGGCGTGTACCTTCTTACAATAGTTGTAAAGGCAACGGCTGAAATGGTACAGAAAGTTGCAAGACAGATGGAAAAGCTTATTGATGTCTTAAAAGTTTTTGTACATACCTACGATCAGATTATTTATCAGGAGATTGCGCTGTTCAAGGTTACAACCAATGGTTTGATGTCGGGCAATATAATTGATCATATTGTCAGAACTCACAACGCCCGGATTCTGGAGGTTTCTCCTGAATACATGGTAATTGAGAAGACAGGCCATAAGACCGAGATAACTGAATTACTCACCCAGCTTGAGCCTTTTGGATTACTTCAGTTTGCAAAATCAGGCAGGGTAGCTATTACCAAACAGGTGAAAGAATTGAATTCATATCTGAAAGAGATGGATGAAGCAAACCGATTTAAAGCAGAACCGGCATTAAATTAATATTCAGCCATTGTTCACCCCCTGCCCCCCAAGGGGGGAACAATGGCTGACCATGATTTGCCCCCCTTCAGGGGGGATGGGGGGTAAAAAGCATGGATGAAAGTAAAATTATTTTATAACTAAAAATATTGAAATCAAGTAATATTCACATATTTAAAATTTAAGATCATGGCAAAAATTGATTTTGGCGGTGTCGTCGAAAATGTAGTCACAAGAGAAGAGTTTTCACTTTCAAAAGCCCGCGAAGTACTTAAAAATGAAGTCGTCGCAGTTATTGGTTACGGTGTACAGGGTCCAGCTCAGGCAATGAACATGAAGGATAATGGTATTAACGTAATTATCGGACAGGCTCCTGAATTTAAAGCAGACTGGGATAAAGCCCTCGCCGATGGTTTTGTACCCGGAAAAACTTTATTTCCAGTTGAAGAAGCCGCAACCAAAGGTACGATT
The DNA here is from genome assembly GCA_963829255.1 of uncultured Bacteroidales bacterium. GTDB lineage: Bacteria > Bacteroidota > Bacteroidia > Bacteroidales > VadinHA17 > LD21. The sequence continues at coordinate 94,264 of CAWHIG010000007.1, forward strand.
ATCCAATACCTCGTATCAGACGCTGCTCAGCGTATACTCTGGCCAAAACTTAAACCATGTCTTAAAAAAGGAGATGCTCTCTATTTCTCCCATGGATTTTCTATCACCTATAAGGAACATACAGGTGTTATTCCTCCTGCGTTTGTTGATGTTATACTGGTTGCACCAAAGGGGTCAGGAACCAGTGTGAGACGAAATTTTCTTGCAGGAGCCGGTATAAACTCAAGCTATTCAGTTTTTCAGGATTTTACAGGGAACGCGCAAGAACGCACAATTGCATTAGGAATCGCCATTGGTTCAGGTTATCTCTTCCCTACAACTTTTGAACAAGAGGTTTATAGCGATCTGACCGGCGAACGCGGGGTATTAATGGGTGCTCTTGCAGGGATTATGGATGCTCAGTATCAGGTACTCAGGGAAAACGGACACAGCCCATCCGAGGCATTTAATGAAACTGTGGAAGAATTGACTCAGAGCTTAATCAGACTGGTTGATGAAAAAGGAATGGACTGGATGTATGCAAACTGTAGTGCAACAGCCCAACGTGGTGCGCTGGACTGGCGTCCAAAATTCAAAGCAGCAACCCTTCCTGTCTTTACCGACTTATATAAGAAAGTCAAATCAGGAGAAGAATGTATCAGAGTTCTTAAATCAACCGGTGCTGCCAATTATAAACAAGTACTCGATGCGGAACTGAATGAACTTGGTAATTCCGAAATGTGGAGGGCAGGAGCAGCTGTGAGAAAACTGAGACCCGTGAAAAAATAATCTTTTATAAATAACTTATAAATATGGACGATAAGGTCATTATTTTCGATACCACCCTCAGGGATGGAGAACAGGTGCCTGGCTGCCAGTTAAATACAATTGAAAAAATTGAAGTTGCCCAGGCTCTCGAAGCCCTTGGAGTCGATGTGATTGAAGCTGGATTTCCCATTTCAAGTCCCGGCGATTTCAAATCTGTGGTGGAAATATCAAAAGCCGTCACAAACCCTGTGATATGTGCACTTACACGGGCCGTCAAAAAAGATATCGAAGTAGCCGCTGAAGCTCTTCAGTATGCAAAAAGAAAAAGGATACATACAGGTATCGGCACTTCTGATTTCCATATCAAATACAAGATCAAAACAACTCCGGAAGAAATCCTGAAAAGAGCAGCTGATGCAGTCAAATATGCCAGAAAATTTGTTGATGATGTTGAGTTTTATGCCGAAGACGCCGGCAGAAGCGAAAACGCATACCTGGCAAAAGTTATCGAAGCTGTAATAAAAGCCGGAGCTACTGTAGTAAATATCCCCGACACGACCGGTTACTGTCTGCCGGAAGAATATGGTCAGAAGATAAAATATCTCAGAGAAAATGTTCCGAACATCGATAAAGCCACTATCTCAACGCACTGTCATAACGATCTGGGTATGGCAACTGCCAATACTATGATGGGCATAATAAACGGAGCAAGACAAGTTGAAGTTACAGTAAATGGAATCGGAGAGAGAGCCGGGAATACCTCTCTGGAAGAGATTGTAATGATTATAAAAAGTCACTACGACCTTAAAGTAAGAACCGATATCAATTCAAAACTGATATATAGTACAAGCCGGCTTGTTTCAACTCTCATGAGCATGCCTGTTCAGGCCAATAAGGCAATTGTCGGCAGAAACGCATTCGCTCACTCTTCGGGTATTCATCAGGATGGCGTTCTGAAGAACAGGGAAAACTATGAAATCATAGATCCGGTTGAGGTAGGTATCAGGGAATCATCAATAATCCTGACCGCCCGCAGTGGCAGGGCTGCCCTTAATCACCGGCTTGAATTGCTCGGATTCAATTTTGGTAAAGAAGAGATTGATGATATTTACCATCGTTTCCTTCTGCTCGCAGATAAAAAGAAGGATATCAATGATGAAGATATAAGAATTCTTGCAGGAGTTGTTTTCCAGGGAGAAAAATCTCTTAAACTGGATCTGCTCCAGGTATCATGCGGAAAATCATTAATTCCCGTCGCCACGGTAGGCATAAAGATCAATGGTGAAGTCCACTTTTCAACTGCTTCCGGTAACGGACCGATAGATGCGGCCTTTACCGCTGTCAGGCAGCTGATAAGCAAAACTGTGCATCTCGAAGAATTCCTGATTCAGGCTATAACCAAAGGCAGTGACGACCTGGGTAAAGTGCACATTCAGGTTGAGCATCAGGGGAAAATCTATTATGGATTTTCTGCCAATACCGATATCATTACAGCTTCAGTTGAGGCATTTATTGACGCGCTTTCAAAAATTAAATAGAGCCCTGAGCCCCCTATTGGAAATTTACCTCATCTCCCTTACCCCCTTCTCCTTAAGAGAGAAGGGTGGTAGAAGAAAGAAAATCACATATATAAGCCCCTCTCCTTAAGGAGAGGGGTTGGGGTGAGGTAGGAATGGTTAGAGGGATTTAGGGTGAGGTAAAAGGGGCATAAGGCAAAAGTGAAATAGAGTAAAAACAAAATGCAACAGAGAGGAAAATAAATATTTAAAATGAAGTCAAAAACACTTTTCGACAAAATCTGGGACAGACATGTGGTAAAATCCGTTAAAGACGGACCTGATGTCCTGTACATCGACAGGCACTACATCCACGAAGTAACCAGTCCACAGGCATTTAACGGTCTGAAAGAGCGTGGAATTCAGGTATTCAGGCCAGACAGAACCCTGGCAACTGCAGATCATAACATACCCACAAAAAACCAGCACCTTCAAATCAGGGATGAATTATCGCGGAATCAGGTTGAAACACTGAGAGAAAATTGCACGAAGTACGGTATTGAATTGTTCGGCCTCAATCATGCGAAAAACGGGATAGTTCATGTTATTGGCCCGGAACTGGGATATACCCTGCCGGGGATGACTATAGTCTGTGGAGATAGCCATACCTCTACGCACGGAGCATTTGGTACGATAGCTTTCGGTATCGGAACAAGTGAAGTTGAAATGGTTCTGGCAACACAGTGTATTCTTCAGCCAAAACCAAAGAAAATGAGGATCACTCTGAACGGAAAACTTCATAACGGCGTGACATCCAAAGATATAATCATGTATATTATATCCAAGATTTCAGCCAGCGGTGCAACAGGATATTTTGTTGAGTATTGCGGAACTGCAATAAAAAGTCTGAGCATGGAAGCAAGAATGACTGTCTGCAACATGAGCATTGAGATGGGTGCCCGTGGCGGATTGATCGCCCCCGATGAAACTACATTCGAATATCTGAAAAAGCTTCCTTCAATACCCGGAATTAATGATCTCAGTTCTTCAATTAATGAGTGGAAAGAACTTAGAAGCGATACTGATGCCATCTTTGAAAGTGAACTTAAATTTGATGCCGGTTTAATAAAACCAATGATCACTTATGGTACAAACCCGGGAATGGGGATGGCTGTTGATGATTCAATTCCTTTATCGGATGATAAAAGCAAAGAAGGTTCTTCCTCATTTTTAAAATCACTCGATTATATGGGTTTTAAACCTGGCATGAAACTTCTTGGGCATCCGGTGGATTATGTATTTTTAGGAAGCTGCACAAATGGGCGGATAGAAGATTTCAGGGCATTTGCTCAGATAATCAGGGGAAGAAAGAAAGCAAATAATATCACCGCTCTGATAGTGCCTGGTTCAAAAAAGGTTGAAGAGCAGATGGTTGCCGAAGGACTTGTAGAAGTATATAATAATGCAGGTTTCGAGGTCAGACAACCTGGTTGCTCCTCTTGTCTGGCTATGAATGAAGATAAAATTCCCCAGGGGAAATATGCAGTCTCAACCTCTAACAGGAATTTTGAGGGACGACAGGGACCGGGAGCCAGAACTTTGCTGGCAAGTCCGCTGACAGCAGCTGCCGCAGCAATAACCGGAAAGATAACAGATCCAAGGGAATTCATAACTGAAGAAAATATAATCATAAAATAATCTGATATGACAAAAGTTAAATTTGATATTCTTGAGTCAACCTGTGTGCCTCTTCCATATGAAAATGTTGATACGGATCAGATTATTCCTGCAAGGTTCTTAAGTGCCACCTCAAGGCAAGGATTCGGAGATAACCTTTTCCGCGACTGGAGATACTCAAAGACCGGTGAGAAAAACAGTGATTTTGTTCTGAACAATCCGGTATATAAGGGGAAGGTTCTTGTTGGCGGTAAAAACTTTGGAAGCGGATCAAGTCGCGAACATGCTGTCTGGGCTATTTTTGATTATGGATTCAGGGCAGTTGTGTCAAGCTTTTTCGCGGATATTTTCATGAACAATGCACTTAATAATGGACTTCTTCCAATTGTAATTTCCGATGATTTATTGAAAAAATTACTTGGGCTGGTGCAAATAAACCCTGACACAAAAGTCAGAATTGATCTTGAAAAGCAAACTTTTACGATTCTGTCCACTGGTGATACTGTCAAATTCGGGATCAATTCCTATAAGAAGGAATGTCTGCTTAAAGGATTGGATGATATTGACTTTCTGCTGAGTATAAAAAGTTCTATAATAAGTTATGAAAATAACAAAAGTATTGTAAAATGAGAGTTGAAATAATGGATACCACCCTCAGGGACGGGGAACAGACACAGGGAGTGTCATACTCACCCCTCGAAAAGCTTCACATTGCCAAGCTTCTTCTGAAGGATCTTAAAGTCGACAGGATTGAAGTTGCTTCAGCACGTGTTTCCTCGGGGGAATTTGAAGCTATCAGGCAAATAACTGACTGGGCACGTCATAACAATCTCCAGCGGAAAGTAGAAGTATTGGGATTTGTCGACGGAGATATTTCCATAAAGTGGATAGATGATGCAGGAGGAAAGGTTTTAAATCTTCTCTGCAAAGGGTCACTCCGGCATCTCGAAAAACAATTGAGGAAAACACCCGATCAGCATGTGAGTGACATAAAAGGAATACTCAAAAAAGCTGAATGCCGCGATATGGAAGTGAACATCTATCTTGAAGACTGGTCGAACGGTATGATACATTCCGAATCGTATGTGCTTTATCTGCTTGATTCTTTGAAGAATGAGAATATCAAAAGATTCATGCTTCCGGATACTCTGGGAATACTCAACCCTGAACAGACTTTCAATTTCTGTAAAAAAATTATTGACAGGTATCCTTCACTTCATTTTGATTTTCATGCGCATAATGATTATGACCTGGCAGTTGCCAATGTCTTTTCAGCAGTTAAAGCAGGGATATCAGGAATTCACACTACTATTAACGGTCTCGGAGAAAGAGCAGGAAATGCACCATTGTCAAGTGTAATTGGTGTTCTTCGCGATCTCGTTCATGTTGAGACAGCAATAAATGAATTCGAGATAACCAAAGCAAGTAAAATAGTTGAAACATTCAGCGGAATACGTATACCGGTGAACAAGCCTGTGATAGGAGAAAATGTTTTTACACAAACATCAGGAGTTCATGCTGACGGAGATAGTAAAGACAACCTGTATTATAACAGCCTGCTCCCTGAAAGATTCGGTAGAAAAAGAAAATATGCCCTGGGGAAACAATCGGGCAAAGCGACAATAAGGAAAAACCTTGAAGAGTTCGGACTGTTTCTTAATCCCGAATCACTCACCAAAGTAACTCAGAGAGTTATTGAACTCGGAGATAAAAAAGAAAATGTAACTACCGAAGACCTGCCATTTATTATTGCTGATGTACTGGGGAGTGAACAGATCAACTATCAGATCTTTATAAAAAATTATTCGCTATCACTCTCCTATGGTTTAAAACCATTTGCAAGTGTCCAAATTGAGATTGACGGTAATTTGTATCAGGAAACATCATCAGGTGACGGTCAATATGATGCATTTATGAAAGCATTACATATAATCTATGACAAACTCGGGAAAAAGTATCCGTTATTAACAGATTACCAGGTATCAATACCTCCCGGAGGTAAGACCGATGCCTTTGTGGAGACAGTTATTACCTGGGATTATAATGGAAAGGAATTTAAAACCAGAGGATTTGATGCCGACCAGACTGAATCGGCAATAAAGGCCACTGAACGAATGCTGAATATTGTCGAGAATATTGAAATGAAAGTAGTTGCAGATAAAAGATTGACAGAAGTATAGACATAAAGAAAATATCCTGATAATCATACTGAATTAAATAATAATAAATCAAAAAAACTAATGAGTAAATCATACAAGATTGCTGTAATACCTGGTGATGGTACAGGCCCGGAAGTTGTAAGGGAAGGTAAAAAAGTACTAAGCGCTGTGGCTTCAAAATTTGGATTTAAGCTGAATTTCGAAGAATTCGATTTTGGTGGAGATCGTTATCTGAGAACAGGTGAAATACTGCCTGAATCGGCAACTGATCAATTAAAAAAGTTCGATTCGATTTTTCTGGGTGCTATCGGCCATCCTGATGTAAAACCAGGTATCCTGGAAAAAGGTATTCTGCTTAAACTTCGATTTGAATTGGATCAGTATATTAATCTTCGTCCAATTAAACTATATCCCGGTGTGTCTACTCCCCTGAAAGATAAGGGGCCGGAGCATATTGACTATGTTGTTGTAAGAGAAAATACAGGCGATGTATATACCGGTATTGGAGGTGTTACAATGAAAGGCACTCCACATGAAGTCGCAATTCAGAATATGGTATACAGCCGTATGCAGGTTGATCGCTGTCTGAGGTATGCTTTTGAATATACCAGAAAAAGAAATAGGAAGAATACCCTCGCTCTTTGCGGAAAAACCAATGTATTAACCTATGTATTTGATCTATGGGAAAGAGCGTTCCATGAGATTGGCCAGGCTGATTATCCGGATATTAAACGGGAATATTATCATGTGGATGCGACCTGTATGTGGATGGTCAAAAATCCCGAATGGTTTGATGTTATTGTTACAACCAATATGTTTGGAGATATTATAACCGACCTGGGAGCAATCACTCAGGGCGGAATGGGAATAGCTGCCGGTGGAAACATTAATCCGGAAGGTGTTTCCATGTTTGAACCTATTGGCGGTTCTGCTCCGAAATATACCGGGAAAAATGTAATTAATCCGCTGGCGGCCATTGCATGCGGTGGTATGATGCTTGAACACCTTGGTGAAGAAAAAGCTGCCCGGGCAATAGAAAACGCAATAATGGATGTTACAGCCAATAAATTGAAAGATATGGGTGCCGGCAGAATGGGATATTCAACTACCCAGGTTGGAGACCTGGTAGCTGAAAGAGTTTAGACAGGGGGAGTGCCCGAAGAGCCTGCCCCGCAAAGTGGGGGCGAGGGGGGTAAAAAAGTAGAAAATACTGTTTTTCATCATATTTTATAATATTTATTAATTTTTTACTATCTTTGCATTTATAATTTAAAGAAATGTACTATAAATTAACACACCATCATTTTCATACTTGCTTTCAGGCGAGGAGATAATGATATGTGTGTAAATAATATTATCATAAACCCGTCTGAGCAGATCAGGCGGGTTTTTTATTATCCGCAGGTTTGCTCAGACACATTTGAAAAAGAAAGATGAGTGAACTGAAAATTGCGATTCAAAAAAGCGGACGGCTGAGTGAAAATTCGAAAAAATTGCTTGAAGAATGTGGCATAAAATTCTCAAATGGCATCAGTGTCCTTAAAACCACAGCTAAAAATTTCCCTGTTGAGCTGCTGTTCCTGAGAGATGATGATATCCCTCAATATGTCGAACAACAGGTCGCCGATATCGGTATTCTGGGTGAAAACATGGTTTTTGAAAAAAATAAGGAAGTAAGTATAATTGAACAGCTGGGCTTTGCACAATGCAGACTGAGCCTTGCCATTCCAAAAGAGGAGAAATATCCGGGATTAAGTTATTTCATGAATAAAAAGATTGCAACAAGCTATCCTTATATCCTTGCCGGTTTCTTAAAGAAAAATAAAATAACTGCTGAAATTGAAGAGATCAGCGGAAGCGTGGAGATTGCTCCCGGTATTGGTCTGGCCGACGCCGTGTGCGACATTGTAAGCTCAGGCAGCACCCTGCTTACCAATGGATTACATGAAGTCGAAACCATACTTAAGAGCCAGGCAGTAATAATCGGAAATAAAAACCTCAACACCGGAAAGCAGGCGATACTAAACAGGTTATTGTTCCGGATAAGGGCAGTAAAGAATTCTAAAGAGAACAAATATATACTGCTGAATGCACCGGAATCAGCAGTTAAAAAAATATGTTCAATACTCCCCGGAATGAAAAGTCCTACTATTGTGCCTCTCGTGGAAAAAGGGTGGTGCAGTCTCCACTCTGTGGTTAAAGAAGATGAATTCTGGGAAAGAATTGATCAGCTTAAAGCTGCTGGTGCTGAAGGTATTCTTGTAATTCCAATCGAGAAAATGATATTATAATGAAACTAGTCTATTTTCCTGAAAAAGAGAGCTGGGAAACACTCTGCAGACGGCCCGGAATTGACAAAAATGATCTCATTGATGTTGTCCGAGGTATAATTAACGGAGTCAAATCAGAGGCTGACAAAGCTATTCGCTATTATGCCGGTAAATTCGACGGCGTATCACCCGGAGAATTAAAAGTATCATCAGCTGAGATAAAGGAATCGGCAGGGCATATTCCTCAGGAACTGAAAAAAGCAATAAAAATTGCCAAAAGGAATATTGAAGATTTTCATTCTGCCCAGCTTAATACTGAACCAGTTGTTGAAACTGTAAAAGGCGTTAAATGCTGGAGAAAAAACGTCGCGATTGAAAAAGTGGGTCTGTATATTCCCGGAGGAACTGCTCCTCTTTTTTCAACCTTGCTCATGCTTGGTATACCGGCCAGACTAGCGGGATGTAAAGAGATAATTGTTTGTACCCCGCCCGGGAAGGATGGAAAGATTAGTCCCCTTATCCTGTATACTGCTCAGCTTATCGGGATAACAGAGATATTTAAGGTGGGTGGAGCTCAGGCTATTGCCGCATTGGCATATGGCACTGAAAGTATCCCGAAAGTCTACAAAATATTCGGACCTGGTAATCAATATGTTACGAAAGCCAAAGAGATGGTTCAGCAGGACGGAATTGCAATAGATATGCCTGCAGGTCCCAGTGAAGTTCTGGTAATTGCAGACGGTAATGCCAATCCGGAATTTGTTGCTGCTGATCTGCTTTCACAGGCAGAACATGGGCCTGATAGCCAGGTAATAATGCTGACTGATAATAGGGCTTTTATAGAAAGTGTGAAAACAGAAGTCGGGAAACAGGTGAAGTTGTTACCAAGGAAAGATATTGCCATGAAAGCGCTGGAAAACAGCAGATTAATTCTCCTTCCATCTATTGATGATTGTATTGATTTCAGCAACAGTTATGCTCCGGAGCATCTTATCATTAACACCTCCGATATAAGGTCAGCTGCAAACAAGGTAATAAATGCCGGCTCGGTCTTCCTTGGAAGCTTCAGTTGTGAAAGCGCCGGTGATTATGCATCCGGAACTAACCACACACTTCCCACAAACGGATTTGCAAGAAACTATAGTGGTGTCTCTACGGAAAGCTTTCTCAGGAAAATTTCTTTTCAGGAAATCAGCGAGGAAGGTATTAAAAACCTTGGACCTTCAATAGAACTAATGGCTGAAGCAGAGTCACTGGCTGGCCATAAAAATGCAGTGAACATCAGACTTAAAAGCTTAAAGAATGGTTGATATAAATAAACTGGTGAGGGAAAATGTCCTCCGACTTATTCCATATTCAAGTGCCAGGGATGAATTCAGTGGCAAAACCGGTATTTTTATGGATGCCAACGAAAACCCTTACGGTTACCTGAACCGATATCCCGATCCCTATCAGAAAGATCTGAAAAGAGCAATCTCAAAAGTTAAAGGGATCGAAGAGGAAAAAATATTTCTTGGAAACGGAAGCGATGAAATTATAGATCTTTGCTTAAGGATCTTCTGTAATCCGGGTGCTGACAAAGCTCTTATTTTCCCACCCACATATGGAATGTACGAAGTGTCAGCTTCTGTAAATGATATTCAGATCTTAAAGATCCCGCTGAATGAGAGTTTCCAGATTGATCTGCAAAAAGTCAAACCGGTATTTTCAGATAAACTGCTGAAACTGATATTTATTTGTTCGCCAAATAACCCCACCGCCAACTCAATGAATTTCTCAGACATTGAAAATATCATAGCTGAATTTAACGGGATTGTTCTGGTGGATGAAGCTTATATTGATTTCAGCGAAAAGCCCTCAGTAATAAGACTGGTCGACAAATATCCAAACCTTATATTGATGCAGACATTAAGCAAGGCATTCGGACTGGCATCCGTGCGGATTGGGATGGTCTTTTCAAATCCTGCTATTGTACAGTATTTCAATAAGATGAAACCACCTTATAATATAAGTACAATTAATCAGAAAGCCGCTTTGCATAAGCTTGATAATATTGAAGGCTATAAGAATCAGGTCATTAAAATTAAACAGGAAAGAGAAAGACTATCTGCAAATCTGACAAAAATCAAAATAATAGAAAAGGTTTATCCGTCAGATGCAAATTTTCTACTTGTAAAAGTTAAAAATGCTGATTACATTTATAAAACATTGGTTAATAAGAATATAATTACCAGAAACCGTAGTAGTGTAATTGAGAACTGTCTCCGTATTACTATAGGTAAAAAGATCAGAAAATGACAAACTGATAAATGCTCTAAATGAATTAAACAATTTAATATAAATCCTTTGTGAACCTTCCATCGGCCGCCAAAGGCTTGCCGACGGCGCGGCGTGTAGCCCTTAGTGTACCTTTGCGGTAAAAAAAACTGTAACCACAAAGGAACACAAAGTAAATCACTAAGGATCACTAAGGTAAAAATTGCAAAAAATTAAATTTTTGAAATGAAGAAGGTACTTTTTATTGACAGGGATGGTACGATCCTGGTGGAGCCCGAAGATGAGCAGGTAGATAGTTTTGAGAAGCTGGCTTTTCTTCCGGGAGCTATATCATGTTTATCAAAGATTGCCAAAGAGACTGATTTTGAACTTATTATGGTAACCAATCAGGATGGCCTCGGTACTGAGGCATTTCCTGAAGAGACCTTCTGGCCGGTTCATAACAAGATGCTGGAAATCCTTAAAAGTGAGGGAATTGTTTTCTCCGAAATATTTATTGACAGGACATTGCCATCACAAAAGGCTCCTACGCGTAAACCGGGAACTGCAATGCTTGATAAGTACCTGGCAGGGGGGATCGACCTCAACTCATCATTCGTTATTGGAGACCGGATGACTGATATTGAACTGGCTAAGAATCTCGGATGTAAGTCAATATACCTTAACAGTGTAACTATCCCTGAAGCAGAATTAACTGCCAGCGACTGGAACGATATCTATAAATATCTTAAACAAATCCCGCGAAAAGCAAAAACATATCGGAAAACATCCGAGACTGATATACAGATCGAACTCAATCTTGATGGATCCGGCAAGAGTACAATTAATACGGGTATTGGATTCTTTGATCACATGCTGGAACAGATTGCACGCCATGGCAACCTCGATCTTTACATACGGGTGAAGGGTGATCTTCAGGTTGACGAGCACCATACTGTTGAAGATGTGGCTATTGCATTAGGTGATGCAGTCAGGATAGCGCTTGGCGGGAAAAAAGGGATCGAGCGGTACAGCTTTGTCCTTCCGATGGATGACTGCCTTGCTCAGGTTGCTCTCGATCTTGGAGGAAGACCATGGCTCGTGTGGAAAGCGGAATTTTCACGCGAGAGAATTGGAGAAATGCCGACAGAATTATTTTTCCACTTTTTTAAGTCATTCAGTGACAGTGCAAAATGCAACCTGAATATAACCGCTGAAGGTCAGAATGAACATCACAAGATCGAAGCAATTTTCAAGGCATTTGCAAAAGCCATAAAACTTGCTGTAAAACAAACAGATAACTTCAATTTACCGACCACAAAAGGCTCTCTATGATCGCGATTATAAAATATAATGCCGGGAATATCAAATCAGTTCAGAATGCACTGAACCGTCTTGGTTATGAAAGTATGATTACTGATGATCCGTCAAAGCTGAAAAATGCCGATAAAGTCATTTTCCCCGGGGTTGGAGAAGCCAGCTCAGCCATGCACTATCTAAGGGAAAGAGGACTCGATAAAGCTATCATTTCATTGAAACAACCTGTACTGGGAATTTGCCTGGGCTTACAACTCATGTGCCGCCATTCGGAAGAAGGCGATACAAAATGCCTTGGAATATTTGATGCCGGTGTAAGGTTATTTCCTCCGGTTGATAAGATCCCGCATATGGGCTGGAATAATTTTCTGACAATAAAAGGAGACCTGTTCAAAGGCTTAACTGTTGAAGATGATGTTTATTATGTTCACAGCTATTACGCCGAAGTATCATCATGCACTGTAGCATCATGCGAATATATATTGACATTCAGTGCAGCGATGCAAAAGGATAATTTTTATGCGACTCAATTTCATCCTGAAAAATCAGCTGAAACCGGTGAAAAAATATTAAGAAATTTTCTGGAATTATGAGAATAATTGTAGCAATCGATATTATTGGAGGTAAATGTGTCCGTCTTACCCGGGGAGATTTCAATACTAAAAAAATTTATAATGAAGATCCCCTCGAGGTTGCCTCAATGATTGAAGACAGCGGAATAAATTTTATTCATCTGGTCGACCTGGAAGGAGCAAAAAACAAAAAGCTTGAAAACATTAAAGTCCTGGAAAAAATTGCATGGAAGACAAAATTAAAAATTGACTTTGGCGGTGGATTAAGATCTTATGAAGACCTGATCACAGTTTTTAATGCCGGGGCAAGGCAGGTCACTGCCGCAAGTATAGCTGTGACTAAACCTCAATTATTCCTGGAATGGCTGACGAAACTGGGACAGGAAAAATTAATACTCGGTGCGGATGTAATTGACAGAAAAGTTACAACCGGGGGCTGGCTCGAAAACTCAGAGAAAGAAATAATCAGTTTTATTTCTGATTATAAATCAAAGGGTGTGAAATATGCAATTTGCACTGATATTCAGAAAGATGGTATGCTGCAAGGACCATCAACAGCCTTGTATAAAGAGATTCTCAGCAAAGTAAAAATCAAGCTGATTGCAAGCGGAGGTATCTCATCGATTAAAGATATTGATGAAATCAGGGAAGCCGGTTGCGAAGGGGCAATTATTGGTAAAGCTGTTTATGAGGGAAAAATTACCTTAAAAGAATTAGGAAAAAAATGTTAAAAAGACGAATTATTCCATGTCTCGATATTAAAGACGGGCGAACAGTGAAGGGAGTGAATTTTATAAATCTCATGGATGCAGGCGATCCTGTTGAGCTGGCAAAAGCCTATGTGAAGCAGGGCGCTGACGAACTGGTTTTTCTGGATATAACAGCAACAATTGAAAACAGGAAAGCACTTGCCGGACTGGTTGAAAGGATTGCAGCTGAAATAAATATTCCATTTACGGTAGGAGGAGGAATAGATAATGTTAACGATGTTTCAATTCTTATTAAAGCCGGAGCAGACAAAATAACTGTAAATTCATCAGCTGTCAGGAGACCCGAACTGATTTCTGAAATAGCGGGGCAATTCGGAAGCCAGTGTGTAGTGGTTGCTATTGACACAAAGCTTATTGATGATGAATGGATTGTTGTAGTTGATGGAGGCCGGACTATAACAGGGTTAAAAACGGTTAGCTGGGCAAATAAAGTTGAAGAACTGGGCGCCGGTGAAATAATGCTGACCTCAATGAATAATGACGGAACAAAAACAGGATTTTCTCTGGATATTACCGGAGATGTAACCAGGAATGTAAATATACCTGTCATTGCATCGGGAGGAGCAGGTACTCTGAAGCACTTCAGGGAGGTCTTTTTTAATACGGGCTGCAGTGCTGCACTGGCAGCCAGTATATTCCATTTCGGAGAGATTGATATACGGGAATTGAAAAAATACCTTAAACATGAAGGTATTGCTATAAGATGAGATTATTTTCTCTGTGCCCCTCTGTGTCTTCTCTGTGGCTCTCTGTGTCAGTTCTTAATATTTATAGTTACACAGAGATCACAGAGGTAACACAGAGGTACACAGAGGGTTGAAACTAAATCAGTATAAAATAAGTCAAAATGGAACAAATCGATTTTAGCCAAAGGAAACGGACTGGTTCCGGTTGTTATTCAGGATAATAACACACTTCAGGTACTAATGGTAGGATACATGAATGAGGAGGCATTCGAAAAAACACTGGCAGAGAAGAAGGTAACTTTTTTCAGCAGAAGTAAAAACCGTCTCTGGACAAAAGGAGAAACCTCCGGAAATTTTTTGTATACCCGGGAAATTTTAGCCGATTGTGATAATGACTCAATCCTTATCAAAGTCAATCCTGCCGGACCTGTATGTCATACAGGCAACACTGCCTGTTTTGGTGATGAGACTTCAAAAGGATTTATTTATGAATTGGAAAATGTTATAGACCAGCGTATTGAAAATAACATTGATGAATCGTACACCAACAATCTTTATAAAAAGGGGATAAATAAGGTTGCACAGAAAGTCGGTGAAGAAGCCGTTGAATTAATAATCGAAGCCAAGGATAATAATATTGATTTGTTCAGAAATGAGGCAGCGGACCTGCTTTATCATCTTCTTATTCTATTAAAAACAAAAGGAGTCAACCTGCAGAGTATTGAAGAGGTTTTGAAAAAAAGGCATAAAAAATGAAATCCGTTAACCACAAAGGGGCACAAGCGTTAAGAAATAGCCCGGTGGGCTATTTTAGTGCAGTGGCCAGACTGCAGGGGTGGTTTTACGCAAAGATCACAAAGATCTGAATTATATGGTTTTAACTTTTGTACTTTGCGCCTTCTTTGCGTCCTTTGCGGTTACAAAAGACTTATTAAACACCTCTACCAGGGAGGAACAAACTATCAATTTTTAACAAATCTCACACTTTATATTACTTTTTGCTTGTTTTTTTAAAATTTCGATTACTTTTGTAAGCCAATAACGCAACCAAATGAATATTGTATACAAATATTTTATCTCCTTTTATTACTTCTATTTTTATTTTAAAAACAGATAAGGGATTTTTGTATACAGATAATATTAATTATATGAAAGCAAGGGTCCCTCGAAGGGGCCCTTACTTTTTTAATACTTATGAGAAAATGAAGATTGCAATACAGGGAGAGACCGGATGTTTTCATGAAGTTGCTGCAAGGCAGTATTTCAAATATGATGAAATTGAAATTGTACCTTGTTCAACTTTCGATCTGGAACTCAGTACTCTTAAAGGCGGAGAGGCTGACTTTGCAGTAATGGCGATTGAAAATGCAAGGTCAGGAAGCATCCTCTATAATTACACCCTCATCAGAGAATCGGGGATGAAGATCCTGGGAGAACATAATCTCCGCATAACACAAAATCTGATGGCTCTGCCTGGCCAGTTGATGACCGACATCAGGGAAATAAGATCTCATCCGATAGCTCTTGCACAGTGTATGACTTTTCTTAATCAGTTTCCCGGCATGACCCTCATTGAGAGTGACGATACGGCAGGTAGTGCTAAACAGATCAGTGAAAAGAGTGTAAAAGGGGTGGCTGCAATAGCTCCATCGCATGCGGCAGAAATATACGGTCTTGAAATACTGGCCTCCGGAATTGAAACTTATAAGCAAAACTATACACGGTTTCTGGTAGTTGGCAATGAGGAAAAAGGCAATACAAGAGGCAATAAAGTATCAATCTGTTTCTCTACCGGACATAAACCCGGATCACTGGCAAAAGTTCTGGTTAAACTGGCAGAACTGGAAATTAACCTTTCAAAAATCCAGTCTGTTCCAAGACTTAACGGAGAATGGGAATATATGTTCTATCTTGATCTGGAATTGAATAAAAATACAAAATCCGACATAATCAAAAGGGTTCTGGATAAACATACCAGTAACCTTGAGATATTGGGAGTTTATTTTAAAGGAGATATGCTATATGACAGTTAAACCGGCCGATCGCACAGGAAATGTGCAGGAATATTATTTCTCTCAAAAGCTTGCCCAGATTGACAGGATGCGCAGAGAGGGTTCAGATGTTATTAATCTGGGTATAGGTAGTCCCGACCAGCCCCCTTCGGAAAATACTATATCAGCGCTGATTGAATATGCAAAAAAAACAAATACGCATGGATATCAAAGCTATTCAGGTATTCCCGCTCTAAGGAAGGCATTCTCAGACTGGTATGAAAAGTATTTTAATGTAAAACTGAATCCCGACAACGAGATACTTCTTCTGATGGGAAGTAAGGAGGGGATAATGCATATTAGTATGGCATTTATCAATCCCGGAGATGAAGTTCTTGTCCCTGACCCCGGATATCCGACATATTCCTCTGTTACAAATCTTGTTGGTGGCATTGTCAGAAAATATGATCTGAATGAAAAGAACGGCTGGCTTCCCGACCTTGAAGCCATCGAAAAGAGTGATCTGAGCAAAGTAAAACTAATGTGGATTAATTATCCAAATATGCCTACCGGAGCAAAAGGGTCCATGAAACTATTTGAAAAGCTGGTAGCCTTTTGTCAAAAACATAATATACTCCTGTGTAACGATAATCCATACAGCTTTATACTAAACAAAGAATATTATAGTCTTCTGGCTGTTGATGGAGCAAAAGAAATTGCCCTTGAACTCAACTCCCTGAGTAAGTCACATAACATGGCAGGTTGGAGAATCGGGATGGTTGCCGGGCATAGTGAGTATATTAAGAATATTTTGAAGGTAAAAAGCAACATGGATTCAGGAATGTTTCTGGCAATGCAGATGGCTGCAGTTGAGGCGCTTAATAATCCGGAATCATGGTATAACACCGTTAATAGTGTTTACATAAGACGTAAGAAAATAGTAGAAGAAATCATGGAGTTGCTTAAATGTACATATGATAAATCCCAGGCTGGTTTGTTTGTATGGGGACGCATTCCTGAAGATATCCCGGATTGTGAACCTTATATAGAGAATATATTAATGAAGACCCTTGTGTTCATTACGCCCGGATTTATTTTCGGAAAGAACGGAGAAAGGTATATACGTATTTCACTCTGTGCGACTGAAGAAAAGCTGAAGGAAGCCAGAAATAGAATCGCGGATTTCCTTATTAGCTGTTAATTAAATAACTGATTTCAATAAAATAATATCACCCAACTTAATAACAAAAAACAAAAATGACAATTGCTGTAATCGGAATAGGACTGATTGGTGGATCACTAATGGTTGATTTGCGGAAAAGGGGGTTTGCAGATAAAATAATAGGTGTCGACACAAATATCCTTCACCAGAATATAGCCCAGCTATGTGGATTGGTTGATGAAAATGACACCCTGGAAAATGCAATTGACAGGAGTGATTTAATAATACTCTCCACACCCGTGAATACCAATTGTGTTATGTTGCCGGGCATTCTCGACAGGATCCGGGGGACATCAAAAATTGTAACTGATATGGGTTCTACAAAAGCCAGTATAGCAAAAGCTTCAAAAAACCATTCCGCCAGGGGCAGATATGTTGCGGTGCATCCTATGGCGGGTACGGAATTTTCCGGCCCTCTTGCTGCTATTGGTAAGCTATTTGACTATAAGACTGCAATTATTTGTGACAGGGAACTAAGTGATGCAGATGCTTTGGAAACAGTAGAAAAAATGCTTGACTTGCTGAACATGCATAAAGTATACATGAACTCCTCCGAACATGATGTGCATGTTGCTTACATTTCTCATATTTCTCATATCACATCCTTTTCACTGGCATTAAGCGTACTGGAAAAGGAACAGGAAGAACAAAACATCCTTACTCTGGCAGGTGGTGGTTTTGAGAGTACTGTTCGTCTTGCCAAAAGTAACGGAGAGACCTGGGCCCCTATTTTTCTTGAAAATTCCCAGTATATCCTGGAAGTGATGGATACTTATATTGAAAAGATGAATTCATTCAGAAAAATGATTTCGGATAAAGATATAAATGGTC
The DNA here is from genome assembly GCA_963829255.1 of uncultured Bacteroidales bacterium. Taxonomy (GTDB): domain Bacteria; phylum Bacteroidota; class Bacteroidia; order Bacteroidales; family VadinHA17; genus LD21. The sequence goes on from CAWHIG010000007.1 coordinate 112,258, forward strand.
TGAAGGCCCTTATGGAGGAGGCGAATAAGATAAGGAAGATTCTAAACTAGGAAAATGGTGCAGGGTGCAGGGTGCAAGGTGAGATCTTTGACCTCCAACCTGCAACCTGCAACTTGCAACATGCAACAAATAGAATTGTTTAATAACGAACTTTTAACAAATTAAATAATGGAGATAAATCTTAAGAATTCCCTGATCAAAGACTGGAGAGGATACAAAGGAAGGCCCTTTCTGATCTCCGGTCCATGCAGCGCTGAAACAGAGGAACAGGTGATGGACACTGCCACACAATTAGCTAAATTAAAAGAGGTTAGCGTATTTCGCGCTGGCATCTGGAAACCCAGGACGCGTCCTAATTCTTTTGAGGGTGTAGGCAGTGAAGGGTTGAAATGGCTCAGAAGAGTGAAACAGGAAACGGGTCTTCTTGTGGGTACCGAGGTGGCGAATGAAAAACATGTCTACGAGGCCCTGAAATATGGTATCGACATGTTGTGGATTGGAGCCCGGACATCTGTTAATCCGTTCACTGTGCAGGAGATATCTGATGCTTTGAGCGGAGTTGATGTCATGGTACTGGTTAAAAATCCGATAAATCCCGACATTGAATTATGGATAGGCGCCATTGAAAGGATTGCCAGAGCAGGCATTACTCGTATAGGTGCAATACACAGAGGTTTTTCATCATATGAAAAGACACTGTACCGCAATCAACCTAACTGGCAGCTGCCAATTGAACTGCGCAGACGAATACCTGACTTGCCAATAATATGTGACCCAAGCCATATAGCCGGTGCAAGGCAATATCTTCATGAGATTTCCCAGAAGGCGATGGACCTTAATTTCGACGGGCTCATGCTCGAATCACATAACAATCCTGCAAAAGCACTAAGCGATGCCGCACAGCAACTTACCCCGAATGATCTGAAAGAGCTCCTGAGCCGATTGATTCTTCGTAATGCAAGCACTTCAGATCCAAAGCTATTGGATGTACTTGGCGAACTCCGGCAGCAGATCGATATATATGATGATCACCTTCTCGACCTGATGGAAAAAAGAATGAAAGTTGCAGAAACTATCGGCCGTTATAAAAAGGAAAATAATATCACTATCTTGCAAACTAGCCGGTGGGATGAAATTATCAATAAAGTAATTGCCAAAGGTAAGGCTAAAGGCCTGAGCTCGGAACTGATTGATACAATTTTTAAAGCGATTCACCAGGAGTCTATTAATCATCAGATGAAGGTCATGAATAATGGAGTAAAAAGCGAGGACGATAAATAATAAAAACTAAAATGAACTTATGGAAAGATATTTAGAACCGTCCGGAATTAAAGGTACTATCAAAGCCCCTGCTTCAAAGAGCATGACACAAAGGGCAATTGCAGCCGCATTACTGGCTGACGGTCAAAGTATAATCCATAACCCTTCTTATTGTGATGATTCCCTCGCTGCCATGAGTATGGCAGTTGGTCTTGGCGCCAGGGTTGAACCTCAGGTAAATGAATTAAAAATAAATGGATCAGCAGTATTAAAAGAACCCAAATTGAATTGTGGCGAATCGGGATTGGCGATACGTATGTTCTCTCCCATTGCTGCTTTATATCCTGTAGAAATTACAATGGTTGGTGCAAATTCACTTAAAAGGAGGCCAATGTTCATGATTGAAGAGGCCTTAAGTCAGCTTGGAGTGAAGTGCATAAGCTCAGGGGGATTTCTTCCGCTCACAATTCAGGGACCAATCGTTGGAGGACATTGCGAAATCGACGGATCGGTGAGCAGCCAGTTATTAACAGGTTTGCTAATGGCTTTGCCACTGGCAGTCAAAAACTCTGAAATAAAGGTCAATAACCTGAAAAGCAAACCATACATTGATATGACGATCGAGATTCTGCAATCATTTGGCATAACAATTAAGAATAAAGATTATAGTTTGTTCAGCATTCCGGGCAATCAAAAGTATATTCCTCATAATTATACTGTGGAAGGTGACTGGAGCGGAGGAGCATTTCTGCTGGTTGCAGGTGCAATCAATGGGAATCTATGCATTACCGGACTGCGCAGAGACAGTAAGCAAAGCGATATGTCAATAGTTGGCGCTCTTGGGAAAGCCGGTGCAAAGATGACTATTAGTGAAAATCAGATTGAGATATCCAAATCGGAATTGAAAGCGTTTGAATTTGATGCCACAGAATCACCAGATCTCTTCCCGCCGCTCGTTGCACTTGCTTCTTATTGTGAAGGAATTTCAGCTATCAAAGGGGTATCAAGGTTAATTTTTAAGGAGAGTGACCGTGCTAAAACCCTGTCGGAAGAATTTGGCAAAATGAATATTAAAATCGAAATTAATAATGATCTGATGTATGTGACAGGGGGCCAGCCTCAGGGAGCCAGGGTTGAATCACATGATGATCACCGGATAGCAATGGCAGTCACTGTAGCTTCACTTGGTGCTACAGGAAGAGTATCTCTCAGGGACTCTCAATGTGTTGCAAAATCCTATCCTGGTTTTTTTGATGACCTCAGACAACTTGGCGCTGTAGTTCATGAATGATAACCGGGAAGGCTGATTTGTTATCATTTATAATATAATTAGCGCTATTTCAATGTAAAATTAAAAAAATGTGATTTTTTGATGATATTTTAAATTTTTGATTATTTTTGTTGTCATGAAAGCAAAAATGTTTTATATCTGGTCGTGGCGCAGCTCAACTAATTCAGCTGTGAAACAAGCCATTTTATAACATTTACAAAATATTTATTTATAGAGGCACACTGTTCACAGTGTGCCTTTTTTATTTATTAACCATAAATGATAATATAATGAAAAAGAACTTTAAAATCTTATTAAGTGAAGATGAAATGCCAAGGCAATGGTATAATATCGTGGCGGACATGCCAAATAAGCCAATGCCTCCCCTGAACCCGGCTACAAAACAACCAGTCGGTCCTGAAGACCTCGCCGCTGTTTTTCCCATGGAGCTTATTAAACAGGAGGTATCAACAGAGAGGTACATTGATATACCTGAAGAGGTAGTTGACCTTTATAAGACCTATCGCCCCTCACCCCTCTTCAGGGCATTTAATCTTGAAAATGCAATCGGCACAAAAAGCAAGATCTACTACAAATACGAAGGGGGTAATTATTCTGGTTCTCATAAAGCCAACACCGCAATTCCACAGGCATATTATAACAAAATGGAAGGAATAAAAAGAATTACCACCGAGACCGGAGCCGGACAGTGGGGAAGCGCAATGAGTTTCGCCTGCCACCACTTCGGACTTGAACTTCTGGTCTTCATGGTAAAAGTCAGCTATGACCAGAAACCAGGCCGTAAGCTTTTGATGAACACATATAATGCCAAGGTAGTGGCTTCACCAAGCACCATGACAGTGGCCGGGAGACATGTCCTTGAACTGGATCCCAACTCCCCCGGAAGTCTGGGTATTGCAATTTCCGAAGCTATGGAGGTAGCCGTACAGGATCCATATACCAAATACTCTCTTGGAAGTGTTCTGAATCATGTGCTTCTTCATCAGACAATTATCGGACAGGAGGCATTACTTCAGATGGCAAAGGCAGGTGATTATCCTGACGTCGTTATCGGGTGTTTTGGAGGAGGATCAAATTTTTCAGGGATCGCTTTCCCATTCCTCCGCGAAAACCTGATCAACGGAAAGAAAACCCGTCTCCTGACAGTTGAACCATCTTCATGTCCTAAACTTTCAAAAGGGAAATTCATGTACGACTTCGGAGACAGCGCTGGTATGACCCCTCTCCTGCCTATGTACACACTGGGACATAATTTTATTCCCGAGAAAATTCATGCCGGGGGTTTGAGATATCATGGCGCCGGAGTCCTGCCAAGTCAGCTTCTTAAAGATGGCTTGATTGAAGTGAAAGCAAAAATGCAGAGGGAATGTTTTGAAGCAGGTGTACTCTTCGCAAGGTCGGAAGGTACTCTTCCTGCTCCCGAATCGACATACGCTATTGCCGGCGCTCTTGATGAGGCCAGAAGGGCTGACCTTGAAGGTGTCTCAAAAACGATACTTTTTAACCTTAGCGGTCATGGTCATTTCGACATTTCTGCTTATGAGAAGTATTTTGAGAACAATCTTCCTGATCATGAAATGACCGCTCTGGAAATTGAGGATTCAATAGCAAAAAGCAATATCCCGGCCTGACCTCTCCCTAAACCGAGCGGAGCGAGCTCGCCGAAGGCAATCCCTCCCCCAGGGGGAGGGACCTAACGGGGTAAAATATCTTTTGCTATATTCTCCAAGACTTAAAGGAAAAGCTATTATAAATAGGATTTTTTAACCCCCCTTTAGGGGGGATGGGGGGCTAAAAATCTGAATAAGAAGTCGGATGAAGCAAATACGGTTTCGTTTTTGAAGTTGAATTCTTATATTCTTCCATCGATGAGAGTTTTTTCCAGTCAGGATGATTCCGGAAAGCGGCCCAGCGCTCATCATGAGATTTCATATCCGCATAGGTGGTCATATATATAAGTCTCGGCATCTGGCTTCCAAGTATTACTTTGGCATAAAATACCGGATTGGCTCCAATACTTTGAAATATTCCGATCTCGCCACCTTCATTGAACATCTGAATTTTCTTAGCTGCCTTTGCTTCTGTTGCGCTTTCATAACTGCGATATTCATATATCCTTTCTGAATTAGGTGTAGTAAATGAAGGAACTTTGAATTCAGGCATATGAGTGAAAGCTTTTGCAAGGATACTTTCATATCGTACAAACGGAGGATTGTCATAGGGAGCATCCAGAAATCCCTTTCCTGCCTGCAAATATACCTGGTCACTGGCAAGTTTATCCGAAAGCTGAGAATACTGCTCTATAGTTTTGAAAGGGATGAACAGATAAACCAATTTACCAAAGGCAGTATCCGCCTCAACAGGTTTGAATACGCCAACAACCGGAATACCTGCACGATGGAGAGCCGGAAGAAATGCATCCTTGAGATATGCATCAATCATTGCTTCCTGGGCTGCACCATTAATACGAAATATCTTAATCTCATATATTTGCTGTTTTGCTTTGGGGACTCCAAAACTGTTTAATGCAACGGAGAGGAATAACAGTAATGCCGGAAATATCCGGTAAAGAATTTTCGATTTTTTCATAGCTAATGTTCTGTTTATAATTTTATGTGTTTATGGACTCTTCCTTAATATTCTTTCGAAAACTCCTTAAAGATCTTATTTGCTTTTTCAGGGGTCAGTTCTGAGCCCGATTGAACGTAGAATCTATGATAGAGAGTCACAGATTGCCCTTTTTCGAGTTTATAACTCATTTTCTCCTGTTTTGGATCATACGAATTCTGTCCGAAGTTATTTATTGAAAAGAGACCATATCCCCGGGCATGAGCATAAGCCGGATAACCCGGGTTTTTAGGATTATCGAATAACCCCATTGTAATCTGAACATTATTCTTTATTCCTGACAGTAATACCCAATCATTTCTGGTTCCCCAAACGGCATCACCCTTAAGACCATTACTTGAAGTGTACATACCGGTCACTCCTGTATTATCAGTGGCTTTTACGGAAGTGGGATTACCCTTGTCATCGGTAAAGATCAGCGATTCTTTTGAAGGCATTTCAAATGCCCTGTCAACCCTGATTGCAAACATGCCTTCCTTGGATTCGCCGATTGTGACCAGGCCATTTACCGCTGTAAGTGTCGAAATATGATCGATAGTACGTGAAGTTTTGTCACCTGAAAAGACATATCTGGTATTCTCAGTCAATATTGTATTCCCTTTATTATCGTCCCAGTTCAAAACCACTTCAAGAATTCCTTTTTCCCCGCTTTCAGCTTTTACAATTTTCTGGAGAACAATATGTCCATAGGAATCCTTCTTATCGGCCGGTATAGCTGAGGAGTTATTCCAGAAATCAAGTCCATTGATATTGCCATGATTAAACCATATTCCTATATGGTGCGGATGATCCACACGTTCACCTTTTCTTGGTTCAATAGGAAAACCCCTGGTGATTACTGATCCGTCAGGAGAGTAAACAGGAAACAAAAAGGGTTTTTCAATATTTTCCGGATACTGATAGGATGTAAAAAGGCTGCCGTTTATAAATACATCGACTTTATGCTTGTCATCTGCTCTTACAAGTTTTACGCCATTTGCTTTGGACGATTGAGCGTTCATTATCATTCCGTAAGTCAGGAAAACAAGAATAAAGAACACTCCCGGTTCCCAATTCCGGATAGCTAAAAAATTTTTACCTGCTCTCATGTTTAAATATTTTTTTTAATACTGGAATACTTTCCCGCCTGCAAGCACTTCCTGTTTTGCCTCATCAAAGGAAGCTTTTTCACCTGTTCTGAGTGCAGCAGTACACATTATGGTAGCAATGGAATGATTGTATCCTGCCATGATATCTGCGTTTGGCTTCTTGCGATCCCGAACACATTCCATCCAGTTTCTCATATGTGCATTCGTCATAGGATCTGAACCTGTATTGGCAGCTGATTCCACTTTAAACCCTGGCAGGTCCATTGGTTCAAGAAGGTTCGCCTGCATGTTCATATCTTTTGCATCGCGTGCAGAAAGACCTCCTTCCGAATTGATCTTATTTGTATCAAGATTGAGTGAACCCCCATTTGAAAAGTAGATCTCTTTTACTCCACCGGCTGAATTGGTAAAACGGGAGGTATAGACAACCTGGAAACCGGTGTTAGCATCACCATAATCCATTACCGCAGTCATTGTGTCAAAATTGGTACGCCCGTCTTTCCATAAATAAATACCTCCATTTGCTGCAACGCTATTCGGGTGACTTAATCCGGTGAACCAATGAACAGTGTCAATCTGGTGAGCCATCCATTGGCCGGGTATACCTGATGAATATGGCCAGAACAGCCTGAATTCAAGATATTTTCTGGGATCCCATGCTGCGGGAGCGCGATTTAACTGGAAGCGTTTCCAATCAGTATCAGCCTCTTTAATGACACCTGTAAGTTGAGGCCTTCTCCATCTGCCTGGTTGATTTACATTCCATGACATCTCCACCATCACAATTTTTCCAAACTTACCTGACCTGATATATTCATTTGCAGCTATATAGTTCGGAGTACTTCTGCGTTGTGAACCGATCTGAACAATCTTTTTAGTTTCCTGAACAGCTTTCAGTCCTTCCCTGGCATCAGCCATAGTCTCTGCAAAAGGTTTTTCACAGTATGCATCCTGCCCGGCTCTCACAGCTTCGGCAAGCACCAACGCGTGCTGAAAATCCGCAGTGCTGATAATAACAGCGTCAGTATCCTTTCCACTGTATAATTCATCATTATTGCGGGCTTTTCTGATCGTCACCCCTTTTGCCTTGAAATATGTTTCTGCCTCGTCCCGGCGTCTGTTCCAAAGATCAGAAACAGCTACAATCTCAAAATTAAAATCTTTAGCCTGTCCAAGGAATGCAGGAGCCAGTGATGATCTGAACCGGTCGGAAAAACCAACGATTCCAACGCGTACCCTGTCATTTGCACCCAGGATACGTGAATAACTCTTAGCACCTAGCGTCAAACCTGCTGCTCCGAGTGCTGATTTCTGAATGAATTCTCTGCGGGTTGCCATAATTTATTGTTTAAGTTTGTTAATTAGTTTCGGTATATTCTGCTTAACATCAATTAGTTCAATAAGATATAAAATAACGTTACTCCTATTCAGATCTGCAAATCCCTTTTATTTGTCAAATACCGGAAGCCTTTATGAAGTGGTAAACATCATGCAAAAAGCCATTAGATTAAGGTAAATTTAATTTAATTCCGTTAACGTACACACAAAAATCAGATACTTTTTTGATTTATTGTTTCTTTAACCTATTTTAACTACGTGAAACCGGAATTCATGTAAATTTACATGTTAAATATGAAAATTTATCGAAAACCCTCATCAACTTTAATATTATACTATGAAGAATTTAATTCAATCCGTTCTCGTTCTGTCAACAATAATTATGCTTCCTTCCAGCATTTGTTCCCAGACAACCAAAGATAATTCAGATCTGAAGCACTGGCCAAAAGGGTCATCCCCGGAGGAGATAGGGAAACGTGTCGCAGAGCATTATGCTGACAGACCACTTCCCGTAGCTCCGGGGAAAATTCACTATGCTGAAGTCTGTACCTGGTATGGGGCCCTTACTTTTGCCAGCCTTGCAGGAGATGACAAGCTAACCAGCAGACTTGAAGATCGTTTCAATCCATTGTTTGAAGCCGATTCAGTACTTATACCTGTACCCAACCATGTCGATAATACTGTATTTGGTTCTGTTCCAATGGAATTGTATATACTTACAAAAAATCAAAAATATCTTAAATTGGGGAAGAGGATAGCTGATAAACAATGGGCAGTTCCTGAAGGTGAAGATGATACCCCTGAAGCAAAAATGTTCTTCAATAGGGGATTTACCCCTCAGACACGAATGTGGATTGATGATATGTATATGATAACAGCCGTACAAACACAGGCATACCGGGCTACAGGAGAAAATAAATATATTGAAAGGGCAGCAAAAGAAATGGTGCTTTATCTTGATTCGTTACAAAGACCGAATGGACTCTTTTATCATGCTCCTGACGTACCTTTCTTCTGGAGTCGGGGTAACGGATGGATGGCTGCCGGTATGAGCGAATTATTAAGCTCCCTGCCAATAACCAGTCCTTATCGCCCAAGAATAATGGAAGGCTACAAGAAGATGATGTCGTCACTTCTTAAATATCAGGCCGGGAATGGTACCTGGAGACAACTGATTGACGAACCTGAATCATGGTCTGAGTCTTCCGGAACTGGAATGTTCGGCTTTGCTATGATCACCGGTGTTAAAAACGGATGGCTCGATAAAAATACCTATGGAGCCGCGGCACGCAAAGCATGGCTTGGATTGATTTCCTTTATTGACCAGAATAATGATATTCATGAGGTTTGTGAAGGTACCGGTAAAAAGAATGACAAACAATATTATCTCGACAGGAAACGGAATGTGGGTGACCTGCATGGCCAGGCACCTGTATTATGGTGCGCTTCTGCACTGTTAAGGTAGATGTCTGATATGAAAACGGAGCATATAAGAAGAAACTCAACAAGCTGTAGCCCTGATATTTATTTTATTCTGCGAACCCTGATAGTAAAAGCTTCAGCCGGATTGGTGACAAGAAGCTGATCTATGTCTTTTTTAGAAAAGTTTTCTTTAATGAGCTGAGGTATAAGTTTTTCAAAAAGTGTTGTGTACCCTCTGTATTCACCGCCATTTTCTTCTCCCGGGTGATACCATCCTGCATCGTGCGATAAAAGCACTTTGGACAGCAGATCATTTTCCTTCATCTTCTTTAACTTACCGACATAATCTTCAACATTATTCTCATTCAGGCCATCAAGTCCAATCCATGAACCCATTTTAGCGGCTTTGATCAGATTATCCGGATCTTTTTCTGCCTGGGCATGAACCCAGATAAATGCTTCGGGAGCCACACCTTCTCTTCGCAGGATTTCAAGTTCTTCGAACGCCGGAACTGCCTGAACGGTATGCGATGCAATTGTTAATCCAGTCTTCTGATGGGTGCGAGCCGCAGCTATTACCAGTTTTTTATGAAGGTCCGACAAACTACCGGAATCAACGCTTATTTTTATAAATCCGGGTCTGATGCCTGTACCCTCAATACTATTTTCCCATTCCGATATCCAGCGGGAAGCTATCTGATCAGCTGTTTCATCATAGGCAAACCGGGGAATATATTTATTGTTACCGGCGCCGTAATATCCTGTATTGGTCAGAATATTTAATCCGGAGGAGGATGAAAGATTTTTGAGCAAAAGCGGATCTCTTCCAAGGTATTCAGGTGTACACTCAATGAATGTCCGACAACCCAGATCTTTGATTTGCTTCAGAAATGGCAATGATCTGTCAATAACTTTAGATTTGTCCCAGTTCTGTGTATCTATTGAATCCGCACCGGCAAAATCGACTAGAATATGTTCATGAACAAGCGTTATTCCCATCTCTCTGGCAGGAATCGGCCCGTTAACTGTCATTATTATTCCACCCTTTTCCGGGGAGCAACGGATCAAAGTAACTATGAGGCATAATGCCGGAAACAAAATTTTCTTCATCATAGAATCATGTTTTATCTCCAAATATCATTATTCTATTTCAACTTTACATCAACTTTTAACAGATTCTGCATGCAGACTATCCGATTCCTTGAAAGAAATTGAAATCTCCTTTTGCCCTCTTAAATTGTATTCTTATTTTTATATGCCGGGAGATAATTACGATATCTATGAAACAGAAGTTGTTTATCCTTTCAGAAAGGATTTCAAAACCTGATAAATTTACATCTTGCTATTATTAAAAACCGAGTTTATCAAACCAAAAACTACAAAATGGAAGCCGAAAACAAACCTGCAGTTAAACGTTTATACTCCCTTGATGCATTAAGAGGATTCGATATGTTCTGGATAATGGGCGGGGAAGGAATTTTTATCGGGTTGGCCTCACTCACAGGCTGGCCAGTTTTTCAATGGTGGGCCGGACAGCTCGATCATGTTCCATGGCACGGATTCCATTTCTATGATATGATCTTCCCTCTGTTTCTTTTTATAGCCGGAATCTCATTTCCTTTTTCGCTGGCAAAACGCATTGCTAATAATGACAGCCGGACTTCAATATATAAACATGTGATCAGCCGGGGGCTGATTCTGGTTCTGCTCGGTATAGCATATAATAATGGCATAAGTTTCGATTTTGCTCACCTGCGTTACGGAAGCGTACTGGGAAGAATTGGTCTTGCATGGATGTTTGGAGCTCTGATTTTTATGAATACCAGACTAAGTATGCGAATTTTATGGTTTGCTATACTTTTAATCGGATACTGGCTTTTACTGGTACTCTTTCCGGCACATGACCTTGGATCGACTGATATTTTTTCACAGGAAGGAAATCTTACCAGTTATATCGACCGCCTTCTTATGCCTGGCAGACTCTATCTTGGCAATCATGACCCTGAAGGACTGGTCAGTACAATCCCTGCAATAGGCACTGCGTTACTAGGAATGTTCACAGGAGAATTTATGCTGTCAAAATACATGAACGACAAGCCTGTGAAAAAAGCGTTATATCTGGGTCTTGCAGCAATAGCTTTAATGGTGATTGGTCAAATCTGGAACCTTGCCTTCCCGATCAACAAGAACCTCTGGACAAGCTCATTTGTTTGTTTCGCCGGCGGTCTCAGCCTTCTTTTATTCTCCATCTTCCACCTGATAATTGATGTTTGGGAATATAAAAAATGGGCGTTTGTTTTTGTAGTAATAGGCTTGAATCCCATTACTATTTACCTGACAGAAAGAATAGTTAATTTCAGAGCCGCAACCAAGTTTTTCTTTGGGGGAATCATGGCTGTCATGCCTGAAACCTGGACACCTCTCATTGAAGGAATAGGTGTAACTGCGGTAGCATGGGTATTCCTTTATATCCTTTATAAGAAGAAGATCTTTTTGAAGGTCTGACCCACAAATCTGTATTTTATCATCCATTTAGTGTCCCGGTACTGATCTGAGTGAATTTATTATGTAAATTTGGTAATCATCTCTCAAAAGTATGGATCCTGAATGATTCATTTATCATAACGGTTTTTAATGAATAATAACCATTCTACCATGAAAATCAAAATGCTTTTTCTATTGTTAATGACAGGATATTCAATTCAGGTTCATTCGCAGAATACCATAAGAGTTAATGACTCCAACACTGCGCTCCACCTTTTACAGCCCAATTATTCCGTACCGTACGGACCTGCAAAAGCTGAAGATATCATCGCAGTTCTTGACAGGATTTACACATTTCTGGATTCATCTACGCCTGCTAAAATGGTGGACCATCAGACAAATGAGGAGATTACTGATCTGTCAAAACTTAGTCCCGGCTCTGTTTTTAAACCCGGAGTATTCAGAATCATAAGTTATGAATGGGGAGTTGCATATGGAGCCATGTTACTTGCCGGAGAAGCTACGGGTGATCCAAAATTTAAGGAATATACAATAAAGCGTATAAACCTGATCGGCGATGTTGCTCAGTATTTTAAGTCTGCTCCGGTTTCCGGTCAACAGTTAAATACTCCTGTAAGATCAATTCTCGAACCTCGTGCACTCGATGACGCAGGATCGATGTGTGCGGCAATGATCAAGACTTTAAACTCCGGTGGAAAACCGGCTTTGCGCTCTTACATAAACAACTATATCGATTACATTTCAAAAAAACAATTTCGGCTACAAGATGGGACTCTTGCCCGTAACCGACCCTTGCCTAATACCCTATGGCTTGATGATCTTTACATGAGTGTACCTGCTCTTGCTCAGATGGGAAAGCTTACAGGCGATAACAAATACTTTGATGATGCGGTGAAACAGGTGTTACAATTCTCACATCGAATGTTTAATAAGAACCAGGGACTATACATGCATGGCTGGGTCCAGGATATGAATGTCCATCCTGAGTTTTACTGGGCACGATGTAACGGATGGGCCATGTTAACGATGACAGAACTCCTTGATGTTCTTCCGGAGGATCATCCCGGCCGTTCAGAAGTGCTTGACCTTTTACGTTCTCATATCCGCGGTATTGCAAACCTTCAGTCGGGAAACGGTCTGTGGCACCAACTTCTTAACAGGAATGATTCCTACCTGGAAACTTCGGCAACAGCCATCTTTGCATATTGCATAGCCCATTCAATCAATAAGGGATGGATCGATGCACAGGCACATGGACCTATGGCCCTGCTTGGATGGAATGCTATTCAGACGAAGGTCAATAATAAAGGTGAGGTTGAAGGAACATGTGTCGGTACAGGCATGAGTTTCGATCCTGCATTTTACTATAACAGGCCGGTTAATGTTGCAGCAGCACATGGCTATGGCCCTGTTATAATGGCGGGGGCTGAAATGATTAAACTTCTTAAAAACTACCAGGTAGTTATTAATGATGCTGCCGTTATGTTCTATCCTTTGGGAACAGACTGGCATAATTATAGATAAAATCTGCGACAATCTGCGTAATCTGCGAGAAAGGTCCTTTCTATTTCCCGCTGATCCCGCCGATTTTCGCAGATCAAAAACTAAGATTATGGTAAAGCTATGCACCCTTCTGCTTCTTTTATTTTCCCAGGCTTTAGCTGCTCAGCAGAACAAAACACAGTTATCCTGGCCTGAGATAACCAGAGAAAACAAACCCTGGACCCGCTGGTGGTGGCCGGGAAGTATTGTTAATCAAAAGGACCTTACAGCAGCTCTTGAAAAATACAGTAAAGCCGGCCTTGGAGGACTGGAACTTACTGTAATATACGGTGTCAAAGGTCAGGAAGATAAATTCATCAATTATCTTTCTCCGGAATGGATGAAGATGTTTGTCTATACTCTGAATGAAGCCAAAAGATTAAAGATAGGGGTCGATCTTGCCAACTCATCAAGCTGGCCTTTTGGAGGACCGTGGGTTACAAATGATGATGCCTGTAAATATGTTGCTTTCAAAACATGGTCGCTGAAAACCGGTGAAACTCTGAAAGAACCGGTAATATTTGTTCAGGAGCCATTCATAAAATTTAACGGCCCCCTGAGACCTGATATTACAACAATAACTGATCCGGTTTATATGAACAAAAACCTTCAGTCACTGGCAATTGATCAGATCAGGTTTAAGAAACCTATACCATTACAGGTCTTAATGGCTTATCCAGAAACAGGTCAGGCACTCGATCTGACTGATAAAGTGGATGATTCCGGAAATCTGAATTGGAAAGCACCATCTGGAACATGGACCCTTTACGCAGTCTTTCAGGGTTGGCATGGCAAAATGGTTGAACGGGCAGGCCCGGGAGGAGAAGGCTACGTTATAGATCATTTTTCCGGAAAATCAATAAATGATTACCTGAATTATTTTGATGTTGCATTCAAAGGTTCCGACATAAGTTACCTCAGAGGTTATTTCAATGATTCTTACGAGGTTGATGATGCTCATGGACAATCATGCTGGACACCCGATCTGTTCAAAGAATTTAATGTAAGAAGAGGCTACGACCTGCGTCAGAACCTTCCTGCTCTATTCCAGAAAGACATTCCTGAAAAAAATGCGAGGGTTCTTTGCGATTACCGCCAAACTATATCGGATCTCATTCTTGACAGCTTTACAAACGGATGGACTGATTGGGCTCATAAGCAGGGTAAGATTACCCGCAACCAGGCACATGGGTCTCCAGGTAATATTCTTGATCTATATGCGGCTTCTGATATCCCTGAGACAGAAGGTACTGAAATTCTTAGAATGAAGTTCGGCACTTCAGCTGCTAACGTTTCGGGTAAAAAATATGCTTCAGCAGAAGCAGCAACATGGCTTGGAGAACATTTTTCTTCATCTCTCCGTGATGTAAAAAGGGCTGTTGATCAGTTTTTTATAGCCGGAGTAAATCATATTGTTTATCATGGAACCTGCTATTCTCCTCAGGACGAACCTTGGCCGGGTTTCCAGTTTTATGCAGCTGTCGAGTTCTCCCCGGCAAACAGTTTCTGGAACGATTTCCCAATTCTCAATAATTATGTTGCAAGGGTCCAATCTTTTACACAAATCACTAAACCCGACAATGACATCCTTCTCTATTTCCCAATCTTCGACCGCTTTTCTGATTACAATAATGTTATGCTTGAACATTTCGATGATATCAGTCCGCGGTATAATGGAACTCCTTTCAAAACAGGTGCGCAGTTTATGTCAGAGAATGGTTATGCTTTCGATTATATTTCCGATTTACAGATAATAAACTCAACAACCAAAGATGGTTTTATCGAGACAAGCGGAGGAGCAAGATATAGAACCATCGTATTGCCAGGGTGTAAATATATACCGGTAAGTACTTTCAAAAAGATCATCAGCCTGGCAGAACAAGGTGCAACCATAATTGTATCCGGAAATCTGCCGGAAGATTTTTCGGGATGGGCTGATCTGGAATCAAACAGTAAAATATTTCAGGATCTTAAAGAACGGCTTAAATTTACCGAAACTACAGTCAAAGATATCAGACAAACAAGCGTTGGAACCGGGAAGGTTATTATCGGCAATGATATTGGCAAGCTTCTTTCTTTTACCGGTATCCGCCGGGAAACAATTAGTGATATGGATCTTCTTTATTCGAGGAGGGTATTTTCATCAGGAAACTTATATTTTATTACTAATCAGTCGGATAAAGCATTTGATGGATGGATGTCGCTACAAGTCAAAGGAAAATCAGCGGCTATATTCGATCCAATGAAGGGCATTTCCGGTGTAGCTGAGACACGATTATCAGTCTCCGGCAATCTGGATGTTTACTCAAGACTTTTGCCTGATGAATCAATAATTATTGAGACATCAGCAACAGTAATCAAGGGTGATAAATTCAATTATTATGATCCTGTTTCACCAGCGAAAGAGATTGCAGGTAAATGGAAAGTTGATTTTATTGAAGGAGGTCCTGAATTGCCTTCTCCAAAAGAAATGGCAACACTGGTTTCCTGGACAGAATCGGGTGGAGAAGCGGTTAAAAATTTCTCAGGAACAGCAAAATATACTATCATTTTTGACAAACCTGCAGCAAAGGCAGATTCCTATCTTCTGAATCTTGGCAAAGTCTGTGAGAGTGCCCGTATATACCTGAATGGCAAGGAAATCGCTGATCCATTAGGTCCGGTTTATCAAACTATCATCCCTGCAGCTTCCGTGAAACTGAAAAATTCTCTTGAAATAAAAGTATCTAATCTGTCTGCAAACCGCATCGCTTACTCTGACAGGAACAATCTACCCTGGAAAAAATTCTATAACACAAATTTTCCTGCTCGCCTTAGGCAAAACAGCAAGAATGGTCTTTTCGATGCATCATCGTGGCCTCCGTTAAAATCTGGGCTTATAGGGCCGGTCACGATTACAGCAATGAAGAAACGTTAAACAAAGGATTCTCTAATCATTCAGCGCCTGATAAACCATGGCTCTGAATTTATCCTGAATTTCGCCGTGACTTAATGGACTTTGCTGCATAAACAGGAGACAGACAAGTCGTTCCTTTGGGTCGGCCCAATAAGTGGTGGCAAAATAACCACCCCAGGCAAACGAGCCTTCTGACATTCCCAATTTTGCCTGCCCTTTGGCAGTTGTGATCTGAAATCCCAGGCCGAATTTATCGCTACCCAGATTCAGGTCCCCTATCTGGTTACAGGTCATTAACTCCACAGTACGCCGAGACAGAAGTCTTTTACCATTATACTCACCACTGTTCAGCATCATCTGTAAAAAAGTGGCATAGTCTTTAATTGTGGAACTAAGTCCGGCACCGCCTGAATAATATGTACCGTCAACAAGAGGATAATTCATAAAATCCGGAGGAGCATTTTTCAAATGATGGTTTTTATCAACAATACTGACTTTTACGAGCCGGTCAGATTTTGATGAAGGCACATAAAAGTAAGTATCATTCATCCCCAATGGTTCGAAGATATGCTTATGAAAAAATTTATCAAGAGTTTCACCAGAAAGAACTTCAACAAGATATCCAAGGACATCCGCATTTAATCCATAAGTGAATCTTTCTCCCGGCTGGTGTACAAGAGGTAATTTTCCAAGTGCCCTGATTTTGTCACCCAGCACTATTTTATCACTCCCAAAACCGCCAGGAATGCCCGATTTAGCATAAATCGCTGTCATATTCCCGGAACCAATACCTGCATAATCAATTCCTGAAGTGTGTGTCAAAAGATCCCTGATAGTAATTTCACGATTTGCCGGGATGGTGGTATAGGTGGTGTCTTTTTCATTAAATTGGTCAAGTACCCGTGGATTTGCGAATTCCGGAATATATTTTGATATTGGATCATCAAGAAGAAATTTTCCTTCTTCAAATAACATCATTACTGCAACACTTGTAATAGCCTTTGTTTGAGAAGCGATACGGAAAATATCATCCCTGTGCATCAATGTTTTTGCTTCAATGTCATTTACCCCAAACGATTTATCGTAGACTATTTTCCCGTCGCGTGCAATAAAACCGACCGCACCGGCAATCCATCCGCTATCGATGCTTTGCTGAATCATTTTGTCGATGCGCGTAAGCCGATCCTGAGAAACCTTCACATATGCAGGTGCTGCCTCTTTAAGTTCTGAAGTATGTGTGCAAGAATATGTGATTATTAAAATCAGAATGATAATTTGTAACAAAGCTATTTTTTTCATATCAGGTATAATTTAAATAATCAATTTCATGCTTCCGATCACTTCCGGACTTGTTCTGATAGCCACCCGTAAAGAAGATTCTACCTAATATCTTTACTTCCTTTTTTGACTTTACTGTTCTTATCAACTTTAGTTCCCTTTTCTGCTTTTGGTTCTTTACCCTTGGGATCCATGGCTTTACTCAACTTATAAACTTCTGAGCCGGCAAGTAAAAAGCATCCTAATCCAAAATCCTCGAAGTTTGGAACATTATCATATCCAACTGGTTGGCTGTCTTTTGGTTGTTTTCCGGTTCCCTGGACATATCCAAGGAAACCATTCGGATGAAGCGATTCTGTAACCAGGGCATTCCATGCTTTCGTAACTACCGGCTCATATTCCTTTTTACCTATCAGCCCCTGGTTTATACTCCATGCCATACCATAAACAAAAAGAGCTGTTCCTGTAAGTTCCTTGCCACCAAAGTCAGTCGAGTCTTTAAGGCTTACATTCCAGTATCCATCATTTCGCTGAAGAGGGACCAGCGCTTCAAACATCTCTCTGAGTGTATTAGTATATTCTTTCCTGTATTTGCTGTTCTTCGGCAGGAACTCCAGCGTTCTGACCAGAGCAGCAACCACCCAGCCATTACCTCTCGACCAGTAACAATTTTCACCATTCGGCTCCTTGTAGGGAGGAACAAAGTCTTTATCACGCCACCATAAGTGGTCAGTGGTACTATATAGTCCGTTAGTCCCGTGTTTGAGCTTTGTATAAAGATACATCTCATTCATTCTGTCGAAGTAACTCTTGTCATTGTAGATTGAACCAAGTCGGGCGAATACCGGCATTGCCATCTGTAAAGCATCAATCCAGTTCCAGTCGTCGATTTTATCTGTTACCACCATACTATCTATACAGGCTTTAATATCCTTAATTCTTTCCTCCTTGTACCTGTCCAGGATATAAAGGTCTATATATGTCTGCCCACAACACTGATTATCTCCGTTTCGTGTTTTTATACCATCACGTAATCCCCATTTGTGAAATTCGCCCCAGCGTAAAGCATAATCGAGATATGCCGTATCAGGCTTTAGCTTATATAATGCCATCAGTCCTTCATAATAAACTCCACGGGTCCAGATATTGCTGGGTCGGGATTTGTCGGTTATGATAACCTTCCCAACATCTGGCCATTTTTCCATAAAATATTTGTTGGCCAGGACCATTGATTCCATTGTCTTTTCCCTGGAAACAGATTGAGCATAAATATTAATAAGGGGGGATAATAGAAAACTCAGAACTGAAGTTGCGGCTAATAATTTTAAATTTGTTTTCATGTATATTACTATATAACAAGTTATCGGGACGGGATCACAAAGGCCACTAAGAATATTGTTTTATAAAACTTATTTCTTTTTTGTATAGCTTAATAATAGATCTGTCAGGTTTTCAGCAGCTTTGCGGTTTTCAAAACTTTCCGGAAGACGGTCATGATCAATATATTCATTATAGATCCACGGGTCACCTATCGCAAAGACGTACCCCTTTCCAAATTTGTTTTCTGCCATCAGTACTTCCCCCTTCTCGGTCAGAATCGCTTTTGCAGTACCTGATATTGCCAAATCAGAAACCTCTTTGATATAGATTTTTTTTACCCCTTTAAAGAGAGGATGATCAGGCAAATTTGTGCAAGCCCCCATTTCAAAATTTGTTCCTGTTACAGGGTGTAATGTTACATGGTTAAACTTCATTCCAAATTCGGCCATAAGCTTATTGAGATGTGTGAACTCACAGTTCGGTGCATCGTTCGCAAGAACAGCGAGAACGCCTCCGTCATTAACCCATTTTTTTATTGAAGCGATATCGTCAGCTAATAAATAATTTGGAGCAGGATTTTCAGTTGTTGTATCGGGATCGACAATAATGTAAATATTGATTTTACTTAAAACATCTCGCATCAGGCTTACCGATAGTTGTGATCTTTGCCCCTTTGACTGTAAAAATTTCTCCCCATCTTGAATATCCGCTGTTTAACGTATCTGTCCAGAGATAATGAAATGGTTTTCCTGTTTTGACATTGGTTTCATGATTATACCAGTTATCCAATCCAACAACAGGCTGTGAAAATGCAGACTGATAAATGAATCCCAATATTATAAGGGTCATTATTAAGAAATGTCTTTTAGAAATTTTTTGCTTTCCCATAGTTCTTAACGGATTAATTATATCAAAAATATAAAACATATAACGATGAAACAATGATATGCTAAAACATATTGAAAGGTTATTTGATTAATTATCTTTGCTAAACAGACTCTTAAAAATTAAGTGTTATCAAAATTGTTAGATTATTTGTTCATAATTAGTGGAACAATTAACCATTGCCACTATTTTTTCACCCCCAAACCCCCTAAAGGGGGCTTAAAATCACTTTATTCTTTTTTAGCCCCCCTTCAGGGGGGATGGGGGGGTAATATCCATTCAATATGAAAATGCTTTATAAAAAATTAGTCTTTATATTACCATTGCTTTTCTTAAGTTTCATAGTGTATTGCCCGGATCTTAATCACTCATTTAAACCAGGGCAGATATGGCCTGATACTGAAGGTAAGCATATTAATGCTCATGGTGGTGGCATAATATTTTACAATGGCATCTACTACTGGTTCGGGGAATACAGATTGGGACGGTCAGAAAAAGACAGGAGTCATTACGGAGTAAGCTGCTATTCATCAAAAGATCTTTTGAACTGGAAAAATGAAGGTCTTGCATTAAAAGTAATAAACGATACCGCCAGTATACTTAATCCCGGATGCGTAATTGAGCGTCCAAAAGTTCTTTTTAACAAGAAGACCGGAAAATTTGTAATGTGGTTTCATCATGAATTAAAAGGAATAGGTTATAAAGCCGCATTAACCGGGGTTGCTGTAAGTGACAATATCACAGGCCCTTACAAATATATCAGAAGTCTGCGTCCAAATGCAGGTGTCTGGCCGTTGAATTTTCCTGAAGAGTACAAAAAGGCTACCGTAAAAGAAGGTGATCTGAAAAGCGGGTCGGATGAGTGGAAAGTTGCTGTCAGGGAAGGGTTGTTTATCAGACGCGATTTTGCCGGAGGGCAGATGGCCCGCGACATGACCCTTTTTGTTGATAAAGATGGAAAAGCTTATCATATCCATTCGGCCGAAGAGAATATGACACTTCATTTCTCGGAGCTCACGGATGATTACCTCGATTTTACCGGAAGATACATACGCGTCCTGCCTGGAGATTCAAATGAAGCTCCTGCCATTTTTTATTCAAGGGGTAAATATTTTATGTTCACTTCCGGTACTACAGGCTGGAAACCTAATCCCGGACGCCTTGCTGTTGCCAGTAAGATTTTTGGCGAATGGAAGCCGGTTGGAAATCCCTGCAGAGGAACAGAGGATGAAAACAATATATGTTTTGGCTCCCAGAGCACTCAGATTCTTCCGGTTAATGGTAAGAAGAATGCATTTATTTATATGGGTGACAGATGGATACCTGATAACCTCGCCGACAGCCGGCATATATGGTTACCAATTGAATGGGAAAAAGGAAATCCTATTATCAAATGGTACCCTAACTGGAATCTGAACAAACTTTAACAGCAATTCAATCCGTTGAACTTTTATTACTTTTAAATCACCTATGGCACCAAGCGGGACGAAGTCGGAGGCTGAAAGGCGTAGATTCAGGTTTTTTCATACCTTTGATATACATAATGATTATTAAGGTGAACTAACGGATAGATATGTTGTTTTGAATAATAATAGAAACCAACATAAAATCAGATTTCATGAAAAACCTTGCATTATTATTGATCTTAGCCGGATGTTTATTCTATTCTTCCTGCAAAAAAGATTCACAGTCTGAGCAATTTAAACTATTAACAGGCCCAGTGTGGTTAAGTGACAGTCTGCTCGCAAATGGGGTCGATGCTGGCGGACCGGCCGGAATATTATTTAATTTTAAAGGAGAAGCTAAATTTAATCAGGACGGGACTGGATATTTTGGAGCATATACCGGAACGTGGAGATTTGCATTCAATGAAACCCAGATTATAATTACAGCGGATTCTCTGGATCTTCCACTTACTACACAAATTGCCGAATTAACAAGTAAATCCCTCAAAATTAAAACCAGTTACCCGAATTTGCTTAATCCGGCGGCCCCCCTACTGATCCGGATGACATTTAAGCCTAAGTAATGCGGTATGTTTATATTCTTTTTGCGATATTTTTAAGCCATTCCTTAAATAATGTGGTTGCACAGGGTATTGTCAGGGGTAAAACTTTTGACAAAAATACACTCGAACCACTACGTGGAGTTTACCTGATTTATGGAAATAAGCAGGCTGCAACAACTGATGATAATGGCAATTTTTTTATAAAATCAGATACTGGGAAACTCAACATCAATTTCCGTTTTATTGGATACAAATCAGCTGCAAGATCTGTAGTTGTCAGATTAAATGATACTATTGAATTAAATATCGGATTAGAAACGGATATTCAGGAGATAGGCCAGATTGTCGTAAGCGCAAATAAAACGGAACAGAAAGTTGCCGAACTGACTGTTTCAATGGATGTTATTAAATCAGTTGATTTTTTGAAAACTCATATAACTGATGCTCAGGAACTGGTTAATAAGACTCCCGGGATTGAAGTGCTTGACGGACAAGCTTCAATAAGGGGAGGCAGCGGGTTCAGTTATGGAGTTGGCAGCAGGGTTCTTGCCCTGATAGACGGATTACCCGTATTATCTCCCGATGCGGGTAATATTAAATGGCAATTCCTGCCTCTTGAAAACATCGCACAGGTGGAAATAATAAAGGGTGCATCGTCTGTACTTTATGGATCATCAGCCTTAAATGGCATAATTAATTTTCGAACTGCAGATCCTACGAATAGTCCGGTTACCAAATTCTTTGCAGAAACCGGTATATATGGCAAACCGAAAAACAAAAACTGGGTTTGGTGGAATTCACCCAGACTCTTTTCAAATATCTCATTTTCTAATCTTCAGAAGATCGGGAAAACAGACTTCGGCCTGGGTATATATCTTTTAACCGATAATGGTTACAGAAAATATAATGATCAAAAACTTGGAAGGATCAGCATCAAGCTTAAACATCATGACCAAAAAGTTAATGGACTGGTTTACGGATTTAATATTAACTCAGGTTACACAGCCAAAAGAGATTTCATCCTTTGGGAAAACGCTGACAAGGGGGCACTTAAGCAGGATACTTCAACAGTTACACTTGTTCACGGCAGTTTTTTTGCTTTAGACCCCTATTTATCGTTTAACAATGAAGGCAGATTCAAACACGACTTTCGGATCAGATTACAATTATCTGACAATAGATTTCCGGTCAGGAATGAAAATAATTCAGATGCATATTCATTCTACTCGGAATATCAACTATACTACAAGATAGCTCCTTTTATAAATGTTACGACTGGTATATCTGAAAATTTAAGTAAAATTGTTTCAAATTTTTATGGCGATCATAAAGGGCTGAATACTTCTGTTTTCTCACAACTTGAAGTACAACCGCTTCCAAGGGTGAAGATAGTTGCAGGATTACGGGTTGAACAAAACTCACTGGATGGGGAATCCGATAAGATTGTTCCGATTTTCAGGACTGGAATAAACTGGCAGACAGCAACATATACCTTCCTTCGAGCTTCATTTGGAGAAGGCTACCGGTATCCCTCTATCGCTGAAAAATATGCCTCAACAACCCTGGGATCCGTTAAAATATTCCCAAATCCTTTTGTTCAGCCAGAATCAGGATGGAGCTCTGAAGTTGGAATAAAACAGGGAGTTTTACTGGGCAAAATAAAAGGCCAGGCAGATTTATCAGTTTTCTTCCTGCAAAACAAAAATCTGATAGAATACCCTTTTGGATCCTATCCTGATCCCATAACCGGAATTTCAGGGCTGGGCTTCAGAGCTGATAATGTAGAACAGGCAAGAGTATACGGTTATGAACTGGAGTTTATTCTCAACAGGACGGAAGGTGACTTTTATACTACTTGTACCGGAGGCTATACCTTTATTTATCCCGTGGAATTTAATCAAATAACACATAAGAACACAGGCACATACCTGAAATACAGAAGAAAGCATTCCGCAAAAATCAGTTTAAATACTTCATATAAAAAATTCAATCTGGGTTTAAGTTTTTATGCAAAATCAAAAATATTAAATATTGACAATGTGTTCCTGGATGCATCGACCAGGGAAAGCATCCTTCCGGGATTTTATGAATACTGGCTTAATAACAATAACGGCTATTTTCTCCTTGATGGTAACCTGGGATATGATATAAATAAGCTTTTAAGTCTTTCACTGGCTGTAAAAAACATTACTAATACGGAATACATGGGACGTCCGGGGGACATTCAGCCTCAGCGAAACTTCAGTCTCCGGTTATCAGGCAAATTTTAAAATCGGTGCGTCTTAGCCATTCAGTCGAATATTCCCCTGAAATTTGGATTCTTCTCATAATTAAGTTAGTTTTCATATCCGAAAATTATGCTGCCATGAAATCACTCCAGATCATCAGAAAGCCGGCTATTTTAATACTCTTATCTTGTACACTCATTTTGTATTCCTGTAAAAACAGTGTTATAAATGAGGTTAAAGTCCCCGACTTTTCTACTCTTTCCTCACAGTTCAGCGAACCTCCCCGGGAGTACACAACAGCTCCTTTCTTTGTGTGGAATGCTGAAATTACCAAAGAAGAGATTGAGAAAGACCTGTTAAGTTTTAAAAATGCCGGATCATTACAGGTGATCATACATCCACGACCCGGACTAATTACCGAATATCTTTCGGAAAACTGGTTCGAACTTTATCTGTATGCTGTTGAAAAAGGCAAAGAGCTTGGAATGGATATCTGGATATACGACGAGAACTCCTATCCAAGCGGTTTCGCCGGCGGACACGTTCCTGATGAAATGCCTGAATCCTTTAATAAGGGTCAGGGTCTGATAATGACAAAAACCGAAACTCTTCCTGACACAAGCAATAAATACTTCCTATGTCTGAAAGAAGAAGATGGTGTCTTCAAGGATCTTACAGCTTCACTCTCTGACGAAAAAGGGAAAAAGGGAAATTACTTTCTTTTCTCAAAGACATATAATAGAAAATCTGATTGGTATGGAGGCTTTTCGTACGTTGATCTTCTTTACCCCGGGGTGACTCAGAAATTCATAGAAGTTACAATGAGAGGTTATGAGAAGTATCTTGGTACTGAATTCGGAAAAACCATTCCAGGCACTTTTACCGATGAACCTCAGATAGAATCACCCGGAGGGATCCGATGGACGCCTGACCTGTTTGATGCATTTATGAAACAATGGCACTATGATCTTAAAACTCAGCTGCCTTCACTTTATGAGGAGGTGGGGGACTGGAAAAAGGTCAGACACAACTATACTCAGACTCTTCTTAAGTTATTCATTGACAGATGGTCAAAACCATGGTATGCTTATTGCGAATCAAAAGATCTGAAATTCACAGGTCATTACTGGGAACATGAATGGCCGAATATGAGAGGCGGTGGTGATAATATGGCGATGTATGCATGGCATCAGGTTCCCGCAATCGATATGCTTTTCAATCAATGGGACGATTCGACAACAAAGGCTCAGTTTGGAAACATCAGATCTGTAAAAGAGCTGGCCAGCGCTGCAAACCAGACAGGCAGACAGAGAAAACTCAGTGAAACCTATGGCGGATCGGGATGGGATCTCACATTTACTGATATGAAACGCAATGGTGATTGGGAATATGCTCTTGGGGTAAACCTTATGAATCAACATCTTACATATTTCACTCTTGCAGGAGCAAGGAAATATGACTACCCTCCTTCTTTCGACTATCATGAGCCGTGGTGGAACGATTATAAATACTTAAATACACATTATGCCAGACTTTCACTGGCATTATCTTCAGGAAGACAGATAAACGATATTCTGATTCTTGAGCCTACAACATCCTGCTGGCTTTATGACTCATATACTAACCCGGACAAAAAATCTGATGAAATTGGTCAGGCATTCCAGACATTTGTTTCAAAGCTTGAAAAAAGTCAGGTCGAATATGATCTGGGTTCGGAAAATATTATTAAAGATCTGGGCAGTGTTTCAGAGGGTAAGCTGGTTGTCGGACAGGCAAGTTATTCCAGAGTTGTTATACCACCTCTGGTTGAGAACCTCGATCACTCAACCTTTGAACTTCTTGAGAGGTTCGTTTCAAAAGGTGGCACCCTTATAATGTTCTCATTACCAACACTCTTAGATGGAGCAGCAAGTGAAGAATTAAGTAACTTTTTCAGAAAGAATTCTGCCAGCATATTTAGTTTCAGCAGTTTATCACAGGAGCTTATAAATAAATATTTCATTAATAAAACCCTGAGATTTGAAGATGTAAAAGGAGGTACTCTATATCACCATCACAGGACTCTTTCCGACGGAGAGGTATTGTTCCTTATAAATTCGAGTCCCAGAGATCAGTTAAATGGGTCCCTTAGTGTAAACGGGAAGGATGCTCTTGAAATGAATACTTTTACAGGAGAAATTATTGGATATCCCAACCAGCAGGCAGAAGACAAAATCAATCTTTCATATTCAATTCCTCCAGCCGGAAGTCTGTTGCTATTCATACCGGATACGAGACAGACTGAATATCAGATTCCGTCAAAACCCGGGACTTTTAATGCTGTTCAGTCATCCTCGCCATTAACCATAGTCAGAAATGAGGAGAATGCCCTGATGATTGATTTCTGTGATATTGAGGTTGGTAACGAAACGACAAAAGACCTTAATACATACGACGCAGCAGATAAGGTCTTTAAATTTTACGGATTTAAAAACGGTAATCCGTGGAACACATCTGTTCAGTTCAAAACAAATATTGTTGACAGGGATACTTTCGGACTAACTACAGGATTCACTGCCACTTACCATTTTTCCGTAAAGGGGAAATTTAATTTTTCTGCAATAAAAGCTGTTGTTGAGCGACCGGAATTATGGACAGTTGCTGTTAATGGGGCTGAAGTGAAACCTGAAAATGGCAAGTGGTGGCTCGACAGATCATTCGGTGTTTTCAATATAGGAACAGTTGTCAAAACAGGTGAAAACATTGTCACACTGAAAACCTCACCAATGAAGATACATGCTGAGGTTGAACCAGTTTATATTATTGGAGATTTTTCTGTGAAACCTGCTGAAAAAGGATGGTATATTGAAGCAGCGCCTGCCCTGTACACAACAGGAACCTGGGAAACACAGGGCCTGCCATTCTATTCATGGGGTATAACCTATAGTAAAGAATTTAATATTGAAAATGCTGATGGAAAATGGGAAGTTGCTTTGAATAAGTGGAATGGAACGATAGCTGAAGTAACTGTCAACGGGAACGATGCAAATGTAATTGCATTTCCTCCTTATCACAGTGACATTACAGGATTAATAAAACCCGGTGTAAATAAAATTGATATAAAAGTTCTCGGCAGTCTTAAAAATCTCCTGGGACCTCATCATAATAATCCTAAACCCGGTTTT
The DNA here is from genome assembly GCA_963829255.1 of uncultured Bacteroidales bacterium. Classification (GTDB taxonomy): domain Bacteria; phylum Bacteroidota; class Bacteroidia; order Bacteroidales; family VadinHA17; genus LD21. The sequence goes on from CAWHIG010000007.1 coordinate 139,111, forward strand.
GTTTCTCCCTGGACCTGGAGGAATGTGAAAAGTTATCCTGCAGGCAAGGATTACCAGATGATTGATTACGGATTGTTTGAGGAATTTAATCTTTTACATTGTATTTAGTAATGTTTGAGGGTTCTCATTCATTTACTTCGAATAGCAAAATATTAATTATCCAATCAACTAAATATCAATATACTATTTTAGACCTATTGCATGTAACAATTATTTTTCTACATTTGAAACGATTTCTAAACTGATCATTGTAAAATATCAAATATTCTAACTCTACTATAAATGTAAAAAAGGGGATGTTGTACAGGTTTACAAAACACCCGCTTAAACTTAAACTTAAAACTTAACCTATGAGAAAACTTTTAACTTTTATTGCTGCGATGCTCATTACCGGCAGTCTGATTGCGGGTGGTCTTGTTACCAATACCAATCAGAGTGCTGCCTGGGTCCGTCTTCCATCCAGAAATGCATCAGTAGGAATTGATGCTGTTTATTACAATCCGGCTGGATTAATGAAATTGGAAAATGGATTCCATGCCTCTGTTTCAAATCAGTCAATAATCCAGACCCGAACAATTAAAAACTATTACACTGGCCCGGGCGGATCGTATGGACTTAATCAGCATACTTACAAAGGGACAGTCAATGCACCTCTCTTTCCCAGTATTTATGCTGCGTATAAAATGGATAAGTTTGCTGTCTCTTTTGGATTTAACCCAATTGGTGGAGGTGGTGGTGCAGAATTTAAGAACGGATTACCTTCATTTGAAATGAGTCCTTCTGATCTTGTTCCTTCATTACATAACGCACAAGGTGCCGATGCATACAGGCTAAATGTATATTTTAAAGGAAGCTCTACATTCATGGGTTATCAGGGTAACGTATCATATAAAGTAAATGATTGGATCTCGGTAGCTGTCGGGCTACGATATGTTACAGCAAAAAATACCTACGAAGGCCATCTGACAGATATAGAGGTTGAACTTCCCTCTCCCGCTGGATGGACCAGGGCAGATGTTATTATGAATGGTATTGCCGCCGGCGCAACAGGCGCTGCTGTAGCCACAACCGGTCTTGTAGCTGCAGGAGCTGGTTCAATGACTCTTGCTCAGGTGCAGGGTGCCGGCTATATCACTGCACTTCAGAGAGCACAGCTCGAAGGCGCACTAACTTCATTTGGTTATCCTGTTGCAACTCCTGTTGCCCAGGCTGATGCAATCTTCAAGGGTGCCGCAATAAAATATACTCAAACAGCAAATCTCCTTGGTGATCAGTCAGCCGATGTTGCCCAGACAGGTTCAGGTATTGCTCCTATCTTCAGTGTTAACTTCTCTCCATCTGAGAACCTCAACATAGCCGTTAAATATGAAATGGCTACAAAACTTGAGCTTACCAACAAAACCAAACAGGATTTAACGGTTGCTTATGATGCAACAGGCGCTCCGATAACTATGTTTCCCAATGGCGATAAAACCAGAAACGATATGCCTGCCATGATCTCTGTTGGGTTGGATTATAAATTATCCACAAGTCTTAAATTATCTCTCGGATCAAATTACTATTTTGATAAAAGCGCTGATTACGGACATAAATATGACAATGATCTGAATTCGGCAACCCCCACAGTTCATATTGCAAACAAGGATATTATTTCCAAAAACGGTATGTCCGTACAGGGTGGACTTGAATATAATATTTCCGAGAAGCTTCTTGTTAGTTGCGGATATATATATTCAAATCAGGGAGCGAACAAATTGTATCAGAGCGACCTTACCTACGGTCTGGCTACTCAGACATTTGGAATAGGCGGAGCTTATTCCATCACTGATAAGATTCAGATTAACCTGGGCTTAGGCTATACCGCTTATAAGGGGAACTCGAAACTGGTGGACCATGTAATGAATACATCTCTCTACCAGGTCCAGGAAAGTTATGGCAAAAGCACAAAGATGATTGGTGTGGGAGTAGATTTCAGTTTCTAGACTATTCCTTATTGATTATATAAAAGGCTGATCCGACATGGGTCAGCTTTTTTTTATTAATTGCCTCAAAAAGCCAAATTTGAATTAAACCTGAGCCCTGAG
>CAWHIG010000008.1:0-48876 GCA_963829255.1 uncultured Bacteroidales bacterium
GACAATCAATGTAACTCTGAATAAAAAATATACTCTCACAGCCACTTATTATATTCCGGATGATTTTTATGTTGTCGTTGATTCAGCAACTCCCAAAGTAAAATATGAAAAGTCGCAATGCGATGATCCATGCTATTTTGTATATGACAAAGTTGTTGATCTCAGGGTAAAATATACTAGGTAGAGGTCGAGGTTAATGACAAAACGGTACAGAGGTCCTCATGGAAACAAACAGTGACTCAGCCAGATCTTAAATATTAATAACCGGTCTTGTCTGATAGCTAATCTCCTCTTTTTTGTAATATACCTTTTCGAGAAATAATCCGCTGGGTGGTGCGGTAAGCTTTGCCGGAATATCTGTTTTAAGTTTAAAAAAAGAAGCCACTTCAGCAGGAGACAATTTGCCCCTGCCAACTTCAACCAGTACTCCGGTCATTCGCCTTACCTGCTTCCAGAGAAAATGTGAGCCAACAACATGAAAAACAAGCAAATCACCAAAATCATTTACTTTTGCGTGGAGTATCTCAACTTTGGTTGATGACTGTTCTGCATCTTCATCAGTAAAGTACCGGTAGTCTTTCAGCCCGGGGAAATTTTTTGCAGCTTCATTCATCAGATTAATATCGAGCTGGTCTTTGATCCACCAGACAAACTTTTTACCAAAGGCGGTACGTCGTCTGCTTATCTGATAAATATAACTCCTGGCATTTGCATCGTGCCTGGCATGAAATTTCGGATGGGCTTCTTCAACATTGATAATGCAAATATCGTGTGGCAGTCTGTCATTAATGCCATATTTTATCTTTAACGGTGCCAGATCTGTTACAACATCGAGGTGAGCAATCTGACCGGAAGCATGAACTCCACCATCGGTTCTTCCTGCTCCGAAAATATCAATCGGCTCATTCTTAAATAATTCCCGGCAAGCGTCCAGTATTTCTCCCTGAATTGTTTTTCCACCCTTCTGCATCTGCCATCCCGAGTATCGTGTTCCCTCGTATTCTATTGTTAATTTGAATCTACCCATTTCTCTGTAATAATTTTGTCCAAATGTACGAAAAATAGTCCTGGAGTCCTGGAGTCGCCAGGTCTTGAAGTCTAATAGTCTCGATTTTATGTTTTTTGGAGTTCCATTGTTCACCCCTTCTCCCATTCCCCCTCTCTCCCCTTCCGTCTTTAATGTGCCTTCCTATTTTTCAATATGAACTTTATTACCCCCTGTATGTTTGGTGGATGCATACATTTCGTACTTTTGCTGAGAAAGGGAATACATTATAAATTGAATTTCAGAGGAATGAAAAAAAAATATATGAATCCCTACATGGCAGGCACAATGTTAGGGATCGTTCTGCTGCTGGCAATGTTTCTGGCAGGGCGCGGACTTGGAGCCAGCGGAGGCCTGAAGTACTGCGTGGTTTCAATAGTCGGGGCTGTTGACAGACCACATGCAGATAAATCAATCTATTACAGTAAATATTTTGAAGGAGGAAAAAAGCCTCTGAAGAACTGGCTCGCTATTGAAATATTTGGAGTTGTTGCAGGAGGATTTTTATCAGGTGCAATCTCCAAAAGACTCAAATTCAGAATTGAAAAATCACCAAATATATCAAACACCCGAAGATTGATCTTCGCATTCCTGGGTGGGGTCTTTTTTGTATATGGGGCACAGCTGGCACGAGGATGTACAAGTGGTGCCGCGTTGTCGGGGATGGCAGTTTTATCTATGGCAGGATTTGTAACTATGATTGCAATTTTCGGTTCTGCTTACCTTTTTGCATGGTTCTTCAGGAAAAACTGGATATGATAAACGGCACAAGGGCACAAGGGTGCAACGGCGCAACGGATTCAGATATAATAAAATTAGTTTTGCCGTTGAGCCGTTGAGCCATTGAGCCGTTGAGCCATAAAATTATAAGTAAAAACTAAATCAATTTTAATGGGACCAATATCATCACTTTTATCAATGCCCGAATGGCTCGATCTGCTCATTGCACTGTTTATCGGCATCGGATTCGGTTTTGCTCTTGAACAGGCTGGATTTTCTTCAAGCCGCAAGCTTGCCGGCATGTTTTATGGCTACGATACGACAGTAATCAAGGTCTTCTTTACTGCAGCCATTGTTGCGCTTATTGGATCCCAGCTGCTGAGTTACCTGGGGCTCCTTAATCTTAACCTGGTTTTTGTAAATGAATTTTATGTAGCTGCGTCCATAGTCGGAGGAATTATTATGGGAGCCGGCTTTATTATGGGAGGGTTCTGTCCCGGCACTGGGTTGAGCGCTCTTTCAATAGGTAAAATTGATGCAATGGTATTCTTCCTTGGAGGATTGACCGGTGCATTTCTTTTTGCCGAGACATATCCTTTTATACAAACCCTGGCCAATGGCTCATATAAAGGTCCGGTTAAGATAAATGAGGTAATGGGTATTTCTCCGGGGTTGTTTACTTTTCTGTTGATAATTGCGGCTGTGTTGATGTTCTGGGCTGCAGAAGCTGCAGAGAAGAAATTTGCACGACCGGATATTACCAGTGAAATTTAAAATACTAATCAATGAATGCACGTGAAAAATTTTCAGTCGGACTGTTATGCCTCGGGTTGATCCTTGCGTTACTTCCGCTATCTGGCAGCAGGTCATTTATTGTCAGGCCTCAGAAACTGCTTTCTGAAGTTCTTGACGGGAATACCTATGTTACCGTTGACCAGGTGGCAAGGTTTGTTGTATCGGAGGACAGTTCTGTCCAGATCATTGATCTGAGAATACCTGAAGAATACAGGGCTATGAATATCCCTGGCTCAATAAATATCCCATACGCTAAATTTCTGGATAATGACCCCGGTACTTTTCTTAACAGCGGAAAATCAAAAAATATATTGTATTCAAATGGGGACTTCGATGCAAATTATGCTCTTGCTATTGCAAAAGGATTGAACCTTAAGAATATATATGTAATGAAAGGTGGCCTGAATGAATGGTTCAATACAGTTATGAACAGCAGTTTTACAGGTGAAAAGATCTCAGCACGAGAAAATGCATTGTTCGAAACAAGGACAGGCGCAAAAAAGATGTTCACAGAAATGAATAGTATGCCTGACAGCCTGAAATTGAAATTCATAGAATCGAAACATATTGCAGCAAAAAAACTTGATGGAGGATGCGAGTAGGCAGGAGTAAGATAAATTTAAAGCTACAGGAACAGGAATTAATGGAATTTATAAAAAAGTTTAAGGTCGTAATTGCCGTAGTTCTGATAATTTTAGTACTGGTACTCATCAGGTCGACCGGCATATATCATTTTAAAAATGATGCAAAAAAGTGGGCTGAAGGCTCAATAAAACAATCGAACACGCTTACAGCGGATGAGGCTGCGGCACTTCCCGGAACCCGTCTGATAATAAATCTTGATAAAGGTGCAATCAGTTTTCCCGGATTAACCGGGGATGTGCAGAATATACCAGCTGATTCAATTCTTGATAAAAATATTATTTCTTTAATTCTTAATAACGCTGGCCCGGTTCTTCTTTTGTCTTCCGAGCCGGGTTTGTCAGCCAGGATCTGGATGATACTCAGTCAGATGGGTTGCCAGAATATTTACATTCTCACACAAAACAAGGACAATGAGGTTCTAAAATATAAATTCCGGCCCGACACATTAAGTGCTGACCGGAATTGAAATTATCAGAAAATTCAGTAAAACTATTTTACAACTTCAAAATTATTCACTTCAGCTGTTGTAAACGGAAGCCATGATAATGTGGTCCTTTCCTTGACCATTTTATCATACATAAAACCATTATTGCCATATTTAAGAGTATGGGCATCATACCCCAATAATCGAAGGTAAGCCGTTGCAAAACCTGAATTGTGCCCTGTAGCGCAATAAACCACCACAGGCTTATCAAATGGAATAGAAGCCATCTCATCAGTGTACCCCAGAGTGCCTTCAGGCTTATATCTCACTGATCCCGGTATATGCCCGTCTTCGTATTTGTCTTTACGATCCAGATTTATAGTATAGTACTTTTGAGGATCACTGAATACCTCATCGGCTGTGATAAGAACATTTGCCGTTCCTTCACTGAAAAGCTTATGAAATCTGGCAGTTCCGATCTCTGACCCGGACATGAGTCCTGTCTTCAGATCAGGCATACCGAGCAATGATGGCCTTTCATTTACAGTATTCTCAAGTTTAGCTTCATACTTTCCGGAGAGCCCTTTAAGCCAGCCCTCCTGAGCATATTCTTTATTCCATGCGCTCATCCCCCATCTCATTGAATAAACATTACCATATCCCATAAGCCTTAACAGGCAAGTTGTATAACTCGATATTTGCCCGTCATCGCTAACCATAATTATCTTGTCATACTGAAATGGTTTTATACCGGTTTCAAAGTAAGATGGCACTTCCTCAAATTTCTTGTTCACAGCACCCTTAATATGACCACCGGCAAACTCACCGGGTGAACGCAGATCAACAATGAGAATATTTTTGCCCAGACTTTCATTTACAATGGAAGCTTTTATAATGGAAGGGTAAAGCTTACTGTTTACATAGTCTCCATTTTCTTTAAGATCTTTAAGTAATAGAGTAGTTTCATTACCTATTGTAACAGGTTTACCCGGGACAGTATTTGAAACTTTAACAGCGTCCTCCGGTCTGGCCTCTGCTTTACTCTCAGTTTTTTTCCCTTTGCAACCTGAAATAAAGAAGACAAAGAGAAATAGAATAGAGAATACTGAAAAATAATGTCTCTTCATATAAATACTATTTTGCAGCTAAATTTACTGCGACTTTATCCTTATCGAAGGTAAGAGTCTCAGTACGGTTGCCTGAATCATCATATTTATATGCTGTAACGGCAACTCCATTATCCGGACTATTTATCACATTTCCGTCTTTATCCATATTTTTTACTTCAACAAGGGCTCCGTGACTATCCCATGTATTTTGCTGTACCGGGACAAGCTTGCCGCCTACATATTCATTATCCTGATCGAAAACCCTTGTTTCAAGCAAATAACCATTCTCATCATATTTATTAACGCGCTTGGCCCATCCCCAGTAAAGATTCGACATCTGTCCGGTAACATTAAATACAGACTGGTTTTCAAGGTCACCATACTGGTTTGGAGTAAAGGTAAAATATGAAACTCCAATATCACCACAGTTTTCAGCTGTACAGTTATAGAGAGTATCGGCTTTAAAATTTGCCATACGGGTAGTATACCCTTTATCATTATATGTAAACCTTAGTTCATAAAAAGGGCAGAACTGGTTCATGACGGTCTCTTCCCCTTTAAGATTATACCTGAGCTCTCTTACCATACCATCAGGAAGTACATTCCACACCCATGAGTGGATCTTATTCCTGTTTTCTATCATCGAACCATCTTTACCCAGGCACATTAAACCTACCCGGTTTCCATTGGCGTCGAGAGCATATTCAAGTGCAAATACTCCGCCCGATTCTATTGGTTCATTATCCTTGTTAAAAAAATGTTTTGTTTGCTTACCATCGCCGTATTCATATGTGATCTTTGCAGCTCCCTGCATAGATGAATAGCCAAGAAGAACATCATTCCGCACAAATTCCACTGATAAAAGACGTCCGGTCTTATCATAGGTAAACTTGTAACTGTTGATGGTTTTCGCCTGATCAGCGGTTAACGGGTGGGTTCCTTTTTCAATATCATAAGGTGTTTCACTGAATTGCAGATTCCTGTAATATTCCACACCAGTATGCATGTTTTTATTTGTTGTCTTACCAGTACAGGAAATAATCCCCAGAACTATTGTCAGGATTAATGGAATAGCTAGTTTACTAAATTTCATATTCTTAACTGTTTTAGTTTATATTAATTGTCAAAAGTAGAGATAATTCAGATTTATCAGACATATTATTGAATAAAAACAAACGAAATAAGGATATGTTCAAAAACGGTATACGGATTGGGTATGCGCTGGGCTGTAACACCTATCGCAAACCGCATGCCATATGCCGCCAGCCATTATGTATATAATCAGTTGCGCCGTTACCCCGATATTTATATATTTGTTTCGATTCTAAAACTACCCATCATGGAAACCTCATTCTTCGATTCCAGTCTGTTCAGTTATGTTTTTATGCCTCTGTTAATATTCATGGCCAGGATCTGCGACGTATCAATAGGTACTCTGCGTATAATATTTGTATCAAAAGGTAAAAGAAATATTGCTCCGGTTCTTGGTTTTTTTGAAGTACTTATCTGGATTACTGCCATTAGCAAAATAATGGAGAACCTCGATAATTATATAAATTTCATAGCATACGCTGCCGGTTTTGCAACAGGTAATTTTGTGGGCATGATTATCGAGGAGAAACTGGCAATAGGAATATTGATGATAAGGGTTTTTGCAAATGAAAGAGGACCTGAACTCGTTCAGATTCTGAATCAAAGCGGTTACGGAGCAACTGTGGTTGAAGCCCACGGAGCAAGAGAAAATGTACACCTTATATATTCAATTGTAAAAAGAAATGAGCTGGAAAATGTCCTTGATATAATTATGAGGTTTAACCCAAATTCATTTTATACAATTGAAGATGTAAAAGCAGTCAACGAAGGCATATTTACTCCAAATAAACCCAACAGTATATTCCCTTTCAGTAATATAATAAGGCAATGGAGGAAGGGGAAATGAGACAGAAAATTCTTTATGTACAATCAAAGAAAGAGATATAATATTATCTAAATTTGCAAACATTTAAAATTATTAATTAATGGATCAATTCAGCAGTCACCCACTTTATCGCAAGCATAATATCGACAGCGCGATGAGCTCATTATGGGAGTTTTATAAAAACAGATTCCTGTCATTATTTATTATGTCGCTGGTAATGTCTTTTGTGATTCAATATGCTTCGACTTTTGTGAACATGAAAGAGTTAGCTTCAATCACTGATCCGATGTTATTGCTGGAAAAGATCAAAGGTCTTCTCCTCCCCATTTTAATAATATCTCTGATAAATCTTCTCTTTTCGACTATCCTTCAATACTATATAATATATAACCCGGTAAGTACCGGGAATAGCATCTTCGTCTCAATAATAAAATCGCTGAAGTATTATATTCCCTATCTTATAATTATGGTACTTCTGGCATTTGCAGGATCCATAGCCATTATTCTTGGAGTATTTGTATTGATCATAGGCGCATTCTTTGCAATGTTATATGTTATGACACTTTACCTTTTCATATTGCCAATAATGATGGTTGAAGGCATAAATATCGGATCTACAATCAGCAGAACAATAGCCCTGACACACAGGCATTTCTGGTCGAATATAGGGTGGGTGGCTGTGTTTATTATTATTATGCTGGTAATATCGGTGATCTTCTCGGGAATTATACTTCTTCCATTTACGGGAAGCTTTGTTAAAACAATTGCGAATCCCGAGAATGCTGCGAAACTTATTGATGTTACATCTAATCCATTATATATTATACTCTCGGCAATTGTAAGTGCCCTTATACTCCCATTAATGCCAATATTTGCATGTATTCTTTATTTCAATGCAAAGGCAGGAGAAGAGCAGACTCAGCTTGTTACACCTTACAATCCTGAAAATGAAAAGGTAAGAGTTGAGGATCTGTATGCCAAACCATATTCTGAAGACCATCCGGATAATCCGGAGAAGAAAGACTGAAGCCTCTTACAGGTCGTTCTCCCCCTTCACATATCCAAAGTTGGCGAGGATTCCGCCATCAACGTACAGTACGTGTCCATTAACAAAGTTACTGGCTTTGGAAGCAAGAAAGAGAGCCGCATTAGCCACATCCTCAGGTTCCCCCCATCTCCCGGCAGGTGTACGGGTCATTACCAGATCATTAAATGGATGTCCGTTCTCGCGAATAGGTGCCGTCTGAGAAGTGGCAATATAACCCGGACCAATCCCATTGATCTGAATATTATACCTGGCCCATTCACAAGTCATATTCTGCGTAAGCAGCTTGAGACCTCCTTTTGCGGAAGCATATGCAGAGACAGTATTTCTGCCATATACACTCATCATTGAACACATGTTGATGATCTTGCCGCTACGCTTTTCAATCATTTTTGGCGCAACACGCTTAGAAATAATCAACGGGGCAACAAGGTCTACATCTATAACCTGTTTGTAATCGGATATAGCCATCTCAAGAATAGGGATACGTTTGATAATACCGGCATTATTTACAAGTATGTCAACCGGACCTACACTTTTTTCAATGAGAAAGATCCCCTTATCCACATCCTTTTCATTGGTTACGTCGAATTTCAGAGTGAAGACATCCAGTCCTTCTTTAACAAATGCCTCTTTACAAATTTGCAGTTTATCATCCTGAAGATCATTAACGCATACTTTCGCGCCAGCTTTAGCAAGCACCAATCCAATGGCTAATCCTATTCCATGTGTGCCTCCGGTAACCAGAGCAACTTTTCCCGTAAGATCAAATAAATCATTCATGTTTTATGATTAAATAACATAACTCTAAGAGTATCCTTATTCCGACTAATATTTAATGCAGGTTACATGTTGCATGTTGCATGTTGCATGTTGCAGGTTGCAGGTTGCAGGTTGCACCTAGCACCATGCACCCTGCACCCTGCAACCTGCTTTTTCTACTTCAAAGTATCAGGTTGACGGATATCCATATCTCCGTAATCAAGATTCTCCCCTGCCATCCCCCAAACAAATGTATAATTTGATGTTCCTGCCGCACTATGAATACTCCAGGACGGTGAAAGGACGGCTTGTTCATTCTTCATCCAGATATGCCTGGTTTCATCCGGATTGCCCATGAAATGACAAATGGCCTGTTTATCAGGTACTTCAAAATAGAAATATGCTTCCATTCTGCGGCTATGGGTATGAACCGGCATGGTATTCCATACACTACCCGTTTTGAGTTCTGTCATTCCCATCTGTAACTGACAAGTCTCAATGACACTGTTTACAAGCAATTTATTAACAGTCCTGTGATTAGAAAACTCCATGTTACCTAAAACTACTATTTCAGCATCAGCAACCGTTACCTTCCTGCCTGGATATTCATGATGAGCTGGTGCAGAATTAATATACAGTTTGGCCGGTTTTTTTGGATCCACCGACTTAAAGACAACATTATGAGTGCCTTTACCAAGATATAAAGCCTCTTTAAAAGCCAGTTTGTATGTTTTCCCTGCAGCATCTATAATAGCATCCCCACCCACATTTAATATACCCATCTCCCTTCTGTCGAGAAAATGTTCTGATTTCAGTTCATCGGTTGTATCCAGACTTAATGGCTTTTTAACCGGCATTGCACCTCCAACCATATAACGATCGTACATCGAATAGACTAAGGATATCTCATCCGGGATAAATACATTTTCAATAAGAAATTCTTTTCGAAGTTTATCCGTATCGTAATTTTTTACATCGTTTGGATGAGCGGCGTATCTAAGTTCTACTTTCATGATATATTATTTTAAATATTTCTCTTATTAATTTAATTAAAAGGTGTCGGGCGTCGAACGTCATTTATGCGAAACACGAGATAATAACATTATTATCTTTCTGGTTAAAATTATATTTTTGTCTTAAATAATCTTAAACAAATTAAAATTTTATTGATAAATTGAATTGTTATTTATATTTTCGTGATCGTTAACGAAACAATAAAATTCAAATTTAAAATAATTTTTATAATCTATTAATAGGTATGAAACCATTTATTCATGAGAATTTTCTTCTTTGTAATAAAACAGCAGAAAAAATCTATCATAAATATTCTGAGAATCTGCCTATAATAGACTTTCATTGTCATCTTATGCCTTCAATGATAGCTGAAGACCGGCAATTTAGCAATCTGACACAGGCATGGCTGGAAGGAGATCATTATAAATGGCGTGCAATGCGCACTAACGGAATCAAGGAAACATATTGTACAGGGAATGCTCCGGATATTGAAAAATTTAAAAAATGGGCCGAAACAGTTCCTTCAACATTAGGAAATCCGCTTTACCACTGGACACATCTCGAACTTGCAAGATATTTTAATATTAATCAACTTCTTTCTCCATCAACTTCTGCAGGTATTTACGAAGAAGCTTCAACATTGCTACAGACAAAAGAGTTCAGCGTCAGATCAATAATCAGAAGAATGAAAGTCGAGGTCATCTGTACCACTGATGACCCTGTCGATACTCTTGAAGATCATAAAAAACTGAAAGACTCTTTCGAAATTCCGGTGATTCCAACATTCCGGCCAGACAATGTTGTAAATACAGAAGAGCCTGAAAAATTCGGATTATACATCAGGAAACTCGAACAGGCAAGCGGGATTGAGATCAAAAATTTTGAAACTTTTGTTGGTGCTTTAGATCAGAGGCACAAGTTCTTTCATGAAATGGGAGGCAGACAATCTGACCACGGTCTTGATCGTTTCTATTTTGCCAATTTTACTGCATCTGAAATTGATAAAATCTTTAAGCACCTTTTGAAGGGAGATGTCATTTCATCGGAGGAAGCAGAAAAATACAAAACAGCAATCATGCTTGAGCTTTGCAAATTGAACCATAAACGAGGCTGGATCCAGCAATTTCATGTTGGCGCTTTGAGAAATAACAATGCAAGGATGGTGAGACAGATGGGTCCTGATACGGGGTGGGATTCAATCGGAATTGCCCAGGACGCATTGAAAATGTCGCAATTTCTTAGTGAACTTGATAGTAATGACCAACTTACAAAAACAATTTTATACAATCTTAATCCTGCAGATAATGAGATGATGATAACCATGGCCGGAAATTTTAATGATGGTTCGTCTGCTGTGAAAGTACAATATGGAGCTGCATGGTGGTTCCTCGATCAGAAAAGTGGCATGGAAAAGCATCTGAAAGATCTAGCTGCTCTAGGATTATTGAGAAGATTTATAGGAATGGTCACAGACTCGCGCAGTTTCCTCTCCTACCCCCGGCATGAATATTTCAGGCGTCTTGCCTGCAACTGGATAGGGGAAGAGATCGAAAATGGGCTCATGCCTGATGATGAAGAACTGCTGAAGCCTTTAATTGAGGGTATCTCGTACCGGAATGCAAAAGAATATTTTGATTTTTAACACATTATATATGAACGAATTAAATATAAAAAATAAAATAGCTGTTATAACCGGGGGTGCTGGCATTATATGCTCAACCATGGCGAAATCACTGGCGGCCAATGGTGTAAAAACAGTCATCCTCGACCTTAATAAGGATGCCGCGAATGAAGTTGCCAGGCAGATTGAAGAGGAATTCAATATACCCTCGATGGGAGTCTCAGGCAGTGTTCTCGACAAGGCATCACTGGAGGCTGCCCGAATAGAGATACATGATAAATTCGGAATGATTGACATCCTTATAAACGGAGCCGGAGGAAACTCACCGGCTGCTACTACAAAAGTTGAAAAAATGGAGGGGACAGAAAACGAAAACCTTGAAGAGACATTTTTCGGCCTTCAGGTAGAAGGATTCGATAAGGTATTTGATCTTAATTTCAAAGGAACAATTATTCCCTCGATGGTTTTCGCTGCCGATATGGTTAAGAAAAATTCAGGTGTCGTAATAAACATTTCTTCAATGAATTCATACAGGCCTCTTACCAAAATTGCTGCTTATTCTGCGGCTAAAGCTGCTGTAAATAATTTTACACAGTGGCTGGCTGTGCACTTTGCAAAAACCGGTGTAAGGGTTAATGCAATTGCTCCAGGATTTCTGCTTACGAATCAGAACAGATTCCTTTTAATTGATGAAAATACCGGTGGCTTAACTCCAAGAGGAAAAAAGATTATTGATGGCACTCCCATGGAACGATATTGTATCCCAGAGGAACTGACCGGTACGCTGATCTATCTCGTATCTGACCTTTCGAAGTTTGTTACAGGGGTTGTTATTCCAGTTGACGGTGGGTTCAGTGCATACTCGGGGGTTTGAAGAATGAGAGGGAGAATGGGAGAATGGGAGAATGGGAGAAAAGAGAAACAAGAGAAGCTATATTATGTCAATAACTAAGTAATGAAATACAGAATTTAATCAAAATGACCATGGTTAAGAATGTAATAGTTGCCCAGTCAGGCGGACCCTCGCCAGTAATCAATAGTTCATTGCGAGGCATTATTGAGTCATGCGGAATGTTCCCCGATAAATTCGGGAAGGTATATGGAGGATGGCATGGAATAGAAGGAGTTCTGAATGAAGAGCTTCTTGATCTGTCGGATCAGAACAAAGAAGAGATTGCAATGTTAAGGAACACTCCTGCTGCAGGAAGCATAGGCACATGCCGGTATAAACTGAAAGATAAACAGCAAAAAGATTTTCAGAGGATAATGGAAGTTTTTAAAGCTCATAATATCGGATACTTCTTTTATATTGGCGGTAATGATTCGCAACATACTGCATTTAAAGTGAGTGAAATGGCTAAAACAAAAGGCCTTGACCTGATAGCAGTAGGAGTGCCAAAAACAATTGATAATGATGTGGGTGACAATGAATTCAAACTAATTGATCACACTCCGGGATACGGAAGTGTGGCAAGATACTGGTCGCATATCATCCAGAATGCCAACGAGGAGAACATGGGCTCCTCTCCTGCTGATCCTGTACTTGTTATTCAGGCAATGGGCCGGAAGATAGGTTATATTCCCGCGGCAGCGCGACTTGCAGATCCGGAGCGAAACATGCCTTTACAGATATATATGGCTGAATCAAAGGTGTCGATCGATTACCTGGTCGACAACGTAAATGACCAGCTTAAAAAGGATGGAAGATGCATTGTAGTAATAAGTGAAGGTTTTGATGTCGGAAGTATCGGAGAGGTTAAAGATGCATTTGGTCATACCTCATTCGGATCGAGTCAGATTTCGGTTTATCAGACTGTTGTTAATTATCTTAACAGCAAGGGATTAAAAGCCAGAGGTGCTGCCCGCGGTCAGGTAATGGGAACCGATCAGCGACACACTACTGCCTATGCTTCAATAGTTGACCTTGATGAAGCTTATAAGGTTGGACAAAAAGCTGTTGAGATAGCACTATACGAAGGGAATGGCTGGATGGCCACAATTCTCAGAGAACCTGGTTTTATTTATAATGTAAGATACGATAAGGTTCCGCTTGAAAAAGTTGCACTTTCGGAAAGGACATTCCCCGAAAAATGGATTGCAGAAAACCGTTATGATGTTACTGATGAATTTCTGGCGTATGTCAGACCTCTGGTTGGTGAAGACTTTCCATCAGTACCAATGATTAACGGAAGGCAAAGATTTGCAAGGCTGGAAATGAAGTTCGCAGATAAGAAACTGCCTGATTACAAACTTGAAGCATACGAAAAATAATAATTTGTATTATTCTCTCTTTTAATTTTTAACTTTTGTCTTTTGTCTTTTAAATATTATGAATCCACAAGAACAATTACAAGCCATAAAACCTGAAAAAGAATTTTTTATAGGAATAGATTCTGATGGTTGTGCCTTCGATACAATGGAGATTAAGCAGAAAGAATGCTTCTGCCCTAACTTCATAAAGTATTTCGGGATGCAGCCTGTATCGAAGTATGCCAGAGAGACATGGGAATTTGTGAATCTCTACTCAACGACCAGGGGATGCAATCGTTTTCTGGCAGTAAATGAAACGCTCAGGCTTCTTGAAACACGTCCTGAGATTAAAACGAGGAATTTCAAAATTCCTTCAGCTGCTTCCCTTATAGAATGGACAAAAAAAGAAACAAAACTAGGAAATCCGGCATTGAAAAAATATGCTTCGGAAATAAATGATCCTTTCATTACACAAACGCTCGAATGGTCGCTGAAGGTAAATGAGGATATCGCAAAAATGGTATTCGGTATCACTCCTTTCCCATTTGTTAAAGAGTGCCTGGGAAAAATTAAGCCACTTGCAGATGCAATGGTGGTTTCACAAACACCTTTTGAAGCGTTGAAGCGAGAATGGGAAGAAAACCGAATCGATCATTTTCTCAGGATGATAGCCGGTCAGGAACATGGGACTAAAGCCGAACATCTGAAATACGGCGCAAAAGGTAAATATCCTGATGACAAAATACTTATGATCGGGGATGCTAACGGTGATCTGAAAGCTGCCAAATCAAACGGAGTTCTCTTTTATCCTGTTAACCCGGGAAAAGAAGAAGAATCATGGGAAAGGCTTTATAAGGAAGGTTTGGACAGGTTCTTTGCCGGAAAATATAAAGGCGCTTATGAGGAGAATCTGATTAAGGAATTTGAAACCTATCTGCCGGAACATCCTCATTGGAAGCAGGCTACCAAATTGAAATCTATATAAACAATGGTTTATTATCAATCCGGCTCGGAAAATACCATTCTTACGTCGAAAGAACTTGAGTCTGGAATTGTTTCTGCTCTGACAAAGCTAGGCGTCAGAAAAAAGGTGCTGATTGTTCCTCCCGACTGCACCCGCTTTCATTCAAGGGCTGGCGAACTCAGTACATATATCTACCAGTACTACAAGGATAGCCTGAAAGATATCCTTCCTGCTCTTGGGACACACACTCCAATGACAGCTTCTCAGATTAACGAAATGTTCAGAGGCATACCCGGGTCACTCTTCCGAATACATGACTGGCGGAAAGATGTCATAACTATAGGCACCGTGCCGGGAGAATTTGTATCTGAAATAACTGATGGTGCTTTAAACTATTCCTGGCCTGCCCAGCTTAACAAGTTAGTCTTCAATGGCGGGCACGATCTTATTTTGTCGGTAGGACAGGTTGTACCGCATGAAGTTATTGGCATGGCCAATTATAATAAAAACCTGCTTATTGGTACAGGCGGACAGGAAGGAATAAATAAAAGTCACTTTATCGGCGCTGTTTATGGTATGGAACGAATTATGGGAAAAGCAAGCAATCCGGTGAGGTCGCTTTTAAACTACGCCTCTGCAAAGTTCATTAATCATTTGCCAGTTATCTATGTACTTACCGTAATTGGCCATGATGAAAGCGGAAAGATTGTGGCAAGAGGACTTTATATTGGTGATGATGAAGAAGTTTTCACACTGGCTGCTGATCTTTCACTGAAGGTGAACTTCACAGTTTTTGAAAAGCCATTGAAAAAAGTCGTTGTTTATCTCGACCCTGCCGAATTTAAAAGCACCTGGCTCGGAAATAAAAGTATTTACCGGACTCGTATGGCAATGGCCGATGACGGGGAATTGATCGTCCTTGCGCCAGGTTTAAAAGAGTTTGGCGAGGACAAGGAGATTG
Organism: uncultured Bacteroidales bacterium; assembly: GCA_963829255.1. GTDB lineage: Bacteria > Bacteroidota > Bacteroidia > Bacteroidales > VadinHA17 > LD21. The sequence continues at coordinate 15,274 of CAWHIG010000008.1, forward strand.
ACCGGCTAATCAGGAAATATGGTTATCGCGGGACAAACGCCACCTTGAATTCCTTAAAAGGAAGCGATGAGCTGAATAATAATCTGAGTGCTGCCGCTCATCTCATTCATGGGAGTTCAGAGGGAAGGTTCTCAATAACTTATTGCCCGGGATACCTGACTCAGGAGGAGATAGAATCGGTAAATTTTAAATATCATGACCTTTATGAGATGTTGAAGAAATATAATCCTAAAAAACTGCAAGATGGTTTTAATAAAATGGATAACGGCGAAGAAATCTTCTTTATCTCAAACCCGGCCCTGGGTTTATGGTCGTCAAAACAAAGACTGGCGGAGTGAAATCTATTGGGTGCAGGGTGCAGGGTGCAGGGTGCAGGGTGCAGGATGCAGGGTGCAGGGTGCTGGGTGCTGGTTGCTGGTTGCGGGGTGCGGGGTGCAGGATGCAGGATAATGGTAAAACTATTGGTTGAAGAGCAACAAACAGGATTGAACATGCAACATGCAACATGCAACCTGCAACATTTAATAAGTGATAAAAACTTTTATAATAAACACAATACAACAATCATAACACTTTAACTATGAGCAAATTATCAGATATCGGACTAATTGGTCTTGCCGTAATGGGCGAAAATCTTGTCCTTAATATGGAAAGCAAAGGTTTCCAGGTTTCCGTGTTTAACAGGTCGACACAAAAAGTTGATGATTTCCTTGCAGGAAGGGCCAAAGGGAAGAAGATTACAGGTACTCATTCAATTGAAGAGCTCATAGGATCGCTTGCAAGACCAAGAAAAATAATGCTTATGATCAAAGCCGGAAATGCAGTTGATGAGATGATAAATACACTCATCCCCCATCTTACTGCCGGTGATATTATTATTGATGGAGGAAACACCCATTATCCTGACACTGACAGGAGGACAGCTCTGGTTGAAAGCAAAGGCCTTCTGTACATCGGTACCGGAGTATCCGGAGGTGAAGAGGGAGCTTTGCTTGGACCATCGATCATGCCGGGGGGATCAAAAGCAGCCTGGCCATTTGTGAAACCTATCTTTCAGGCAATAGCTGCTAAGGTCGATGATGGAACACCATGCTGTGACTGGGTTGGTGAGAATGGTGCAGGTCATTTTGTAAAAATGGTTCATAACGGCATCGAATATGGTGATATGCAGTTGATCTGTGAAGCCTACCAGGTGATGCGTGACCTGCTTCATATGACTGCTGATGAAATGCATCTTGTTTTTGATGAATGGAACAAAGGCGAACTTGACAGCTACCTTATTGAGATTACAAGGGATATTCTGGCATTTAAAGATACTGATAACAAGCCACTGGTTGATAAGATTCTTGATACCGCCGGACAAAAAGGTACTGGTAAATGGACCGCAGTTACAGCTCTTGATCATGGCATTCCGCTTACCCTGATAGGTGAAGCAGTCTTCTCAAGATGTCTTTCTGCTGTTAAGGACGATCGTGTAAAAGCGTCAAAAATACTACACGGGCCTGAACCGGAATTTACCGGCAATAAGATTAAATTCATAAGTGATCTAAAAGATGCACTTTATGCATCCAAGATGGTATCGTATGCTCAGGGTTATACATTGATGAAGGCTGCCGCTGAAGAATACAAATGGAAGCTGAACTACGGAGGCATTGCACTTATGTGGAGAGGTGGCTGTATAATAAGATCGGCTTTCCTTGGTAAAATAAAAGAGGCATTCGATAATAATCCTTCATTGAATAATCTCCTTCTCGATCCTTTCTTTAAGGAGAAAGTAGAAAAAGCTCAAAACGGATGGAGGAATGTTGTATCAGCTGCGGTTGTCAATGGGATTCCTGTTCCTGCAATCTCATCGGCACTTGGATATTTCGACGGCTATCGTTGTGAAAAATTACCGGCCAACTTATTGCAGGCCCAACGCGACTATTTTGGTGCTCATACCTATGAACGGACTGATAAACCAAGAGGTGAATTCTTCCATACAAACTGGACCGGACGTGGAGGAACAACTTCATCGTCAACATATAACGTATAATTATTTAACCAACCAACTATTTATGTCAGAACCAAAAAACTTCAGCAGGTACAGATGGACGGTTTGTGCATTGATATTCTTTGCAACAACCGTAAACTACCTCGACAGGCAGGTAATAGGAATATTAAAACCATTGCTTGAGTCCGATCTTGGTATCGGAGAAAAAGATTATTCTCGCATCATAATGGTATTCCAGCTTTGTTATGGTTTCGCAATGGTCATTGTAGGCAGGCTAATAGATAAATTCGGAACAAAATTAGGGTACGCTGTTTCTGTATTCTTTTGGAGCATTGCTGCAATCGGACATGCTCTGGCAAAGGGCACACTTGGTTTTGGATTCTGGAGGGGACTCCTTGGAATAAGCGAATCCGGTAACTTTCCGGCAGCGAATAAAGCAATAGCTGAATGGTTTCCCAAAAAAGAGAGAGCCCTTGCTATCGGGATATTTAACTCAGGGACAAATGTCGGAGCTATTGTTGCGCCCCTTGCAATACCTGCCATTGTGGTGGCATGGGGCTGGCAGGCAGCGTTTATTATTACCGGAGCATTAGGATTTGTCTGGATTATTCTCTGGCTTATCTTTTATGAAATACCTGAAAAGCAGAGAAGAGTATCAGCCGCTGAGATTGCTTACATTAACAGCGACGCTGACGAAAAAGGTGAAACAAAGGAAAAGGTAGCGTGGCTTCAACTTTTTAAATACCGGCAAACATGGCTGTTTTTCATAGGCAAAGGTCTTACTGATCCCATATGGTGGTTTTACCTGTTCTGGATCCCCGGCTGGCTTGAAAAAGTCAGAGGGACAGGTCTTGATGTTAAGTCATTTGGGTTACCACTTGCTTTCATTTATACTGCTACAACAGTTGGAAGTGTCGGAGGAGGATGGATCTCAGGATATATGATAAAGAAAGGAATGTCTCCCTTTAAGGCCAGGAAGATAACAATGCTCATATTTGCACTTCTGGTAACACCAATTATATTTGCGCAGTCTCCTAATGTAAGCACCTGGGGAGCAGTTTGTCTTATTGCACTGGCAGCATCCTCACACCAGGCATGGTCAGCGAATATTTTTACTACAGTGTCGGATGCATTCCCGAAAAAGGCTGTCAGCTCTATTACCGGTATTGGCGGTATGGCCGGAGCTGTCGGAGGAGCATTTGTCTCTTACATCGCCGGCGATATCCTCGAGCATTACGAGAAACTAGGACATATCGAGACCGGTTATGTGATAATGTTTACGATAGCTGGAAGCGCTTACCTGCTTGCATGGATAATAATGACTGTATTTGCGCCTAAAGTTAAAAAGGTTGTGTTAGATTAACTTCTGACTTCTGACTTCATTTATAAATCATGTAACTGATATGGCTTCCAGAAAAACAAGAATAAAAGATATTGCCAGGCTGGCAGGTGTATCAATCGGAACAGTTGACCGGGTAATTCACGAAAGGGGTGAAGTTGCAGAAAAGACGAGGTTGAGGGTTCAGAAAATACTTAAGGAAACAAGTTACTCACCTGATCTTATGGCCCAGGCACTAAAATCAAGGAAAAAATTTCACCTTGTCTCGCTTCTTCCGGCACCTTCTGAAGGCAATTCCTTCTGGGAAAAACATCCTCTCGGAATGATCAGGGCCATCGAAGAGCTCCATCCCTTTCCGGTAACCCTGAGTCAGGTGACTTTTGATCTGCAAAGCGAGGTCGATTTTCAGAAAAAAGCCGGTATGGTTCTAAGGATGAAACACGACGGGGTTCTTCTGGCACCAATATTCAAATCAGAATCTGTCGTCTTCTGTTCACAGCTTCAGAAAGAGAACGTGCCATTTGTTTTCATCGATGGTTATATTGAAAACACAGATTTCCTGGCATATATAGGAGAAAATATCTTTCAGAGCGGCAGAGTGGCTGGACAGCTTGCCGACATGATCACTCCTGAAAGAAGTGATCTGCTGGTTGTGACGATTGCAAAAAACATCCGCAATGTAAGCCACCTTACTATCCGTACCGAAGGATTTCTCAGCTATTTCAGCAAACAATCAAGAAATAAAGGAAAAAAGATAATCATCAATGTACCAGACCCTTCTCCTGATCATGTCGGGAATGCTCTCGACAGAGCATTTCTTGAAAACCCCGGAATCGGTTCTGTTTTTATTACGGGGTCAAGGTCCAATCTTATAGCTTTATATTTGGAAAAGAAGGGATTGAAATCAGTTGACCTTATCGGTTATGATCTTCTGGACTCGAATGTGAAATTCCTCAAGTCGGGTATAACAAGATTTTTAATTGGTCAGAGACCCGAGGAGCAAACATACAAGGGTATAAAGAAGCTGTTTGAATATCTTTCGCTTCATAAGATTCCTGACAGGATTGAGTATCTCCCTGTTGACATAGTTACCTCCGAAAATGTGGACTTTTTCCTATGAGCAAGACAGTTCTCTCTGTGGCCCTCTGTGCTCCCGATAGCTATCGGGACTCTGTGGCTCTCGTATGTTTGTTCTTTGAAATATTTTATAAAGTTATTGATTTATTGTTTTACTTAACTGGCAATAATGTTCTGTGGTGTAGGTCTATTGAACCTGTCGCAGAGTTTATTATGTCAGCCAGGTAAAAATCGGGAAATAACAAGGTTTTCGAAACCGCATTTACGAGAAAGATGTTACCTGAAAATGTAAAACAAAAACTATTGCTCTATGAAACTTTATTTGGGAGGTGATGTCAGTAAAGGATATGCCGACTGGGTAATCCTTTCTGAAAAGAAGCAGACTGTTTTGGAAAACTTTCAGCTTGATGATACCTATGCAGGTCATTGTAAGCTTTATTCTATGCTTGAAGCTTATATTGAGAAGCATCCAGGGTCAGAAATCTATGCAGCAGTGGAAAGCACTGGGGGTTATGAGAACAACTGGTTAAATACCCTTAAAAGCTATCAAAAGGTTTTTAATCTTAAGGTAGCAAGGATAAATCCTGCAGGTGTTACATTCAACCGGAGAGCTGGGATGAAGCGAAACGTTACAGATGCCATAAGTGCTTTAAGTATTGCGGAGTTTATGATTGATCATCCTAAGAACATCACTTACGATCAGGATGATAAATGGAAATCTCTTTGTCGTCACTGGAATTTTGTTGAGATGCAGAAGCAGCAAAGAGTTCAGACAATTAATCAATTGGAAACAATTTTGTACAACGCTAATCCTACGTTGATGCGGTATAAGAAAGGCGATCTTCCAAATTGGCTATTAGAGCTAATAATCCAATGTCCAACAGCAGATAAGTTAGCTAAGGCAAAGCCAGAGAAACTTGCAAAAATCCCTTATCTCTCACTAGCAAGAGCAAAGGAACTGGTAGCAGAAGCGGACCAAAATATCGCTTCAGCTACCGACCGGAACGCAGAAATATTGGTAAGTCAGATTGCCATGCAAATCAAGTCATTTGATCAAAACATTAAGAGTCAGATGCAATTAATTGAACGGGATCTGATATGCCCTGAGATTGAACTTCTAAAATCATTTAAGGGCATAAGCACCATATCTGCAATTGGTCTGCTGCTTGAGATAGAAACCATTGAGCGTTTTCCTACAGTAAAGGGGTTTAGTTGTTACTTCGGATTACACCCAAAGTTTAAGCAAAGCGGAGATAAAGTAATAGGTGTACGCATGAGTAAACAGGGGAGCAAAAACATGCGGAAGATACTGTTTAACATTGCTAAAGGAGCTATTACTTATAATCCTCTAATCATGGCTGTTTATGAGAAAAAATTATCCCATGGAATGAAAAAAATGGCCGCTATAGGTGTCTGTATGCATAAAATCTTACGAATAATCTATGGGATGCTTAAGCATAAACAAGAATATAATCCCTTAATTGACAAGCTAAACTGTGAAAAATCTAGAGATAAACAACAGGAAAAACAACAACAGGAAAATGCAAATATCGAAAAAAGTCGCTGTTACCAGGAGTTCGATGTAAAAGCGCCTATCTCTAGAAAACAGACAAAAAAAAGGAGGGAACACGATTTGTCCCAATGTGAAATAACTTCACAAAATACGGGATCTACATGTTCCTCCGAAACAAAATTATGAAAAACATATTATAAACATTTAAAAAACAACAACTTTAACAACCTTTTTCCCGATTACAATATGTCAAAGAACTTTATAAACTTATTCCAAAAAAAATCAAACATTAAACGAAATAACTCTGTGCAACCAAAAAAGATAGGAACTTACACAGAGGAACACAGAGAATTCACAGAGATTCACAGAGAAAGCCAAAATGATCTTAACGAATAATTTTAATAAAATAATGAAAACACTTGGCAAATATTCAATCGGTCTGGGCGACAGATTTGGTCACCAGGGTGGTGCGCAATTAAAAGCGATAATATCTGCATATGAAAAAGGCATTGAGATAACACCTGTTTGGAATAAATCAAATCGCGAACACATAACAATCGGAACCTTGCCGGAAGCTGTAAGGCTGGAAGCCGATTCCGTAACAAAAAATGCAGGATTTAAGAAACCATATTTCGTTGATGCCGACCATATTAATCTGGATACAGTTGATCGTTTTATTGAAAGCTCAGATTTTTTTACAATAGATGTGGCGTCATATATCGGCAAGAAAGCTGAAGACAACGAGATACTTGAATTCCTGTCGGGTGTAGAAAAATACACAGGCGATCTGAATATCAAAGGATCAAAATTATCATTTCAGACATCAAAATCTCAAATTAAACAAATAGCGGAAAAATACCTGTTTGCTGCAATAAAAGCATGGGAGATCTACAGAAAAATTGAAAAGGTAAAAGGCAATGGTAATTTTATCACTGAAGTTTCAATGGATGAAGTTCCCCGACCCCAGACTCCTGTGGAACTTTTTTTCATACTTAAAATGTTAGCCTCTGAGAATATACCAGTTCAGACAATTGCTCCCAAGTTCTCAGGAAGATTCAACAAAGGTGTTGATTATGTCGGTGATCCTCTGTTGTTTGCAAAAGAATTTGAATCTGATCTTTTGATTATTGATTTTGCAGTAAAGGAATTTGGTCTTCCTGAAAACCTGAAGATGAGCATTCATTCCGGATCAGATAAATTTGCCATCTATCCCCACATTGGTTCAATTATTAAAAAATTTGATAAGGGTATACATTTGAAGACTGCAGGTACTACCTGGCTTGAAGAAGTTATCGGTCTTGCAGAATCAGGAGACGAGGCGCTTGATCTTGTTAAAGAGATTTATTTTGAATCACTGGAGAAAATAGATGAGTTATGCGCTCCGTATGCAGATGTAATTGATATAAAAGTGTCTTCCCTCCCATCGAAAAAGGTAGTATCTGAATGGACCAGCAAAAAATTTGCTGATACCTTAAGGCATATACCGGGAAATAATGATTATAATCCGAATATGAGGCAGCTTATACACGTCGCATATAAGCTTGCTGCCTTAAAGATGAAGGATTATATCAGACTGCTCGAAGCAAATGAAAAAACTGTTTCCGCCTGTGTCTATGAAAACATATATAACAGACACATCTGCAGACTTTTCAATATTAAATAAACATTCCGGATTACCGGTGTGGATTTGAATCTGCCAAAATCCACGGAACTTCGTATCTATCTGTCAAGTTCTAACGCTGCCATGATGAAAGGGGCTACGCCTTTTGTATCGTTATCGACACGTTTTTCATTTACGTAATACTCATATGAACCGTCCCTGTAAGGATTTCCTCCAAGCCCACAGCCACCACAGATATTATGCATTATGACTTTCCCTTTTTCATCAACCGTAATCAGTTCTTTAATAATGCCGTCAAATGCACTGTTGGCAATGGCAAGATATTTTTTATCCAGATAACCTTTGTGGGCACCACGGGCGAAAGCATATGTATACATTGCTGATCCCGAACCTTCCAGATAGTTACCTTCTCTCCCGCCGTTATTCAGAACCTGGTACCAGAGGCCTGTCTTTGGATCTCTGACTTTCATCAAAGCATCACAGGTCTTCTGAAGAATGTTAATAAGAGCAGGTCTGTCGGGATGATTTTCAGGCAAATATTGAAGAATGTCTTCAATGGCCAGAACATACCAGCCCATCGCCCTGCTCCAGGGGTAATGTGATTTACCTGTTTCCGGATCGCACCATTTCTGGGAGCGGCTTTCATCCCAGGCATGCATCAAAAGTCCGGAATGAGGATCAAGAGTTTTATCATAGATCATTTTGGTCTGAACGCAGGCAGCATCAAACCATTCAGGAGCATTAAATTCTTTTGCATATTGAGCCATAAAAGGTGATGCCATAAAAATCCCGTCAAGCCACATTTGCCATGGATAGATTTTTTTATGCCAGTATCCTCCTGAATTTGTTTTAGGTTGAGTTTTGAGCTGCTCAATAAAATTATCCAGAGCCAGTTTATACCGGGGTTCAGGATTTCTTTTATAAATGGTAAATACATTCCTTCCGGGAAAAATCCGGTCAAGATTATACTCCTGAAGCCGGTAATCAATTACAGAACCATCGGGCCTTACAAAATGATTGACCCAATCTTCCATATATCTGGAGTATTTTTTATCGTTTACCCCAAGCCGGTCAATAGCCATTCCAAGAAAAGCAACATCGTAGGCCCATTTCGGATTCCGGTCAACGTAATAGATCAGGCTGTCAGAGGTCGTAAGAATTGTATTTGCCATCCTTATCGACCATTTCGGGTCGTGTTGTCTGTTCGTCAGAGTTTGTCCCTGAAAATTACAGGCTGCTGTTATAAGCAGGAAAGCAATAATGTTTTTTTTGTACATAGCAGTGCAATTATTTATTTGTGGCTGCTCAGATAGCCTGAAAGCTATGCAGCTTCTTATAGAAACCATCCTGTTTTGTCATCAGTTCTGCATGTGTTCCTGTCTCAACAATCATACCTTCATCAAGAACAACAATAAGATCGGCATGTTGAATAGTTGAAAGACGGTGGGCAATTACCACCGAGGTTCTGTTCTTCATCAGAGCAAGTATTGCATCCTGAACCAGCCTTTCCGATTCAGTATCGAGAGCGGAGGTTGCTTCATCGAGAATCAATATCGGCGGGTTAGCCATGATAGCCCTCGCAATACTGATTCTTTGCCTTTGTCCGCCACTGAGCTTATTTCCTGATTCTCCTACTATGTTATCGTAACCTTGTTCCGTCTCTATTATAAATTGGTGCGCATTGGCAATCCTGGCAGCAACTTCGATTTCCTCCGGATCAGCAATTTTTACCCCGAAAGCTATATTTTCTTTGAAGGAAGTATTAAACAGGATAGGATGCTGGCTTACAATTCCCATCAGATATCTCAGGTCCCTTATCTTCAGATCGCGGATATCAACACCATCAATGAGAATACTACCCTTATCACAGTCCATAAACCTTGGAAGCATATCTGCCAGAGTTGATTTTCCTGCTCCCGATTTGCCGACAATTGCTACTGTCTGACCTTTTTTTATTTTCAGGTTTATATCTCTCAATACCGGTTCGTTATTATATGCATACCAGACTCCTTTAAATTCGATTGAATCATTAAAACTGCTTACAGCAACCGCATTCTCTTTTTCTGTAATTGTTTCTTCAGCATCGAGCACCTGGTCGATCCTGTCAATTGAAGCCATCCCTTTCTGGATAGCAAAATAGGCGGTCGTTATGTTTTTGGCAGGCTGAATTATCTGGGAGAAAACAACGAGATAGACAATAAGACTTGCAGGAGTCATATTTTCGGATCCATTAAGTACCAGGTTTCCACCGACATACATGAGTATCATAACAACAATTGTCGCAAGGAATTCGCTTATTGGTGAAGCCAGATATGCTTTACGGGTTACCCTCTTAAATACTTTCGCATATCTTTCATTTGATTCTGAAAACTGTGCCGTCATCTTTTCTTCTGCATTGAAACCCTTGACTATGCGAAGACCTGTAAGAGTCTCCTCCACAATAGTAAGAAGCTGTCCAAGATTTTGTTGTCCGGCAAGTGAAGAAGATCTCAAAGTACGGCTTGCACGGCCAATCAGCCAGCCACTTACGGGAAGAAGTGCCAGAGCAAACAGAGTTAACTCATAACTTGAAACAAAAAGGTAGATCACAAAAACCAGTATTAATATTGGATCTCTGAACATCATAGTAAGTGATGACATTACGGAAATCTCAACTTCCTGGACATCATTAGAAATTCTGGTCATTACATCACCTTTCCTTGCATCGGTAAAGAATGACAGAGGAAGTCTTAGGATCTTGGCATAAAGTTTCTTCCGAAGATCACGTACTGTGCTGGATCTGATAAATGCCATACAGTTGTTGGCCAGGAAAATGAAACCGTTTTTGAAAAGGCTGGCACATATTACAATTATTACAACCAAAAGCAAAGCACCCGTTTGTCCATTTCTTTCAATAAAGGCAGTAAGATAGTATTTGCTAAAAGAGTCAATATACTCCGAAGTTAATTGAAATGGGCCGGGATTTGCGACGGGCACAGTTTTGCCAAAATCAAAAAGGACAGTTAAAAAAGGTTTTATCAGAGTAAAAGTGAGAAGTGCAAATAAAGCGCTTAAAATGTTGTAAATGATATTTTTAACTGCTGACCACTTATAAGGTGCAAAATATTTCAGCAGCAATCTGATATTCTTCATCTGGTATGTATTTGATCAATAACCTGTATAGTTAAAAGGTGTGATCGCCTTTAGTTCGGCTTTCACATTTTGGTTAAGATCCAGGTTTTCAATGAAGTCCGATATTAATTCAGAAGTGATTTTCTGATTGGTGCGGGTTAAATCCAGAAGTGTTTCATATGGATTTGGATAGCCCTCTCTTCGCAGTACTGTCTGAATAGCCTCTGCAACCACAGCCCAGTTATTTTCGAGATCACTTTTTATTTTCTCAGTATTTACAATCAGCTTATTAAGGCCTTTCATTATAGAATTAATAGCAATTATCGAATGACCTATCGGAACCCCAATATTCCTTGACACTGTCGAATCACTAAGATCGCGCTGGAGTCTCGAAATCGGCAACTTCATGGATAGATGTTCAAAAATGGCATTTGCGTATCCAAGGTTACCCTCCCCATTTTCAAAATCGATAGGATTTACTTTATGAGGCATAGTTGATGATCCGATCTCTCCTTTTTTAATCTTTTGCCTGAAGTAATCCATTGAAATATATGACCAGAAATCACGGGCCATATCAATAAGGATAATATTTATCCTCCGCATATTATCAAATAATGCTGCAAGATTATCATAATGTTCAATCTGCGTTGTTGGATGGGACCGCTCCAACCCAAGATCTTCATTAACAAAGTTATTTGCAAAGGAAATCCAGTCAATGTCAGGATATGCAACTTTGTGTGCATTAAAATTTCCGGTTGCACCTCCGAATTTAGCAGAATAGGGAATCTGTCCAAAATATTTGGTTTGTCCATCTATCCTTGCAATAAATACTTCAATCTCTTTACCTAACCTGGTAGGTGTAGCCGGCTGACCGTGCGTCCGTGCCAGCATTGGAATATCTTTCCACGCATCTGCAAAAGAGGCCAGGGTTTCCCTTAATTCGTAAAGAACCGGGAAATATACATTTATCATGGCATCTTTAATAGATAAAGGTATTGCGGTGTTATTTATATCCTGCGATGTAAGACCGAAATGGATAAATTCGCTCCATTTCCCCCAACCCGTCTGAAAGAATTTTTCTTTCAGAAAGTATTCGATTGCCTTTACATCGTGATTTGTGATTTTTTCTCTTTCCTTAATTTTTTCAGCATCAGTCAAATCAAAGTCTTCATAAATCGACCGAAGAATTTTAAAATTATCTTTTTTAAAGTCAATCAGTTGAGGAAGAGGTATATCACACAGGGCAATGAAATATTCTATCTCCACCATCAGACGATATCTGATCAGCCCGAATTCAGAAAAATACAGATCCAGGTCGTCAACTTTTTGTCTGTATCTTCCATCGAGAGGAGAGATGGCAGTAAGAAAATTTAATTCCATTTTAATCAGATTGGGTTTTCAGTTGTTATAATTGTATCTACAAAAATACTATTTTAGAAGTTGTAAAAAAAAAGTGATGGACAAAATCAGGATTTCAGCCGTGAAATATGCAAACACATATCCATTTATTTATGGATTGGTGGAGAGCGGATTTGAAAAGAGGGTAATTCTGGAGACTGATCATCCGGCGGATTGCGCAACGAAACTTATAAACGGCAATGCTGATGTAGGCCTTGTTCCGGTGGCTGCCCTTCCAATGTTGAAAGAGTATCACATCATAAGTGATTACTGTATTGGTGCGAACGGGAATGTGAGGACAGTTATGCTGTTAAGCAACTGTCCTTTTAAGGAAATCAGAAATATATATCTCGATTACCGGTCACGTTCCTCAGTTAATCTCTCAAAAGTTCTGGCAAAAAACAGCTGGAAAAGAGAATTCAGGTGGATAAATACATCAAAAGGATTCGATTTTCTGAATATTGGTCTTGATGAAGCAGTTGTCCTTATTGGTGATCAGTGTTTTGAATTTGAAAACAGTTTCAGATACAAAATTGATCTGGCCCATGAATGGAAAGAATATTCGGGACTTCCATTTGTATTCGCCTGTTGGACAGCTAACAAACAACTTGATAATGTGTTTATTTCAGAATTCAATAAAGCGCTGCAACTTGGAGTAAATAATATTGATGATGTTGTTGAAAAATATGGAAAAACCGGTATTATTACGGGCAATATTCTCAAGACATATCTTGAAGAAAACATTGATTACAACTTCAATGATGAAAAAAAGGCAGGACTTAAATTATTCCTTGAGTTGATGGGGGATCTTTGAATTTACTTTTCACCTTGCCTTCATAAAAGAGTGGGTATCTTAAAAAGTGATTTAACTAAACTCATTATTATTTCACCCCTGAATCCCCCAAGGGGGACTTTTTAAACTGTTTCTTTTCTTAGTCCCGCTATGCGGGAGATGGGGGGTAAAAAAGATATAAGGGTTGGCAGACAATTAAAATAAGAATATGATTTATCATGGACAATATTAATTTACATAACGATCTTATTATAAGAGATTATAAGGAAGATGACTTCGACAGAATAGTTAATTTCTGGTATTTGACTGATATGGGGAATCCTGAAAGGGGAGATTCCAGAGAGACTATTAAAAGAACCCTGGAAATGGGCGGGAAGCTGTTAGTTATGGAATTCCAGTCGTCAAAACAAATTTGCGGTACCTCATGGATGACATATGACGGGAGAAGGATTCTGCTTCATCATTTTGGAATTTCGCCTGAATGCCAGGGTAAAGGACTTTCAAAAATACTGTTAAGAGAGTCTCTTCAATTTGTCAAAAGCAATGGGTCACAAGTCAAACTGGAAGTCCATTCCAGTAATTTTAAAGCGATTAATCTTTATAAGAAGTTCGGATTTGCACATCTTGGGGAATATAATGTTTATATAATCAGGGATGTTTTAAATTTGTTAAGCTGATATTTAAAGTTATCTATATTATGTTTAACTTTGGATTTTGATGTGACTTAAACTACAACATTCATAAACTAAGTAAAAATATTATGACTAAAACAATCACCTTCAACGAGCTCCGGAAGATTAAAGACCAGTTGCCCTCCGGTAGTATGAGACAGATTGCAGAAAAACTGGACCTGAATGAAGAGACAGTAAGAAACTACTTCGGAGGGAGAAATTTTGACAAGGGCCAAAGTGTTGGAATTCATTTTGAACAGGGACCTGATGGAGGTATTGTTACGATTGACGATACAACTATTCTGGATCTGGCAAAGACAATGATCAACTATTAATTGATTTTCGTACAGCCTGTTCAAAAGCAAAAGGCTCTGTCTTTTGCTTTTTTTTTACTATTATGAATCTTACCAGACTAATAGAATCTGCAGAAAATAAGTATAAACAGATCCTTGAAGAATACTTCATGTCGGTCTATGATGAAAAAACTCTTACATCGCATGGAATTGATCATCACCGGAGAGTATGGAGATATTCAAAGGAGCTCCTTCAACTTATGCATTTAAAAAAATCCGATCAGATCTCACCTATTCCATCAGAACTGATAATCGCATGTTACATGCATGATATTGGTATGTCAGTTGATTCCGGAACCGGGCATGGAATACATAGCAGAAAGTTATGTCTTCAATTTCTTGAAAAATATAATCTTCCTGAAAATGATTTTTCAGAAGTTCTGGAAGCAATTGAATATCACGATAATAAAGATTACAATAATTATATACACTCAGGTGATTTATTAACAATTCTTTCTGTTTCTGACGATCTTGATGCATTTGGCTATACTGGGATATTCAGATATGCAGAAATTTATCTGACCAGGGGAATCAGTCCCGAAAGGATCGGGCATCTTATCAGAGAAAACTCAAAAAAAAGGTTTGACAATTTTGTTAAGATCTTCGGATATGATAGTGAGATAGTGCAGAAGCATATTAAGAGATATCATATTCTTGATGATTTCTTCGAAAGATACAATGAACAACTTCCCTCCTGTCAGTTTGGCACAAATCATCCTTCGGGCTATTGCGGTGTAATAGAAATTATAATGTTTTTGATGAAAAATGACCTGCAATTGAAGGATTTATTTAAAGAACCGGAAAAATATTCGGTGGATCCGGTGATTGTATGGTATTTTGGGGAATTACAGAAAGAATTATACGGTTTCTGAAATCCATTAACCGCAAAGGACGCAGAGAGTTTTGCCACCTAGGGTTGTTGAAAAAGTAGTTTATATTGATTTCCTCCTTTGTGTTCCTTTGTGATTTACTTTGTGATCCTTTGTGGTTAATTTTTTAACTTTTACCACTAAGGGACACTAAGGGGAACACTAAGGTTCACAAAGGGACTTTTTCAACAGCCCCTGAATAAGCTATCGGAATTTGCATTTAAATAGAATTTAATAAAGACCAAAACATTAATATTAGTATGGCTCAGACTAAATCAAATATCCCATCTCCCTTTAATCCTGAAGAATTCAGAAAAGAAGGACACACCCTGGTAAATACGTTATCAGATTATCTTTTTGAATCTTTATCCGGAAATGAATCACCTGTCTTGCCCTGGAATGATCCTGACCAGCTTGCTGAATATTTTTCATTAGATTCGGGCGGCGGTGAAAAAGAGTCAATGAATTCCTTCATAAGAAGGATTATTGATAAATCTATCCATATTCATCATCCCCGCTATATCGGACATCAGGTCACATCTCCCCTTCCGGCAGCAGTTCTGGTACAGTTCTGCACAACACTTCTTAACAATGGAGCTGCAATTTATGAAATGGGACCGGTTAATATGGCGATGGAGAGAAATGTTATAAAAAAGTTTGGATCAATTATCGGATATACAACCAGATATGATGGCATCTTTACTCATGGGGGTACAGCAGGAAATCTCACTGCGATGCTCGCTGCCAGACAAGTTAACACGGATTATAATATCTGGGATGAAGGGGTAAGAGAAACGCAGCGACCTGGCTACATGATATCTGAACAGGCCCACTACAGTATTGGTAGAAATGTTAAGATCATGGGACTTGGCGAGGAATCAATAATTAAAATACCCGTCGATAAACATTTCAGGATGAGAACAGATATACTGGAAGAGATCAAGACAAAGGCTGAGAAAAAAAATATTAAAATTATATCTGTTGTTGCCAGTTCATGTTCAACAGCTACAGGTACTTACGATAATCTGGAAGCTGTTGCCGATTTCTGTGAAAAGTATAATCTGTGGATGCATGTAGATGGGGCACATGGAATGGGAGTTCTTTTCTCAGAAAAATACAGGAAACTGGTAAAAGGTATCGAAAGAGCTGATTCGGTTGTTATCGATTTCCATAAAATGCTGTTGGTTCCTGCACTTAATACTCTTGTAATGTTCAGAAATGGTGAAAGATCATATGAGACTTTTGCCCAGAAAGCATCTTACCTGTTTCAGAAATCGCAGAATAATGTCTGGTATAACAGCGCTATCCGTACAATTGAATGTACAAAAAGTGCATTGGGTATTATAGCTTATACAGCATTGAAATATTACGGTAACAATTATTATAAGGAGTATATTAACAGCAGGTATGACCTTGCCCGTACTTTTGCCCGGATGGTTAAATCTGACAAACAATATGAACTTGCCACCGAACCTGAAAGCAATATAGTTTGTTTCCGTTATGCTCCCGAAGGACATAATAGTCTTGTTCTTAATCAAATAAACTCAGCTATCAGGGATAGGATAATAAAAGAGGGATCGTTTTATATTGTTCAGACTGAACTTGAAGGAAATATCTGGATAAGGCTGACGATAATTAATCCGTTAACATCACAGGATGATCTTAAAGATCTTCTTCTTCGAATAAAAGAAATTGGATCAGAGTTAGTCAGGTAATAAGGTGATTTATATTTTATAAATGCTTTCACAACCGCTGTTATAAGAATAACACTAAAAATCAAAAAACGACTTCTCCGGAATAGTTAAAAAATATGTTGTTTTAGATTGTATAATATTCCTTCCGCATTGTAAGTGCCGGAACTATGGCCACTTTAGAAGAAACTATAAATTTTTCCAGCCTGATTTTCTTTCTCTGAATCAAGATTTATCCATTTTTTGCATTCCAGTATTCTGCTGAAAATGGTATTAATTACATATAGAGCTATATGTATAAATACCAATGTGTTTATCGCATAATTGCCACTCACTCATTTAAATCCCAGTCTTATATTTGAGTTAAACACAAATGCAATTATATGCTGGATGTACTTTTGAAACAACCTGAAGGAAGACCTGATTCAAAAGGTGTCATTAAAGTAAGTGACAGAGCTGATAAACCAATTAAAAGTCTGATGAAGTCAGTATCGTGGCGAATTGTAGGTACAATTGACACAATGGTAATCAGCTATTTTATAACCGGAAGAATAACAATTGCCATTTCTATTGGAAGTATCGAAGTATTAACAAAGACTATTCTATACTATTTCCATGAAAGATTATGGGCACATATTCATAAAATTAAATTAAATCTCCTTGCCAAATCGAATGGAAAACATTATGAAGTTAAAAGAGTTGAATGATCAGCTCATCGGTAAAACGATTGAAGAGAACCTGGGCCTTCTTGTTGCTTTGTTTCCTGGTCGTATAATATTTACCACAAGCCTGGGGATTGAAGATCAGGTTATAACACATAAAATATTCACTGAAAACCTGGATATAAAAGTGGTGACTCTCGATACGGGAAGGTTATTCCCTCAGACTTATGACGTATTATCTAATACTGTAAATAAATACAAGAAAAAGATAATGCTGTATTTTCCTGAACATGAGGCTGTTGAGAAAATGGTGTCAGAAAAGGGGCCTTTCAGTTTTTTTAAGTCCAGGGAGAACAGAATGGAATGTTGCAGGTTAAGAAAGGTTGTTCCCCTGAACAGGGCATTATCAGGAGCAGAATGCTGGATATCCGGAATCCGGGCTGGCCAATCAGACGATCGCAGACAGATGGAATGGCTTGAATATGATGAGGGCAGAAAGCTTTTCAGATTCTATCCCCTGTTTAACTGGTCATTAAGTGATGTTGAGAATTTCATTAAGGAAAATAATGTCCCATATAATTCGCTGCACGATAAAGGCTATGTAAGCATCGGTTGTGAACCATGCACCAGAGCGGTAAAACCGGGTCAGGATTTCCGTTCAGGCAGATGGTGGTGGGAAAATGATGGTCCGAAGGAGTGCGGGTGCCATATTAAATAGGTGCAGGGTGTTGGGTGCTGGGTGCTGGGTGCTGGGTGCAGGGTGCAGGGTGCAGGGTGAAGGGTGAGAAACATTAAGGTGAACTTACAACATTAAGCAACATGCAACATGCAACATGCACATGCAACATGCAACATGCATCAAGAAACTAGCAACTAGCAACTAGCAACAAGTAACCAGAAATAAAAAAAAGATGAATATAAACGACGAACATCTCAAAGAACTTGAAGCTGAAGCAATATTTGTGATGAGGGAGGTTGCAGCCCAGTTTGAGAACAAAGTACTGCTATTTTCAGGAGGAAAGGATTCGATAGTTCTCGTACATCTTGCAAGGAAAGCATTCTGGCCTGCCAGGATACCCTTCAGTCTGATGCATATTGATACGGGTCATAATTTTGAAGAGACTTTGAAATTCCGCGATGATCTTGCCAGAGAATTTGGAGCAGAGCTTATAGTGAGATATGTACAGGATTCGATAGATAATGGAAGAGTTGTCGAGGAACAAGGAGTTAATGCCAGCCGTAATAAAGCACAGTCCACTACCCTTCTGGATGCTATTGAAGAACTTAAAATTGATGTAGCAATAGGTGGAGGACGTCGAGATGAGGAGAAAGCACGTGCTAAAGAGAGATTCTTCTCACACAGAAATGAATTTGGTCAATGGAACCCCAAGAATCAGCGTCCTGAGCTTTGGAATATCTTTAACGGCAGGAAACATCCGGGAGAACATTTCAGGGTATTCCCGATAAGCAACTGGACAGAACTGGATGTATGGCAATATATTTTGAATGAGAATATTAAACTTCCCGGACTATACTATACTCACAGGCGTAAGGTTTTCAGCCGCAGTGGTGTATACCTTGCCTGGGCTCCTTTCATGCAGCTAAAACCTAATGAAAAAGTATTTGAAACGGATGTCCGGTGCCGGACAATAGGAGATATTACTTGTACCGGAGTTACACTTTCAAAAGCAGAATCACTTCCAGAGATAATATTGGAGATCGCAGCTACCAGAGTCACTGAAAGAGGTGGAAGATACGATGATAAACGATCAGAAGCAGCTATGGAAGACCGGAAGAAGGAAGGATATTTTTGATGCGGGGTGCAGGATGCAGGATGCAGGGTGCAAGATTGTTCACACCATGCAACATGCACCTTGCAACTTTGGTTAATAAGTATTTATTAACATGATAAAATGAAAATAAACGGCAAAAGTGAGAATAAAAGTCTTCTGAGATTTACAACTGCAGGAAGTGTGGATGATGGAAAAAGTACTTTGATCGGGAGACTTCTTTACGATAGCAAATCGATTTTCGAGGATCAGATGGAACATATTGTCCAATCCGGAAAACGGCTTGGCAGGGAGGAACTAGACCTGTCGCTTCTCACCGACGGATTGAGAGCTGAACGTGAACAGGGAATTACAATCGATGTGGCATACAGGTACTTTGCAACACCTGCCAGAAAATTTATTATTGCCGATACTCCGGGCCATATCCAGTATACCAGGAATATGGTTACCGGAGCAAGCACAGTTGATCTTGCTGTTATACTTATCGATGCCAGGAAAGGTGTACTTGAACAGACCATCAGGCATGCATATCTGTCATCTTTGCTTGATATTCGTCATATAATCTTCTGTGTCAATAAAATGGATATGGTAAACTGGTCAGAAACGGTATTTACCGGTATAAAAAATGAATTGGCTTTACTTGCTGATAAGCTAAAAATCAGTGACACACATTTCATTCCGATCAGCGCAAAATATGGCGATAATGTTGTTGACAGGTCACTAAAAATGAACTGGTACGCGGGAAAAACTTTTCTGAATCTTATTGAGACAATTGAGATCAGAAAAAATAAGAATCCTGATAATAAGCGATTCCCTGTACAGACTGTCATTCGTCCTCATACCTCTGAGTACCATGATTACAGAGGATATGCGGGCAGAATTGCCGGAGGCGTTTTCCGTCCGGGTGACGAGGTCACAGTGCTGCCATCGCTACGCAGATCGAAGATAAAGAGTATTGATGTTCTGGGAAAAACATTATCTGAGACTATTGGAGGAGAATCGGTCACAATATCATTGGAAGATCAGATAGATATCAGTCGCGGTGATATGCTTGTATCACCCGATGATCTACCCCTGATCGGCCAGGATATTAACCTGATGATTTGCTGGTTCAATGAACGTCCGATGAAGATTGGAGGCAGGTATCTTATCCGTATGAACAGTAACGAAGCCGGATGCATTGTGAAATCTGTCAATTACAGGATGAATATTAACACTCTTGAACATGATTACGAAAATATTGAAGTAAATATGAATGATATTGCCCATGTCACCATAAAGACTTCAAAGCCAGTCTTTTTTGATACATATCTGAAAAATAATATTACCGGCAGTATGATCTTTATAGATGAAGGTACGAATGAAACAGTCGCTGCCGGGATGATTATTTAAAGAAATCCCTCTGTGGTTCTCAGTGCTTCTCTGTGTAGCTCTGTGTAACAAAAAACAAAGAACTTTCACTGAGTGTCACAGAGTAGCACAACTTGTCCCGCAAGGCGGGAGAGATACACAGAGAAAATCCAATAGAAGTTTTTAAAATATTGGAATAGTTTTCAAGTACTGGCTAAAACATAATTATTATCATTTCTTTATGAATTAAAAAGGAATAGATTTGACCGATCCAAAAAACAAAAAGAGAGGTTGGTCAGATGAGTTCAAAGAAAAAAAATAATACTGAAAAGCTGGTTTTTGCTCCCGGTTGCGCCTTAATGTTATATAAACCGGAATTAGCCAATAAAATACACAGGCTTCTGATTGAAAATTTAGGTGAGATGGATATGTTAACCACCTGCTGCCAGCACGAACCAGACCTTCCCAAAAATTCAAAAGTAATTAATGTCTGCCCGGGATGTGACAAGCGTTTTGCTAAGGATTACAAAAATGTTTCTACGGTTTCATTATGGGAGTTAATAGATGAAAATAGTTTTTTAGACCTCCCTGATTATAAAGGAAGGAGTATGTCAATCATTGATGCCTGTCCGACACGTGAGGAGGATAGAGTTCAAAATTCAATCAGAAGCCTGTTGTCAAAAATGAATATCAGGTTAGTGGAACCTAAAAATACCAGAAGAGAAAGTACCTGTTGCGGAGATGTTTATTATGGGTCAATGCCTACTGAAAAAGTGAAAGAACTAATGACGGTAAAAGCACTGGAAATGCCTGTTAATGAGATTGTTGTACATTGCGTTTTCTGTATTATGGCTGTTTTCAATGGGGGTAAAAATCCGAAGTACCTTGCAGATCTGATATTTAAGGAAGAGACGCTTCCGGATACTTTTGATCTGGATGAGTGGCATAAAGAACTAAGTGATTACATTGAAACCCACTAATATATAGTACAAAGCCTGCTAATTTAAAAAGGTAAAAGTACTACCTGCCCTGATTCCAGCCGGTGTTTAAACACTAGGCGCATTTTTTTGTTTAATATCATATAAAAAGCTACTTTCATGTCAAATTGAGAATAAACAAATGGGAAAAGCTTTCTCTTTATTTCTTGCATACGGTAATTTTGACTTCAACGATAGTGCCAGTATCTGTATGCTAAAACCCTCCGGCAATGAACAAAAATAGTTTATACAGTTTCTTACTTAAACCCATCCTGTTTATATTGCTGGCTTTCCTTTTGTGGGGGATATATTCCTACATCAATATGCAGACATCGCTTTTCCCTGATGTAACATTCCCTAAAATTACCATCATTGCCGATAATGGTGAACAGCCGGTTGATAAAATGATGATAACCGTCACCAAACCACTCGAAATTGCGATAAAAAGAGTCAATGGCATTACTTCTGTCAGAAGCAGTACCAACCGGGGAAGTTGCACAATTGATGCCTATTTTGACTGGAATGTGGATATTAATCTGGCAAAAACCCAGCTGAATGAACGAATCAATGAAATAAAAAATATTCTGCCTCCGGCGGTCAACATAGTGGTTGAAGCTATGAGCCAGACTATTTACCCTGTAATAGGTTTTACAATTGAAAGTGATAAATACAGTCAGATAGAACTCAAGAACAAGGCGCTCTTTAACATAAGACCTCAGTTTTCAGAAGTACCAGGCATTGCTAATGTAATTGTCAGGGGTGGCAAAACCAAAGAATTTGTCATATCTCCTGATCCGCAAAAATTAATTTCATTTAAGCTTTCACCACAGGATATTATTGTTGCACTGGGTAATACCAATTTTATAGAATCAAGCGGATTACTTTCGGATTACCGGCGTCTTTACCTTTCCCTTACTGACACGCGGTTTAAGAATATTGAAGAATTAAACAGGGTTGTTCTCAGAAATTTTGGCAACAGTATAATACGGCTCTCCGATGTAGCAACTGTAGATTTGCAGGAACAGCAGGAGTTTATCAGGATAAATGCAAACGGACATGATGCGGTTATTATAGACCTTGTGAAACAGAAAGGAGTAAACCTGATCGATTTTACAAAGAATATCAGCCTGAAGGCAAATGAGATTCAAAAGCAATTGCCTAAAGGGATGATTCTTAAACCTTATTATGACCAGTCAGCTTTTGTAACGAACTCTGTTGACAGTGTTTTGAGAAGCATTTATGAAGGGTTGTTTCTTGCTATAATTGTTGTCATCCTTTTCTTACGCTCTTTCAGGGCCAGCCTGAATATAATCATTATCATCCCGGTTACTCTTGCACTTACTTTTACAGTGTTGCATTATCTCAATATAACACTCAATATTATGTCGTTAGGTGCAATTGCAGCATCCATCGGACTTATTATAGATGATGCAATCGTAATAATCGAGCAACTTCACCGCATGCATGAAGAAAATCCGGAGAAGGACAAATATGTGGTTGTCAGGGAATCGATGAAATTGTTTCTGCCTGCAATGATAGGATCTTCGCTGAGCACAATCGTAATTTTTCTTCCATTTGTAATGATGAGTGGAGTGGCGGGAAGCTTTTTCAAAGAGCTGACTCTGACTATGGAAATAACACTTATCTGTTCTTTCCTGGCAACATGGATCGGATTGCCGGCTCTGCATCTGTTATTTGGATACAGGCCTCATAAAAAGCTAATTAAATCATCCGTTACCGAAGAAAAAGAGAAGAAGCCAAAGCTTTGGTGGCTGATCTGGTTTTTCAACAAACCATGGTTCGCTGCCGGATTTATCCTGCTTCTAATCCTCTGTTCGGTTGTTCTGATTAACAAGCTGGAAACAGGTTTCCTGCCAGAGCTTGATGAGGGTACCATTGTGCTCGACTATATTGCACCGCCTGGAACAACCCTTGATGCATCCGATGCAATACTGAAAGAGGTAGATAAAGTAGTGCTGAGCCACCCTGATGTGGAAACCTATATGAGACGCACCGGAACAAATATGATCTCTGGTATTAGCATGGCTTCGGGAGTAATACCCCCTAATTATGGAGATTACCTCATACAGTTGAAGCCGGGTGTTAACAGGAAAACCGACGATGTGATATCTGAGCTTCGCGTAAGAGCCACTTCTGTAGCACCTGCCCTTGAAATTGAGTTCGGTCAGAGAATAGCGGATTTGCTTGGTGACTTAATTGGCCGGCCACAACCCGTAGTCATTAAAATATTTGGAGATGATCATGCCATGTTGCAGGAATTGGCCCTTAAAGTGCAGTCGAATCTTAATAAAATAGAAGGCGTTGCCGATGTCATGAACGGTATCATTTATGACGGACCCTCAGTTACTATAATTCCCGACCAGGATAAACTGGCACAGTATAAAATAACACCTGTCGATTTTCAAACCCAGCTCACTGTATTTAATGAAGGATTACCTGTCGGACAGGTACAGGAAAATGAACAAATGCTGAGAATACTCCTCAGGAATACTAAGTTCGAAAACAATAGTATAGATCTCATTAAAAACCAGCTTATATTCGCACCTAACGGTACCTACAGGCCTCTGCAATATTTTGCTAAAGTAGAATTATCATCCGGTGATCCTGAACTCACGCGCGAAGACCTTAAATCGAACATAGAAGTAACGGCTCGTCTGGACAATCGTGATCTGGGCAGTGCTATTAGCGAAATAAAAGATATCATTTCTAAAAATGTTCTGCTGCCGGCCGGTTTTTATATCCGGTATGGAGGCACATTTGAACAACAACAGGCATCATTCCGGGAGCTGTTGTTAATACTGATAACAGCTATTATTCTGGTTTTCACAGTTCTTCTGTTCCTTTTCCGGAATTTGCGTCTTGCCCTGCTTATTATTTTCATTTCCATTCTTGGTATAAGCGGATGTGTTCTTGCATTGTACATCACAGGTATCCAGCTGAATGTTGGAAGTTACACCGGTATCATTATGATTGTGGGGATCATTGCCGAAAATTCGATTTTCACAGCTAATCAGTTCCTGACAACATACCAGATAACCTCAGATGTTGATAAATCTATAAATTACGCTATTTCTCTGCGTATCAGGCCCAAGCTGATGACTGCAATCGGAGCTATTCTGGCTCTGACACCTCTGGCGCTTGGAATAGGTGTAGGGGCTCAGATGCAACAACCGCTTGCTATTGCTGTGATCGGAGGCTTTATTATTGCTATGCCACTTTTGTTGCTGGTCTTCCCTTCGCTGTTGAGACTATTATATTCAAATTCAACCCCTTCCGGCTTAAATTCAGATGCTGAATAAAAATTCTGAAGATTTTTCCCGGCGGTCAGGATAAGAAGGAAAACCACCTATTTCCCCTATGCGTTATATTAATGTTTAAAAAATCCTTTCCTTTGCAAAACAATTCTGTCAGATTACTGTTAAAGAAATAATGAAAAAGGTTTTATCAATATCACTTTCAGTATTGATGTTATCTGCAATATTGCACTTTTCTGTTGCAACTCATTATTGCGGAGGCAAAATAGCAGCTTCGGTTATATCATTTACAGGTAAGCAGGCATCGTGTGGAATGGAAACCGTTGGAAATGATAATTTTCCGGCTGCGACCAGCCTCAGAAGACATTGCTGTGACAATGTTTTAGTCGTTTACGGAATTACAGCCAATTATTTTCCTTCTTTTTCATATGTACCTGAATCGTATCAGGACTATTTTCAGGCTCTAAGTCTGCCTGCAAGTTATGTTGTTCAACCCTTACCAGATTTTAAATCAATTTATACAAATGTGAGTCCTCCGGATGCTTTTCTATCCACGAATGTGGACCTTTCCAACATTTGCGTATTTCGTATCTGAACCTTTCCCTCCTCAGAAGTTTTGCAGTGGGTATTCATACTCATATGTAAAATGCATTATTTCAACTTTTCAACTTTTCAACTTTTCAACTTTTCAACTTTTTCCAATACTGATTATGTTTAACCGACTTGTAAAATATTTCCTCGAGAACCGGCTCATTACATTTATTTTGTTGATTGCTTTTGTGGTGATGGGTCTGGTTACAATGCCATTCAACCTGAAGACCGGATTTATACCACGCAATCCTGTACCGGTGGATGCAATTCCTGATATAGGTGAGAATCAACAGATCATAGCAACCGAATGGATGGGACGTTCTCCGAAAGATATCCAGGACCAGATCACTTATCCTCTGACTACAGCTCTACTGGGAATTCCCGGTGTTCAGACTATAAGAAGTACCTCAATGTTTGGAATGTCGTTCATCTATATTATTTTTAAAGACAATATTGAGTTTTACTGGAGCCGGTCAAGAATTCTTGAAAAACTTAATTCCCTCCCGTCAGGGACCTTACCAGCCGGAGTACAACCAGCGCTAGGACCCGATGCAACCGCACTGGGGCAAATATTCTGGTACACACTTGAGGGACGCGACCCGAAAACAGGAAAGCCAAACGGTGGCTGGGATCCCTCAGAGCTCAAAACAATTCAGGATTTTTATGTCAAATATAGCCTCTCAACTGCTGATGGCGTTTCTGAAGTGGCATCAGTTGGCGGATTTGTTAAAGAATACCAGGTTGATCTTAATCCCGATGCTCTTAAAGGCATATAATGTCTCTGTAATGGATGTCATGAATGCTGTGAAAAACAGTAATCTTGATATAGGGGCGGAAACAATCGAGCTGAATAATGTCGAGTATATTATCCGGGGATTGGGATATGTTAAGAGTCTGAAGGACCTTGAGATTTCCGTTGTTGCAGTACGGAATAATGTCCCGGTCAGAATTAAAGATGTTGCCCATGTTAATTTTGGCCCGCTACACGACGTGGTGGTCTTGATATAGCCGGTTCTGAAGCAGTCGGGGCAGTCGTGGTGGCACGTTACGGCTCAAATCCCATGGAAGTAATTAACAATGTCAAAGAAAAAATCAAGGAAACTGAGGCAGGGTTGCCGCAAAAAACGCTGCCCGACGGTACTGTATCAAAGGTTACAGTAGTTCCATTTTACGACAGGACGGGATTGATCAAGGAAACGATGGGGACGCTGGAATCTGCGCTTTCCCATGAGATTCTCATTAGCATAATTGTAATTATAGTGCTGGTAATGAACCTCAGGGCTTCGCTTATAGTCGCAGGACTGCTTCCGATTGGTGTTTTAATGACCTTCATTCTGATGAGGTTTTTCGGGGTGGAGGCAAATATTGTGGCATTGTCAGGAATTGCAATCGCAATCGGTGTAATGGTGGATATTGGCATAGTGGACGTGGAGAATATTCTCCGTCATCTTGAAATGCCGGAAAATGCTGGTATCCGTGGGAAAAATTTATTGCAGGTAATTTACCAGGCTACCACAGAAGTGAGGGCAGCCGTAGTGACTTCCGTTGCAACAACTATTGTAAGTTTTCTACCCGTATTTGCAATGCAGGCTTCAGAAGGCAAACTCTTTCATCCTCTTGCCTTTACAAAAACTTTTGCGTTGTTGTCGGCATTCATACTTGGTATTGTGGTATTGCCAACGCTGGTGCATATTTTGTTTAATATTCGCTTCAACACAAAGAAAATCAGAAAGATTTGGAATGGCTCTCTGATTGTTGCAGGTCTGATTTTTACAGTCTTCTGGCATATGTGGCCTGCACTGGCATTAACGGCTGTCGGAATAAATAATCTGCTTGATTACAGATGGCCGGAAAAACGTAAAGAATTTCCAAATTATATTAATATAGGTATTACCGTTCTTTTTGCAACCTGGTACCTCTCGATTGAGTGGCTGCCACTCGGAGCTCAGAACAGTAACCTCGTTAACTTTCTTTTTGTTGCAGGGATTGTTGCATTGATTCTTTTCGCTTTAATGACCATGGTACATTATTACGAATATATACTTCGGTGGGCTTTAATGAATAAATGGAAGTTCCTTATGATTCCTGCATTCACGCTCTTTTTTGGACTTCTTGCCTGGAAAGGTATGGGTAAGGAATTCATGCCGTCGCTTAATGAAGGATCATTTCTGCTTATGCCCACCAGTATGCCACATTCAAGTATTGAAAAAAATCTTGAATACATTGAAACACTCGATAAACGTCTTTCAACAATACCGGAAGTGGAGGTTGCAGTTGGTAAATGGGGCCGCGCAAATTCAGCGCTGGACCCAGCACCCATCCAGATGTTTGAAAATACAATAAACTACCGTTCCGAGTATATTCTCGATGAAAATGGTCACCGGATCCAGTTTAAAGTGGACCGGGACGGTGACTTTCTTCTTAAGAACAATTCAAAATACAATCCTGATAAAGAGACATTCAGGATCATTCCAGGCGATAGCCTGATCCCCGATGCGAAAGGAGAATATTTTCGTCAGTGGCGACCACAGATCAAAAAACCTGATGATATCTGGAAAGAAATAGTAAAAGTAACCGATATCCCGGGATTGACATCCGCACCTAAACTGCAACCAATTGAAACACGTCTTGTCATGCTCTCAACAGGAATGCGAGCCCCAATGGGATTAAAGGTTTTTGGTCCGGACCTCAATTCGATAGAACAGGCCGGCCTGGTATTTGAGAAAGCATTAAAAGATGTCCCATCAATTAAAGCTTCAGCGGTTTTCTACGACCGTGCCGTTGGAGCTCCCTACCTCGAAATCAAACTTAACCGGGAGGCAATGGCCCGTTACGGCATGACTGTCAGCAATGTTCAGGAAATATTACAGGTGGCAGTTGGAGGAATGACTCTTTCAACCTCTGTCGAGGGTCGTGAACGGTTCCCTATCAGAGTGAGGTATGCCCGCGAATTGCGTGATAATCCCGACGACATAAAACGTATCCTGGTCCCTGCAATGAACGGCGTCCAGATACCTCTGGGTGAAATTGCTGATATTGACTATACCCGTGGAGCACAGATGATAAGAAGTGAAAACACTTTCCTGGTAGGCTATGTCATTTTCGATAAAATTGAGAATAAAGCTGAGGTAGATGTAGTGCAGGAAGCAGATAAAATATTAAAGGAGAAATTGAGTACTGGCGCCATTGTTCTGCCGGCAGGCGTTACTTATAAGTTTGCTGGTAATTATGAACACCAGGTTCGTGCTACAAAGAGGCTGGCAATTGTGGTTCCGATAAGCCTGATTTTGATTTTGCTTTTGTTATTTTTCCAATTTCGCACCATTACAGCTTCATTCATTCATTTCTCCGGAGTATTTGTAGCTTTTTCGGGTGGTTTTATAATGCTCTGGCTTTACGGACAGGGCTGGTTCATGAATTTTCCCGTTGCCGGCATAAACCTTCGTGATTTGTTCCAGATGCACACAATTAATCTTAGCGTTGCAGTGTGGGTAGGATTCATAGCCTTGTTTGGGATTGCAACAAACGATGGAGTAATAATGGGCACCTATATACACCAGGTCTTCGAAAAAAATAAACCGGCAAATGTTCATGATGTACGTGAAGCAGTAGTACTCGCCGGCAAAAAACGTGTTCGTCCTGCAATGATGACTACTGCTGTGGCAGTTATTGCCCTGCTGCCGGTTCTTTCATCCACAGGAAAGGGAGCCGATATAATGGTTCCTATGGCAATTCCATTGTTCGGCGGAATGATAATACAGGTAATGACAGTTTTTGTGGTCCCACTGTTTCAGGCAATGTGGAGGGAAAATGAAATCCATTAACCGCAAAGGTCGCAAAGGATTGCGCAAAGCACGCAAAGGTCATTTCAACGTAAATCTGCGGCATCAACAGGTAAAATATAAGAACTGACACAGAGGCACACAGAGAAACACAGAGAAACACAGAGAAAAGGTTAACAATTTAAATACAGCAACTTCAAAAAATGCAAGAAAGGATAATTAATATGGTTAAGCGTAGGGTAATGTTATATTTAAGAAAAGACAGAAGATCATTCAAACTGTTTCTATTTATTTCTATCTATTTCTATTTATTTCTATCAGTTACTTCTTATTCTCAAACCGATTCTTTATACAAATATCTTGAAATTGCTGCAAAAAATAATCCAACAGTATTACAAAAATTCGCTGAGTATAAGGCCGCTTTGCAGAAGATTCCACAGGTTGGCAGTTTATCAGATCCGGAGTTAAGTGTGGGAGTGTTTTTATCACCTATGGAGCTGGTCGATGGCAACCAGGTAGCCGATATCAGATTAATGCAGATGTTCCCGTGGTTTGGTGTCCTGAAATATGCCAGGGATGAAATGAGCCTGATGGCAAATGCTAAATTTGAGCTCTTCCGCGACGCAAAATTGCAGGTCTTTTACGATGTTCAGCGCACATGGTACCAACTATATAAAATTCAGAAGGATATCAGTATTTCAGAGAAGAATATCGAAATTCTTAAGATTATAGAACGTCTTGCTATTGTAAGATATAAGTCAGCTCCGACAGAAGGTACCGGGACAACATCTCAAGGTGCATCAAATACTAGTAAGTCAGCAATGCAAACAACTCCGATGGGCTCATCTTCTGCCATTACCGGACTGTCGGATATATACAGAATACAAATTGAAGCCGCAGACCTTGAAAACAATATTCAATTGCTTAAAATTCAACGAAATACAATAATTGCACAATTTAACACATTTCTTAACAGACCACTTAAGTCGCCGGTTTTCACAAATGAAAACATATCAGTGGATTCTCTTGAATTATCACTGGTTGCTGTATCGGACAGTATGCTTACAAAAAACCCGATGCTTGGTATGCTGGAATTAGAAAAGCAATCCATCGAAGCCCGCAAAAAAATGGTTACCCGCATGGGCTATCCTATGGTGGGTTTAGGATTAAACTATTCTCTTATTGGCAAAACCCAATTTCCGATGGGACCGGCGTCTATGAATGGCAAGGATATGATAATGCCTATGGTAGTTTTAACTTTACCGGTTTACAGAAAAAAATACAATGCAATGCAAAACGAAGCCGAACTGATGAAGACAGCCACATCACAAAGTTATCAGGCTACTGCTAACTCATTACAGGCTGAATATTATCAGGCCGTTCAGTTATACCAGGATGCAAAGCGCCGTATAAAACTATATGATAATCAATACAATCTGGCATCCAAATCGCTGGATCTTATGTTGAAGAGCTTTACTGTTTCGACTTCAGGGCTGACCGATGTCCTGCGGATCCGGCAACAAACGCTTGATTATGAGCTCAATGAGGTCGAAGCCATAGCTGATTTCAACACTGCGGTTGCATGGTTAAAACGTTTAGGAAATCTGGAGATACGTTGAAAAAAGTAGTAATGAATGGAAATGAATGGAAATGAATGGAAATGAATGGAAATGAATGGAAATGAATGGAAATGAATGGAAATGAATGGAAATGAATGGAAATGAATGGAA
Source organism: uncultured Bacteroidales bacterium (assembly GCA_963829255.1). GTDB lineage: Bacteria > Bacteroidota > Bacteroidia > Bacteroidales > VadinHA17 > LD21. Next base: position 45,860 of record CAWHIG010000008.1, read on the forward strand.
ATGAATGGAAATGAATGGAAATGAATGGAAACGACTGAATTAATCAGAATTTATTAATAACAATATATTTCAACTAAATTTCTACCTATTTCTATCTATTTCAATCTATTATAAAAGATGAATTATGAAACAAAAAGTATTTTCAATAAGCGGTACTTTGATTATCGGACTATTCCTTGGCTGGCTGTTTTTTCATTCATCACAAAAAAATGAAAAGAAGACGGATCAACTTACTGAATCGACAAAAGGTACCATATGGACATGTTCAATGCATCCCCAGATACGAATGTCACAACCGGGTAAGTGCCCGATCTGTGGAATGGAATTAATTCCGTTGGCCCAGAAAAGTACTGCCTCCATCGATCCTGATGCAATTCATATGAGCAAAGAGGCTACAGAACTGGCTGATGTTCTTACATCTAAGGTGACTTACCATAAGCCAGTTAAAGAGGTTCGTCTTTACGGTAAAGTAGAAGCTGATGAAAGATTATTTCAGAATCAGACAGCCCATGTTCCCGGGCGTATCGAAAAACTATATATAAATTTTACAGGTGAATCAGTAGTAAAGGGAGAATTACTGGCAGAAATTTATTCACCTGAGCTGATTAACGCTCAGCAGGAGCTGTTGGAAACAGCTAAAACAAAACTGCTACAGCCCGAACTGTACGAAGCTTCCAAAGAAAAACTCCGTCAATTGAAACTCACTGATGAACAGATAGCAGACATTGAGAACTCCGGAGTCGTGCAGAATAACTTTAAAGTGGTATCAAACACTGCCGGGACTGTAATGGATCGTTTGGTTAACACGGGTGATCACGTCTCCGAGGGCGCTGTGCTCCTGGAAATTGCCGACCTTTCTAAAGTATGGGTAATGTTTGATGCATATGAAAGTGATCTCCAGTTTTTACACAAAGACGAAAAGATATCATTTACAATTCAGGCTTTACCTGGCATCGACTTTACCGGTAATATAATATTTATTGATCCTGTTATAGATCCTGTTACCAGGGTTGCGAAAGTAAGGGTTGAGACAGGAAATCAATCAGGAAAGCTAAAGCCTGAAATGTTTGCTACAGGAATTGTCTCCTCAACGCTAACGGAATTTGCTGACAAAGTTGTCGTACCAAAATCTGCCGTTCTGTGGACAGGAAAGCGGTCAGTTGTCTATGTAAAACAACAGGGTTCTGATGAACCTGTTTTTAAGATCAGGGAGGTTGAACTTGGTCCTATGCTGGGTGAAAGTTACGTAATAATGAAAGGATTGTCCGAGGGTGAGGAGATTGTAACAAATGGAACATTCAGTGTTGATGCAGCAGCACAGCTTGAAGGTAAACCAAGCATGATGAATCCCATTGGAGGAAAAACCTCTTCAATGCCGGGAATGATTATGCCCGGCGATTCCAAACCAGATAATGATAAAAGCATGCCCGGAATGGATATGCCGGACGATACTGTTAAATATTAACTAAAAACCAGAAGGATTATGGAATACTATTTCAGCAAAACAATCAACAGCAGTTTCGATAATGCTATTCAAAAAGTTACTGAAGCTCTCAAGACCGAAGGTTTTGGAATTCTCACCGAGATTGATATAAAAGCTACATTAAAGAAAAAACTTGATGTTGACTTTTATAACTATAAAATTCTTGGCGCCTGTAATCCTCCGTTTGCCTACAAAGCCCTGCAGGCAGAGGATAAAATCGGAACCATGCTTCCATGTAATGTGATTGTTCAGGAAAAAGTTGCAGGAAAGGTCGAAGTTTCTGCTGTTGATCCGGCAGCCTCAATGCTATCGATAGAAAATAAAGATCTGCATAATATTGCAACTGAAGTAAGAGCCAAATTACAAAAAGTAATCGGGCAGTTGTAGATCTATATCATTCGGTAAACATATATGGGAAAAGCGATGCTCACAAGCGGTTCGATTAAAGAAGAGATAAAATAACCATGAGTCAAAATGCGCAACTCAACAAATATGAAAAATCTCTGTTGATTAAGTGGGTGCAGCAGTCAAGTGACAGCCTTGCAGCTAAAAATTAAAAACTTATATTATGATGAACGGATTACATAACGGTTGGGGAATGGGGGGATATGGCTGGATTATCGGCTTTATCGTTCTGGTAGTTGTTATCTGGATAATAGTCAAAACTTTGAATCAAAGCAACAAATCAAAGTAAACTATACCTTCAATAATTTTTAAAAATGAAACATACATATGCTGTATACGGCATGAGCTGTAATAATTGCAGGGCTCATGTGGAGGAGGCGCTTAAAAAAGTTGATGGGGTAACCCATGTCGCTGTCGATCTGCAGAAAGCAGAAGCTGTTATAGAAATGGAATCTCATATTCCATTGGAAAAGTTTCAGGAGGCTCTGAAAAATGAAGGAGGAAATTATAGTATTTCGCTACCCGGAGATATTGCTTTTGCAAATAAATTTAAGGAGGAAAAGCTGAAATTAAATACCTCTGGCAAAGGATCAGGAGTATTCTATTGTCCAATGCACTGTGAAGGAGAGAAAACTTATGACAAGCCCGGCGATTGTCCGGTTTGCGGTATGGACCTGGTGGAACAGCCTACTGCAGATGTTGAAGTGGAAGATAAAACCTATAAGAATCTGCTGCGAAAATTTAAGATATCAATAGTATTCACTGCCCCGGTTTTTCTGATCGCTATGTCAGAAATGATTCACAATAATCCACTTATGGCAGTTATGCCGTGGAAATACTGGAACTGGGTTCAACTGATCCTGTCGATTCCTGTAGTTTTTTATACCGCGTGGATGTTTTTCGAACGGGCATGGCGTTCCGTTAAAACATGGAATCTGAATATGTTTACACTTATCGGAATTGGTTCAGGAGTGGCCTGGCTTTTTAGTGTTACAGCTATGCTTTTTCCTGATATATTCCCCGATCAGTTTAAATCGCACTCCGGAACAGTATATGTTTATTTCGAGGCTACCACAGTAATTCTGACGCTGGTTTTGTTAGGTCAGCTACTGGAAGCCCGGGCGCACGG
>CAWHIG010000009.1:0-42314 GCA_963829255.1 uncultured Bacteroidales bacterium
GGGTTATCTCCTCGACCCCGTAAAAATCATAATGTAATATAACAAAGTGGCCAGTGATCCGAGAGCGGCAATCACATAGGTGTATGCAGCCCACTTGAGTGCGTCCTGCGCTTTATCGTGATTCTGGTATGAAGTTATACCGGCATTCGACAACCAGGCAAGGGCTCTTCTGCTTGCATCTATTTCAACGGGAAGTGTAATAAAACTGAACAGAGTGGTAAAGGCAAAAAGAACAATACCAACCAGCAATAAAGCCGGGAAGTATGTACCATAAGGATACCGGCAAGTAATATCCATGTACCCACTTGGAAGTAAAACTTACAACCGGCACAAGATTGGATCTGAATCCAAGCCAGGCATATGCTTTTGCATGCTGTACGGCATGACCGGTTTCATGTGCTGCAACAGCGGCAGATGAGATCAGCGGCCCTCGTAAACCTCCCTGCTCAGATTAATTGTCTTGTCAGCAGGATTATAATGGTCGGTCAGCTGACCTTCAACACTTTCGATTTTAACACCGGTAATACCATTATCAAGGAGCATCCTTTCCGCCACATCCCGTCCTGACATTCCATTATCGAGAGGTATTTTCGAATATTTATTAAACTTCGATTTCAATGTCATACTTACGATCATGCTCAGGAGCATGATCCCTATCATAATTACCCAGATACTCATAATTTTTTTTCCTCCTGAATTTAAATTTTATCATTAGCAGCAAAATTATTGCCAAACTATATCTGACAGCAATAATTGGTCATTTTGTCATGAAGAATGGCGCAGAGGCCTGCACCTTGCATCTCAACCGACAGTTATTATCTTTGCTTCATGCTTAAGCTTATCAACAGGTTATTGTCATTTCTATTATCTCTTCCGGTGCTTTTTTACAGGTATTCAATTTCTCCTTTTTTACGACCATCATGCCGGCATATTCCAACTTGTTCACAATATATGCTCGACGCGTTAAAGATACACGGACCTTTCAGAGGTCTGATATTAGGAACAGGTCGGATATTAAGATGCAGACCGGGAGGAACCCATGGTTATGATCCGGTTCCTTTGTTCACGTTCAAAAGATACCGGCCGTTGTCAGAATTATTCAAAAAATGGGAAAGCGGGAACAGATTGAAGAGGTAGACCCCCCTGCCCAGTGTATTCAGAAATTAAGCTCCTCCTTAATATGCTTATATCCGCTACGGCTTATCGGTAGCTTGTCTCCCGAATGAAGAATAGCAATATGGTTGTCCTTTCCATATGGTTCAATACGATTTATTTCTTCGATCTTTACAATATATGATCTATGGATTCTGACAAAATCGGATTTAGGGAGATTATCTTCATAGAATTTCATTGTCTGTTGTTTAAGCGCTTTTCCGGCTGAATGATAGATCATTACATAGTCATCCTGTGCCTCAACATATCTGATCTGTTCAACGGGTATAAGATTGATGGCGTTTCCTTTTCGTACTACAAACCTGTTGAAGGGAGAGGAAGGTTCAGCCTTTTTTGCCAGGAGCTGACTTGCCGGCTCTTTGTTCCCTTTCCCCGACCTTATCTTATCAATTGCTTTTTTAACTGCATCCTGGAACCGTCTTTTTGGAAAAGGCTTCATCAGATAATCAACCGCATTAAGCTCAAAAGCTCTTATTGCGAACTGATCATAAGCTGTAGTAAAAATGATCTCCGGTTTTTCGGTAATAACCTCAAGCATTTCAATCCCTGTAAGTCGCGGCATCTGGATATCAAGAAAAACCAGATCGGGTTTCAAACCTGAAATTGATTTCAGACCTGAAAAGCCATCAGCGCACTCGGCAATGACTTCAACAGAATCCACCTCTTTTAAATAATGCTTAATTATTTCCCGTGCCGGGGCTTCATCGTCAATTATTACTATTCTGATATTATCCATAGTTAGCCTGGTTCCCTGAGATACTAAAAGGAATTCTTAATTTCCGCTCTAAATTTATGCATTAATTTTCAATTGACATTTACAAATAATCTCCGGGTATGTACAGGGTTACAGTATAAATCCCGTTTTCTTTCGATGTTTTTATTGATGCCTTGTTGCCATAAAACAATTCAAGCCGCCTGGTGACATTTAACAGACCGGTCCCGGTACCTCTCCTTAATGATGGGGCAGGATCGAAATTATTGCTTATAGTTATTTCCATGTACCCCTCGCTTATCTTCGCCTGAGTTACAATGCTTACACTTTCGGTACTCTCATATACACCATGCTTAACTGCATTCTCGTAAAGTGGTTGCAGCAGCATTACCGGGATTTTAACATTAAGGCAATTGCTTTCTATAGTTTCCTTTGTTATAAGCTTATCTCCGAATCTGACTTTTTCAATGTCAAGATATAACTGCACGTTTTCAAGTTCACTTTGCAATGAGACAGGCTGCTCGTCTTTTCTTGAAAGAGCGTATCTCATAAACTCTGATAGCTTTACAACCATATCCCTTGCTTTTTCGGGATCCGTTATTGTAAGGGAGCTTATTGAATTCAGGCTGTTGAAAAGAAAGTGCGGATTGATTTGTGACCGGAGCATTTTAATCTCGGTTTCTTTAACAAGGCTCTCCAGCCTTGCTTCTTTTGCATTTTTCTCGGAAAGATTACTCAGGCTTTCAAAAAGATAATAAGTCAGAATAATAAGTCCGTAAATAAAAACCCCGGTTCCTATTCTGTATGGGAAAGTTGTGTCCCAGTATGACTGGTAATTATTTTGTTCCGGAATGACAATTGTCATTATAAACTTTGTTATCAGGACCCAAAGAGTAACAGAAAGCGCGCCACTTGCAACAAGATTGGAAATCAGGGTTGTAGTCCGGATTTCTCCCGAATTAAAAAACTTGAATGGATACCACAATGAGAGGGCGATACCGGAATAAATCAACAAAGAAACAAGACTATCAATAATACCAATATTAATAAAGCTTCCGTAAGCATAATAAAATAACAGCGACTGGCCCAGCGCCAGGAAAAGCCAGACCAGCCACCACACTATCAAACGGACTCTGTTTGCAAGTACCGGATGTTTCATCAGTCGGCTGATTAATAGCTTTTTATTTCTCCGCCACCGAATACAACTGCACCTTTTATTACAAGCTGCCTGGTAGTATCAACTGTTCTTCCCGGTAATAATTTACGTGAGTCACCAAACCCTCCAAGCACTGGGACCACCTCAATTTTGACGTTCCAGTCATCGGGGACGATTATAGTGGCGCCTCCAAAAACGCAGGCTATCTCAAGCTCCGATACTCCCGGCGCCAGCTTTGCCTTTGTCAGATCAATTTCACTTCCACCGAAAATTGCAGTGACTTTTCCTCCCCTGAAATTTTCTGAAACGATCTGGCGTTCTCCACCGCTGAATACATGTACATAGTCGATATAATCATCGCCTTCTACCGGGCTGGTACTAACCGAATTCCAACCTTTCCGTTTTGTAAATATGAAAATGACCCCTATTATTATGAAGATTGAAGGCCAAAACATATCCACATTAAATGTTTGCCTGAAGATCTGGGGAAGAAGGAAAAATGCCCCAACGGCCATAACTATAATACCTGAGGTTTTACCTCCTGAGGAACCAAGTGTAATTACCAGACCTATTGTGACAAGAAGCATGGGCCAACTGAAGATCACATGATCAATAAACTCAGGAAAGAAACCTGTATTTCGCATTACGAGGAATAGTCCGGCCAGCACAAGAATAACTCCTATGATTGCACGGTTGTTCTGAAGGTGATGACCTTCATGTCTAAGCTGATGACGTTCATCCCTGGACTGACGACGCTCATCTCTATAACTTTCATTTGTTTCCATAATCGTAAATTTATTGGTTTTCTAATTTATTAATTTTATTTTTTCTTTTAAAAAGGGATGACAATATAAATGCCAGCCCAATAATAACTATTACTGCAGGCCAGTAGAAGGTTTTGAAGATTTCAGGAGTAATTATAAAGATGCGTTCCTGTAAAAACCATATTCCTCCGGCAATTAGTAACAAACCTCCTGTGAATTGAAGGTTCAATAGCAGTAAGACACCAATGAAAATCATTGCTGTCTCCCAGGTGAAATAGCTGCTGAAATTCCCCAACCTTAACAGGTCGTTGGATGCGACGAGAAGAGCTAAACCCAGAACAATAAAAAATATTCCTATGCTTACACGGGGATGATGTTCTTTTTCCCTGAAGTGAGAATAATCTCTGTAATGCTGATAATCTCTGTGTCTCATAATTATAAATATTTAATCTGTATCAAAAATAATCCTTAAATAAACGGGGGCTAAGAGAAATTCGGTAAACAGCGTTTTTCTGTCGGTATTTGGTATTTTATGACAATAAATGTTACTTTTTTGTTGATAATTTTTTTAATTGAAGAAGGATTCATATTTTTGCAAACCAAAATTTAAAGAGATGTCCGGATCGTGCACCATACAATTAAGCGGATTGAAAGAAGGACATCACACAATTGATTTTGAGATTGATAAAGCGTTTTTTGACCAGTTTGAAGAGTCGGAAGTTAAGGAAGGCAGCCTTATTGCAAATATTGAGATGGATAAGAGATCTACCCATCTTGATCTGAAAATAGGGATTTCCGGAAGCGTCAGAGTAAGCTGTGACCGATGTCTGGAGATGTTTTCCCAACCTGTTACCAGTGAGAACAGGTTGCTTATTAAGTTTGGGAAAAGTCTTGAAGATATTGACCCTGACATTCTTTCAGTACCGATAGATGAGCATGAATTAGATCTGCAGCAGCAGATATATGAATTCATTATGCTGGCTTTGCCTATCAAGAGGGTGCATCCGGCAGATAAGAAGGGCAAAAGCACATGCGATCCGGTTATGTTGAAAAAACTGGAAGAGCTTATTGTAGAAGAGGAAAAAGACAACGACCCACGATGGGATGAATTGAAAAAACTGATAAACGATAATTAAATTTATTTAAGATGGCACATCCGAAACACAAACATTCCAAGACCAGAAGAGATAAGCGCAGGACACATTATAAGGCTACTGCGCCTACAGTGGCAAGCTGTTCAAATTGCGGATCTTCAGTTCTGTATCACAGGGTATGTCCTGAGTGTGGCTTTTACCGGGGTAAGCTTGCTGTTGAGAAAAAGGCAATTGCCTGACCTCGCTTAACTTAAAAAGTAAAATATGAGAATTGGCCTTGATGTCATGGGTGGTGATTTTGCACCTGATGCAATCATTGAAGGCGCTGTTGATTCCCTTCAGCATTTATCTGCAAATGAGAAGATTGTCCTTATTGGGGATCAGACTTCCATTTTAAGGAAACTAAATGAAATGCAGATTGAAAAGTCACGGTTTGATATAGTTCACACTTCCCAGGTAATAGAAATGGCAGATCATCCTGCAAAAGCGTATTCTCAGAAAAAAGACTCAAGCATTGCTGTTGGATATGGCATGCTGAAAAGCGGTGATCTGGATGGTTTTTGCAGTGCAGGAAATACCGGTGCAATGCTTGTTGGAGCAACTTATACGGTAAATGTGATCCCCGGTGTATTACGACCAGCACTAGCTACTGTCCTGCCATGTATTGATAACCGTAATTTTGTTTTACTTGACGTTGGATTAAACCCTGACTGTAAACCAGATGTTCTTTTACAGTATGGTTTGCTCGGCAGTATTTATGCAAAGTATGTTCTGGGAACTGAAAATCCTACTATTGGGCTACTCAATATCGGTGAAGAAGAAACAAAAGGAACTCCTGCCGTTAAAGCCGCATATGAGTTAATGAAGGAAAATCCCGAACTTAATTTTGTCGGGAATATTGAAGGAAATGCACTCTTTCGTGAAACAATGACTGATGTTGTAGTTTGTGATGGGTTCGTAGGAAATATTATTCTTAAGATGGGAGAAGCATTTCATCATATATATAAAATAAAGAATCTTAAGGATGCTTATTTTGATAGTCTCGACTGGGAGAATTTTGGAGGGACTCCTATCGTGGGGATTAATGCCAATGTTGTGATCGGGCATGGTATTTCAAAGCGGAAAGCCATAATGAATATGGTTCTTCAGACCAGGGAGGTTGTTCATGCCAACCTTGCTCAAAAGATAAAAGAAGCAATATAATTATGAAAAAAATACGGGCAGCTATTACAGGAATCAATGCCTGGGTGCCGGAATACAGGTTGACAAATCAGGAACTTTCAAAAATGGTTGATACTTCCGATGAATGGATCATGCAGAGAGTCGGAATAAAAGAGAGGCGAATACTGAAAGGTGAAGGACTGGGAAGTTCAGATCTTGGTGAGCAGGCAGTCACTGGATTATTACTGAGAACCAATACTGCACCTGAAGATGTTGACCTGCTGATTTGTTCCACTGCTACTCCAGATATGCTCTTTCCTGCAACGGCAAATATTATATCCGATAAATGCGGTATTAAAAATGCATTCAGCTTTGATCTTAACGCCGCTTGTTCAGGATTTCTTTTCGCTCTGCAAACCGGAGCAGCATATGTTGAATCCGGAAGATATAAAAAGGTTGTTATCGTAGGAGCCGATAAAATGTCGTCAATTACTGATTATACCGACCGTACAACATGTCCGCTCTTTGGAGACGCAGCCGGAGCAGTTATGCTGGAGCCGACTGAAGAGGAATTCGGGATAATGGATTATATTTTTCATACAGACGGTTCAGGGCGGAAATACCTGCATCTTAAAGCCGGTGGATCTGTTAAACCTGCCTCACATGAGACGGTTGATGCCAAAGAACACTTCATTTACCAGGAAGGTCAGAGCGTTTTTAAATTTGCTGTTTCAAATATGGCTGACGTTGCTGTTGAGATAATGGAAAGGAATCATCTTAAATCTGAAGATATTGCATGGCTTGTTCCTCATCAGGCAAATCTGCGAATTATCGATGCTACCGGACGGAGAATGGGCCTTTCTCCTGAAAAGGTAATGATCAACATCGAGAATTATGGAAATACAACAAATGCAACAATTCCGTTATGTATCTGGGAATATGAAAAAAAGCTTAAAAAAGGAGATATTCTTATACTTGCCGCATTCGGAGGTGGCTTTACCTGGGGTTCTATCTACCTGAAATGGGCCTACGATCCTAAATAATACCGTATCACCTTATTTTAATCTGCAATACTTTTTATATTTGTGAGTTATTAAGATTGTATCTTTAAACTTTTAATATTATGGCAAAGTACAACGAGACAGATAACACCACCATTAACCTTATAAGTAATGGAACTGATATAACCGGTGATATAAAATCCAATGGTGATATCCGTATCGATGGATCGCTTACGGGAAATCTAAACACAAAGGGCAAGGTTGTTGTTGGTCCTACCGGAAAGGTTAAAGGAGAAGTAATCTGCAAGAACTCAGAAATATCCGGCATTATTGAAGGCAAAATTATTGTAGGGCAGTTACTTAATTTGAAAGCATCTTCAAAGATCCATGGTGATATCGCTACTTTAAAACTATCTATCGAACCCGGAGCAGTATTTTCAGGGAACTGCAAAATGAGTGATAATGATAACAATGTCGGAGCAGGAACCATCAAGGAAAAAGAACCCGAAAAACCTTCAAAATAAGGGACTCCAGGATTTTGGCCGGTATTCAGGTATTGCCTTCCAGATGATAGGGATTATTCTTGTGACTGTCTGGGGTGGCGTAAAACTTGATAAACTTACAGGGTGGCATACTCCGGTCTTTACCATTATACTTTCCCTTCTTGGCGTTTTTGCAGCAATATATGTTGCCATTAAAGATTTTATAAAGTGACCCACGTTATTGAAACCTCTTTATAAATATATCCTACTGCTTCTAATATTAAATGTTTTCATTGCAGGATCAGCTTATTTCCTTGTTGCCACTCATATAATTACGATTTTATTCACCGACGTTGTCATTCTTTCGCTCTTTTTCTCAATTATTGCAATAATAACACTTATTATTTTCTTAAAAGGCCAGACCAAAGATCCTGAAAGTCAGACATTGCATAGCCTGGTCTCTGTCAGCCTCAAATTTCTGCTTGAATTGGTCTTAGCTCTTGTTTGGTTTATTGTTGCTAAAAAAACTTCTTTAGACTCTGTTTTTGCATTTTTTGTTATATATTTAGCACTCACTTTGTTTTCGGTGTTGATTATATTAAAAACCCTGAAAAACAAAGCTTTATAAAACCTGAATCAATTTGAAAACTAGAAATTTATTTGGTTTATTAATCTTTTTTCTCCTGGCAGGAACTGCCATCTCAGGATTTAGCCAGGAAGTCGAAAAGAAAGAGGTTTCTGAGAAGAAATTTGATGCGGGTCCTTATATCATGGAACATATTGCTGATTCTCATGAATGGCACATTCTGACTAAAAAAAATGGGGAGGGTGTTGCGATTTATCTTCCGGTAATTCTTTACAGCAAAGAGAAAGGGCTTAACATTTTTTCTTCAAAAAGGCTTGCCAGGGGTCAGGAATACAGAGGTTTCAAGCTTGAGGAAGAAGGTAATCTGAAGGGGAAAATTGTGAATATAAAGGGAGATGGACAGATTGATGAAGAGAATCTTCCTTTGGATTTTTCGATGACAAAAACTGTTATTGGGATGCTTTCTGCAGCCATAATATGTCTTTTAATATTTCTTTCGCTTGCACGCTCCTACAGAAAAACCGGCATTAGTCACCCGAAAGGTATTCAGAGTTTCCTTGAACCAATTATTCTTTTTGTGCGCGATGATATTGCAATACCGAATCTTGGACTTCATAAGTATGAAAAGTACATGCCGTACCTGCTATCTGTATTCTTCTTTATACTGATTAATAATTTAATGGGACTTATTCCATTTCCTCCCCCATTCGGAGCTAATGTTACAGGCAACATAGCTATTACCTTTACTCTGGCGGCCTTCACATTTATTATAATACAGTTTAGCGGTAATAAATCATACTGGAGACATATTTTTGCTACACCGGGAGTTCCATTCTGGCTTCTTCCGGTAATGATTCCGGTAGAAATAATCGGGATATTCTCAAAACCGTTTGCCCTGATGATAAGGTTATTTGCAAATATTTTGGCAGGTCATATTGTTGTCCTGAGTCTTGTATGTTTGATATTTATATTTGACTCTCTGGCTCTTGCTCCGGTTTCAATATTCTTTGTCATTTTTATGGATTTCCTCGAACTTCTGGTGGCATTCCTGCAGGCATACATTTTTACCCTGCTTTCTGCCTTGTTTATTAGTATGGCAGTGCAAGAAGCGCATTAAATCTTTTGTTTAACTAAATATATTTATTATGACAGGTACATTAGCAGCAGTAGGAGCAGGTCTCGCGGTAATAGGCGCCGGACTTGGTATCGGAAGAATAGGCGGATCGGCGATGGATGCAATAGCACGACAGCCCGAAGCTTATTCAAAGATACAACTCGCTATGATCATTTCAGCAGCCCTCATTGAAGGAGCTGCTCTGTTCGCAATAGTTGTATCTCTTATTGTGAATGGATAAAAAGTGAAAATCTGAAGCCTGCAACGGTTGGTTGCAGCGCTTCATTTCATTGAAATTGTAAAAACGTTATCTATGATATTATTAGCAAACAGTCTGACAACACCTGCAATAGGCACACTTTTCTGGTCAGTTTTGATCTTTGCATTATTCTTTCTGATCCTTACAAAATTTGCCTGGAAACCAATCCTGAATGCAGTAAAGGCCAGGGATGAGATGATCAGAGGATCACTCGAATCAGCAGAAAAAGCCAAGGAAGAAATGCTTAAGTTACAAAGCGACAATGAAGCAATTCTTCGAAAAGCAAGAGAGGAACGGGAAAATATCCTGAAGGAAGCAAGAGAAGTACGCGATAAGCTTATTTCAGAAGCAAAGGGAAAAGCAACGGAAGAGGCGGAAAAACTTATTGAGAAAGCAAGAACCGGGATTGAAAACGAGAAGCTGAAAGCACTTTCGGAGATTCATGAACAGGTTGCAACCCTTTCAGTTGATATTGCCTCAAAACTGCTGGGCGAAAAGCTTAAGCCATCGGGCGAGCAGTCAAAACTGATCGATAATTACCTGAAAGATATTGATTTCAAAAAGAACTAGGAACTGGATCTGTAATGAACGATAGCAAAATATCCGTAAGATACGCCAGGGCAATATTTCAATCAGCTCAGGAGAAAAAGATACTTGATAAAGTATATCAGGACATGATCTTTATTTCCGTGATCTGTAAAAACAAAGAGACAAAAGAGTTCCTTGACAGTCCCATCATTATTCCTTCAAAGAAGGAGGCAATATTTCACAAAATGCTTGAGGGAAACGTTGAAAAGATCACTCTTTCCCTTCTCGACCTTATTGTGAAGAACGGGAGAGAAAGCTTTATTCCTGCAATAGCACGGAATTTTATTCACGAAACAAAGAAATTCAAGGGAATCACTGAGTCTGTGCTTACAACGGCAATTAAAGTTGATGATAATGTCAGAAAGCAGATAATCGATCTCATTTCAAAGGTTTTCAACACTAAAGTTGAACTAAAAGAAAATCTTGATCCTGAAATAGTTGGTGGCTTTATCCTGCAGGTTGATGACAATTACATCGATGCAAGCATAAGGAATAAGCTGCGAAAAATAAAAAAAGAACTTATTGGAAGTGTCTGACACACCTTTAGAAAAGAGTATAATTAAAGATTATTAAGAATATACAATATGGCAAATATTAAACCGGCAGAAGTTTCGAAAATTCTCAAGCAGCAACTGGAGGGGATACAGACAGGAGTTGAACTTGAAGAAGTCGGAACGGTGCTACAGGTTGGTGACGGAATCGCACGTATATACGGACTTTCAAATGCGCAGTCGAATGAGCTGATTGAATTTGAAAATGGAATTGAAGCGATTGTTCTGAACCTCGAAGAAGATAATATCGGTGCAGTATTGCTTGGTCCTACTGAAGAGATAAATGAGGGTGATATCGTTAAGAGGACCGGCAGGATTGCTTCTCTGGGTGTGGGAGAGGGATTATTGGGACGAGTAATAACACCGACAGGACAACCCCTCGATGGTAAGGGTCCGATAAAAGGAGAGCTTTTTAATCTTCCTTTTGAGCGAAAAGCTCCCGGCGTTATCTTCCGGCAACCGGTAAGACAACCTCTCCAGACAGGGATCAAAGCAATCGATGCAATGATACCGATTGGCCGTGGTCAGAGGGAATTGATTATCGGTGACAGGCAGACAGGTAAAACAGCAATTGCGATTGATACTATTATCAATCAGCGAAGCAACTTTGAAAAAGGAGAACCGGTTTATTGTATCTATGTTGCAATCGGTCAAAAAGGTTCAACAGTTGCCAACATAGCAGCCACACTTGAGGAACATGGGGCACTTGAATATACTGTTATTGTACTTGCTACCGCTTCGGATCCCGCAGCATCCCAGTTCTATGCTCCATTTGCCGGAGCTGCAATCGGGGAATTTTTCCGCGATACGGGTCGTGATGCCCTTATTATTTATGATGACCTTTCAAAACAGGCAGTTTCTTACAGGGAAGTCTCACTTTTACTTCGCCGACCGCCTGGACGTGAAGCATATCCCGGAGATGTTTTCTACCTGCACTCGAGGCTTCTTGAAAGAGCAGCTAAAATCATTGAATCAGATGAGGTTGCAAAGAAGATGAACGATCTTCCTGAAGCCATAAGACACATGGTAAAGGGAGGCGGATCTCTAACTGCTTTACCTATTATTGAAACACAGGCAGGAGACGTTTCTGCATATATTCCTACCAATGTCATTTCCATAACCGATGGACAGATATTTCTCGAATCAAGCCTCTTTAACTCCGGTGTCCGTCCTGCTATAAATGTCGGAATTTCAGTGTCAAGGGTTGGAGGAAATGCCCAGATTAAAGCGATGAAAAAAATCGCCGGGACCCTGAAAGTTGATCAGGCACAGTACAGAGAGCTGGAAGCATTCTCTAAATTTGGTTCCGACCTCGACGCTTCAACGCTGGCAATCCTGAATAAAGGAGCCAAAAACGTTGAAATTCTTAAGCAGGCTCAATTTGCACCCATGCCGGTTGAAAAACAGATTGCTATTATTTATTGTGGAACAATGGGCCTGTTAAAGGATGTTCCTATCAGCAAAGTGAAAAGTTTCGAAATTGAATATATTGAGTATCTCGAGCTTAAACACAAAGATGTTCTTGATAAGCTCCGGGATGGGATACTTAATAATGATATCACTGCAGTTCTTGAAAATGTTGCTTCGGAATTAGTTTTGAAATACCGGGTGCAGTAATCAGGATAACCTGAAAAAATGAATTCCAGATGGCGAATTTAAAGGCAATAAGAATAAGGATCACCTCTTTTAAGTCTACCAGACAGATCACTTCAGCAATGAAAATGGTGTCTGCTGCCAAACTGAGGAAAGCTCAGGATAAGATTGTGAAACTAAGACCCTATGCAAATAAATTACACGGGTTACTGGTTGATCTTTCACAAAGTCTGGCAGACTCTGAAGTTGAAAATATCTACGGAAGGGTATCTTCTCCTGAAAAAGTTCTTGTAGTTGTGATCACTTCTAACAGAGGTCTCTGTGGAGCATTCAATACAAATGTTATAAATGAAACAAGAAGGGTTATTTCTGAGAAATACACTGACCAGTTCACGAATGGGAACCTGAAGCTTTTGACAATCGGGAAGAAAGGATTTGATTATTTCAGAAAGCTGAAAGTAAATATGCTGCCTGAACAGAACAATCTCTTTCATGATCTTACTTTTGATAATGTTTCCGTGCTGGTTGAACAGATTATGAGAAGTTTTGCATCGATGGAATTTGACCGGGTGGAGTTGATTTACAATCAATTCAAAAATGCTGCTGTACAAAACCTTACAAATGAAGTATTTCTGCCTGTTGATACAGTTGCAACCGGTAAAGCTAATACCACTCCTGTTGATTACATATATGAACCCGATAAAGAAGATATCATAAAAGAGTTAATACCAAAATCACTTAAAATTCAGTTTTATAAAGCAGTTCTTGATTCGTTTGTGGCAGAGCATGGTGCCAGGATGACCGCAATGCACAAGGCAACTGACAATGCTACAAGCATGATTCGCGATCTGACACTTCAGTACAACAAAGCAAGACAGGCAACCATTACAAATCAGATACTCGAAGTGGTAAGTGGCGCAGAAGCGCTCAGAGGTTAAAATTAATTGATTATCAGGGTTCTAAAAAATTCATGATGTATAATCAGTCTGAACTAAAAAAATTAGTCAATAAGGCTATTTTAAATCTTTCTTATAACGAGGAAGCTGAAAAGCTTAATGAACCGGTTAAGTATATTCTCTCAATCGGGGGGAAAAGATTAAGACCTGTTATAGCCTTGTTGGCCTGCAATCTCTTTAGCGATAAAATTGATGATGCAATAATGCCTGCAACAGGGCTTGAGATATTTCATAACTTCACCCTTGTGCATGATGATATTATGGATCATGCACCTCTCAGAAGGAATTTGCCAACTGTTCACAGTAAGTGGAACATTAATCAGGCGGTTCTTTCAGGCGATGTAATGGCATTTATTGCCAATGAATGTTTCCTGCAAACCCCTCCGCAATACTTACTTAAAGTATTCAGGGTTTTTAATAAAGCGGCAATTGAAGTATGTGTTGGACAGCAACTTGACATCGATTTTGAAAAAGCTGTAATAGTCTTGCATGATGAGTATTTGCGGATGATTGAACTGAAAACCGCTGTGCTTATGGCCGCTTCAGCTAAGATTGGCTCTATAATCGGAGGCGCTGATGATAAGGATTCAGAGGTGCTTTATGAGTTTGGCAGAAACCTGGGTCTTGCATTTCAGATTCAGGATGACCTGCTTGATATTTACGGAGATGTAAAAGTATTTGGCAAAAATCCAGGGGGAGACATCATTTCAAATAAAAAAACTTTCCTGCTTGTGAAAGCGCTGGAAATTGCGTCAGTAGAACAGGCAAAACAACTCCATGAACAATTTTCACTGAAAGAGTTTGACCCGGAACTAAAAGTAAAAAAAGTAACTGAAATATATAATCAGCTGAATATCAAAAATATTTCAGAAACCCTTGCTAATGAGTACATTAACACATCATTCTCTCTTCTGGGGAAAGTAGGGTCAACTAACGAAAGAAAAACAGAGCTAGTAAATATTGCAAACTCGCTTATCGGAAGGGATAATTAATCTATAAATCGAGCCGTATAAAAACACAAAATTTATTAAATTTGTCGCTTCTGGAAACCTTAAATAAATAAATAAAATATATGTCACAGAATATCGGTAAAATCAGCCAGATCATTGGACCAGTGGTTGATGTTACTTTTGAAAAGCAGGGTCTGGAGATGCCTGATATTTTTGATGCACTCGAAATAAAGAGGGATGACGGCTCCCATCTGGTAGTTGAATGTCAGCAACATATCGGCGAAAGAACAGTCAGGACAATTGCAATGGATTCAACTGACGGACTTCGCAGGGGAATGGAAGTTGTAGCCACCGGATTACCAATTACAATGCCAATTGGAGAACAGGTCAGAGGCCGGCTTATGAATGTGACCGGGGAAGCTATTGACGGCATAGGATTTCTTGATAAAAAAGGCGGATATCCGATTCATCGGAAGCCGCCAAAATATGAAGACCTTTCAACGGAAAAAGAGGTATTATTTACAGGAATAAAAGTAATTGACCTGATCGAACCCTATTCAAAAGGTGGGAAGATTGGGCTTTTTGGTGGCGCCGGAGTTGGGAAAACTGTCGTTATCCTTGAACTGATCAATAATATTGCCAAAGCATATTCAGGATTATCTGTATTCGCCGGTGTAGGAGAAAGAACAAGGGAGGGAAATGATCTGCTTCGTGATATGCTTGATGCCGGTGTAATAACTTATGGTAAAAAGTTTCTTGAAAATATGAAATCGGGTGGATGGGACCTTTCAACTGTAGATATGGATGCCCTTAAAGAATCGAAGCTGGCTCTTGTGTTTGGCCAGATGAACGAACCCCCCGGAGCAAGAGCAAGAGTTGCCCTGTCGGGTCTCTCCGTCGCTGAACATTTCAGGGATGGCGATGGAAAAAGCGGTGGCAGGGATATCTTATTCTTTATGGACAATGTTTTCAGATTTACCCAGGCAGGTTCAGAGGTATCTGCACTTCTGGGAAGGATGCCTTCAGCTGTTGGTTATCAGCCTACCCTTGCCACTGAAATGGGTATTATGCAAGAGCGTATTACATCAACCAAACATGGATCAATCACCTCAGTTCAGGCAGTATATGTACCTGCTGATGACCTTACTGACCCTGCTCCGGCTACAACATTTGCACATCTTGATGCTATAACGGTATTGAGTAGAAAAATATCTGAACTTGGCATTTATCCTGCTGTAGACCCGCTTGACTCAACATCAAGGATCCTTACTGCCGAAATCGTGGGCGAAGCACACTACAATTGTGCCCAGAGGGTAAAAGAATTGCTTCAGAGATATAATGAATTACAGGATATTATAGCCATTCTGGGGATGGATGAGCTTTCCGAAGAGGACAAACTGGTTGTTCACCGTGCACGAAGAGTGCAGAGATTCCTGTCGCAGCCATTCACCGTTGCAGAATCATTTACAGGTATAAAAGGAGCGCTTGTTTCAATTGAAGACACAATCAAGGGTTTCAATATGATAATGGACGGTAAGGTCGATCAATACCCCGAATCGGCATTTATGCTGGTCGGCACGATCGAAGACGCAATTGAAAAAGGCGAAAAAATTCTTGCTGCATCAAAATGATTAGCTGATCAGGGAACTTCTGTTTATTAATTATTTGTAATGAAAATAGAGATTATCACACCCGACAAAAAGATTTTTGCCGGGGAAATTAAATCTGTAAGAGTTCCTGGCAAAAAAGGATCATTCCAGGTATTAAAGGACCATGCGCCAATTATCTCTACCCTTGATAGCGGTCCGGTTAGAATGGTCGATCAGGAAGACAAAGAGATAATCTATGAGATCACCGGAGGCGTGATTGAAGTAAAAGCGAATAAAATAATTATCCTGGCAGACTCCGTAAGATAAGATATATTGAATGACACCTGATGAATTTCGTAAACATGCCCATGATCTCGTTGAATGGATGGCGGATTATATGGAAAATGTTGAGAGCCGGCCTGTAAAGTCATCAGTAAAGCCGGGTGAAATTTTTAATAAGATTCCTGACAAACCACCTTTGCATTCAGAATCGTTCGAATCTCTTATGAGAGATTTCAATGAAATAATAATGCCGGGAATAACCCACTGGCAGAATCCGAATTTTTTTGCATATTTTCCGGCAAACACAAGCCCTGCTTCCATTCTTGCCGAAATGCTTACAGCAACTCTTGGAGCTCAGTGTATGATGTGGGAAACCTCCCCAGCAGCTGCGGAACTCGAGGAAAAAATGATGATCTGGTTAAGGGAAATGACAGGACTGCCCTCAGGATTTGAAGGTGTTATTCAGGACTCCGCTTCAACTGCAACTCTCGCGGCTATTCTGACAGCACGGGAAAAAGCCACAAATTTTTCGGGGAACATCGACGGTATCGGAAAATCAGGAACCCTGAAGGTATATTGTTCCTCACAGACTCATTCATCTGTTGAAAAAGCAGTTAAAATAAGTGGAATTGGCAGTAAAAACCTGGTTAAAATCTCAGTGAGGAATGATTTTTCCATGGATCCTCAAAAACTAAAAACCGCCGTCATTCGTGACAAAAAAAACGGATATATACCATGTTGTGTAATTGCTACTTTAGGTACTACCGGAACCACAGCCGTTGATCCGTTAAGGGAAATTGGAGAGATCTGCCATGAAAATAATATATGGCTTCATGTTGATGCTGCTATGGCCGGAACTGCACTTATTTTGCCCGAATTTCAATGGATGCTCGATGGCAGGGAATACATCGACAGTTTTGTTTTCAATCCTCACAAATGGATGTTTACAAACTTTGATTGTTCTGCATACTTTGTAAAGGATGCCGGTACACTGATCAAAACGTTTGAGATACTCCCGGAATACCTTAAAACGAGAACCAGGGGGAAAGTGAATGACTATCGCGATTGGGGCGTACCTCTGGGAAGAAGATTCAGAGCATTAAAACTATGGAGTGTGATCAGGAGTTACGGCGTTGAAGGGCTCCGAAATAAAGTAAGAAATCATATAGGTATCGCAAAGGAACTTTCTGAGATGATCTCAAAAGAGGTTGATTTTGAGATACTTGCCCCTGTAGTTATCAGTGTTGTCTGTTTTCGGTATATTCCGGCCGGATATAATGAGGATCAGATAAATGTTTTGAATGAAGAACTTAATCATCAGCTTAATGATTCCGGCAAACTGTATCTGAGTCATACAGTCCTCAATGGGAAATACACTCTCCGGATGGTTACAGCCCAGACAAATGTAACACTCGAACATGTGGAAAAGGCCTGGCTTTTGATAAAGAACACTGCCCGCAGTTTGAAATCCTGAAAGATTTACATCCGGCGCCTGCCAATAGTAAACCCAAATAAATCAATATTAAACAGTACCTCAACAGAAGGCGACTGATTTATAGTCTTCCATGCAGACTGTACTCCGCCGGAAATCATGAATGGAATCCTGAGAAGATGAAAATCTGCGAGCAATTCCAATCCGAATGATTTAAAGGATTCTCTGTCGGAATTGTTGTAAAGCGGAACAAGCCCGTTGGGAGAGCTCACATAAAATGAATTGCCTGGCCCTGATGCATAATCATAAAACAGCCCCGTACGGATCCTTTTAATGTAAAGAAGGCTTGCTAAATTGAAATCGGGGTAAGCAAGAGGCAGAACATAATCAACTGAAAGCAACTGAATATCCTGCGGAAAAATATTCTTATAACCCCGGGGAAGAGAAACATTGCTCCCGTAAAAGTATTTTTGAAGGACCTGTTTTTCTTTTTCAAATCCAATTCTTATTCCATTGTTGGGGAGGAACCCCGGGAAATAAAATGAAGTCTTAAGAGAAATGGATGATCCGTAGATTTTCTTGTCAAAGGGAGCAAAGGTGTAAATAAGGTCGATTATTTGCCCCCATCTGGGATATATATCGCGGATCGCCGAATTATGATAGTTTGCAAAATAAAGCCTGGGAGATATAATTGTCTGACCATAATCATAAGTAGCGTCTTGCTTGATATAAATATAATCATTTCTGTAATCCGTTGAAAGAGAGGGACGCAGATATTCTGAGAATTTGCCGGAAGAGAATACCAGAGGAAGATAAACTGTATTTGAAAAACTTATGCCTGGCTTAATAACGGAAGGATTGCTAACCTGTTCCATCGATTTATTTATCTCCGGAATGGTACCCCAATTAAGTTGCGATTCAAATACCGGATACCATCCTTTCCAGGTTATCCTTGAATGGAAGACATTTCGTTTATCCGCTGAATACTCATAGCCAATGGTTGAGATAAGCGTACTTAAAGTATTCTGGGTCATAATAGTGACTCCGGGTCTTACAGTTGTGGGATTTACTTTCAGCGATTCAAGATCTGCATAGAATGGCATCCAGCTGTGAAATCTGAAAAGGTGTTGCCATTTTCTGAATGGCTCAGGTTTATAGATATTCGTAGTGTCATCAGCCGCCGGAAGTGTTTTTATATCAAATCGGTTTATAAGGAAAGATGAAGAACTCATATCAGTTACTTCTCCGGATACTGAAGCAGTCTTTGTATAGCAGATATTATTCCCAAGGGAAGTATAATCGCCGAAAAAGATCCTGTTCCCGGCGATACAAATATCAATTGCTCCATATTTTGAACGGGTCAGTAAAGTGGTTTTTCCATCGGGAGTACGGCGAAAAATATTATCTGTCCCCGATGAGGAGCTGATATAAAAGAGGGTATCATTCTTCAGGCAGGCAGACTGAAGATCATTTCTGGAAGCTTCAATAAGAGTTTCCCATTTCTGATTGGCAAATTTGTACGACATGATCCCTTCGCCTGCTTTTGCCAGGAAAACAGCAGTGACTTTTTCCCCTCCTTCGGACCATTGAGGATGCTGGAGATAGACGTTTCCCGGAGTATTCACAGACTTAATTACTGCTCCGGTTTCCGCGTCAATAAAAACAAGACTGTTAATATTATTTATGGTGTTTTCGATTGCAGCTATTTTCTTCCCATCTGGTGATACCGATGCTGCGAGATATCTCGATTTTCGTGAAAGCTTTTTAACCGTATTGCTTTTAATGTCCATCAGCTTAATGACTGAATATTCTCTGTTATCCCATCTTGGGTCAGGTTGTGTTTCAACCCAGGCCAGCTTTCCTCTGGCATAAGAGATAAACCATGGGTATATCTGCCCGGGTGTATGGATCCTTTTTTCTGTTTTCCGTACAGGATCGATCAGGACAAACGATGGGGGATCTGATAATGAGGTTTTTATAGCAATTATGCTGTCGTTGCCGGCAAAAACAGGAGAATAGTAATTGATATATTTTCCATGTTTGTCCGGACTAACAACTTCGAAATTTTCAGGATTATCTTTCGAGATATTTTTTATCCAGATAGCTTTTAGCGTGTCGCATGTTTCTTTCCAGAGAGTTTTCTTTCTTAATCCTGAGTTTCTTGAAAGACTTATATTGACAGGATTCAGGGTAAACGGTTCGTCTGCAGTAAACTTAAGGACTTTATTCCATATCTGAGGGTCCTTTTGGGAAAGAGCCAGAGTCACCATCTGATAACCCGATTCGTAATTATCAGGTACAAAATCCTTAAATGAGCCATTAAGTATCTTATCATAATTATAAATTTTCTTATTGTCAACCATCAGAGCTTTAATCTGTTTCTGGAATGACGGGCTGCGTCCTCTTCCGGATTCTGTGAGGACCGATTCGGCAAACACAGCATCGCCTTCCAGTAACCACATTGGAAGAAGTGAAGAAACAATCCCGGTAAATTGTTCCCCGAAAAGAAATGACATGGCTTTTGAGAAGCCCTGGTTTAATGATGCCATTTGAAAAACATGGGCAAGCTCATGAGTTGCCAGTTGTTGTTCAGGAGCAAGCGGAATTGTATTTTGTTCCGGAGTCGGGTACAATTCCATCCGCCTGGGAGCCCAGGCAACATACCCATTGGATTGAATGGAATAATTATGTATTACAACCGGAATTCTAAATTTTTTTTCGGGATAAAGTGAAAGAAGTTTTAAATAAGCTGCATCCAGCGATTTTGCATATGCGACCCCCCCGAGTCGTACTTCTCAGGATAAATGACAGTGAACCTGCCGGTTTTTATCTGCTTCCATTTAAGTGAAGCCGGATCCTGGCCGGTATCATAATATTGAGCAGAGGCAGACTTTACAGAAAGCAACAATACTGCTAATATAAATAGTGGTGAATATTTCATCAAAGAAATTTATTGAGCAAAAGTAGCAAAATTAGTGAGTGATAAACTGTTGGCGATGATATGAAAAAAATAAGTATTTTCGTCATCGGAATTAATTGACGGTTTTTATAAATAACGATAATAAGCAATGAAGAAATACAAGTTGATAAATAACATATCAGGTTGGGCTGTGTTCGTTGTTGCAGCTATAACCTACCTTAAGACTATTGAACCAACGGCAAGTCTTTGGGACTGTGGCGAATTTATTGCTTCCTGTTTTAAACTTGAAGTCGGGCACCCTCCCGGAAACCCGGTCTTTATGGTCATGGGCAGGTTTTTCACTCTTTTTGCCGGAGGAAATGTTTCGAAAGTATCAGCAATGGTTAATTCCATGTCGGCCCTTGCCAGTGCATTTACTATCCTGTTCCTCTTCTGGACAATTACACACCTGGCAAGAAAAATTCTTTTGAAAGAAGAAACCAGCTTTACCACTGCAAGAATTATTGCAGTTATGGCTGCCGGGATTGTTGGGGCAGTAGCTTACTCTTTTTCTGACTCATTCTGGTTTTCTGCAGTTGAGGGTGAAGTTTATGCCAGCTCAGCATTTTTTACTGCTCTTGTTTTCTGGGCAATCCTTAAATGGGAGGACGTGGCCGACGAAAAATATGCCGACAAATGGATAATCCTTATAGCGTTCCTCATGGGGCTCTCCATTGGAGTCCATCTTCTTAACCTGCTGACACTTCCCGGAATAGTCCTCGTCTATTATTTTAAGAAATACGAATTTTCCTGGAAAGGATTTTTAATCTCACTGGCTACCTCTATAATTCTCCTGTCATTGCTGATGTACGGGATAATGCCGGGTGTTGTAACCATCTCTTCAAAATTCGACTGGTTTTTCGTGAATACTCTCGGACTACCATCAAATAGCGGAATGGTTTTTCATGTAATCCTTATTGCAGTATTGTTTATTTTTGCTGTTAAATTTTCATTTTCTTCTTCAAACAGAATTAAAAATGGTGTTTTTTCCATAGCTGCTCTTTTCTTTACCGGTATCTGGATTATTTCCGGTTCCGGTATTCTTAATATCATTGTACTGTTGTTAATATCCGGGGTCATCTGGTACATAGCAGAAAAGAGCAGGACCACACTTAATACCTTGCTTACCGCTATAATGGTTATTCTTATCGGATATTCCGCCAATGCGATTATTGTGATCAGGTCGTCAGCCGGTACTCCGTTAAATGAAAATAATCCATCAAATCCATTTAATCTTCTCTATTTTCTAAACAGGGAGCAATATGGTGAACGGCCATTATTTAAAGGGCCGTATTATAATGCACCTGTTATTGATTACAAAAACGGGAAACCAAAATATGCCCTTGAGAATGGAAAATATATCATAACCGGACACAACCTTGAACGCATATACGACCCCAGATTTGTTACTCTTTTCCCAAGAATGTGGAGCGATCAGAGTGACCATGAGGAAGTTTACAAGGAATGGGGCAGGGTTAAAGGAATTCCTATACAGGTCACAGATGAGTCAGGGGAGAAAACTGTCCTTAAAAGACCAACATTTACGGAGAATCTCAGATTTATGTTTTCATACCAGTTTGGTTACATGTATTTCAGGTATTTTATGTGGAATTTTTCCGGTAAACAAAATGACACTCAGGGATCCGGAGGTGCAGTAAACGGGAATTGGATCACCGGGATTAATTTTCTGGACGAACCAAGGGTAGGAACTTCCGATTTGCCGGGTGACATGAAAACCGACCCCTCGAGGAACAAATATTACCTGTTGCCGTTTCTGCTGGGATTGGCAGGTATGTTCTATCACCTGAACCGCGATAACAAAAACTGGGGAATAATACTTTTGCTTTTTGTAATGACCGGGATAGCAATCGTACTCTATCTTAACCAGTATCCGAACCAGCCCAGGGAGAGGGATTATGCCTATGCCGGATCATTCTACTTTTTCTCCGTCTGGATAGGTCTTGGAGTGCTTGCCCTGTTCGAAGGATTATCAAGACTTACCGGTGAGAAGATTGCAGCACCGGTTGCAGGAATATTATGTTTTCTCGCAGTACCTGTTGTAATGGGTGTGGAAAACTGGGACGATCATGACCGCTCAGGTCGCTATCTCGCCCGCGATGTTGCATTTGACTATCTGAATTCCTGTGCACCTGATGCTATTCTTTTTACTAATGGTGATAACGACACTTTTCCATTATGGTATGCACAGGAAGTAGAAGCCAAAAGAACTGACGTCAGGGTATGCAATCTGATGCTTCTTAACACCGACTGGTATATTAACCAGATGAAGACCAGAACTTACGGGTCTGCTCCTCTTCCGGTTACCCTTCCTGTTAAAAAATATTATGACGGGATTAATAATCAGCTCTTCATTGTAGAAAAAACAAAAGACCCGGTTGATATTTCAACAATAATTGATTGGGTAAACAGTGATAACAAAGCAACCAAAGTACAGATCTCCACAGGAGAAGTCGGAGAGATGCTGGATATAATACCGTCAAGAACAATCAGGATTCCTGTCGATAAAGAAAAAGTGCTGGCATCCGGAACAGTCAAACAGGAAGATGCTGATAAGATTGTTCCCTACATTGATATCAAACTTAAAGGAAATTCAATTCTTAAAAGCCAGTTGATCGTTCTGGATATTCTGGCTCATAATAACTGGCAGCGCCCGCTTTATTTTGTTACCGGATATCATAATGACGCTTTAGGTCTTGAGGAATATTTTCAACTTGAAGGGCTCGCATACCGTTTTGTGCCGATAAAATCTCAAAACAAAAGCTGGCTTGAATACGGGCGGATTGATACAGATATTATGTACGAGAATATGATTAAAAAATTTGTATGGGGAGGGGCAAATAAGAAAAACGTTGATATTGATTACAATCATAAGCGTACTCTTATTGTTATTAAAGCACGGCTGAATTACGCCAGGCTAGCCAAAGCCCTGTCAGCTGAGGGGAAAAATGAAAAAGCTATCGAAACACTTAATTTTTGTATGGATGCATTACCCCTTAATAAAATCCCATACGATCCCTATATGTCAGATATAATTGAAGCATACTTCGCAGCCGGGGCTAAAGAGAAAGCTGTTGAAATGAGCAATGCATTCTGTAATTACTATTATGCGAGACTTGATTATTTCCTAAAGCAAAAACCCTTTATTATCAATTCTGCTGAATTTGAGATTCAGACAGCTATTCAATATACCTCCCGTATTGCAAATGCCTGTACAGCAAACGGGAAACCGGAAATGGGTGAAGAGATAACCAAGAAACTGGAGGGCTATTACGGAAATTATGTTAAGATGATGCAGCCGGCAACAAAGTGATTTAAGGAGATCAGTAGGAATGAGGTATGGAAATACCTGTTTTAAGATATTTTTCGAGGAGGTAAAAAATCTTTTCGGGGTAAATGGGTTTTAAAATATATTCGTTGCATCCTGCTATATAAGCCTCTGTTTTAGCCTGTTCGGAAGAATATGCAGTTATCATGATAACAGGTGTGCTCTTTCTTTCTTTTCGAAGTATTCTTACGCATTCGATCCCGTTGATGAGCGGGATCAGAAAATCCATAAATACAAGATCAACTGGTTTGTTCCCCTGGGCCAAATAATCAACAAACTCCTTCCCGGTATGGCAAATAATTACATCAGCACCTGAATTTTTTAGTAATGTTTCATAGTACCTGATCGACGGAAGATCGTCCTCAACAATAAGTATGTTTTTGCCCGTAAGTTCTAAATTGCTGATATTCAAAGTCATTTATGAATTTTGTTTGACTCGTATAAAATTACGATAAGAAAGGGATCTTGGGCCTGCAGATTTACGCAATTATTAACATTTTATCAACACTGTCTGAAATATTGATGAAAAGGGATATTTGGTTTCTTAAATAATATTGTGCAATTTCGTATTAATAAACCGGGGATATCATGTTCAGCCAATTACGCCGTATCAGATTTTCACTCCTTTTTTTTGGATTGATATTAATGATCAATAATGCTTTTTGCCAGGACGTAATTAATAATGGCACCAGAGCTGTTTTTATTTTTGATATAGCAAAATATATTGATTACGGACCTGGATTCGCAGATTCATCTGTTTTTAAAATAGGAATTCTTGACAAGGATGTAGCATTGTTTTTTGAAATGGGTAATCTGAGAAAAACAAGAACAAAGATCCAGGATAAGCCTGTGGAGATTGTTAAATTTAACTCAGAAAGTCAGATAATTCATACGCAGCTTTTATATGTTAATAAGGCAAGTGGTTTCAACCTGAATAAAGTTAAAGCTGCAATAGATAAACAGCAGACTCTCCTTCTTACCGAAGGATATGAATTCAGGGAATCAATGATAAATTTTATGGGAGTAGAAGGGAAAATGCCTAAATACTCTGTGAATGAAGACCTGATCAATAAAGCTGGTATGAAGGTAAATTCAAATATGATGTTTCAGGCTATAAAAACAAAGGAAGACTGGGAAAATCTTTTCGGTAAGGCCAGCGAACAGATAGTAATACAGAGAGACACGATCCGTCAGCAGTTAGAAATGATAAACTTTCAAAAAGCGGAAATATTTAAACAGAAAGCGCTTCTTGACAGTCTGGACAAAGAGATAACATCTAAAGTAGAAACATTGGATGAAAAGCAAAAAGTTCTTGAAAAACAGTTTGTTCAGATAAGCAAGCAAAAGGGAGAAATTTCAGCTCAGAAACAGACGATACTTGTTCAGCAAAATGAAGTTCAGGTCCAAAAAGATACTCTGGCCAGGCAAAAAGGAAAGATTACTGTTCAACTGGCAAGGATAGATGATCAGCTAAAAAGAATTTCTGAACAGGACGGTAAGATAAAAGTTCAGCTTGAAGCAATTGAAAAACAAAAACTGATACTTTATTTTGTTCTTTTTGCCCTGCTCCTGGTAAGTTTTCTTGGTTACTATATCTACAGGGGATATAAAATAAAAAAAGAGGCAAATATCAAGCTTGAGGAGAAGAACAGAACAATTTCAATGCAAAAGGATGAAATTGAAAAGCAAAGGGACCTTGCCGCTGCACAGAGAGATCAGATAGGTTACCAGAAGAGACATATTGAAGACAGTATCATGTATGCCAAGAGAATACAGACTGCATTGATCCCATCCATGGAGCTTTTCAGTGATAAGCTTGAACACTTTGTACTGTATAAACCTCTGGCAATTGTCAGCGGAGATTTTTATTGGGTAAGCGTACAGACAAATCCTCAGGTAATAATTTCAGCTGACTGTACAGGGCATGGAGTCCCAGGAGCATTTATGAGTATGCTCGGGGTGACATTGCTTAACGAAATTGTTAATGGCAAGCATATTATGATGCCTGATCAGATATTAGAAATTCTGCGGCAGGGAATAATCAAATCGTTAAAACAGGTTGCAGAAGAAGATAGCATAAAGGATGGTATGGATATTGCCGTATGTGTTGTTGATTTTGATAAAAATACACTGTGGTATGCAGGAGCCAACAGCCCTCTTTACCTGGTAAGAGGAGGTGAGCTGATTCATTACCGGGCTGATAAGATGCCGGTTGCAATTCATTATAAAATGGAGCCATTCACACTTCATAAAATAGATCTTCTGAAGGGCGATGCATTCTATATTTTCTCAGATGGTTTTGCAGATCAGTTTGGCGGACCCAAACAGAAAAAATTTATGTCGATGCAACTCAGGGAAACACTTGTGGCTATGTCCGGAAAACCAATGCTTCAACAGGGCGAACGACTGAATGA
Organism: uncultured Bacteroidales bacterium; assembly: GCA_963829255.1. Taxonomy (GTDB): domain Bacteria; phylum Bacteroidota; class Bacteroidia; order Bacteroidales; family VadinHA17; genus LD21. Next base: position 26,163 of record CAWHIG010000009.1, read on the forward strand.
GATATTTGAAGAGTGGCGAGGTGACGGTCCCCAGATTGATGATGTAACCTTAATCGGGATCAGGTATTGACTATCTGCAAACCCATTTAGTTGTGACCCCAGCTATTGTTACATCCTTCGTTGATTCTATACCAAGTAATGCCACATCACAATATTCTGTCTCACTTCCGGTTGTTAGAATGTTCCCTCCTGAATCATACGTATTCTGCTGGCAAACCTTACAATTCTTCTGGCATGATGGGAATGACAAAGAAATAAAAATAAATGTGGCAGCATACATTAATTTTCTTTTCATACAGGTTATTTTGAAAACAAAGATACTAAAACTCTTTTCTTCACAGATCGAGAATCAGAACAAAATGGTGGAGCCTGTAAAAATTTGAAAGGAATTATGCATCAAATGCCAAAAATGACAGTCATTTGAGCAGGAATGAAAATATTTATAAATTGCATAAAAAATAATTGTCATGGAAGACTCAAAAATGAAAAAACATGTAACTGTGGTCGGAGCTATTCAAATCGGTATCGGTATCCTGAGTCTGATTGGAGCAGTTGCCGTCTTTTTTGCACTTAGATTTGCACAGAGTATGGCCGGTGGTGATGATGCAGGACAAATAGTTATCAGGTTTCTATCCATAAGCCTGCCGATACTCATAGTGTTTCTGGCGACTCTTTCACTGGTTGGCGGTATAGGTCTTCTCGCCTATAAATCCTGGGCCAGGTACCTGGTGATCGTTGTTTCCGCACTTGGTTGCCTTTTTATCCCTATCGGAACTCTTAGCGGGGTCTACGCTTTGTGGGTTCTTTTACAGGATGATACTGTTAAATTATTCGAGCAGAAATAATTTCTGAAAAATATATTGATGTAGAGACGTCCAATTTGGACGTCTCTACTTATTTTTGCAGGATAATTAAGACAATCGTAATGGCCGACGACAATAAGATCATTTTTTCGATGTACAGGGTGGGGAAATCATTTCCTCCTCACAGACAGGTGCTTAAAGACATTTCACTCTCATTTTTCCTGGGTGCCAAGATTGGGATAATAGGTTTGAACGGATCAGGAAAATCAACACTGCTTAAAATAATTGCCGGTATGGAGAAGGAATACCAGGGAGAGGTTACATTTCTTCCGGGATATTCCGTAGGACATCTTTCGCAGGATCCGCTTCTTAATGAAAACCGGAGCGTAAAAGAAATTGTTGAGGAAGGATTGAAGGAAACAATAGAGATAATCAGGGAATTCGAAAAGATAAATAACAGTTTTGGTGAGCCGGAAGTTTATGAGAACCCGGACAAGATGCAACAGCTTATGGATCGTCAGGCTGTTCTTCAGGAAAAAATCGATTACGCCGATGGCTGGAATATTGAACACAAGCTCGAACGTGCTATGGATGCCCTGCGGTGTCCCGATGGCAATGCCAGGGTCAATATTCTTTCCGGTGGAGAGCGCAGGAGGGTTGCATTATGCAGGTTACTTTTACAGCAACCTGATATACTTTTACTTGATGAACCTACCAACCACCTCGATGCCGAATCGGTGCAATGGCTTGAAACTACACTTAAACAATATAACGGAACAGTAATATGTATTACTCACGACCGCTATTTTCTTGATAATGTTGCCGGATGGATACTTGAACTGGACCGGGGCGAAGGGATACCCTGGAAAGGCAACTATTCTTCGTGGCTTGAGCAGAAAGCTAAAAGACTTGAGTCTGAGGAGAAAGGAAATGTTAAAAGAAGGAAGATACTCGAACGTGAACTTGAATGGGTAAGAATGTCGCCCAAAGCACGTCATGCCAAATCAAAAGCAAGGTTAGGAGCATATGAAAACCTTCTTAATCAGGATGTCAAACAGAAGGAAGATAAGCTGGAAATATTCATACCCAACGGACCCCGGCTTGGCGATAAAGTCATTGAGGCCCATTCAGTAATGAAATCATTTGAGGATAAATTGTTATTTGAAGGTCTTGAATTCAGCCTTCCTCCAAATGGAATTGTTGGTGTAATCGGCCCGAACGGAGCCGGAAAAACAACTCTCTTCAGAATGATCATGGGACAGGAAGAAGCGACAAAAGGAACATTTAAAATAGGAGATACAGTAACGCTTGGATATGTCGATCAGGCACATGCGGCAATTGATCCGGCCAAAACTGTGTATGAAGTAATTTCCGGAGGACAGAACGATGTAATGGTAGGAAATCGACTGGTGAATGCAAGAGCATACGTGGCACGTTTTAACTTCACAGGCGCCGATCAGGAAAAGAAATGTGGTATTCTTTCAGGAGGGGAAAGAAACAGGCTGCATCTTGCTCTTACATTGAAATCAGGAGCAAATGTTTTACTTCTTGACGAACCAACTAACGATATAGATGTTAATACACTGAGAGCACTGGAGGAAGGTCTTGAAAATTTTGCAGGATGTGCTGTCATAATTTCCCACGACAGATGGTTTCTTGACAGGGTAACAACTCACATGCTGGCTTTTGAAGGCAATTCAAAAGTTGTATGGTTCGAAGGGAATTACTCTGATTATGAAGAAAACTATAAAAAAAGAGTTGCCGACACCACTCCGGCGAGAATAAAATACAAGAAGCTGGGATAGGAAAGGGTGTACCTGGAGAGAGGTTGAAAAGGAAAAACTAAATTTGTAATCATATTAACTTTTTGAATTTTTATTAATGAACATTTAAGAATTTGTAAAAATGATAAAAGCAATCTTTTTGACAATCTTCTTCTCAACTCTCTTTATTTACGATTCCGGAGCAGTTACTCCCAGAGATTCTGTGAATGTTCCCTCATTTGGTAAAGTTTATATCTATAACCTTACTACCACACCTCAGAATGTAATAATAATGATATCCGGAGATGGAGGCTGGAAATTCGGTGTTGTTGGTTTTTCTGAGACGTTTTCTGAGATGAATACCCTGGTTGTCGGCGTTGATATACTACGGTATTTTAAGGATCTCAGGCTAAGGACAGATGACTGTTATAATGTTGCTGCCGATTTTGTGCAACTGGCAACCGAGGTTGAGAAAAAGTACAATTTCCCTGATTATAAGCCACCGGTAATTATGGGATATTCAAGCGGCGCGACACTTGTTTACGGCATCCTGGCCCAGGCACGTCCCGGAACATTTATCGGAGGAATATCCATTGGTTTTTGTCCCGATATTGAGCTTCCTAAAAAGCTTTGTGAGATCAATGGTCTCACAGTAAAAGCTGATGTTCCCGGGAAACGATATATTCTTCAACCCGATGAAAAGCTGGGAAATCCATGGATAGTCCTTAATGGTAAGTTAGACAGAATATGCAATTATCCGGATGTCGTGGATTTTATGGCCAAAACAAAAGGGGCAGAATTAATTACTTTGCCAAGGGTGGGTCATGGCTTTGCCAAATGGAACGATTTTATGCCTCAATGGAAAGACGCTTTTAGCAGGTTAATCGCAAATTATGAAAAAGAAAAACCTCCCAAAGTTGATATTGCTCAGGTTAAGGACCTTCCGGTGGTTATTACACATTCCAAAACTCCGGATAAGCAGGCTCCGGTTGCATTGTTGATTTCTGGTGACGGTGGCTGGTATGGATTTGAACAGTCAATTGCTGATAATTTTGCCAAACAGGGAATTCCAACAGTTGGGCTGGATTCAAAAAAATATTTTTGGAATCGCCGTACACCCGAAGAGACAGCAGCAGACATAGCTAAAGCTCTGAATTTTTACAGCAATGAATGGGGCAGAGAAAAGTTTATTCTGATAGGCTATTCTTTAGGCGCTGAGATTGTTCCATTTATTGTGAACAGGCTTCCTGAGGAGATAAGATCAAAAGTTGAATCTGCAGTGCTTTTATCTCCGGCCACGACTACCGACTTTGAGATCCATATTTCAAATATGCTGGGAATGGGCAACCGGCAAAACACCTACAATACAATCGATGAGATCAAGAAAATGAGCGTTCCAACCCTTATTATCTTCGGCGACGGGGAGAAGACAGAGATTCCGGAATTATTAAGCAAAACCCCTGTTGTAATCAGAAAGATACCCGGAGATCACCATTATAAATTTAACCTGACGCTGATAATGCAGACAATGAAAGACAACAAAGCATTCTGAAAATTGTTAATTTGATTAGTTGTGGCTATGATTAATGATAACCCATCCGCATTGGTCAGGAAATTTTTAAAAGAAAAAGTTTTCATTTTTCTTAACGAAAATGCGAAGCTCATTACCCAGTTTCTTTTCACCTCCCTATTTATTGTTGTGGCAGCATGGTTTATCTTTCGCCAGAAACATGAATTGGGTTCTGTAATAATAGTCATCTCAGATGCAAATAAATATTGGATATTAGCCGGATTTGGGCTTGTTCTTTTCTACATATTTATTCAGGGCGTGATGTACGTTACCTCTTTTGCTTCAATTGACGTAAGATTGAAGCTCTGGGATGCAATTATTCTGTTTCTCAAGCGCAATTTCATCAGTGTTTTTCTCCCTGCCGGTGCAGTGTCTTCTCTTGCATTTTTCAGTAATGAAATAGAAAAAAAGGGGATAACCCGTACACAGGTTTATTTTGCCTCTTCCATTTATGCTTTTGTTGGGATCCTTTCGGTGGTTATTGTGGCAATACCGGCTTTCCTGTTCGTTGTATCAGGAGGGAACATAGGAATGGGGAAATGGTATGCACTGGCAGGCGTTATATTGATATTGTTGTTTTTTGGATTCATATACTATTCCCTTTTGAGAAAGGGGAAACTTTATTATTGGATTATAAAAGTTTATCCTAAAGCTGAGCTTTTCATTGAGGACCTTAAAAACAACAAAATAAACCACAGGCAATTTATTTATACTGTCCTTATATCAGTTTTAATTGAATTTGTAGGGATTGGTCATGTGTATATCTCGATGATAGCCCTGAATTTCCCTGCCTCACTCCCGACAGCAATACTGGCCTATATTATTGTAGTGATATTCCTTATTATTTCTCCTTTCCTGAGGGGGCTGGGAGCTATTGAAGTATCAATGACATACGTTCTTATTCATGCCGGTTACAGCAACATAGAAGCGATAGCAATAACCATGCTTTTCAGGTTCTTTGAATTCTGGCTTCCACTGTTCACGGGTGTGATTAGCTTTCTTCTGAAGCTTGATAAATTGATTATGAGGATTTTTCCAGCTGTTTTGATCTTCGCCCTCGGCATCGTAAACATAATTTCAGTGTTAACTCCTGTAGTTCCTGAAAGGCTTGCACTTCTGAAAGATTATTTGCTTGTTGGTTTTGTAAGCTTTTCTAACAGCTTTGTATTTATTGCAGGATTATTTCTGCTGGTCACTGCAGCTTTTATGTTAAGGGGTTTACGTACAGCCTGGTGGTTTGCCGTAGGTCTGAGTATAATTTCAGTTTTCGGGAATATTACCAAAGGTATTGATTACGAAGAAGCCATAGTAGCTCTTCTTGTTATAGGCTCATTAATAGGTACAAGAAAACAATACCATGTAAAAACAAATCCAAGGCTGGGCACAGTAGGATTACAGACTGCACTGTTAAGTATGGGTGCCGTTATGCTTTATGGCATTGTTGGTTTCTACTTTCTCGATAAAAAGCATTTTCATATAGATTTTAATTTTTTTCAGTCTTTCCAGTATACCCTTCAGAATTTTTTTCTCATTGGCAGCAATGATCTGATACCTCGTGACGCTTTCGCCCGCGATTTTATATACCTTATCAAGATAAGCGGTTTTGCCTCAATATCCTTTCTTGTTTATTCACTTGTCAGGCCATATGTTTTCAAAATTACTTCGACAGAAGAAGAGATTTCGCGTGCAAAATCCCTGACAGAGCAATACGGAAAGTCGGCTCTCGACTTTTTCAAAACATATTCTGACAAATTTATTTTTGCACCTTCTGATATTAATGCATATATCTCTTACAGGGTCAGCACAAACTTTGCAGTAGTGCTGGAGGACCCTGTTTCGGAAAACAGAGAAGAGATGCAGAAATGTATAGTCTCCTTTAGTAAATACTGTTATGATAACGGACTTAAGGAAATTTATTACCGTGTACCAAAAGAAAGTCTTCCCATCTACAGTGAATTATCAAAGAAGAATCTTTTCCTTGGGCAGGAGGGGGTTGTTGACCTTAATTCCTTTTCACTTGAAGGAGGCGAAAAAAAATCTATCAGAAACGCCTTAAATAAAATTAAAGAACAGGGTTATACCACACACATTAATGCCCCTCCCCTCCGTGACGGACTGATCCAAAAACTTAAAGCGGTAAGTGATGAGTGGAAGAAACTCACAGAACGCGAAGAAATTATCTTTTCACAGGGGATGTTTGTTGAAAAAGAGATAAAGGAACAAACTGTAATCTCCATTGAAAACAGTGAAGAGAAGATTATTGCTTTCTTAAATATCATACCAGACTATGTAAAAAATGAAGGAACATATGATATGTTGAGGAAAACTGCAGATGCGCCCAATGGTATAATGGACTATATTTTGGTGGAGCTTTTTAAACATTTCAAAGCAATTGGCATACAGTATATTAACCTGGGTTTTGCACCTATGTCAGGTCTTGACGATCCTCATAATTTTACCGAAAAATCAATGAAGTTTGCTTATGAAAAAATCCGTTCATTTTCTCATTATAAAGGTCAAAGGGATTATAAGAATAAATTTAATCCGAAATGGAACGACAAATTTCTAATTTATAATAACGACTACGATCTTCTTCAGGTTCCCGGAGTATTAGCAAAGGTCATTAAACCGTGAAAAACCATTAACCATAAACACAACAAACTGATAAGTTTACTGTTTATTGGAATATCCAAAGGGAAGCTGAGTCAGCAAAGAGTCAGAAATACAGACAAATAATGGGCTGCTGAAAGAGTCCTTTGTGCATAAAGCAACACAAAGGGAAATGAAACAATTAACATCTTTTCAGAATCCCCTAAACTGATTTTGAATGAAATCAAGAAAATATTTCTTAATTCTTATTTTTTTATTGGTGATTTTACGCCCGGGTCTTGCAGATTCTGACCCGCCAAAATCAGCAACTATAAGTGGTTTTGTAAGGGATGCTAAGAGCGGCGAGACTTTAACCGGAGCTGTTATTTATCCTAAAGAGAATCCTTCAATAGGTATTACTACCAATTCCTACGGATATTTTTCCCTTACTCTTCCAATCGGGAAATATTCATTAATTGTTCAATTTATGGGATATAAAACCAAAATCATTCCTCTGGAATTAAAGGAAAATGTGAAGCTCTCATTTGATATGGAGGAGGAATCGATCGCTTTAAAAGAGATTACAATTACTGGTGAAAAAAATAATAATAATGTGGTTAGAAGTGAATTGATATCAAAGATCAATGTTAAGGAAATTCAGAATATCCCGGTTATTCTGGGCGAAAAGGATATTTTAAAAACCATACAGCTTCTTCCGGGAGTTACACCTGCCGGAGAGGGAAATGCAGGATTTTATGTACGTGGAGGCGGTGTCGACCAGAACCTTATCCTGCTCGATGAAGCGCCGGTATATAACCCATCCCATTTGCTGGGATTCTTTTCAACTTTCAACTCCGATGCTATAAAAGATATTACACTCTATAAAGGCGGTTTCCCTGCAGAATATGGAGGTCGGTTGTCATCTGTGGTTGATATTAAAATGAATGAAGGCAACAATAAGGAATATCATATATCAGGGGGTATCGGAATTATAGCTTCCAGGCTGGCTATTGAAGGCCCTATAATTAAAAACAAAGGCTCATTTATGATTGCAGCCCGAAGAACCTATGCTGATATATTTCTCAGACTTCTTTCCCGTCACGGAGCCGACTCTACTGCGAGTAAATCAACTCTTTATTTCTATGATTTAAATGTGAAAGCCAATTATCAACTTACGGCCAGAGACAGGTTGTATTTTTCCTGCTATCTCGGAAGGGATAATTTCAATCTGGGTGGCGTATTGGGACTGAACTGGGGAAATGTCACCGCAACAACCAGGTGGAACCATATTTTCAGTGATAAGATTTTTTCCAATACATCAGTGATTTTTAACAAGTACAGTTATAATTTTAATGTGGCGGTGGGAAATCTGACCATGAAGGTACTATCACAGATTAAGGACTGGAACATGAAGGAGGATCTTCATTATTATCTGAATTCAAATAATACAATCAAATTCGGTTTCAATTCCATTTATCACACATTCGTTCCAAGTAAAGTTGATAGCACGGTTTTATTCCACATAAAATCTATGGATAACAAGTATGCTCTGGAAAATGCGCTTTATATTTCCAACGATCAGACTATATCGAGACATCTTAAAGCCAGTTACGGATTGCGCTATTCGCTTTTCAGTTCGATCGGTCCCGGTACAGTTTATACTTATGATCAGGTATCGGATGTAGTGGATTCGGCAACATATCCTAAAGGGAAAATCTTTAATACTTTTGGTGGTTTTGAACCCAGACTCCTGGTGAATTTTATTATTAATGACTCAAGTTCGGTCAAAGTATCATACGCACGTACCCGTCAATATATCCATTTGTTATCGAATACTACCTCAACCACACCTTTTGATCTTTGGGTTCCCAGTAATATCAACATTTTGCCTGAGATTGCAGATCAGTATACCCTGGGCTATTTCAGGAATTTTTCTAATAATATGTTTGAGACATCTGTTGAGATATATTATAAAACGCTTCAAAACCAGATTGATTACCGTAACGGGGCCAATCTTATACTGAATAACAAAGTGGAAGCACAATTAGTATTTGGGAAAGGATGGGGATATGGTGCGGAATTTCTGATACGCAAAAAATATGGCAAACTGACAGGCTGGATCAGCTATACATTATCAAAAACAAAAAGGCAGTTCCCCGATATCAACAACGGAAATGTGTTCCTTGCAAAACAAGACAGACCAAATAATATAGCAATAGTAGGGATGTATGAGCTTAATCCGCGGCTTACGTTTTCCGCTACCTGGATTTTTATCAGCGGTAATGTGGTAACATTTCCAAGCGGACGTTATTATGTTGATGGAAACATTGTTCCTTACTACACCGAACGAAACGGATATCGCATGCCCGATTACCACAGGTTAGATATTGGACTTACATGGCAGCGTAAAAAAACCGCCAGGTTTGAAAGTAACTGGAATTTTTCAATCTACAATGTATATGCCCGCTCTAATGCCTATGCAATTAATTTTCAGCGGGACCCGAATGATCCCACAAAAATGCAGGCAGTGCAATTATCGCTGTTCCGGTTTGTTCCTGCAGTAAGTTATAATTTTAAATTTTGAATTATAAAATAATATGATATTTAGTACCAGGATTCAGCTTAAAGATTCACTTCAGATTTGTACTCTCAATACTGTCTGTTATTGTATTTTCTGGTTGTCAGAAAGTTATCAATGTAGATCTGAACGAAGCCGCGCCACGGATTGTTATTGAAGGCGTAATTAACGACAGGCGGGGGCCTTATACCGTCATGATCAGTAAATCAGGAAGTTATTTTAATCAACCTGTATTGCCACCGGTTTCTGGTGCTGTGGTAATAATAACCGATAACTCCGGGATAATCGATACGCTTAAAGAGGTCAACCCTGGCGTTTACCTTACTTCAAAGACCCGGGGAATTCCGGGAAGAACATATACTCTGAAAGTGATATCGGAAAGCCAGGAATATTCAGGTATTTCGACCATGTTCAGTCACGTTAATATCGATTCATTGAATTTAGTAAAAGCGGAATCTCAGCAATTTATTTTCGGAGGGAATAATCAAAACGATACTCATCTGGAGATTCATTGTTTTTTCAGGGATCCGGATGAAAAAAACTATTACAGAATGAGGGTTTTCAGAAACGATTCTATCAATACTGAAAATTACCGGTTGTTTGATGACCAGTATACCAACGGAGAAGAAATAGAACTACGTGCTGCCCGTGCAACATTGGGAGACAGATTCAGGATCGAGCTTTTATCCCTCGATAAACAGACGTATGAGTATTACCGTACACTTGAGGACCTTCTTTTTTCCAATCCTGTCTTTGGATCGACGCCGGCTAATCCGGAAAACAATCTCAGTAATGGAGCCTTAGGTTATTTCGGTGCATATGCAGTGTCTTCAAGAACACTCATAATCACAGATATTTTAATCAAATCGGTAAAATAAGATCAGGTTCTTCACCCTGGACTTTTTACCTCCTTCATTTCTTCAAACTTGCTTTGGAAAATATATAATCAGGAATTGTTGTATTGAAAATAATCTCTTCAATCTGAAATTCCGTACCCTCTCCATCTTTAAGAACATCTTTAAATAATATTTTTTTTGGAAACCATCTGCCCTGTATCTGGGTTACATCAGAGAGTTCCATCCTTTTCAAAAGAATACCGCTTTTTGCATAGAGTTCCTTTTTTAAAGGAATAAACCGGTCCTTATCAACCCAGATTTTTTGTGTTTGATAGGCTATATCGGGAGTATTTGCTGAAAGAGTAATGATCCAACAATTTCTATCATCCAGTTTTCCTTCTCCATCTATTTTTCCAATATAATGGTTAAGAAGATGAGGATCTTCCATCATATCCTCGTATGACAGGTCAGAGCCCATTACCGATTGCCTGAGCATATGTCCCGAAATCTGAATGATCCTGTCAGTTGAAGGAGAAAAAATCCATAGCTGATCATCCAGTTTAAGCATTTTAGTACCCTGTTCACGGGCTGGAGAGAGATATTCTGTATAAGATTTTTTCTCTCCCATACTCCATGATTTGGATTCAATGGTTCGTGTGTTTCTCCGGTTATGAATAATCATCTTTGAAGTAAAGACCCTGCTATCGGCCGACATATTTTTATCTACCTTTTCAATTATTTCCCTGGCAGAAGGATTCTGTGCGTTCATTGAAACACACAGCATAAACATAGGTATAACTATTTTTTTCATGCTTCTAATTCTTTAAATAATTGAGCTGTTTTACGTTTGTAGATTCCTATCCCCGACAGCATGGTCCCAATTACAGTCGATACCAGTCCGGGAATAAATCCGATATAAAATGCAGCAGAGGTAATCCTGGTGTGAAAGACGGACGGCATCAGGATAGTGGCATCTTTCATCATTGAACTCAGATCAAGTCCATGACGCTGCAGATATAGTGATCCCAGCAACCCGATCGATGTACCAATGAAAGAACCTATGATTCCAATAAGAATTGACTCATATATCATGGTTTTATATATGTGTGAGTAATCTTCGCCAATGGCAAGACGAGTCCCGAATTCTGTATAACGTCTCAATCCGCCAAGCAGCCCTGCATTCCAAAGTACCAGGGACATAGACAGGACAAATATAAAAACTGCGAAAGCCCCCACCCCTTTTATCTGATCTATCATTCTGCCAAGATTGTTCTGCTGGCGCAGTGTGGTGATTACCGGAGCATATTCATCACCAGATGGCGGGAAGAGCCTGTTAAAACGGGCAACCACCTCAGCTACTTTTTCTTCATCATAATAATTACCCGGTAAATATCCAACAATCTCGCCTGCTGCATTATTCATATCCAGAGCATTGCGTACATCTTCAATGTCGGCAATAACAGCACCATGGTCCATGGGTCCGGTTCCAAAAACGATTGTGCCGCTAACAGTGTAATTGTACATAGCCATGCTGCCATTCATGGTAGAGCCGATAAGAGTAACCGTATCACCAGGGTTTACCTTAAGCTTCCTCGAGAATTCATCACTCATTAATATTTCCCTGCTATGCGCAGGAAGTCTTCCCCGACGCAAGGATTTTTCGAGATTGAATCGTTCAATTTCAGAACGGTTGCCAGACAACAGATCGATTCCAAAGCCTGTCGCCGGTCCCTGCGTACGGGTTTCTCCCCTGGAATCCGGAGCATCGATCAACCCTCCAAAATGAATTCTTGGTGCCCATTTCATTTCAGGGAACTCTTTATTCAGCTTTATCAGGAGAGTATCAACACCAATTAGAGCGAGATCATTTGGTATCTGGTCAACGTTTTTTGCATAGGCTGCAGTCATGATCTTCACATGACCGGCATTGAAGTTGGCATTCAGCTCAATACTGTCGCTGAGAATACCCTTCAGCCAGCAAAACAGAAATACAGTAAGCATTACGCCAATTATGACGATTACAACAGGAAGGAGACTTCGTTGCTTGTCTCTTAATATGCCTTTTAACAAAAACCTGATCATTGTAATTTCCCCCTTAACGCTTCAGTTGGATTCATTTTAGCAACCTTTCGTGAAGGTAAATAGCTTACAATGGTTGTTGTAACCATAATGAGAAGAATGGTTGTGACAACCAGTCCAAGGCTATAGGCGGGATAAATTTTGTCTGCCACAGCCAGTCCAAAGCCTTTGGTACCTCCCGGTATTGACATTCCCCTGCTGGCCTGCAAGGCAAGTAGTGGTATTCCATAAACTGCTGCCAGCAGGCAAGCAAGTACAGAATTAAGTGATCCCTCTATTGTGAATAACCCAACAACCTGGTAGCGCGTCATTCCTAATGCAATATAGGTACCTATTTCTTTCTGCCTTCTGAAGATTGCCAGAACCTGTGTATCGAAAATAGCCAGCATGGCAAGGCTTAGAAGTATGACGTATAACACTGCCCCGCTCACCGATTTCATTTTAATCATGTCGGTAATGGATTTCAGCAGAACTTCATTGGTCTTGAATTTCCATCCCTCAGTACTAATGCTGTCATGTTCCTGGTTTTTGCATACTATAATAGTGGCTTCACCAGGCATATCCATCATCTTTTGAAGATGATCAATCGGAATCCAGACCTGACCCATGTCGACAGAGGGTACATCAGTATCAAATATTCCAATTACTTTCATGCTGCCTGCATCAAAAGTGCCATGCACATCGCGCCAGCGAAGTGTAATTAAATCCCCCTCCTTTATACCATTATCAGTCGCAGTATTTCTGCCAATTAACGCTGGAATTTCATCATTGCTTTTATTAAACAATGAACTGGGGATTTTAAGCAACTTTTGATTAGAATCAATTCCCTTGATCAGAATGCTTTGAATGCGGCCACCAGGATAGATGGTTCCTTGCGTTATAAGGATGGGGGCGATATTCCCGGTCGATACAAGGGAATCGAACGCTGAAGGGATTTTTGCATGAGCTTCTGTCAGAGAAAAAGCATCGTAGGGATCATAGCTGGCCTGCCAGTACTGACCACCACCTGTTTCCCATTTTATTGTTTCGTTTTTTGCCTGTCTGTCCCACCCGTCCAGCAATCCTTTATGCCAGATAATGATCAGGAATGAAAAAGACAGTACTATTACATTAAGCCAGGTTCTCATCCCTGCCCCAATGAGATTTTTTGCCGCAAGTTTAAATAGCAGTTTCATTGTTTCAGGTATTTAATTTTTCTTGATTTCATCCATAGCAACTTTCCCGTCGACCAGTGAAATCTTTCGTCTCAGATAGCCAATTACTTTATCATCGTGGGTAGCAAAAATGAAAGTTGTACCGAATTCTTTATTCAGTTGAACCATCGTCTTGAGTATGTGATGGGAATTGGCGGCATCAAGATTTGCTGTAGGTTCATCTGCAAGAACAATTTCAGGTCTCTTCACCATTGCCCTGGCAATTGCCACTCTCTGGCATTCTCCTCCGGAAAGCTGGGCAGGTTTTGATTTTACCTTATCTGTAAGACCCAGCCACTCAAGCGAATCCATCACCATTTTCCTTCGCTTTCCGTCATCGAGACTAAGCAAAAGAAGTGGAAATTCCACATTCTCGAAAACAGTATAGACCGGAAGAAGATTATAGCTCTGAAAAATAAAACCAAGTTTGGAACGTCTCAGCCTGGCGGCTTGCTTTACATTAAGGCTTCCTATGGATTGTCCGAGAACCATAGCTTTCCCTTCCGAAGGAGAATCGAGGGAGCCAATAATATTCAGGAGAGTGGTTTTTCCACTGCCACTGGGCCCGACGACACCCGTAAACTCTCCCTGTATGAACTCCAGATCTATACCATTCAAAGCAGTGAATTTGCCTCCTGGCATATTGAAATGTTTTTTAAGGCCTTCAATTAAAATGATCTTAGAATTTTCCATAATAGATTCACATTAAAAATTAAATACTGCCATCAGCTGGATTCCTTTACCTGAGAACAGGATGTTATTCTCTCCTGTATTATATAATGCTATTTTATCAGGATTCCAGAACAAAAAAAGATAGTAAGTCCAGTTATCACTTTGTCGCTGCAGGTTAATAAACCGGTACCAGCTGTTATCAGTCAGGTTATAATAAATAATTCCTCCAATTTTATTGGTCCCTATAGGATAATTGACCGTTAGTAACGAAAACGATTTACTAACACCTGGCTCAGCTATCTTGTTCGCATTGCTGATTCTGAAAAACTCTGATGCGAGATACAATCCGTTTCCCAGGCTGAAAGTATAATCTATTCCAAGGGTAAATAATTTTGACCATTGCCGGAAATAGGCCGAATCCAATGAACTATGTATAAGTGCATACTCTCCCCACAGCCCGACACCGAGATCCCATTTTCCATCTATTCCGAGCCTGTCTTCAGGATAGTTAACTGCACCATGAATGTTTACCGGATTGATTATCGAGCCTAAATCAGCTGTGCGGTGATGATAACTTAGAGCTATTTCGCCCTTTGGAAGCGGAAACTGTGTTCTGCCTCCGAATTCCGGAATCTTCCCCGCGGAAGGAACTGTCTCCCATCCTTTTGTCTTATCGTTTCCCAATAATAACCATAACCAGACGTTGGCATTATTCTGGAAATAATATCTGCCAAGCAATCCATATACGCCGTCAGTCAGTTGCAGGGGATCGCGGGGATCCATACGGTCAAACCACATAAGCGGACGAAGCATGGTGGCAGAGCCAAAATTAATTTTCTGCAGACCTGCCCTGAGTTCAAATCGTTCGGAAGAGAGTCTGATCCAAAGCCGGTATGGTCTGATTCCTGATCCACTTCCACTTTCTTTCCATCCGGCGAAAGTATAATCCAGAAAGCTGTTAAAAGAAATTTCAGAGTCGAATTTAATATCACTCTTCAATTTCTTCTGAATGGAGACTGAAGGTATGAATCTCACACCTGTCTGCCATTGAACCGGATCGGTAAATTTTAGATCCTGAATATGCATCTGCCTGACCCTTAAGATTAAAAGTGTTCTCCTGACCTGGTGCTGATTCAGGCAGCAGCAATAAAAGCAACGGAATGGTGAATATTAAATTCCTCATTTAGCTTAGATTTTTTTTGCCGGCATAATACCATAGAAAAAGAAACTCATTACTTCGGCGATCATGTGCTCAGGATCAGGATAGAGAGAGACCAGCCTTTCATCAGTAATTATCTCTGTCAAATGATTAAGAAAATAGAGAATGAACTCCGGTTTAATATCTGCCCGTATTTCCCCGGTTTTCTGTGCCTTGCGAAAATCATCCAGATAAACCTGCAGCATCTTGTTTTTAATTGCCTCAATTGTCTGGTCTATCTCCTCATCTTTATTTTTATATATATCATTTATAAGTTCCTGGCTTAGTTCATGAACATTGCTTATTTTAAGTTGAATAGTCTTTCTGACTTTCTCTTCATAAGGGATATTACTATTCATTATTTCCAAATACGCTTCCATTCCCGATTTGAAAATATTATCGATCAGGTATTTCGCAATTGCCGTTTTATTGCTGAAGTATTTGTAGCAGGTCATTTTGCTTACTCCCGCCTCCTTACAAATCTCTTCAATGCTGACCCTGCGTATTCCATGTTTCCAGAACAGGTATTTTGCAGCACTTACTATTGCTTCAAATTTCCTGGTTTTTTTATCCATTGCAGTATACGATTATAAAAATAACATACAAATATAATATAATATCATATAAAACGTATAGGTAAAAATAACTTGTTTTGTCTTTAAAACAAATATTCAGGAAAAATGGTAATAAGAGGATAAAAAAACTCTCCACCTCAATGCCTGCACCGCTATTTTTAATAGGTTATTATAGGTCAGGTATTGAACCTTGTTGAGTAATAATCTGTTTACTATATTTAATAAAGAATTACCTATTGTTCTATAAAACACTCAGATATGTTAAAAAAGTTTTTGATTCCTGTAATATTTATTAT
>CAWHIG010000010.1:0-150691 GCA_963829255.1 uncultured Bacteroidales bacterium
GATACAATTGGTTCTGTAACAGAGAAAAAGTCTAAAAATCTTAAAATTCTTATAGTTGAAGATGACAGAGTATCGAACCTGCTTCTTTCCATAGCATTTAAAAAAATAAGTCAGAACATTTTAAAAGCTGGCAACGGACTTGAGGCTGTTAACGCATGCCGGAATAACCCTGATCTCGATCTGGTTATGATGGATATTAAAATGCCGGAAATGGACGGATATGAAGCAACCAGACAAATCCGTAATTTTAACAAACATGTTATCATCGTTGCACAAACAGCATATGGACTGTCTGGTGACAGGGAAAGAGCTATTGAAGCAGGATGTAATGATTATATTTCAAAACCTCTTAATCAGACTAAATTAAATACTGTTATTGAGAAGTATTTTAATTAGTAAAAAGCATGGAGTTTCCCATCTTGTATTCCTTAAAAACTTTTCACCCGGTTCCTTGTTCTTGTTATAAGATTCAAGTTGTAAATGTTTATGCAGTATCTGAGGGATATAACGATTATCAGCTATATTAATGTCTGATCAATAAAATTTTTTAAATAAATGGATTTCATAGACTATTATAAATTATTGGGAGTAGATAAAACAGCAACACCCAGGGATATAAAAAATGCTTACCGGAAGCTGGCAAGGAAGTATCACCCGGACTTAAATCCTAATAATAAAGATGCGAAAAGGAACTTTCAACAGATTAATGAAGCAAATGAAGTGCTCAGTGATCCTGAAAAACGTAAAAAATATGACCAGTATGGAAAGGATTGGCAGCATTCTGAGCAGTTTGAAAAACAAAAACAGTATCAGCAACAATCTTCAGATCCCCGTGGTGCACGGTATGAAGGGTCACAATATGACGGCGACTTCTCAGATTTTTTTGAATCGATGTTTGGCGGTGCTACAGGTGCAGGCAGAAGAAGACAGGTGAAATACAGGGGAGAAGATTACACTGCGGAATTGCACATGGAGCTCATTGATGCTTATAAAACCCACAAACAAACATTAACCGTAAACGGAAAGCAAATCAGAATTACCATCCCTGCCGGCATTGAAAACGGGCAGACAATAAAAATAGCAGGGCATGGGGGCCAGGGAGTAAATGGAGGTCCGAATGGCGATTTGTATATTGCATTTTCAATAGATAATCACCCCAGGTTCAAACGTTTAGGAAATGATTTATATGCATCAGTGGATCTTGATTTATATACGGCAGTTCTTGGAGGTGAAATCACAATTGATACATTGGACGGGAAAGTTAAACTTAAAGTAAAACCGGAAACTCAGAATGGGACCAAAGTAAAGCTAAAAGATAAAGGATTTCCTGTATATAAGAACGAAGGTCAATTTGGTGATCTGCTTATCACTTATTCAGTTAAAATCCCGACAAATCTTAGTGAAAAACAAAAGAAATTATTTGTTCAATTATCTGAATCATAACCTTTAAGTCATAATTTATGGATACAAATTATCTGATAGCAGTAGATGAGTTTTGTGCAAACCATAATATTGAGATTTCATTTATCAGTTCATTACAGCAAACGGGATTGATAGAGATCACAACAATAAAAGAAGAAGAATTTATTGATCCGGAACAATTGCTTCAATTAGAGAAAATAGTCCGGCTTTATTACGAGCTCGATATTAATCTTGAAGGTATTGAGACTATCAATTATTTATTGAAACGTATAAGTTCAATGCAGGACGAAATTATCTCTTTAAGAAACAAACTTCGTATCTATGAATCGAATGATTAATCGGGGAAATCATGGATCAAAGCTCAAATCCCTTCTGGAGCATTTCCGCACCGGAATTACTTAAGAGCCTTCAGTCGACAGAAGGTGGCCTCTCAGCAAATGAAGCCAAAACACGCCTCAAAACTTACGGTGAAAATCGTCTCAAACCTCAAAAACGATCAGATACATTTTCACTCCTGATCGGTCAGTTTAAGAGTCCTATTATTATCATTCTGTTATTTGCGACAGGATTATCCCTTTTTTTGCATAATGTGGTTGATGCCTCGATTATACTGGCAATTGTTATAATCAGCGGACTCCTTGGTTTCTGGCAGGAACATGGAGCTTCAAATGCGGTAGAAAAGTTGCTCGCCATTGTACAAATCAAAGCATCTGTATTTCGGGATGGGAACCAACAGGAGATCCCTGTTGAAGAGATTATCCCTGGTGATATTGTGATCCTGAATGCAGGCGATATAGTTCCCGGGGACTGCCTGCTTATTGAATCAAAAGATCTTTTTGTTGATGAAGCTATGCTTACCGGTGAAACCTTTCCGGTTGAAAAAGCTGTTTCGGTACTGGCTGAAGATACTCCTCTGGCAAAGCGTTCTAATGCAGTTTGGATGGGTACTCATATAGTAAGCGGAAGTGCAAAGGCTTTAGTTACACTTACAGGTAAAAACAGTGAATTTGGAAAGGTATCGGAACGGCTGAAACTTAAACCACCTGAAACCGAATTTGAACATGGAATTCGAAGATTCGGCTATTTTCTTGGAGAAGTTACAATTATACTGGTGGTAATAATATTTGCCATTAATGTTTATCTGCACAGACCTGTTTTGGAATCTTTTCTTTTTTCACTCGCGCTGGCTGTAGGATTAACTCCACAGTTATTGCCGGCGATTATCAGCATCAACCTGGCTCATGGTGCAAAAAAAATGGCTCAGAAAAAAGTAATTGTTAAACGACTTTCTTCTATTGAAAACTTCGGCAGTATGAATGTTATCTGCTCTGATAAAACCGGCACTCTCACAGAAGGAACAGTTAAGGTAGAATCGGCATTGGATGTTAACGGAGAAGCAAACGAAAAGGTTTTTCTGTTTGCTTATCTTAACGCTTCTTACGAAACCGGATTTACAAATCCGATAGATGAAGCTATCCTGAACCATCAAAAAATTGACCTATCGGACTACAGTAAACATGATGAAATTCCATATGATTTTCTTCGGAAACGCCTGAGCATATCTGTTATACACGGAAATAACCCATCTGATGATAACAAAAGGTGCTCTGACAAACATCCTCGAGGTATGTTCAGCCGTCGAAACTAAAGAAGGAACTATAGCTGACCTGGCATCGGTGAAAGATAAGATTCAGAAACATTTTGAAGAATTCAGCAATAATGGATTTCGCACTCTAGGGATTGCTTATAAATTGATGCCGTCAGATTCCCTCATAAACAAGAGTGACGAGAAGGATATGACATTCCTGGGTTTTCTGACCCTTTTTGACCCGCCAAAAGCAAATATCATCGATACTATTGCCAGCCTTAAAAATCTTGGCGTATCGCTTAAAATTATTACCGGAGATAATCATCTTGTCGCAGCCAGTATTAGTAAGAAGATGGGTCTCTCAGATACTAAAATCATTACAGGTCCCGATATGCGTCAAATGAGCGATAGCGCATTGCTCAGAAGTGCAGGTACAGTGGATGTTTTTGCCGAAATAGAACCCAATCAGAAAGAAAGGATTATAATCGCCATGAGAAAAGCCGGGAACGTTGTAGGATACATGGGAGATGGCATAAATGATGCCTCGGCACTTCATGCTGCAGATGTTGGGATTTCAGTTGATACGGCTGCTGATGTTGCCAAAGATGCCGCTGATATCGTACTGCTCGAAAAAGATCTGGGAGTTCTGGTTGAAGGAGTACGGGAAGGGAGAACAACTTTCGCAAATACACTTAAATACGTCTTTATGGCCACAAGCGCTAATTTTGGCAATATGTTCAGCATGGCAGGGGTATCGCTTTTTATTCCTTTTCTTCCATTGCTTCCCAAACAGATCCTGCTGACAAATCTGATGACCGATTTCCCTGAAATGACCATTGCCACTGACAGTGTGGATGAAGAAATGATTAACTATCCCCGCCGCTGGGATATAAAAGCTATTCGCAAGTTTATGATTACATTCGGACTTGTCAGCTCTGTTTTTGACTATCTTACCTTTGGACTGCTTCTGCTTATGCTTCATGCAAATGAGGATCAGTTCAGAACAGGCTGGTTTCTTGAATCGGTTATCTCGGCATCTATGATCGTACTTGTTATCCGCAGCAGAAAACCTTTTTTCAGGAGTAAACCGGGGAAATATCTCCTGATAGCTACATTATCGATTGCTGTTATTACATTGATCTTTCCATTTACTCCTCTTGGAACAGTCTTTGGATTCAGCCCGCTCACTCTATCAACATATTTACTGGTATTGATGATCGTAGTGGTATATATTTTTGCGGCAGAGATTACCAAAAGAATTTTTTATAAGAAGGTTAAATTCTAAAATATTCAACCTGATACATTCAGAGCAATATTGAAGAATAGTACTGATAAAGAAGCGATTTATTGAAAATTAGAGCATTATCCCGATTGTAATGTGTACTTTGCCAAAAATTAAAATCAAAATTATGAGTACAGGAACAGTAAAATTTTTCAATAATTCCAAAGGATTTGGATTTATTAAGGACGGTGCATCAGAAAAGGAATACTTTGTGCATGTATCGGGTTTGAATGATGAGATCAGGGAAAATGATGAAGTAACTTTCGACCTTCAGGAAGGGAAAAAAGGACTAAATGCCATAAATGTTAAACTGGTGTAATTTGAATATTATATAAGACATTTATTATGAAGAGGCTGTCTCAAAAGGACAGCCTCTTTTTTTTTTCAATGTGTAAATAATGTAACTTTTTCTCAGAATTATGTAACGGTCGTGGTATGAGCTTCGAGTACCTTTCAGCAATATTTTAACGTAAATGATATGAAGAAAGTCGGGATTTTTATTTTAATAGTAGGATTAGCATTAACCATTTTTACAGCTATTACTTTCTTTACCAGGGAGAAAGTAGTCGATATCGGAAGTCTCAAAATCACCGCGAACAAACCTCATCACCTCAGCTGGTCACCTCTTATTGGAATAGCAGTAATGGGAGTCGGAGGAGTCGTTATACTGATTTCTTCAAAAAAGTAATAGTGATTTAAAGCTGGAATCTGGCATTCTTAACAATATAACTTTTTAATTGCTACATTAATAGTCAATGATTGTATTATTAAATTTTCCACCTGGGTGCATTTTTCAAATCAATGATCATAATCGGAATACTAAACAGAGGCCAGAGTGAATACTGGAAACTCATGATATGGACACTTTTCAGGCGGCCAGGCCTGATAGTGGATGCAATTACATTTGCCGTGTATGGTTACCACTTCAGAACAATATACGGATTAAGAAATAGCAGATGACTGTTATATAGAATCAATTGCTTTTCTCAGAATACCGGCAGACTTTGATAGTAATCTAATTTCTTCTGAAGAGAGCGGACTCTCAATGATCCTGCTTACTCCATTATTGGATACAACACATGGCACACTGAGGCAAACATCCTTAAGGCCAAAGTCTGTTTCTACCAGAGTGGAGACAGTCAGTATGCTATTCTGGCCACGGAGAATGGCTTCGGTGATCTTTACAAGCGCAAGTCCTACTGCAAACTGGGTTGAACCCTTATAATTTATTATATGATATGCCGAGTCACGTACCTGTTCTTCAATAAGCCTGCGATGTTTTTTCCATCCGGAACATTTGCCGCAAACAGGGCAATATTCATCAATATTAATACCTGCAACATTCGTCATTGACCAGGCAGCGAATTCGCTGTCACCATGTTCACCGAGAATATAGGCATGAACATTATGTACGTCAACACCACAGTGGTTACTTAGAAGATACCTGAATCGGGAACTGTCGAGAACTGTCCCTGATCCCATTACCCGTCCTTTTTCCCATCCTGATCGTTTGAGAGCTACATAAGTAAGAACATCAACAGGGTTGCTTACAATAACCATAACTCCTTTGCAGTTTGATTTTGCTATATCTTCTGCAATACTCCCTGTTATTTCAGCATTTTTTTTAATCAGTTGCAGTCTCGTCTCACCCGGCTTCTGCGCGGCACCGGCAGTTATTACAACAACCTGAGCATCAGTGCAATCGTTAATTGTACCGGAACGGATAACCACAGTTGGGAAAAAGGGCTGTCCATGTACGAGATCGAGTACCTGGCCTTTCATCAGATCTTCATTCCTGTCGGTCAGTACGATTTCATCCGCAAGACCACTTTGTGCGAGGGCATAGCAATAAGTTGCACCAACGGCTCCGGCACCAACGACAACAACCTTTCGGGATTGAATTGAGTATTTATTCTTTTTCATGATTCAACCTTTGTATTACATAGAAACAATATATTCATGTCAATGTTCCCTTAATAAAGGTAACGCTATGGTTTGACTTAAACTTTCGATTACGGCTCTTGCATGAGTTAAATTATTGTTTTAATTTTAATCCACAATTCTGCAAACATTAAAATTAGTACTATGAAAAACACAATGAGAGCCGTATTAGTCTGCTTATTCGTCCTTTCATTTGCCGGATGTGCCCCTGTTCAGATCTATTCGAACAAAGGTCTGACTGAAAAAACAGGATTAAAATATTATACAGTAAAACCTTTTTTGCATGTTGAAAGAGATCCTGATACCGGCAGAATTGTGAAAGCAACTGTCCTCTATCTGCCCGATCTCTCTAATCCCCAGTATATGATAATACGCGATGGATTGAATTCAAGAAAAATCAATCTGAAATTCACAAATGGTTCTATAGATACATTCGGATATACTTCCACCGGGAAAGTTGGGGAGTCTGTCGATGCACTGGCAGCATTATTATCAAAAAGTACTGATGCCCTGACAGAACTGAATGTACTTAAAAGTATGCAGACGGCTAAAACGAATCCAAATTCAGTTGAATTATATGAAATCGTTTTCGGAGCTGACAAAATCAATCTCAGAGAAGTGACTATCGGCAAGTAGTGATCCATCGAACCCTCGAACCATCATATTGCAACTTTATCGCATCCACGCCCCTCTCTACAAGAAGTCTACCCTTTATACACATCTTTTTGGGAGGGGATTTAGGTGTTGATAAGTTAGTTTGAATTGTTAATATAAGTATCTGGATATCAATGTATTAGACTTGTTTGTCTTGTTTGTTTTTTGTATCTTAATTGCATGAAAGACAAACAGTTCGACGATTTTTTTAAGGGAATTCTGCCAGATTCAAGAATTGAAAAACGAGCAGAAAAAGTTATAGTAGATATGTTAGATTTTGGTAATGTTGTAGTTAATAAATTCTGTGCAACAAGCACAGAAAAAATTGGAGCCTACAGAATGCTGGGAAACGACAGTATTGACCATAAGGATCTAGCCGAGGGGGTGTACCGGGCATGCAAAAACAATGACCGTCCTGTGCATATGCTTGCTTTTCAGGATACTAGTGAAGTAAACTTCAGTAATCATATGGGCAGATTAATGAATGATGAAGATATCGGACCTGTTACAAAAAAGAACAATGCAGGCTTTTTTTGTCATCCAGTTTTAGTAATAGATTCTGAAAATCAACTTCCTATAGGCATATCTTCAGTAGAGATATGGAACCGACCCTGGGATAGCCCCGATAAGTATGAACGGGATTACCATAATCAGAACATAGAAGATAAAGAATCATACAGGTGGATCACAAGTGCTGAAGCGACTAAGAAATTGCTCACAAAAGCAACTTGCCTTACAATTATAGGTGACAGAGAATCTGATATTTATGATGAATTTGTGACGGTTCCAGACAATCAGACTCACTTGTTGATAAGGGCAAAGATCAATAGAAAGTTGTGGGGAGAAAATTACAATTTATTTGAAAAGCTAAGTTCGTCAGAGCAGAAAGCAAGTTATACTCTTGATATCCGCAATAATCGGAAAAGGGTAAAGCGAAAAGCAAAGATGTCCTTAAGGTATGAGAAAGTAAAAATAAGGCATCCTAAGAATAGGCCTCTTGAGAATAGAGCGAGCTATGTTGAGATGTGGGCCATTGAAGCAAGAGAACTCCCAGAGAGTGTACCTGGGAAAGAAGATCCTGTATTATGGAGATTGCTAACAACGCATCTAATTGAATGCGCTGAGGATGCGCTTAAATGCATTGAATGGTACAGTCAAAGGTGGTTTATTGAAGAGTTATTCCGTGTTTTAAAGAGTAAGGGTTTAGCTATTGAAGAATCACAATTAGAAACAGGCGGAGGACTTAAAAAGCTTGCTATCATGGCTTTACAAGTAGCATTGACTACTATGATATTGAAGCTGTCACTCACGAACTCTCATAAAATTAATGCCAACATAATTTTTTCAAAGGGACAATTACACTTCCTTTCAATTTATATGGAAAAGCTTGAGGGGAAAACGGAAAAACTCAAAAACCCATATGAAACTGGTTCCCTTCAATGGGCCACTTGGGCTATGGGAAGACTAGGCGGATGGAGTGGTTATCAATCTCAGGGACCACCTGGATATATATCAATAAAAGATGGAACTGACAGGTTCTATGATAAGGCAGACGGCTTCCAAATGGCCCTAGAATACTTAAAAGGAAAAGATGTGTATAAAGGGTAGACAAGAAGTAGAAGGGGACGGGGGCATAGCAGTCAACCTATGGAGTTAAATACAGTAAAATAGTGAGAGAGTTTAGTGCTAAACAGAATGTAAAGTATTGAATATATGTCTGATACATTTCCGCCCGCTAAGGCGGCTAATCTTACATCACATCTTTTTTATTGAGTTCCTGCTGTGAGAAGGAGATCCCTCATTCCTCCAAACCTCCGCAAGCTCCGATTTGTCGGAATTCGGGATGACAGGTCATTTTGTGGGACATTTGAGGAAGAAGCGGCGATTCGTGACGACATTTTATTCATAAAGTACTTCACTCACGAATCGCCGCTTCTTCCTCCTGCTAATCAACTACATACCTGTCATCCCGAGCGCCAGCGAGGGATCTCCTTCTCTCTTCCTCCAATCGACTTTAATTGAGATGTGATGTAAGATTAACTAAAGCGGGGCAGGCTCTCCTTTTGAAGATACTCTTTGTACACATCTATTAAATGTATCTCATTCCCTGTTGTTTACCCCCTGCACCTTTTCTACTCCAAGCTCTCAGTCTTCGTTGGGTTTTTGCCCCCCTGCCCCCCTAAAGGGGGGATAAATTATCGATAGCCCTTTGGATCGTGGTTATGAACCTCTCCATCAACCTCAATTACTAGTTTATATTCATGACAGTAGAAGTCAACAATGAACATACCAATGGGATGCTGTTTACGAAATTGAATGAGAAATCTCCTCGAATATGATCAAAGATGTGTACAAAGATTAGCATACTGTCGTACCGTCATACCGTCGTACCGTCATACCGTCATACCGTCATACCATCGTACCGTCATACCGTCGTACCGTCGTACCGTCGTAACATGTGAATCATGTAACATATTAAAATAGTTATGTAATAGATACCGGAATATATAACCTCACCTTTGTGTTGTGAATTTTACCACCAAAAACTTAATCATGAAAAAAGGCGAAGAATTATTTAGGGGAGATCAGAATGAAATTAATAAAAATCCAAAAATGAAAACAAATGTAGAGTTGCAGAATGAGATTCATTTTGCTGTAAGCAGGAAGCCTTTATCGAAAAATCAGAAAAATGGTGTTTATGCCAGAGTCGGTAGGTATATGAAAATATTTAGTTACCTGGTCTTACTGACAGGAATAGGAATAATTTTTACATCCTGCATGGGAGGTTACGTTGCATCAGAACCATCCTATGTAGATTATGCCAGGCCACAAAGACAATATGATACTCAAATCTGGATCGATGGTGATTGGGGTTGGAACAGCCAGAGTCATGTGTACGTTCAAAAGGCCGGTTATTGGGATAACCCAAGGCCAGGTCACTCATATGTAAAAGGTTCATGGCAGTCAACTCCACGTGGAAAAACATGGTCAAAAGGTTACTGGCAAAAACAATCGAAGCAGCAGGATAACCGCAATTCGAGGCAGCAGAATAATCGTGATTCGAGACAGCAGTACAATCATTAACAGTATTGGAATTGAAAATCCATAATCCGCATTTCAGGCAAACTATCAGTTAAGATACACATGTTATAATGTTCATTGCCTGCAGGAATGTTGAAAATAGCGAATGAAGCCGGATGCCATGGAGGTATCTGGCTTCTGCCTTTGATTACCCTGCTCTAAAATCCTTAAAATGTGTGAATCATATAAACTTGAAAAGGAATTATGTAATAATTCTATCGTATTATCAGTCTAACTTTGTTCGTGATAGTTGCAATGATTTTTAGATTATGTCAAATCTCCTTTTTAGAGATAGTTCGGTTTTAATTAAAGCATGGGTGATAGGATTTTTAGACACCTTATAAAAAAGCGTTAGTTCTTTTATTGTAGCAGATCTTTAAAATTCAATATTACCTGAATTACTGACATTATTGAATTTTTTCAAATTATCGAAGATAATGAAACTGTATATTAAAAATATGGTGTGTAATCGTTGCAAAACGATAGTTAAATCCCAGCTGGACAAATTAGGTGTTTATTATTTTTCTGTGGAATTAGGTGAAGTAACCATAGGAAAGAAATTGACAGCGCTGCAGCACAAGAAACTGTATACATCATTGAAACGTTTTGGATTTGAATTGATAAACCTCCAGAAGAATGAGCTTATTGAAAAATTAAAAAGAACAATTGTAGATCTGCAGAACTGTTCGGATGAAGATCTGAATACCAGTTATTCCGATTTCATCAGTCTTAATGTAAACGATAGCTTCATTTCCCTGAACACACTCTTTTCGGAAATACAGGGTATTACTATTGAAAAATACATAATTAAACAGAAGATTGAACTCGTAAAAGAATTGCTCGAACACAACATTCTCAACCTTACCGAAATAGCGGTTAAAATGCATTACAGCAGCGTAGCGCAATTATCCAGCCAGTTTAAAAGTATGACCGGGCTGACACCCTTACATTTTAAACAGCTCCGGCATATAAGTTACCATAATCCGGCTATTAATTGAGTTGTACAAAAAGATAATCCAATATTATGAACTTAAAACAGATCGACCACCATACCAGAGTGAAACCAGTTAAAAAACCGGTTTTAAGTATAAGCGAAAGTTCAAAATCCCGGGGTCTGTCACATGTTATTTCCACTACCAGTATTGGTTCTGAAAAACAGTTTTTATTACGAATACAGGAATTGGAGGAGCTCAATACGAGTCTGGAAACATTACTCGAACAACGTACAAATAAGCTCACTGAAATTGTTTCCACAAATGGTAAATTTCTTTCTATCATAGCACACGATCTGAGAAGCCCATTCAGCTCAATCATAGGTATTCTGGAAATGTTAAAGCTGAGTTTCCGGGAATTTAATAAAAAGGAAATAGAAGAATATATTGACATTGTTTATAATTCAGCAAATAACACGTTAGTCCTTTTGGATAACCTCCTGGTATGGGCTGTATCTCAAAATAAAGAGAAAAATTTTAAGCCGGTTAAAATTAATTTGTACGAATTATTACAGGAAGAAATTGCAAATCTCAAAACTTTAGCCGGTCAAAAGCAAATCGTAATGAACCACACCGTTAACCAGGCATGAATGTAGCAGCGGATCTGCAGATGGTTAAGACTATACTCAGGAATCTGATCAGCAATGCCATAAAATATACAGACATTAATGGAGAAATCATAATAAATGCCCGCGAGCTCAAACAGTACGTTGAAGTAACGGTAGAAGACAATGGCATTGGAATTTCAGTCGAAAACCAGAGAAAACTTTTTCAAATTGATTCGTTTCATTCAACCCCTGGTACTAAGGATGAGAAAGGAACCGGATTAGGTCTTTTGCTTTGCAAGGAATTTGTCGAACTGCATGGGGGAAATATCCGGATAGAGAGTGAACCGGGTAAGGGAAGCAGGTTCGCATTTACACTGCCTCATTATATATAATTTCTCGCTTCTCCTCCTGATATTTCACCAAACCTGTGAATTATGTAACATTTTGCAGGAATTATGTAACATTTATGTTTTTAATAACTGTGATTTTTAAAATGTTCAAAATTATAACTACAGTAGATGAGAAATTCGGGATTAATGCGTTGTAAAACAGGATTTATGATAAAAACAGTATTGAAGAAATACTTTTTCATTTTTACTTTTTTGTTCCTGAGTCTGGCGTTGCTGGCTAATCCACCTCTCGCAACAAAACAGCAAATAGGGATGTTCAAAAACTCGAAAACCTGTGTTGTGTTTGAAGATGGCGTCAGTTTTTATAACGCATATATTAAGGATGCCGTTCAGAAATACTGGAAATCTACAGATTATGAGTTTATCGATCTGCGCGAGTTTGAGAAGCGGCGAACTAATTCAAAGTATTCATTTTTGGTGCTTATGGATGGAGCTTACGATAAAGATCCGGGTGGTATTAGCTATAATTACATGAGCCTGGTACTGGGAGATGCATCAAATAATTTAACCAAAATGCCTGAATTCTGCAGCATTCCAATTACATATTCAGGCGATACCGGGACAGATTTTGAATACGTAATACCGGCGATTGTAAAATTCATGCAGAAACATGTTCAAAATCTTGAGAAAGATCGTTTGCCCATTTCTATAAACGGATTGAAATATTACAACAAATCAACGGGTTTTAAAGACAAGGTTTTGTTATTAAACAAAGATAAAATGGCGCCAAACTGTAATTCGCCGGAGAAAATTAAAGCAGTTTATCCATATGATTTTAAACTATTTAATACTGAGGAGATCCAGGAAGCGCTTGCTTCTAACCCGCCAAATACTTTGTTCCATTTTCATGTAGGTCCACCTAAGGATGGCGGAGCAGGAAAGTGCTTCGAAATGATATTTGATCAGGAGGGGAACCTTTATTACTATAATTTCCGCAAGATCACCAATGATAACCCGGATGGCTTTAATCTGAAAGATTTTAGCAACTTCCATTGAAGGAATTCAGTAAAACCTAAACCTTCTATAATGAAAATTCTATTATTAGGATTCCTTACATTATTCGGATGGTCAGCATTCTCGACCCATTTTTATGTATGTAAAATAAAAGGATTGTGCGGTGAACCCTTAACCACGCAACCAGGCAAGGTCAGGGAAAGTGAGATATCCCCGGTTGATACCCTGTCTAAACATGTGGTCCCGGAACAACCACAGATACCTGAAAAAATTATAATTTACTTTGACTTTGACAAATCAGAATTCAAATCAGATGTAAATACAGAAAAGTACTATGCTGAATCAAAAGCCTATCTGGATCAGAACTTACAATCCAGGCTAAGCATTACCGGCTATACTGATGCTGTCGGTTCTGATGAATATAACCTGGCTCTGGGTTACCGGCGGGCTCAAAGTTTACAGAACTATTTTGAAAAAATGGGTATGCCGGCCAATAAGATAATTATTGACTCAAAAGGCGAAAAACAACCTGCAGCCGACAATAATACAAACGAAGGAAGAGCAAAAAACAGGAGATCAGAAATAATTTTAAAACACTGAAAATATGAATGCTTTGATTATTCTTTTGGCACAGACAAAAGGTGAAGCAACCATTGAAATTATTTTATTGTTATTGGGAGCTGCAATCATTACTTATCTCACAGCCTGGCTTTATTATAAGTCCGTTTATGGAAAAAAGATTAAACTTATTGAATCCGAAAAGCATGAATTGAATAACCGGATTGTCAATCTGGATTCTGAAATCGTCAATCTGAAGAAAAGCCAGAGTGAAAAGGAAAAGGAGACTGAACAACTTATTTTAGAGGTGAGGGCTCTTAAAGCCCTTCACTCAGAAGCTGTTAATGAAACAGATTATATGACCTTACAAAATAAACGAAATGAACAATTGCTGTACGAAAAAGATGAGGCCCTGTTGAATATTGCTCAGCGTAAGCATCTGCTTGATTACAAAAGTTTTGGCACTGCTACAGAGGAAGAAAAGGATGATCTGAAAATGATCAGCGGTATTGGTCCGTTTATCGAGGAAAGACTTCATGCGTTGGATATTTACACTTTCAGTCAGATAAGCAAATTCACGCCTCAGGATATTGATACGATCAATGATGCGATTGAATACTTCTCAGGCAGGATCGACAGGGATGAATGGGTGGCACAAGCAAAGGAACTTGTTCGTAGTGAAGAATTAAGGACAGATCTTTTTAAACGGATCAGTGAAAAAAAGAACAAGATTTATTACAATAGAATAGGTATTGCCAAAAAAGAAGAAGCAGACGATCTGACTATCATCAGCGGAATCGGAGGATGGATTCAGGAAAAACTTAATGCGCTCGATATATATACATTTCAGCAGATCAGCAATTTCACCAAAGAAGATATTGTTGATGTTACTGAAGCAATTGAATATTTCCCTGGCAGAATTGAAAGAGATGAGTGGATACTTCAGGCACGTGAACTCATCAGGATTGCAGGTAAAAAATCAGATCTTCTTAAGCGTATCCGTGACAGGCAGGATCGGATTTATTACGACAGGTTAGGTATCGCACATAAACATGAGGCTAATAATTTAACCCTGATCGACGGGCTTGGGCTATGGGTTGAGGAACGATTGAACACGCTTGGTATATATACTTTCAGCCAGATCAGCAAGCTCACCCACACTGATATTGAAATTATTACTGAGGTACTGGAAATAATTCCCGGCCGGATAGAACAGGATAAATGGGTAGATCAGGCCCGCGAACTAGCAAAGAATAATATACGTGAACCATTTATGATCCCTTAGAAAAATTTAATTATCTTAGGTAGTTTATGAAGCAATTATAATTTTAATACCTTATATAAGTGAAAACCAGTAAGATCAAATCATCATCATCATCCAATAATAAAACAGCTTCTGATTCAGATAAGGGACTTTTTCCAGTTGTTGGCATAGGAGCATCAGCAGGCGGTTTGGAAGCGCTGGAACAGTTACTGGTTAATGTGCCTGAAAACAGCGGGATGGCGTATGTTGTGGTTCAACATCTCGATCCTACTCACAAAGGGATGCTTCCCGAATTGCTTCAGCGGATCTCCAAACTGGAGGTTATACAGGTAAAAAACGGAATGGAAGTTAAACCAAATTGCGTTTATGTAATTCCACCAAATAAAACTATGTCAATATCAAAGGGGGTATTACACCTGTTTAAGCCGGTTGAAGAAAGAGGACAACGCCTTCCGATTGATTATTTCCTGCGATCGCTGGCTATCGACCGGAAGGAGCTTGGAATTGGTATTATTCTTTCGGGCATGGGTTCAGACGGCAGCTTAGGCATTCGTGCCATCAAGGAAAGAAACGGGATTGTAATGGTACAGGATCCTGCCGACGCAAAATTCAACAGCATGCCCCGAAATGCTATTAATTCGACTCTTGTTGATATTGTAGCTCCGGCAAACGAGTTGGCCCTGAGGCTCATTGAATTCCAAATGCATACACCTGTCATCAGCTTTGAACCTGAAATAGAGTCAAAAGATAAAAGTTCTCTTGACAAAATTTTAACTCTGCTCAGGAGGTATACCGGGAACGATTTTTCATCTTATAAGAAAAATACGGTTTATCGTCGCATTGAAAGACGCCTTAATATCCATAAAATTGATAAGATATCTTCCTATGTATCTTTTTTGAATGATAATCCAAAGGAAATCGAAATCCTGTTTAAGGAATTATTGATCGGGGTAACTAATTTTTTCCGTGATACCGCAGTATGGGAAAAGTTGAAGGAGACTATTATACCTGGAATTTTGACCCGCTTTGAACCCGGTTCGGTACTGAGAGCATGGGTACCAGGGTGTTCAACCGGCGAAGAAGCTTATTCGTTGGCAATTGTTTTCAAAGAAGCTCTTGAAAAAGTTAATCCTCATGGGAGTTATTCTTTGCAGATATTTGCAACTGATCTCGATAACGATGCTATCGAAATAGCAAGAAAAGGTACGTTTCCTGCCGGTATTGCCGCAGATGTATCACCGGAACGTTTGAGAAACTTTTTTATTAAAACAGATAATGAATATTGCATAAATTCAGAAATAAGAGAGAAAGTTGTGTTTGCACAACACAATATCAGTATGCATCCCCCATTTACTAAAATCGA
This sequence comes from uncultured Bacteroidales bacterium, assembly GCA_963829255.1. Lineage (GTDB taxonomy): Bacteria > Bacteroidota > Bacteroidia > Bacteroidales > VadinHA17 > LD21. The sequence goes on from CAWHIG010000010.1 coordinate 16,058, forward strand.
TATCCTGTCCTGCCGTAATCTGCTGATTTATATGGAGCCCGAGCTTCAAAGGAAACTGATAGGCATGTTTTACTATAGTCTTAATCCTGAGGGGATTATGTTGTTAGGCAGCTCTGAAACACTCGGTACTCAGAGTCATCTTTTCGCCTCTTTGGATTCAAAATTGAAAATATTCAGCCGGGTCACAACTCTTCTCGCACCTGAATTATTAGATTTTCCAACGACATCTTCACGGGTAAAAGCAGAGAATACTGAGAATGAAAAACCTGTTAGACCAATTAGCAATATTCAGTTTCTGGCCGATCAGTTTATATTGCAGCATTATTCACCGGTTGGCGTTCTTGTGAATGATCATGGTGATATTTTATATATTAGCGGACGTACCGGAAAATACCTCGAACCTGCTGTCGGTAAAGCAAATATGAATATTTTTGCAATGTTACGCGAAGGCTTGCGCAATGAGTTTCCTGTAGCTTTTCGCAAAGCTCTGCTGAAAAAAGAAGCAGCGGTTTTAAATAACATCAGGGTAGGTGCAAATGGTAGCTATCAAACTATAAATGTCAGCATTCAAAGGATTGAAAAACCAGAGCCTCTAAATGGTATGTTAATGGTATTATTCAGTGATATAGAGGAATATACTGATGATATTAATAAGGTTCCGAAAGAAAAGAATACATCGCGCCAGACCAGAAAAACCGAGTTGGAGAGAGAGCTAAAGTACACTCGCGAAAAAATGCAGGATACTCTTGAAGAAATGCAGACATCCCAGGAAGAACTTAAATCAACGAATGAGGAATTGCAATCTTCCAACGAGGAACTGCAATCGGCTAATGAAGAACTAATGAGTTCAAAAGAAGAGATGCAAAGCCTTAATGAAGAGCTTCAGACTTTAAATGCGGAATTGCTGTCAAAAGTAGAAGATTTCACGCATGTGAACAATGATATGAAAAACCTGCTCAACAGCACAGATATTGCTACTCTGTTTCTTGACAAGGAATTGAAAGTCCGTCGTTTCACAAACCAGGCAGTCAAAATATTTAAACTGATAAAAAGCGATATTGGCCGGCCTATCACTGACCTGGATTCTGACCTTTTATATCCTGAACTGGCTGCTGACGCACTGAATGTACTTAAGACACTTGTTTTTATAATAAAACAGATTCCCAGCAAGGACGGACGCTGGTTCTCCGTTCGTATTATGCCTTACCGTACATTTGACGACAGAATAGATGGTGTTGTCATAACCTTTTTTAACATTTCCGATCTTAAGCAGGTGGAAATAAAACTTCATGAAACAGAGCAAATGAATACTCTGCTTTTGAAATCTTCTTCAGATATTATTATTAAATTGTCGACTGAATGGAAAATACTGGGAGTTAATCCCTCGGCTGAAAAATATTTAGGAAGAAATCATGAGGAAATGCTTAACAAAGATTATATTCAGATGTTTATTCCTGAGGCTCTGAGGAAGAAGACAGAAATCAAAATGAAAAAGATATTGGACGATTCGGTGGATACCAGGTGTAAAATGCAGTTAATAACAAACGGAGGCAAAATAACAGATACTGATTGGTCTGTAATAGTACTGAAGAATAATCTGAAAGTGCCGTTAGGTATGATACTAACAATTAATAAATAAGTATGCTATGAACAAGGAAAAACAAAATTTGTCTGATAACCAGATCCTGCGGAGGAATGCGGAAGAATTGCTGAAAAAAAAGCAATTCAAGATGGACAGGTTGGCCATGGAAACTGATGCTGTGAAGCTGCTCCACGAACTTCAGGTGCACCAGATTGAATTAGAAATGCAGAATGAAGAGCTGATACAGGCTAATGAAACAGCAGAAACAGCTCTCAGAAAATACACTATGTTATACGATTTTGCACCAATGGGATATTTTACACTCGATTCCGACGGAAGTATCAGTGAGCTTAACTTTACTGGTGCCGAGATGTTGGGCGACAAACGTTTTAGTCTCGTAAACAGCAACTTTAAGCTTTTCATCGCCGAAGAGTCCCTGGATGTTTTTGACAGATTCTTCCATAAAGTGTATTCAACCAATGCAAAAGAGTCATGCGAGGTAATTCTTGGTTATAATGGTAATCCCGCATCGAGGGTATATATGGAAGGTATAGTTACCGGTGATGAAAGACAATGCCTTCTGTCTGTAGTTGATATATCCGCCTTAATGAAGTAGATTAATCCAGATACACTGACTTTAACATATTAACATCAAGGTCTTTGAGATTTACTGAACATGTAAATCATGTAATTTATTTCAAAAATTCTATAACAATTTCTAACATCGTTTGTTATAATTTTAAGGCAGACTTTTTGAGTATAGCTGCTTTAAAGTTAAATGATGTAAAATTGTTACTGATTATTTTCAGTAAATCACAAATGCAAAGGAATATGTTTAATAAAATGGTTGTTTACGAGGCGCTTAAGCGCAGCCTGACACCGGATCCCAATCGGAAATTGACCTCAGGTAGCCAGGCAGTGGGTCAGGATAGTATAATCTCATTGATGATCCACGACGTTTTTGGCGGTGAAATCTTAAAGACTCACAAGAAAAAGGACTGGCATTTTTATAACCGGATTAATGGTGAACGTGTCGATTTTACAAAATCAGAAGCGGTAAAATCAGTCGATGATAACAGGTTCGAAGATATACCTTCCACACCTGATGAGACTTATGATTATTTTGATCTGGTGGATTATTCAACTTTTTTTACGAAATTTGTCAGTGCATTCGAAGAAACTGTCGGTCTGGAAAAATACCGTACTGGTCTGAGTACCTGATAAATTTAAAAATTTCAATGAAGGTCAATGTGGCAAGGATTAGTTTCTGCGATCCATAAGACTATAATAATATCTCAAGATTATAATTTCCTGAACAATATCCGTTAACTAATTGTTTAATGATCTGTCATCACCAGATGATGAGTTATTAAAATAAATTGACTATCGGTACTGATCAATAATATAATCATATAAACAATTGATTATGAGATTCCTCGTCCGCCAGTTGGCGGACTCGGAATGACAGGATTTTAGGTCGCTTAAGGGAAGCAGTGGCGATTCGCTCAGCGAATCGCCACTGCTTCCCCAACACACCAAACAAATTGATGTTGTCATTCCGAACGAATCCCGCACAGCGGGAGAAGTGAGGAATCTCCAATTAAGGAATACTATATCTTGACACATAAGAAATACATATTGTATGCATGATTCCCAATACTCATTTTAAATAATATATAACTAAGCTAGATTAAGATTATGAAATATAAACAACTAGGTAACACAGGAGTCCTGCTTTCGGAGCTATGCCTCGGGACAATGACATTTGGCGGACAAGGTTATTGGAAAGCAATTGGGCAGCTCTCAAAAGATGAAGTAACCAGGTTAGTTGAAACTGCAATAGACCACGGAATAAATTTTTTTGATACGGCCAATGCTTACTCGGAAGGATTAGCTGAATCGCTTTTTGGAAAAGCTTTAAAAAATCTCGGAATTTCCCGTCAGACTGTATTTATTGCAACTAAGGTAAGGCTCAGGATGGGAGAGGGTGCCAATCAGGTTGGTTTGTCCAGACTTCACATCCTCGATTCGGTTGATGACAGCCTTCAGCGTCTTGGACTTTCATATATCGATATGCTGTATATTCACGGCGTTGATCCGGTTACTCCATTGGAAGAGACCATGAGAGGACTTGAAGATGTTGTGAGGTCGGGTAAAGTAAGATATATTGGGGTAAGCAATCATCCTGCATGGATGGTAGTAAAAGCAAATAGCTATGCAGGGAATTTTGGCTGGTCTAAATTTGTCGCTTCCCAGAATTTCTATAGCATTGCCAGCCGTGACATTGAACGGGAAATTGTACCAATGGCATTGAGCGAAGGATTAAGTATTATGCCATGGAGTCCTCTGGCAGGAGGGTTTCTCTCGGGGAAATACACAAGGAATAAAAAAATTGCCGGCAACAGCAGGAGAGATGATTTCGATTTTCCGCCGATTGATAAGGAAAAGGCTTTTGATATTATTGATGTAATGACAAAAATCGGTGAACGCTACAAAGCATCAGCTGCCAGAGTAGCTTTATCGTGGATTAAAGATAAGCCAGGTGTTACAAGTGTAATTATTGGCGCAAAGAATCACGATCAGCTGATTGATAACCTGGCTTGCACCCAGTTGCAGATGACCCCGGAAGAAATATCGGAATTGGATACAATCAGTGCTCTTAAAATGGAATACCCCGGATGGATGGTTGACAGACAGTTATCCGGCCGGTTCCCGGAAAGAAAATAAATGATCACAGCTTCGAATCTCAGCATTCAGTTTGGAAAACGTATCTTATTTCAGGATGTTAATCTGGTTTTTACTCCGGGAAACTGTTATGGAATAATTGGAGCTAACGGAGCAGGGAAATCCACTTTCCTGAAAATGCTTTATGGAGGCGTAGAATACCGTACAGGATCTGTCTCATTTGGATCGGGTGAAAGATTGTCTGTGCTGAAACAGGACCATTTTGAATTTAATGAATGTGTTGTCCTTGACACAGTTATGATGGGCCATTCCCGTTTATGGAATATCATGAAAGAAAAGGAAATTCTTTATGAAAAATCAGATTTTTCAGATATTGACGGTATCAGGGCTTCAGAACTTGAGGAAAAATTCACCGAGATGGATGGTTGGAATGCTGATAGTAATGCCTCAAGTTTGTTGAGTGGTTTGGGCATTAAAGAAGAACAACATCATAAACTTTTAAAGGAGCTTACAGGAAAAGAAAAGGTTAAAGTGCTCCTGGCACAGGCACTTTTTGGAAAGCCTGATAACCTTTTACTTGACGAGCCTACCAACGACCTTGATCTTGATACGGTAAACTGGCTTGAAAATTATCTGTCTGAATTTGAAAATACTGTACTGGTTGTATCGCACGACCGGCATTTTTTGGATTCAATATGCACTCACATTATCGACATTGATTTTAGCAGAGTCCAACAGTTCTCCGGTAATTATAGCTTCTGGTATGAATCGAGCCAGTTAGCTCTCCGGCAGCAACTTGCCCAGAACAAGAAGGCTGAGGAAAAGAAAAAGGAATTACAGGAATTCATTGCCAGGTTCAGAGCTAATGTGAAGAAGTCAAAACAGACTACCAGCAGGAAAAAAATGATTGAAAAGCTTAATATTGAAGAAATTAAGCCTTCGACCCGAAAATACCCCGGAATTATTTTCACTCCGGGAAGAGAACCCGGTAACAATATTTTGACGGTGAAGGGACTAAGCAAGAGTGTTGAGGGCAAAACTTTATTCAGGGACCTGGATTTTACAATTAATAAAAATGACAAAGTAGTTTTTTTGTCTGGAGACTCCCGTGCCATGACCACTCTTTTTGAAATATTGAAGGGTCATGAAAAGCCTGATCATGGATCATTCGAATGGGGTCAGACCATTGTAAAAGCCTATCTCCCCCTTGAGAATGAGATGTTTTTTGAAAAAGATATTAACCTGATTGACTGGTTGTCACAGTATTCTGAGGACACCAGCGAACTGTACCTGAGAGGTTTTCTGGGAAAAATGCTTTTTTCGGGAGAGGATATTTACAAGAAGGTGAATATTCTTTCAGGTGGGGAGAAGGTCAGGTGTATGATTGCCCGCATGATGATCCGTAATGCAAATGTAATGCTGCTGGATACTCCTACAAACCATCTCGACCTGGAGTCTATTCAGGCATTTAATAATACACTGATCAGGTTTAAAGGAAATATCCTGATGTCCTCCCACGATCATGCATTCATTCAGACTATTTGTAACCGGGTCATTGAAATTGCCCCTAAAGGGATGATTGACAAACAGATGGAATACGATGATTTCATATCTGATGAGAAACTCACAGAAAAAAGAAAGAGCTTGTATTAGTCAGGTACGGAAGAATTTACCCGCTTCATAAGAAAGTCCCAATAATATGATCACCTGTAAGCCAGTTTTAGTTTTATGGTAGTCTTTGTGACTCCTGTCATGCTGGCATTTCTTTGATTGCCGGTTTCTACATTATCTCCGGACCTGCCGGCATTAATTCCACCACCTCTCATACCACCACCTCTCATACTCCCCTCTCATACCTCCTCCACCCATACCGCCACGCATTCCACCACCACCCATACCACCGCCAGACATTCCGCCACCTCTCGTTCCACCGCTGTTGTATGAACTATAGTTTGAATTCGCAATAGGATTAACTTTAATCTGAAAGTTAAATACAGTGCCGGAATCCGAGGGAGTCAGCTCGTTTTTGTAAAATGTTGAAAATGGAATTACAGCTTCATAATTCATAATGCCTCTTGCGTCGAAATCTATTGCTGCCGAGATTCCAGTATTGTTTAGCGGGGACAAAGTGATTATTTTCCCCAATTGTGGTTTAAAGCCAACCAGTTGTATTTCTGTTGCTTCAGCAAGAAGCTTTAATCTGAATGATGAACGGTCAGGTCTGACGTCAGAACCTTTATTAGTCTGAGGTTTAATATCCGGCTTCAGTTCAGTAACTGATATTTTCCCGGTTGGATACCTGATTCCGACTGCAAAGGACTTTTTACCAAGAGTATCTATTCTGAATTCAAGACCTGAACGAAGTATTTTTGTCTGTAGAAATTCATTCGAAATGCTGCACACAAAATAGAGGTTATAATTGTCGTTCGAAATACTGTAATTCATTCCTGTTTCCTGGTCATAAAATCTTAACGGATTTGACCATTCGGATATTTTACCATCAATTGTGACTTTCCTGCTTTGCAAGCTTGATGAATTGTATATTTTGTTTGTACATGAAATTAAAAGACAGATAAGAAAAAAGACCGGGACTATTTTTTTCATAGTTATATTTTAAAGTATATAGACAACCGCTTAAGTGCAAATATTCCTTCAAAAGCGAATTTCTTTGCAACCCTGATCTTTTAATAAATCCAAAAAACAAGCACTAGACAAACTGCCCCTTAATTATTGGCAATGTAAATTTGAAATCACTTCCTTTTCCTATTTCACTTTCAACCCAGATCTTCCCGCCATGTTTTTCCACAAATTCTTTACAAAGCAACAAACCAAAACCGGTTCCTGTTTCTTCTGCTGTTCCCGTTGTTGTAAAAACCTGTGATATTTCAAACAATTTTGCCAGATTTTCAGCTCTGATTCCAACTCCGTTATCGGAAACCGAAATTGTAACTCTTTCCTGGTTTTCTTCTGCATTAATATTTATTGCTCCTCCGCTTTTCGTAAATTTTATTGCATTTAAGACCAGATTCCGTAAAACCGTTTTTAACATATCAATATCCGCGAAAACAATTATCTGGTCTGATATTAAATTGTTGACTGTAATGCTTTTTGTACTTGCGGTTGGATTAAGAACCTCAAGAATATCTGTTGAAACAATCCTGAGATTCAACTTTTGAAGATTAAAAGGAATTTTACCGGATTGTGTTCTGGTCCACATCAATATGTCTACCAGTAAATTATAATTGTTTTGTGCTGCTTTATTAATATTCTTTAATTGATATTCAATTTCGTCAATCTTGAGTTTGCGGATGTCTGAGAGCAATAATTCGGAATAACCAAGAAGAGTATTGAACGGACCTATTAAATCGTGTCCCAGTATTGCTAAAAAGCGGTCTTTATCCGCATTTAGCTGAAGCAATTGTTTCTCGCTTTCTCTTAATGCTTCTTCTGCTTTCAGCAATTGAGCACCACTGATAGCTGATACTCTGAACACAATAAATACTGTTACTACTATAACCATGAACAATATTAATGCAGCAGTCAGAGGTGGATTAATATCATTGAAAGAAAGGACGGAATCTAAAAATCCCTGTAGAATGACAATGAAAACAACAATGGGTAAAAACGATTTTAAAAGCTGGCGCGTAACTTTATTATCTTTTATCAGATTGTACGTCCAGAATTGCAGCCCGGTTAACCGGAGTAATGTAATACTGAATAACAGGAAACAGATAGCAGATGGTAATGAAACAGGGATGATTTTACCGCCATACAGAAGCGGCGCATTATAAAGATATCCTATTAACAGAACTGAGGATATAAGTGTTATCAATAACGAGAAACTGCCACCTATATACTTGAATATATCGGATTTATTTTGTCTGATTCCCCAAATACCTGTACAAATAAAAATAAACAATACTGAAGATATTGGTGACATGCGACCGATCGGAACATTTCCAAGCATGCCTGGAATTTTAATAAGAAGATATTCAATATCCCAGGTTAAACTGAAAAGATATTCTATAAGAATCAAACCACAATAAAATGCATCGATAATCAGGAATATTGTTGTTAATGATTTAGTTAATCGTGATTTTTCGGTATCCCTGGTTATAAGGAGTATAATACTTAAGGTAATAAACATTACTACAGATGAAGGAGCGATGGGGATATATTTCAAAGAAAATGAAGTTATCCGGATATCACCAAATAACCAGCCAAGTAAACTTAGACCTGCAATAAAAAGTATAAGAAACAGAAACGACTCCTTTCTTTTAATGAAATGAAAAAATGCAGATTTTTCCGTATCCATGATTATGGTTTTCTAATATTGAATTTGAATGTTTTTCTGAGGCATGAGTCGCTTCTAATATATGGTGAAATAATCTAAATAGTTTATAACCTATATATAAACAACACTTAATTGCACATATTGGTTGTAGCCATTCGGTAATTATTTTACCGGAATAATTGCTTATAACGTCATCTTAAATGAAAAAGCCGCTGCGGGCAAAGGAATAGCATTATCTCCTATGTGGTGAATCTCTGTATACACGATGAATACCATCGGCACGGGAGGAACCTGAGTGAAATATCGTGGATTGCATTTTATTTGTAGAATCTGTATATGCCGGACAAACTTTACTGTTGCATCCGGCAGCCAGAATGAGAACCAGAAGAAATAATACCTTTTTCATATTATGCAAAATTAAGGTAAATTCATCATTTATGGAACAGTATTAATAAGACAAAAACAATAACCTGTTGTCAACCCATAAAAATCAATCCGGGGGCTTGCTAAAAATAATCAGGCAGAATTTATTAAAATCGTATTTTTTGATGTTTTTGATATGAGCATCAGTATAAAAAGCCTGAAATTGTGTCAAAATACTCAATTTTAATCGTTATAATTTAACAGTTCGTCAAAACAGGATTTTTTATCATTTGTTAAAGATGCTTTCATAATATACATATAATCAATATTATATATAGTGATACTACTAAAAAATCAAGAGTTTTTCCTCGCATCTGATAAATTCCGGATCAATTTTGACGAATTACTTTCATTTTATTATAAGCAGAAAATTCCCGGTTATATTCATCTGCATTCCTTAGACCAATAGGTGTTAAAACAATCCTGATTTACCATTAAATGAGTATTTACGACTTGACACGAATGTATTTGCGTATTAACTTTATATCATAATTATGAACCTGAAAAAGCGTCTTATTGAAATAACCCAGATATGAAGATTAGAGCGGCACTCCGGGTGAAATCAGAAACATCCTGACATGCTGCAAGACCCCCTGACGAGAGTCGGGGGTTTTTGCGTTAATTAATGATGACAAAGTAATGATAATTTCCTAAGTTATCTTTGTATGATCTTATTTATCCATTCAACGAGGCCCCCGGACAAATCTGTGGGGTTTGCTTTAAAATAAATTTGACTTCAGGTTTTTGCCGGTGTAACTTTATATTTTATTTTCAGACTGAGGATAAATATTAGAGGTTCTTTTAGAATAGACGCAATCGAAAATACCAAATCTCCTGTTATTTTCTTTAATAATAATTAAATAAAGTGATCACATGAGGCAGGTGGTTTTAATAATTATTGTACTGTTCTTATATGTTGTGGTTTTGCTACTCAAAATGCAACCTGAGGAAATTACTTTAAAGGACCTTCAAGCTGGTGTTGCTCCACAGAAAAGCACAAAGGAACTTTCTTTGCAGGAAACCAATCTTGTTGATAGCTCAAGCACAAATGTCATTGATCAGATACAGGATAACTATTACATAATTGTAGGAAGTTTTAAGATTCTCAGGCAAGCTCAGCAAAAAGCAGACAAATTAACAAATGACTTTAGTGCAAATATTATTATGCTTCCTCCAACAAAAGAAGGTAACTACAGAATTAGTTATGGTAAATATTCTACTCTTGAAGAGGCTCAGACCATTATAAAAAGTATTAGAACAAACATTAACTCAGATGCATGGATCTTTTCAGAAAAAAAATAGTTTATGCTATCTGATTTTGACCCCTTACCATTTTATTTTAGCTCCTCATGCTACTGCATTTACCATATGATACAGGATTACTCGCTCACTGCGTTCGCTCGTGATCCTGTATTGGGGTGACTAAAAGAAAAAGCCTGTCATTCGCTTTGACCTCCATAGCCTTTGGCGAAGGAGGTCTTTGCATGTTGGTGGCAGGATTACTCGCTCACTGCGTTCGCTCGTGATCCTGGTTGGGGGTGACTAAAAAGAAAAAGCCTGTCATTCGCTGTGACCTCCATAGCCTTTGGCGAAGGAGGGCTTCGCATGTTGGTGGCAGGATTACTCGCTCACTGCGTTCGCTCGTGATCCTGGTTGGGGGTGACTAAAAAGAAAAAGCCTGTCATTCGCTACGACCTCCATAGACTTTGGCGAAGGAGGTCTTCGCATGTTGTGGCAGGATTACTCGCTCACTGCGTTCGCTCGTGATCCTGGTTGGGGGTGACTTAAAAGAAAAAGCCTGTCATTCGCTGCAGCTTTTCCGTTGGCTTTGCTTTTTTCTTCATACGCTTATGAAAGCAACTTTCAATGCAACGAAAAAAAAAGCCCTGCGCTTCGTGCCAGGCTTTTTCTTTTGTCGGGGTGGCAGGATTCGAACCTGCGACCCTCTGGTCCCAAACCAGATGCGCTAACCGGGCTGCGCTACACCCCGCTTTGTACTCCGTAGCCTTGGCGAAGGAGTATGTTTAAATCGAGTCGCAAAAGTATTACAAATTTTCTTATTTCATAATATATCACTAACAATTTGATTATTTTCTTTCTAATTCACCCTGACCATTGTCAGAGAAGATAATTCCACATTTCTCTGAATAAAAGGCTGTGATATTAAATTTAGTTTGCCGGCATTTGCCTTACACCAACAGATTAATTCAACTTCTTCACTGATTATCCGTATTATCATCGTGCTTACTAACCAGATATTAGAAATAAAAGTGTGATATTTGTGAAACAGATCACCTGGTAACTTTAAATTTTTATTACTAATTATTTAACAATGAAAAATCTGCATCTTATTAAATTAGCTCTTGCAGGATTTATCCTGATCTTATCCGGAATATTTTCTACAGGATATTCACAAAAAAAGTCTGTTATACCACCTCCTTCAGCTGGTGATAAAATTGGGTACAATTATCCGGAAGGCAAAATCTTTAAATATCTTTCTGACACCAAAATAGTTCAAAACATGGATGTCAATGGACAATCGATGCTTGTAAACATTTCAATGTATATGGGATGCCAGGTAAAATCCACAGGGAAACAGGGTGAAAACCTGAAACTTGAGATAAAGATCGACTCCATGGCACAGAATATCGAATCACCCCAGGGAGTGGCAGGTGGACCCATTACAGATGTAAACGGGAAAGTATTTAATATGATAATTTCACCGGCCGGCAAGGCTATTGACGTTAATGAAGCTTTTAAAATTGTATATTCTGTCGAAGGGGGCGGGGAAAACAATTTAGGTGAGTCATTTCTAAGCTATTTTCCATATCTGTCTGCCAGTGCAGTTAAGCCGGGTGACACCTGGATCTCAAATGATACAGTTAATAACAAGTCTCCGAACAATACGATATGGATGCCTGTGGAATCAAAGTTTAAATATGAAGGGATAGAAAATGTTAATGGAATTGATTGTGCTAAAATATCTGCTACACTCTCCGGCACCCGTAAAATGACTACACAATCACAGGGTATGGAAATACGCACGAGCGGACCTTTTACAGGAACCCAGATTACCCTTATTGCTTTAAAGGAAGGTTATCTGGTAAAGGAATCGGTTACAACTAAAATGACAGGAAGTATTGAAATTCCCGACCAGAATATGAAGTTCCCGGTTGTTATGGATATCACCTCAGTAAATCAGATTGTAAAATAACAAAGTTATACTATCTGTTCACTTTAATTACAATGCCACTTTCCGGCGTTTTCCCTTTTGTATTGAGCGGTGCCGGCTTGGTTATTTCTTTCTTATCTGAGTAGATCTGAATATAATATAGTCCTTCCTTTAAAAAAGTTAGAGGGATACTATAAATAGTTCCGTTCCTGTAACTTGACAGATCCCAGGCAAATACATTCATATACTCTTCCTTTGTAAAGTCCTGATAACTTCCTCTTTTGCTAATTTGTGCCGGGGTAAGACGACGTGGCCAGTTTTCACGGTAGACTATCATATAATATAAATAACTTTGACCATTCGTATTTACTGTAATGCTGAATTGATCACCGGCTTTAACCTCAGCTGGTATATTCTCAAATTCCAGGTATCTGTCAATGAATTCTTCATAATACCTGAACTGGTTTCCTGCCAGGTAGAATCCTATGCCAGCAAAATTATGCGATTTGTCTATTATGTTTTGTTTATGTCCGTCATTTGGTGCCCTTTCAGACATGAATTTGTTGTGCCCTGTATTCATCATCGAGCTGACAACTGATGACGATATAGTATAGTTATCGGAGGACCATTCACCATAAGCATTTTCAGAAACATGGTCATATCCGCCTGCAAAAGCATACCTGAGATAGGGTTCTTCACCTGCCATATTCCAATGTCCGATGTAATCATTTTCAGCAGCCTCTTTGCACATCTTATTTGCCACTCTCGAAGCAAGAATATCTAACTTTACGGGCGAAGCATTGTTTTTTCTTCTGCTTCTGTTAATGACATCAAGCTGGTCTATCTTCAACTTCAGAGCTTCATCCTTATCTTTAAATTCTTTAAGCCTCTTTTCGCTCTCGTTAAGCTTCCGGTAGTATTCGAAATCATTCTTTTCGTCATTGGATGCCCTGTTCGGAAGGATTGAATGAGGAAGACAAATTAAAATGACGATCAGTATTAGGAATATTTTTATCTGTTTCCAGGTCTTTCTGAACATATCTCTTTTATGTTTGTTTTAAGGTGTAAAAGTAAATTAATAGTTATGAAAACGAATAAACTTGGGTTATTATTTTTTCTGATGCTTGTTTCAATGGCGGGTTTCTCCCAGACCCCGGGGTTTTATGATTTTAAAGTAAAAACACTTGAAGGCGGTGATTTCGATTTTGCCACTCTGAAAGGAAAGAAGGTGATGATCGTTAATACCGCATCCAAATGTGGATTTACTCCTCAATATAAAGATCTTGAAGAAGTATATGTAAAGTACCATGATAATCTGGTAATTATCGGATTTCCTGCCAACAACTTTGCCCACCAGGAACCTGGAACAGCAGCAGAGATAAGAAAATTCTGTACCGAAAATTATGGAGTCACATTTCCGATGATGGCAAAGATCTCTGTTAAAGGGAATGATATGGCTCCCATTTACAAATGGCTCACCTCCAAAAATGAGAATGGTGTCATGGATTCAGAAGTAAAATGGAATTTTCAAAAGTATCTGATTGATGAAAACGGTAAACTGGTGGATGTGGTATACTCAAAGGATAAACCAACTTCTGACAAGGTAATTGCCTGGATCTCTTCTAAATAATACTTGTTTATATTTATTAAGTTTGTTAAAGGTTGTTTTACGGAAAAAGCGAAACAACCTTTATTCTTTTATTCTTTACAGAGTCAGTGTAAGAATATTTCCGCATTTAATGATCACATACGATTGCAAAGCCGCCGGCGCCGTGGGAAAGTAATTAGTAACTCTGTCCCTGGATAAAAGATAGCGACATCCATATGTCAAAGCTAAAGAACATTATATTAGATTTGTGAATATTTTAAAATTTATCAGCTATGCCACTTAATATTCCGGATAAACTGCCTGCAATAGAAATCCTTCTGAAAGAGAATATTTTTGTAATGGATCAATCACGTGCAACAAGTCAGGATATCCGACCGCTTAAAATAGCAGTACTGAACCTGATGCCTATAAAGATCACTACTGAAATTGACCTGGTAAGGTTACTGTCTAATTCGCCCTTGCAGGTTGAGCTCGATTTTATCAGTTTAAGCACTCATATTTCGAAAAATACTCCAAAAGAACATATGATGGCTTTCTATAAAGATTTTAAGCTGATAATACACAACAAGTATGACGGACTTATTATTACCGGAGCTCCGGTTGAGCAAATGCCATTCGAAGAAGTTATTTACTGGAAAGAGCTGACTGAGATTTTATCATGGGCAAAGAGTAATGTTACTTCTTCTATATTTATATGCTGGGGTGCTCAGGCAGCGCTATATCAGTACTACGGTATCCCAAAATATCCGCTGAATAAAAAAATGTTTGGCGTTTTTAAACATACTAAAACCGATTCAACAAATCCGATTCTCAGGGGATTTGATGATGTTTTTTATGTACCGCACAGTCGTCATACAGAAATAAGAAGGGAAGATATATTGAAAGTACCCGATCTGATAATTCTTTCCGAATCTGAAGAATCAGGAGTATATATGGTGGCATCACGTAACGGTCGTGAATTTTTTCTTACCGGTCATTCGGAATATTCTCCGGAGACACTGGATATAGAGTATAAAAGAGATCTGGCTAAAAAACTGCCTATTGAAATGCCTAAAAACTATTATCTGGATGATAATCCCAAAAATCCACCGGTAGTTCGTTGGCGCTCACAGGCTAATATGCTGTTTGTAAACTGGCTCAATTATTTCGTGTATCAGCAAACGCCGTACAATATTGATGCAATAAAGTAAATGTTTCTGATTTCCCGACTGAATTTTTTGCTGATATTTCCATCAGATCACAAATGGGAAAAACATCTTCGTCTCCTGCATATACGTTCTGTACTCTTCACCGAATTTTGCAATCATCTCATTTTCTTCAATTCGGGCAGTAATATAGATGGCAATAAGGTTAATGACTCCCAGAATCAGCTGAACCGGCTCCGGATCTTTTAGCATCACACCTGTACCAAGAAGGAATATTGAAAGATACAGAGGATGCCTTATATAACCATATATACCTGATTTTACCAGCTTTGATGTGTTCTCGAAGTTGGTATCCGGCTTCCCTTTTCTCTTCAGCAAAAGATAACCTGTTACGACCACATAAATTGAAAGTATCAGAAGTAACCATGAGACTAACTGAAATGGTGAAAATGGATTCACAAACCAAACATTAAAATTCAACATAACAAGAATGAAAACGCTCTCAAATGCAAAGAATCTGGCTATGCCGTGATACCTTTTGAATTTAATTGAAAGAAACCAGGAAAAAATAATTATTAAAATAGTACCGGATAGACAGGATGTAATAATTCATATTCTATTATATATTAATTGTATATCATTATTATTATCAGTCTGGCCATTGCACTAGAGGCTGTCTCAAAAGTGCTCTGTGAAACTCTGTGGAAACTCTGTGATCTCTGTGTAAGTTCTTAATTATTTGTTACACAGAGTCCCGATAGCCATCGGGACACAGAGAAGACACAGAGAGACACAGAGATAAGAGATACAGCAATTTTTGACTTTTAAGACAGCCTACTTAACGCATGATTATTTCTCAGTGCATTTTTCATTGACCTTTTTAATATAATTATAGACTTCAATCTGTGACTGGATGATATCTTTGCCAGGCCTGACAAATTTGTTTGACTGGTTCTCGTCGAAAATTCTGGCCTTAACATTGTCAGTCCATTGAATTTCAAATATCTTTCTTATTTCGTTTTTAATACTCTTGTCAAAAATAGGGCATGTGACTTCGATGCGGTGTTCTATATTCCTGGTCATCAAATCGGCGGAGGTGATAAAGCACTCTTCATTGCCGCCGTTACAAAAGATCATAAATCTGGTATGCTCAAGAAAACGGTCAACAATACCGATAGCCATAATATTCTCGCTTATATCTTTCAGCCCGGGCACAAGCGAGATCATTCCACGTATAATTAACCGGATGGTAACATTGGCTTTGCTTGCTTCATAAAGGTGATTTATGATCTCATTATCAGTTAAGTTATTCAATTTTAGATAGATATAAGCTTTTTTCCCAGCTTTGGCATTCTTTATCTCATTCTCTATCAGGAGTATTATTTTATTGCGCAGCGAGAAAGGAGATAGGACCAGATGATAAAAATTATCCTTCTTGTAATTGACATTGAAGAAGTTGAACGCTTTAAAGACTTCATTGGTTATCTTCTTATTTGTAGTTAAAAGAAGATGATCGGTATAGACTTTTGCAGTATCCTCATTAAAGTTACCGGTACCAATTGCTGCATAACGCTGGGTAACTTCATTTTTGACCCGGGTTATCAGACATAATTTAGAATGAACTTTTAATCCGGGAACCCCGTAAATCACTTTAACTCCCTCTTCCATAAGCTTGTTACCCCAGAGAATATTAGCTTCCTCATCAAATCGCGCCTGAAGTTCCACTACAGTTGTAACATTCTTACCATTTCTGACAGCATTCAGCAAAGCATTGATAACACTTGAGTTTCTGGCCAACCGGTAAAGTGTTATCTGGATTGAGGTTACATAAGGATCAATTGATGCTTCTCTTAAAAGATCAATAAAATGATCAAACGGATGATAGGGGAAGAAAAGCATGATATCCTTTTTCTTAATTGCTGACAGGATGCTTTTCAATGGCTGAATATCTCTGTGTGGTACCGGAACAAGAGGTTCATAATAGAATTTTTTACGACCCAGATTTGGAAAATTCATGAAATCCTTGAAGTTATGATACCTGTCGGCCGGAATGATAACGTCATCGGGTCCGAAACTTAGTTTTTTTGTTAATATTTTTAAAAGCTCTTCCGGCATTTTCCTGTCGTAAATAAACCGGACAGGGGTACCCCATTTTCGCTGCTGAAGACTCCTTGAGAGTTTGTCGATATAACTTTCTGAAATATCATCAACTATTTCAAGTTCAGCATCTTTGGTTAGCTTTATTGTGTAGGCTGAAAACTCGTCAAAATCAAATATAAAGAAGATCTCCTTTAATCCATACCTGATTATATCATCTATAAACATTAAGTATTTATCCTCTCCTTTTTCCGGAAGGACTATAAACCTTGGAAGGACGTGGGTCGGGATTTCAAGAAGGGCAAATCTTTTCTTCTGCGTCTCTTTTTTAACAAGGTAAATTGCCAGATAAATTGCATCATCAGTAAGATTGGGCCACTCGGTATCTTTTTCGATAAGAAAAGGCATAAGCCTGGTACGAACCTCCTTATGAAAATACTTCTGTACAAACTCAGTTTGTTCCTGGTTTAATTGTTTCTCATTGATAATATGTATATTATGTTTATCAAGCTCCTGTATAAGTCCTGAATAAATCTTTTCAAACCTTGTGTTTTGAGAAAGAACAATTTCCTGGATCTTTTTCAGAGTGGCTTTGGTGCTGTAACCGAGAATAGCCTTTGATCTGGCTCCAAATTGTGCAAGTCTTTTTAATGTTGCTACCCTTACCCTGAAGTATTCATCGAGGTTATTTGAATAGATACCCAGGAACTTAAACCTCTCTATCAGGGGCACTTCTTTATTATCAGCTTCCTGTAAAACACGTTCATTGAAAGACAACCAGCTGATTTCTTTTGGAATATACGTCTTGCTCATTGTTATTTCTCCGGTTTTAGAAAATACTCCATCTCTCCGATGTTACGCCCGATCTCCGACCATGTCATGATATTGAATGAGATACAAACTATGCCGGTTTTTGGTAAAAATTCACAACCTTCCCTGCACAGATTATTTGCTATCTGTGTAAATGATGGATTATGTCCAAACAAGGTCACAATTTCATTATCTTCATTGATATTGGAAAGAATCCCGGGGAGATTCTGGAAGCTCATCTTATAATACAGGCTGCTGTTCAAAATGACCTTTTCAGTATCTATCCCAAATTCACCCGCAAAGATAAAAGCTGTCTCCAGAGCTCTGAAGGCAGGGCTGGTTATCATAATTCCCGGAGATTTTTCCTTTTCCTTGAATTTTCCGGCCATTAATCTTGAGATTATCTTCCCCTTAAGAGTGAGTGATCTTTCGAAATCAGAAATCTCGGTAACCGGATCTTCCGCTCTTCCATGACGAATGAAAATCAGTTTTTTCATTTTAACCTTTTTATTGGATGCAATTAATGCTTAAATCCGGATTGGCTTCTTAAATGCCGAAACTCGTTCCCATACTCTGTGCCTGAATTACCAGCGGATCATTTTGTCCGACAAGCTTTAATTTGCCAGCTACATCTGCAAGAGGAACTGACACAACTTCTGTATTCCTCAGGGCAACCATTTTACCGAAGTCGCGATGTGCAATCATGTCCGCAGCAGCGGTGCCATATCTTGTTGCGAGTACACGATCCATGGGAGAGGGGGTGCCTCCTCTCTGAATGTAACCCAGTACTGTTTCTCTTGTCTCCAGTCCTGTCAGTTCATTTATTCTTTTGCTTAGAGACTGAGCAGCCGAACAACTGTCTTTGATAGGATTCTTGATGCCCTCAGCAACAACAACGATCGAGTACTGTTTGTTCTCACTGACACGTCGGAGAAGATACTCTGCAATCCTGTTTTCATCATATTGAATTTCAGGAATAAGGATAACATCTCCTCCTCCTGCAATACCTGAATAGAGGGCTATCCATCCGGCATTGTGTCCCATCAGTTCAATTATCATTATCCGTTTATGCGAGTTGGCTGTTGAGTGCAAGCGATCAATGGCTTCGGTAGCTATATTCACAGCGGAGTCAAATCCGAAAGTAAGATCGGTGCCCCACACGTCATTATCAATTGTTTTAGGGATACCAACAACATTAAGTCCTTCGAGCGATAACAGATATGCTGTTTTGATGGTGCCGTTTCCACCAATACAAACAAGACAATCAAGTCCCATCTGTTCATAATGTTCTTTGATAAGCACAGGTTTGCTTATTTCATTTTTCCCTTTCCCGCTGCTCTTAAACGGTTTCTCCCTGGAGGTCCCCAGGATCGTTCCACCCAGTGTTAATATCCCCGAAAGATCCGATTCGGCAAGTTCATTATATTCCTTATTGATCATTCCGGTAAAACCATCGCTGATGCCTATCACTTTCATTCCATATTTAACAATTGCTGTTTTACCTACCCCTCTGATAGCTGCATTAATACCCGGACAGTCGCCTCCGGCTGTCAGAATACCTATCCTCTGGCCTCTTGTTATATTACCCATTTTAAAACTTTTAAAATAAAATAAAAGCAAATTTAACTCTTTATAAGTACATTGAAGTTAATATGTTGTTACAAATATTTGGTTTTTCTGATTGAAACAACTTGTCCTTTTGTCTCAGATAAACCCATCCTTCAATCCCTTCACTTCAGTCTACGGTAAGGAGAGTAACTAACTCTTTAACAGTGGTTTTGGGGGCTATTGAAAAAGTTGAAATCCATTAACCGCAAAGGTCGCAAAGGTTTGCGCAAAGATCGCAAAGAACTGATCCATATGTTTTTGACTTTGCGTACTTTGCGTTCTTATCCACCTAATCCGCCAACTGGCGGAGAAGGTGGACTTTGTGTACTTTGCGGTTAAAAAGAACTTTTTCAACAGCCCCTCGGGGAAGGGTTATGAATGCATGAGGACAAACAACTCTTTGCACCCTGTGCGGTTAACGGATTTCATTTTTTTGTAACTTTATCAAACTTAGAATCTTATTTCAATGGAACTGGATTACGTGAAATTGAAGGAAATAAAACCGGCTCTTGCCGGATATATCAGAGAATCTCAGACTTTGCTGAAGCGATCTGCTATGCCCGATGAGAAAACGGTCCATGATGTTCGGGTTCTGATGAAGAAATCAAGGGCAGTAATAAGACTTTCAGCACCCCAGCTTGATAAAACATATATTGACAGGGATTTTGCCTCATTGAGGGAAGTTGGACGAATAATGTCCTCCTGGCGAGAAACTTCAGTACAAAGAAAAACACTTAAAGAACTCAGGAAAGAAAATCCGGAAATCTTTTTCCAGCTTCGTGAAAATGTATTATTGTCTAATATGCTTGAGAAACCCGAACCGGTCATGGAGCCTTCTGAAGAGATAAAGTCGGCGCTGGAACAAATAGATGTTCTTTTAAATAAAACCGGTTACAGGATACGATTTCAGACTATGAGTGCTTTAGATCCTCAGCGTCTTATAAAAGAGCTGGAATCCACATATTCCACGGTTTCAGATATTTACCTTACCTGCAGGAATAAACCTAAACCTGAAACGCTGCATAGATTCAGAAAAAGAGCCAAAGATTTCCTCTATCAGCTTTACATTTTCAGACCCTTAAACCCCGTAGTAGTAAAATCTCTTGAAAAAAAACTCAACAGCATGACTCTGAATCTGGGTAAGTTTTATGACCTCAATCAACTTATAAAAGCTCTGGATTATAATTATACGGTGGATACGAACCTGCCTGCAATGGATGAATTGGTGATTAAGATCCGTGAAATCCAGGACAGGTATCTCGCCAGGGTATGGCCTTCAGCTTATCAGATTTTTTGTCCTGGCCAGAAACTGGTAAACATCCTTGGATTTAAGCTGCTGGTGATTTAGAAATCAGCCTTTCCGGCTTATTTCAAGCAAAGCATTTTGTTTAATAATTTGAATATCTTTTTCATTCAGCTTTATCAGGCCGTCCTTTTCAAAAATTTTAAGCAGTTTTACAGCACTTTCAGTCGATATTCCGGCAAAGTCTGCCAGATCTTTCCTTGAAAGAAGTTGAAAAATTTCTGTTTTTTCGCTTTTTAAGCTGTCGATATATAATAATGCGTCTGCCATCCGGCCATTCATCTGCTTATACATCAGGTTACGTACTGTATTAATCAGGTTTGTGTTTTGTTCGCAATACCTTTTAATAATACTGAATCCAAACATACCGTTCTGTTTAACAACTTCTGAAATAGCCTTCTTTTCAACCAGGAAGACATGGCAATCGGTTAATGCCACTGAGGAATAATTAAAAGTATTTTCAGAAAAAACAGCTGAAAGCCCGACAAATTCGCCAGGCTTTATTATCCCAAGATTGTAGTTCTTTATTCCATCACCTTCCAGGTATTGTTTGGCAAAACCATCGATAATAAACAGTACATATGAAGCAAATGCGCCCTGTTTTGTGAGATTATCATCTTTGCGGAAAAGCACCTGTGTTTTGCTTGACCTTACAAGTTCTGCCTCTGCAGGGGAAAGCATCTGAAAACAAGGTGCCTGGATATCACAAATAAAATCACTGTCAGTTTCGAGAATGGTTTTCATGTCAAAAGATTCATTAAAAGGTACAAAGTTAATCTAAATCAATAAAAAAGTTGTTCTGATTCTACCGGTAACTTGTCGTGCTGCAAGCATAAATCCTTTATTTATGATGTTTGGGGCAGTATTTTTGTCAAATAATAATGAACTAAAAAAAATAAAAATGAAAAGAAACATTGGCACAGTAGACAAAGTAATCAGAATACTGATTGCAGTCGTAGTTGTTACACTTTATTTTGCAAACCTGATTTCGGGTACTCTGGCGATAATTTTGCTGGCTTTATCTGCAATTTTTGTAGTCACAAGTCTTTTAAGTTTTTGTCCTCTTTACCTGCCTCTGACTATCAGCACCAGGAAGAAAGGATAACCAGGAGATCTTTTTTATCAACTGGTCAATATTTTATTAATTGATTGTTTTTCACCTTCAGTTAGTGAATCCATTTGATGAAGAGCGTTTTGTATTTTAGTTTTAAACTTCCAGCATGTCATCTGCCGTAATGACAAACGACGTGCAAATTCATATGTTGACAGATCTTCTTTGCCTTTACAAACATTGTAAGCTATGTAAAAAGCCTTACTGACCGGGAACTTACAGTTATGAAATATGGTTCCTGTTGTGGCAGATTCTTCTGTTTTACATTTGGTACACCGTCTTGAATATGGCGTCTTGCCCGGGCAATGGTTAGTATTTCCACATTTACGGCATACAAATCCATCACCCCACTTTAGATCCGCCAGGAATTCAAGACATTTTTCATCACTTTGAAATAGTTTTTTAAGGAAGTCAGAACTTAGTTCTTTTTTAAAAATAATGCTCATTTTCAATTGATATTGACGGCAAAGGTAAAAAAACATAGTGATATTAAAAAGATTCAGGTGATATTATTGCGATTTATTAAAATTTGTTCATACCTTTGCATCGAATTATAAATATAGATAGATAAATAAATAGATGGAAAACACTTGTAATGCTACCCCTAAACCAAAAAACATGAAGGAGTTTTTAAGATCCTGGAAATTCTGGAGGCCATTTCTTGGGGTGTTGGCAGGAGGACTTGCAGGATTCTTATATTACCATTTTGTTGGTTGTTCAACAGGTTCATGTTTCATTACAAGCCATTCATACAGCACAGTTATTTTTGGTGGGTTGTCAGGTTATCTTATAACGAGTGGTCCTTGTACAAGATGCTGAAAAATAGAGGATTATTCGCAAATATTAAGAACAAATCAATAAGTTTTTGAAATGAATTATACAGAAATAAACAAACGTTACAGCGACCTTGCAGAATCAACTTGTTGTCTTTCATGTGGTGGTGCCTTAAATTATGCCGAAGCCGGACTGAATGAAGTTTGCGTTGATCTTGGAAGCGGGAGGGGAACTGATGTTTTACGGTTGGCCGAAAATGTAGGGAAAGATGGTTTTGTTTATGGTATTGACATATCCGATGGGATGATACAAAAAGCTATCAGCACAGCCAGCCGCCTGGGGATTTCAAATGTTGATTTCATCCAGAGTCCGCTTGAAAGAATAAAATTAAGTGATGGTATCGCGGATCTTATAATTTCCAATTGCACTATAAATCATGCTACTGATAAACAGGCTGTCTGGAACGAAGTATTCAGGATTCTTAAAAAAGGCGGAAGGTTCGTAATAAGTGACATTTATGCGTCGGATCCTGTACCTGAAGAATATAAGAATGATCCAGTTGCCATAGCTGAGTGCTGGGCAGGATCTGTGACCCGCGATGAGTATCTTGAACAATTAAAGGCGGCAGGTTTCTCCTCAATCCGCATTATAGAGGAATCAGCTCCCTATGAGAAGGGGAAAGTAATGGTTTCCAGCTGGACTATAGCCGGCGGGAAACCATCAGGTAAATGTAATTGCGGAAATTAAGGTATATGTAAAATCATTATAAAAAGAAGTTCAGAATTTAAATAAATAAAATATGAAAAAAGTTATTTTTTTTTCCATAGTTATCATTTCTCTGGTTTTCAATAATTGTACTGCCGGGAATGCAGAGAATAAAATTAAAGATCCACCTGCCAAAGCTGAAGTGATACCACTTACAAATGAGGCTTTTAAGAAAATGGTCTACAATTATGATTTGAATAAGGCATGGAAATATGAAGGCAGCAAACCGGCTATTATTGATTTCTATGCAGACTGGTGTCCTCCGTGTCGTCAGTTGTCGCCACTTGTCGAAGATATTGCAAAAGAGTATGAAGGTAAAATTGTTGTCTATAAAGTAAACACAGATAAGGAAAAACAACTTGCTCAAAGTCTGGGGATTTCAAGCCTGCCAACTCTGTTATATATTCCGGCAAAAGGAAAACCTCAGATTACATTAGGTGCGGTTCCCAGGGAAACAATAGTCAAAGCAATAAATGAAATATTATTAACCAAATAATTAATGACGATTATGAAAAGCTTAATTAAAAAGAAAGAAGGAAAAGTAAATGCAAAACCAGCTCAGTGCTGCGCCAAAACATCTAAGATTATTGTTGGTTGCCACGATTAGTTAGAATGAAATATTCTAAATATAATATCTTTTCAAAAATCAGAGATTCTGAGAATTATTTCATTATCAACCTCCTTACAGGAAACGCTGATATTCTTGGAATTCCTGACGCTGAGAAATTGAAAGCAATCAGAAACGGAGAAGTATTTTCAGATGATGCTTTTTATGGAGAATTGACTGCAAAGGGTTATATGTCTGAAGAGGCAGATGAATCCAGACTTTATAGAAACAGGTATCTCGATTTTCTTGATACCCGTAATAAGGATGAGATACAGCTTTTTTTTGTGACGAATTACAGCTGCAACTTTGCATGTACTTATTGCTACCAGGATCAATACAGTAATCCGAATCTGGAACTCAGTAATGATATGATTGATTCATTTTTCAATTATATTAAAATAGAATTTGCAGGCCGTGATAAATACA
Source organism: uncultured Bacteroidales bacterium (assembly GCA_963829255.1). Lineage (GTDB taxonomy): Bacteria > Bacteroidota > Bacteroidia > Bacteroidales > VadinHA17 > LD21. The sequence goes on from CAWHIG010000010.1 coordinate 40,469, forward strand.
TTACAGTTTTTGGAGGTGAACCTCTTTTAAACAGCCCAAAACAGAGAGCATCCATTGAATACTTATTGAACAAGGCATCAGATGAAAAACTGGAAGTAAGCTTTGTCACAAATGGTTATAGTCTGGATAGCTATATTAATATATTAAGGAACAGGAGTATCCGTGAAATACAGATAACATTGGACGGTACCCGGGCTGTGCATAACAAACGACGATTTCTGAAAAGCGGTGACGGGACATTCGATGCAATAGTCCGTGGAATAGATGCATGCTTGCAAAACAAAATTACCGTTAACCTGAGAATGGTCATTGATAAAGAGAATATAGATAACCTTCCTGATCTGGCAAGGTTTGCCATTGAAAAAGGTTGGACAAAAAGTCGATATTTCAAGACACAGATAGGACGAAATTACGAATTGCATCATTGCCAGTCTGCTCCGGATAAACTCTTTGACAGAATATCACTTTTTGAAGAAATATACGAACTGACAAAGCAACATCCTCATATACTGGAATTCTACAAGCCTGCTTATTCAGTTGCTAAATTCCTTTCTGAAAATGGCAATTTGCCGGATCCTTTATTTGATTCATGTCCTGCATGTAAAACTGAGTGGGCTTTCGATTATACAGGACAAATCTATTCCTGTACCGCCACAGTAGGCAAAGCAGATGAATCTCTGGGTAGTTTCTATCCTGTGATTACGCAAAACAAAGAAAAAATAGAAAAGTGGGAATCTCGCGATGTAACTGCAATACCTGAATGTAAAGAATGCAATCTGCAATTGGCATGCGGCGGAGGTTGTGGCTCAGTAGCGAAAAACAGGACCGGTAATGAGTGCTCTTCAGATTGCCGGCCTATAACTGAACTCTTGGGACTAGGTTTTTCGGAATACTTTGAAAATGGGAAAGTTCCAGACAATTTCAGTGACAAAATATTAGACTATCAGAATTAAATAGATGAAAGAAATTACTGCAACAGATTTTAACAACGACGTTTTAAAAGCAGGCAAAGTTGTGCTTGACTTTTATTCAACTGAATGTCCGCCTTGTGAAGCATTGGCTTCAAAGTTTGAGGACCTTTCAAAACTATATGGGAATGATATAAAGTTCCTGAAAATCTATCGTCAGCAAAACAGGGAACTGGCAGATAAACTTGGTGTAAAATCTTCCCCGACTTTACTTTTTTTTGAAAATGGCAAAGAAACAGGAGAAAGATTGACCGGAGGTATTAAAAGAAGCGATATCATTCACAATCTCGATCGAATGCTGTCTTCAGAGAAGGTGAAAGAAATTAAGGCACTTATAAAACCTTCAGTTTCGGAATATGATGTAATTGTTCTGGGCGCCGGTCCGGGTGGACTGACTGCCGGGTTGTATCTATGTCAGTCTAAAATAAATACTGTACTTATTGACATTGCATTGCCGGGAGGACAGGTTTCAACAACTCATGAGGTTTCTAACTATCCTGGTTTTATTGAACCACAGGCTGGTTACCTGCTTTCGCACAATATGAGCGAACAGACCAAACTATGTGGAACTGTTTACAAAGTTGCCGTTGACGTTACAAAAGTTGATCTTGAAAAGAGGGAAATTGTAATTGATGAATTTGAGACAATTAAAGCAAAAAAAATAGTCATTGCTACCGGAACAACACCAAATACAACAGGAGCATCGGGAGAAAAAGCTCTTAAAGGGAAAGGGAATTTCATATTGTGCAACATGCGATGCCAAATTTTTCGATAATAAAGAAGTTGTGGTCATCGGAGGAGGTAATTCAGCGGTCGAAGAATCTGATTTCATCAGCCGTTTTGCAAGCAAAGTGACAATTGTCCATCAGTTCGATAAGTTTACGGCGAACAAAAAAGCACAGGACAAGATATTTGCCAATCCTAAAATGAATATGATATTTAACAGTGAACCAAGAGCTTTCAGTAAAGATGGAGATAAAATGATTACTGAAGTTGAAGACTTAATAACAGGAAAACGCAAAAAGCTGGTCAGCGATGGAGTTTTCATCTTTATTGGCATGAAACCGAATATCGAATTGTTCAGAGATAAATTGCAGCTTGACCAGTGGGGTTATATTAAGGCCGATGAAAATATGAAGACAAGTATCTCTGATATTTTTGCAGTGGGTGATGTGATAAGCAAAAAATACAGGCAGATAACAACTGCTGTAGCAGACGGAACTATTGCCGCCATGGCTATAGCAAAGGAATTGAATTAGTTATAAGATATTATCAAATTTAAAATTATTAGAATGAAGAAGAATGTTGGTACAATTGACAAAGTGATCAGGATACTGATTGCAGTCGTAGTGGTTGTGTTGTATTTTACACACGTTATTACAGGGGTTCTGGCAATAATTCTTCTGGTCTTGGCTGCAATATTGGTTGTAACGAGTCTTTTGAGTCTTTGCCCGATCTGGCTGGCTCTTGGCCTTAATACCAGGAAAAAGGAATAAATCAGAAGGCCGGTATGAACCGGCCTTTATTTTTGATTTGAAATTTTAGCCTGATAATTCAGGATACCCTACTTCGTCAATAACCACAGCATGTTTTCCCGATGACCTGACCTAAAGGTGATCAGTTTGTCTCTGAATACAAATTGTCATTTACGTGGAATGTCTAAGAATTTTCATGATAATCATGTATGGTTCCACATGAAAAGCAATAGCTATAAAGTGACTATGCACAATTTTTAAATCAGAGTGCTAACTTTATAAAAAAAATTCAGTGCTTTATATTTCAATCTCCAAAAGAGAAAGGTATGATTATTGAGCAGACATATAATCTGGTAAAAACCAGGTATAAAAAGCAGATTGAAAAGCTGATAATAGCTGATGTAAGGATTGGCATATATCTGACAGCTGTCCGCTTATCCGATAATAGTACAGGCACATCTGCTACTTTAGCTGATGATCAGCCATTCTGCGCTAAAAGCAATCGGGATTTTGGCGATTTCACACCTCTTAAAATCAGAGGACAAAAAGTACTCGATATTCTTGAAACTAAAAAGGAGTCAGGTATATTATCATCTTTAAGAATAGCAGTTTTAAATGCAATATCTTCAAAGATAATTTCATCCGGGACATATAGGATCATTGAAGATTTAGATCCACTGCAACTGGTTGATCTTTCTTCCCGAAAAACAATAACAATTGTAGGGGCATTTCATTCATACATCCGCAAAATTTCAGATACGGCGAATAAATTATATGTACTTGAGAGGAATGAAGAGGCCCTTACAGCGGAATATAAAAAATTCTTTGTCCCGGCTGAGGCGTATAAGACTATACTTCCTGACTCAGATATTGTCATTATAACTGGTCAGACACTTGTCAATAAGACAATTGATGAGTTGTTGCTTGCAATTTCACCAGGTTCTCAGGTAATAGTAACTGGTCCGTCAGGCAGCATCATTCCGGATATTTTATTTGAGAATAAAGTAAGCATTATCGGAGCTTCCATTATAACAAAACCTGAAATGCTGTTTGATATCGTCAGTGATGGTGGTACAGGTTTTCATCTGTTTGAATATTGTGCCCGCAAAATTTGTATTTTAAAAGATGATCAGACACAGGTTAACGGAAAAATGGATTAAAGCATCCATTATAGGAACTATCTGGGCCGCATCAGAGATTGTTCTCGGCAGTTTTCTCCATAACCTGAAAGTGCCATTCAGCGGTAATATACTTACTGCAATTGGAATTATTATTCTTATATCACTGAGTTATACCTGGACTGAAAAAGGACTGTTCTGGCGGGCCGGGTTATTATGTGCATTGATGAAAACGATGTCGCCAAGCGCTGTGATCTTCGGACCGATGATTGCAATCTTCACCGAAGCAGCCCTTCTTGAAATATCTGTTCGTCTTCTGGGCAGGACGATTGCAGGTTATGTAATTGGCTCCATGCTGGCCATGTCGTGGAATCTTGTACAAAAAATCCTGAATTATATTTTATTTTACGGGTCAAATATTGTAGAAGTCTACAGCAGCCTTTTAAAACTTGCACAGAAACAACTTAATATCCAGACTGAGATTGTCTGGCTGCCCATAGTTATATTGTTGATAGTCTATGCTTTATTCGGACTTTTGGCAGCAATTACGGGAATAAGAGTCGGCAGGAAAATGGTAAAACAACCGGTTTCTGATTCTCCTCCTGTTCTTATTCAGCCATCACCGGATACAGAACATAAAAAAGATAATGAATTTAAATATTCGATTACCTGGCTTTTAGTTAATATTAGTCTGATTATCAGTTCATTTATCTTATTGAATTTAGCAACCTGGGTTGTTTGGAGCCTTGCGATAACAGGAATTGTCATTATCTGGTCTGTAAGGTATAAACGTGCTTTGCGTCAGCTCTCTAAACCTAAGTTCTGGATTCTTTTTGTATTTATAACACTGGTTACTGCATTTGTATTTACGAAGGCCCAAACAGGTGAGAATTCACTTCTTAAAGGACTGATGACAGGCTTACAGATGAATTTTAGGGCTATTGTCATCATTGTCGGTTTCTCTGTGCTCGGAACGGAATTATACAATCCGGTTGTGAGGAATTTTTTTCTGAGAACCTCTTTTAAAAATCTTCCGCTCGCTCTCGAACTTTCGGTTGAAAGTCTGCCATTATTTATAGCTAATATACCAGATTTCAAAACTATGATGAGGAATCCTGTGTCGATCTTTTACCAGGTGGTTTCGCATGCAGACAGGCGATTAGCTGAGATTAAAGATAAGGTTGCTCATGTTCAAAAAGTATTTATCGTAACCGGATCGATCAGAGGTGGAAAGACAACTTTTGTAAGAAAGTTAATTGAACTCCTGAGAAGCTATAATATTAAAGTAGGAGGGATACTCTCAGAGAGGGTTATGGACGGCTCAAAGACAATAGGTTATGATCTGGTAAATATAGATACAGGGCAAAAAGTAGATTTTCTCAGGCAGAATGGAGAATGTGGTGATGGGACCATAGGGAGGTTTACGATCTGCTTAAAAGGGCTTGAGGAAGGCAAGAAGATTTTAAGTTCCGGGATGCGACATGAAAATAATCTTGTTATCATCGACGAGGTCGGTTTACTGGAGATTCAGAATAAAGGATGGTCTGATGGTATCTATAACTTACTGGAAAAATCCTCAAATCATCTTTTAATTACAGTACGGGATTCATATGTCGACCAGGTGAAAAACAAATGGAATCTAAAAGAGGCAATTATCTTTAACATTAATGAGACAAATTACCTGGATACAGGTTTGTCAATCATAGAAAATATGAATTCTAAATCAAGCCATTGACTAACCAGATCCACAATCGTATTACGTTTAATTAGTTTGTTCCCAACAGCAGTGTAATCGTTGTTAATTATGACTACAGGAATGGCCGTTTTCATGATGTGCCTCATGCTGGTGACAACTGCTTCCGCTATCTTTAACTAAACCATTTACATATAGCTTTACAATTTCATCTGCCTTACCGGAACAGCCTCGAATAACTTCTATACCACTGTTATTCAGAACATTAATTGCGCCTCCCCCAATTCCTCCTGCGAGCATCACTTTTACACCATCAGATGCCAGGACGGATGCAATATCTGATTTGCAACCGCATCCTTCAGGTGATTTTACAGTTTTAAAATCTGTTATTTCATTTTTTTCTGATATTGTATATACACCATATGAATCACAATGTCCAAAATGGCTGTCTATCTGATTATCCGACGTTACTGGTACTGCAATTTTCATCTTTTTTATTTTATTTATTAAACTAATTCAAATTTCGGAGGAATGCTAATTGACTGTATGCTCTTCAAAGTTTATTTTTAATTGTCTGACTCATACTTATTAATTCATTTGTGCTGTATGCGTTGCAGTCATTGCATCTTGAATGATTTTCAACGCCCTTTATTAATTTGTAACATTTTTTACATTTGTACCAATCATATTCAAACTGAAAATTGCCACCCTCAATCTCAATTGTCTTGCCTTCAACAAAAGCTTTCGCAATTGTCGTTAACGCCCTGTTATAAATCCGGGTAAATGTAGGTCTGGAAACATTCATCTGTCTGGAAGCCAGATCCTGTGAAAGCTGATCATAATCTACCAACCTGATGCTTTCATATTCTTCGTACTTGAGTATAACTGGTCCAATATCACATTTTGACATACCATATGGCTTGAAACCTTCCATTTTTGGCGGGTTACAAATTCTTCTGCATTTCTCTGGACGGGCCATAGGTAATAATAAAATCAAGGCAAAGATAATGAACCTGCGTTCATAATACTAATATTTCACTATTATTTTAAGCGAGATATCAGCATTGATGCTATATATTAATCCTTCCTGTCAAATTCTGATTTAACTATTTTCGGATCCGGATAATCTCCGGGCAATTTTTTGAATAAATCTTTTTTGTCTTTATGATTTTTTTTAATCAGAAAGATTATTAGCACAATGAAAGCTAAAACAAATATTATCAGGATAAACCAATTTTTTACCATAACTTCATATTTTTATGTATAAATGTCACTATAGCTGCTAATCACTGCTTTGGGATTGTCTTTAGCTCTCTTCCCGTTTCGCTCTGCGCTTTTTTTTTACCACAAAGGAACACAAAGGTTAACACTAAGTTTCACAAAGGATGATCTCAGATGGCACACTGTACTCTACGCTCTTCGCTCATATCCCTTCTCACATCTCACATCTCATATCTTGCTTTTATGTTTTTAAATCGAGCTCATTAATGATATTTTTAACATCATTAAATGTTTATAAATATCATATAGCTAGTAACACAAAAGATCATTCAAAGTTCGCCAAAGACAAGTTAGTACACATAAAAATGAAATACGACAAGAAAAAAGTTGACCTGAATCAACCGGCAACTTGTCGCGCTATACTCTCATTTCCTTTATTTATGCGATAATGCATAGTATTTTTGTGCCATAAACTTTAATTATAAAAAGTCATGTTGTACACTAATTTAAAACACCTTGAATCGATTGCTGATCATAATAAAGCAATAAGTGAAAATGAAAATGTTATGGTAATTTGCGGACGCATGGGCCCCATGTGTATACCTGTTTATGGTATCGCTGAAGAGCTTGAAGCTGAATATAGGCATGTAAAGTTTTATGATATGGAGTTTGACAATCCTATATCAGACGTCATCCGGATCTTGCCTGAAGTACGAGGTTTCATGGGGATACCTTTTACAATATATTATAAAAATGGTAAAGTAGTTAAAGCTACCTCCAGTATCCAGACAAAAGATCAGGTAAAATCAATTCTGGATAAAGAATTTTCCGTAGCAGTTACAGCCTGAACAGATGGACATAAATAACCATTATGATGCAATAGTCATAGGTGCAGGACCAGCCGGTCTTACGGCCGGGATTTACCTTTCGCGTGCAAAATTAAAAACAGTGATTGTGAAAGAAGGCGCGAATTCAGGCAGGTAACTACTGCTGTAGGTGATGGAACCGTGGCAGCATTGGCTGCATCTAACTATTTAAACGAATTGAAAGTAAAACAAAAACAATTAATCACAATTTAAAATGCAAATAGCAATGATAATAACAGGTATTATATTAGCAATTCTCGGAGGATTATTTTTTAAAGCGCGTACCGCTTTGAAAAATATTCCGGTCGTGAATGATAACGATAAAATTCTGACATTGACTGATAAGAATTTTCTACATCAGACAAAGAACAGGCTGGTACTTGTCGATTTCTGGGCAAGCTGGTGTGCACCCTGCAGGATGATGGCTCCGGTGCTGAATGAGGTATCTTCAGAATTATCAGGCAATTCCCATGTGGGTAAAGTAAATATTGAACAATATCCAATCACTTGCGCAAAAATTTCAGGTAAGAAATATTCCCACTTTAATTCTTTTAAAAAATGGCACTGAAGTAAACCGGTTTGTAGGAATAAAAAATAAAGAGTTTCTTTTACAACAAATTAATAAGGTAAGGTAAAAGGTTATGAAAGGAAATTTTGATTCTGTTATTCACGATATCAAGCCGGTTGTTGTTGATTTTCATGCACTTTGGTGCAGCCCGTGTAAAATACAATCTCCAATATTGAAAGAGGTTGCAGCTGAGCTTGGAGAACGCGTGAAGATTATAAAGATCGATGTTGATAATAACAGTGAAATAGCCAGCAGGTACAGTGTACAAAGCGTTCCTACCATTATTATTTTTAAAAATGGCAAACTGGTGTGGAGACAGTCGGGAGTGGTAAGTAAAAACGAATTAAAAAGTGTATTAATACAAAATGTTTAAAAAGTAATATGAACGTTACAATTTTAGTCCTTGGTTTTTTGTTTGGTTCGATACTGCAATATGCAAATCTCAACCGGTACAATGTGATAAGCGGAATGGCAACACTCGAAAACTTTGCAGTTGCCAAGGCAATAGCAGTTGCAATAGGAGTAGGGGCAGTGATTATAGCCATTGAGATAGGACTTGGCTTTGCTTCCTATCATATAAAGCCATTTTTGTTAGGAGGAATTGCGCTGGGTGGAATTATTTTTGGCGTTGGAATGGCAATTTTAGGATACTGCCCAGGAACACTTGCAATTTCTCTTGGCGAAGGTTCGGTTGATGCGCTTCTGGGTATAACAGGAGCTCTCGCCGGCGGTCTTGTATATACAATAATGGTACCATCCATTCAAAGTATCTTAGGGCCTGATCTTGGCAGCACATCACTATTCACTCTCGTTGGGCAACACAAATTTGTTTTCTACCTTCTCGACATTATAATCGGAGTCGCATTTGTCTGGTCGGCTTTCATTTTGAATAAAAAAGAGAAAACTAAAGATTTCAAATGGCTATATGCCGGAATAGGGTTAGCCGTTTTAAACGCAGTCGTATTTCTGACCGTGGTTTCAAATCGCATAATAGGCGCTTCCACTGCTTATCCATATGTTGCAGACTTGATTACAGGAACTACAAACAACAGCTACTTTCCAAAAGTCCAGGGACCAGGCCAATGGGAAGTATTGTTTTTAACAGGTGCATTTGTCTCAGGTATAGTAATTTCACTCTTCAGGAAAGAATTTAAAATTACATTAATTCACAGTAACTGGAAAAAGTATAAAGGGAATTCAGTGGCAAAAAGGCTCATATGGGCTTTTATTGGTGGATTTATCCTTATTTTTGGTGCAAGAATGGCCGGAGGTTGTACAAGCGGTCATATACTTTCAGGGGGAATGCAGCTTTCAGTAAGCAGCCTGGTATTTGCCGTTTTCGTTTTTGCAGGATTACTTATAACAGGAAAATATTTTTATAAGTATAAAGGTTAAAGCTTTCTGCCTGGATCAGTAATAAAATCAATTTATTTACCTCAGTCCCCCAGCTGTGTAATGCTTCAGAATTTCGGTACTAAAAAAACACTGATCATTTAATTTAAAACCTCCTTTCTTATTTCCCCAAGGGGGGGAAAGGATATTTTGCTGGGGCTGTTGAAAAAGTTGAAATCCATTAACCACAAAGGTCGCAAAGGTTTGCGCAAAGATCGCAAAGAACTGATCCATATGTTTTTGACTTTGCGTACTTTGCGTTCTTATCCACCGAATCCGCCAGCTTGCGGGGTTGGGGTAAACGAAGAACCGACGATCCCGAAGAAATCGGGAGTGGAGCTCGACGAAGTCAAAATCAATAAAATCATATGACTGATTACCGATACTCATATTTTATAATAATAATCGTCGACGAAAAAGTCAGATGATCAATTTTATTTTTAACCAGTCGTTAATTGTAAAACTGCAAATAGCAAAATACAATAAACTACTGCCCGTTACTGCAGCGGGCAAAGTAGTGAAGCCAGGTATCCCCACCGATAAAATAATGCAGGCCAGGATTATATCTGCTATTATTGCCAGTAATAATTTTTTACCTATAGGTTGTTTGTAAAACCTTGTGGGGGTGCGAACAACAAATATATTGAAGATGCTGGCAAAAAACAGGATAGCGAATCCAAAGGAATGCAATTGATTAATATCAGTAATCTCAAAATATTTCCTGCCGATAGCTAACCATCCCAATGCCTCTGCTGTGAGTAACAATCCTAAAATAAAGCCCTGTTTTATTAATGGTTTTATCTTCCAGGTTTCAGGCTTTTTTGACCAGCTTACGATGTCGGCAGATAATGTCAGTGTTACAAAATCAATAATGAACAGGAGCAGAACCATATCAAAAGCACCTACCACAAATTTCCCGGTAATAAGAAAAGCGACACAAACAAATACTACGGTAAACAATGTTTTTGAAATTTTGCTCACGACCCAATTGGTGATACGGTGGTGAATCGTGCGACCGACGGTTATCAGGTTAACAATACTCTCCAGCCCTTCATTCAGTAAAATTACACTTGCAGCCTGTTTGGCTGCATCGGTAGCAGATTTAACAGCAATGCCTACTTCGGCCTGTTTTAAAGCCGGGGCATCGTTTACCCCATCACCAGTCATACCTGTGATTTCTTTATGTTGCTGTAAAGTTTTTACGATATTGAATTTATCTTCCGGCAACACTTCTGCAAATCCGTTATGGGCTTCAATGATAGAATGGTTGTCCTTACCAGCCGTAACTTCACGCAGCAATCCGGCAGAAACAATATCATCTCCCACACCCACCTGCTTCGATATCTCCTTTGCAATCGGTAACGCGTCTCCTGTAAGCATTTTTACTGTTACACCCAGGTCCTTTATTTCTGTAATCATTCTGGCAGAACCGGTTAACGGAGGGTCCACCAATGCCACAATGCCCACTATTGTCGTTACATTATCCCTCTGAATCGCTACCGCTATTGTTTTGAATCCCTTAGTCGCCCAGGAGTCGACTGTCAGATCAAGTTTTGATTGTTGCAGGTTACATAGTCCTTTAATGGTATTATATGCACCTTTCATTACTTTAAACTGTGTGCCGTCTTTTTGTACCATCGCTTCGGTTCTTTTGATGGCAGCTGAAAACGGAGTGAAGGATGTCTGAAGATAACCTGAAGTATCTGTTTTATTATCTGTTGCCTTTTGCAGAAAGGCCATATCAATCGGATCGTTATTGGCAGCTACTGATGCAAGTACCCCATATTTTAAAATATCATCTGTGGTAAAGTTTTCTGCCGCTTCAATATTTTGTACTGATAATTTATTTTGTGTAATAGTTCCTGTTTTGTCAAGGCACAGCACAGTGAGTGTCGCAGCATCTTCGGTAGCGCTTAAGCGGCTAACCAGAACACCTTTAGCAGCTAATTGCTGTGAACCTTTTGCCATACTTACCGTAAACATTGCAGGCATAGCAACCGGTACAGCAGTTACTAATAAAATCAGTACTAACGGAAGCATGGATATAAAGGTTTCCCCTCCCAGTAAAGAAACAGCTATCGCAATACCAACAAATACCAGGACAATTAAAAACAGCAGCTTGACCACATTGGCTACAACTTCTTCCATGTGAAGACGCGGCTTTGCCATTTGAACCAGCTGAATTGTTTTGCCGAAAAAGGTATTAATACCTGTTGCTGTTACCACTGCATTGCATTCACCGTTTTTAATTACGGATCCTGAAAATAGCATTTCCCCTTCTCGTTTGCTGATGAGCATCGACTCTCCGGTGAGGGCAGATTGATCTGCACCCGCTATGCCATCAATTATTTTAGCATCGGCAGTAATAAAATCCCCGGTCCTTACACGAATAATATCACCTGGGACCAACTGACTTCCGGACACCTGCTGCCATTTGGAGCTTCTCAGTACCCGTACCAATACCTGTAAACTCTGCTTTAATGCATGCACAGTTTTTGCAGCTTTACTTTCCTGCATAAAGCCAATAAAAGCATTGAACAACATCAACCCTCCAATTAAATAAACATCCACATACTTTTGAAGTAAAAATGATATTACAACGGTAATCTCCAGCATAATTGCAGGTAGTCCCCAGAAGTGTTTCAGAAACAGAAGAACAGTTGATTGTTTTTTCTCTGCAACTTCATTAAGACCATAAGTGGCCTGCCGTTGTTTTACTTCTTCATCTGAAAGACCCGTGGAGGACTGTACTTTTAATTCAGATAATACATCCGCTATTGGTTTTGTCTCGTAAGAATTGGGTTGACCGGGCATTGTTTTATTTTAGTAAAAAAGTTTCTGTCAGTTTTTCTTTGCTTCAATGCCGAATTTAAAGCCTGCTTTGACCCGTTCTATTAATTCCGGTATGATATCGGTATATTCTCCAACTATTCCAAAATCAGCATACTTGAAAATTTGTGCTTTAGGATTATGATCAATGGCAATGATTTTTTCTGATTCTTTCATGCCTGCGATGTGTTGAATAGCGCCTGAGACACCAACTGCAATATAGACTTTTGGCCGGATTGTTTTACCGGTCTGTCCGACTTGTCTTGCATACTCGGCAACTCCTTCGTCTACCACCGGACGGCTACTGGCCCATTCAGCATTAATACCCTGACTTTTTAATGCCTGGGCAAGGGCTTTTATCAGGTCCAGATTATCGATTGTGGCACCTCTTCCACCTGAAATTATAATGTCAGCTTCAAAAAGATTTTGTAATCCGCCTTCACCTCTTTCTGTTTTCACTATTTCAACAACAAAATCTTTCGACTCTAAAACGGGATTGAATTTTGAAACTATACCCTGTCTTCCATCAATCCGTTCAGGGATTTCAAATGTTCCGGCCCGTGCAGTTGAAATTTGAGGACAAACAAAACCAAGAATAGTGGCAAGTTTGCTTTCTCCATAGGTAGGCCTTCGTGATTCAAGAATGGGTTTATATATAACTTTTTCTTTTTTATCGATGTACTCTCCAATTTCAAGCCCGGTACAGTCTGCCGTGACTCCACTATCAGTTTTCATACCTATCCTGGGAGCCAATTCCCGTCCGGAAGTGGTTGCTGCAAAAAGAGCAATTTCCGGATTCCTTTCCTTTATAACCTGAGCAAAAATTGATGAAAAGGGAAGAACAAGATATTCTTCAAGTTTGTCATTTTCAACGAGAATAACCTCATCAGACCCATGTTCAATCAGTGTTTGAGTAAATGGCTCAACATTCTTACCTATTATTAATGTCATCACTTTAGTGTCGTTGCCCAACTGAGTTGCCAGATGTCTGGCCGGAGTTAACAGCTCGAGTGAAGGTCTGGAGATTTTTCCATTAGTTACTTCAGCCCAGGTAATAATTCCTCTTGCCCCATTTCTGAAATCCTTTTCCGGAAAATCCGGCTGTTCGATTTCTTTTTTAACAGCCTTCTCCTTCTTTTCCAGAACATTTCCCCCTTTTTTAAAGTTAGCTATTAAGCTATCCACCAGGGCAGCTTCATTATGACCTTCTGACATTGTTATTGGTGGCCGTTCGCTTACAATGTTAACTACTTTAACTACAATGGTCGGGGAACCGTTGATTCCAATTTTCTCAGTTCCCAAACCGATATCTTCAATTCCAAATGTTGTTATTCCCAGAGAGCGGGCTTTAATGGCTCCGCTTAATGAAGGCTTACGTGGAGGAATCCCGGTTGGTGTCAATGAAATTACACACGGCATGGGTAATTTAAGAATTTGATAACCACCTTCAATAATCCTCTTGGCAATTACATTGCCGGCGCCATCAGCTTTTACGCTCTCTACAAAAGTGGCCTGAGGAATACCGATGTTTTCCGCTACCTGTGATGGAACGTGTGCAGTATCTCCATCGCTCGTTTGCCGGCCGGCTAAAATAATAAAAGGGTCCCTGGAATCTTTAGTAAAACCCAGGTACTTAAGCATGGTGGAAATTGCCAATCCGGTGGCATATGTGTCACTTCCGCCAAGTTTACGGTCGGATAACAGGTAAGCTTCATTATAGCCCATGGAAATGGCTGTTCTAAGGGAGGTCTCAAACGATTTCGGACCCATGGAGCAAACGATCAATCTTGCATCAGGGTGTTGTTTCCTGAGCTGTAATCCGGCTTCAAGACCAAACTGACAATCGATATTGATGATTGATTTTGCTTTTGTCCGGTCCATCAATCCGTCTTCCCCCATTCTCATTTCGCTTGGGAGCGGAACTTGTTTTATTAAACTTATTATTGTTAAAGCCATTATTATCTTGTTTTTTTTAATATTACATATTCTGAAAATCCGGACCATTGCCACCATTAGGGACTACCCAGGTAATTGCTTCTCCGGGAGATTTTATGTCACAGGTTTTGCAGTGCATACAGTTTTCGGAATGAATTCTCAGCTCTTTCTGACCTGCTTTGTTAATATGAAGTTCATATACCTCCGAGGAACAATAAAACTGCTCAGGTGCGCCATATTGTTCTATGTTTACGGTATTATACTTTTCCTTGTCCTTAATATGAAGATGCACTACTTGTTGCTCATCATGGAATACCCCTGAATGATAGACATCGGTCGATTTATCGAATGTCAGCACTTTGTCGAAGTCCAGTTTACCTTTAAACCGTTCTTTAAACGGTTTCTTCTTAAGTTCGCTCAGTTTAAGTGTTGTCTGATAGTCTGCATGAGATCTCAGCCTTCCAAAGAAACCGGCTCCACCGGTTATTAATTGAGTTCCAAAATGCAATCCGCCGGCAATCAGACCTTTCGCAAATCCCTGCCTGAAATTACGGACAGGATACATTTCTTTGTAAATAGCACTGTTGTTTAAAAGTACCTCATATTGCTGAAGGCTTCTTTCCGATGTGTCGTTGTTTGAGAGTGCATCGGCAGTTACCTGTGCGGCCAACATTCCGGATCTGATCGCTAAATGAACGCCTTTTAAAGCAGGCATGGTCAACAATCCGGCGCTATCGCCAACTATTAAGGCATTGTCGACATATAATTTGGGTATTGCATAATAACCTCCTTCGGGAAGGGTTTTGGCTCCATATTCAAGGAGTTTACCGCCTTTTAAAATTTTTGAAACAAAAGCGGTGGTTTTCCAGATCTGGAATGCATCATGAACATCAAAAGTCGGATCCTGGTAATCAAGTCCGACGACAAGCCCTACAGCTACTTTATTCTCATTTAAACCGTAAATAAAACCTCCTCCAAATTCATCATTGTCCAGAGGATAACCAATGGTATGGTAAATCTGTCCGGGTTCTATATTACCTGGAGGTACTGTCCAGAGCTCCTTGCAGCCTAATGAGTAAACCTGCTCATTTTTGTCCCTGTTCAGGTCAAACTTTTTGATAAGCATTTTAGCAAGGCTGCCTCGAGTACCTTCTGCAAAAATGGTAAGCTTTGCCTCAATATGAGTGCCAGCCTGAAAATTTTCCAAACGGTTCCCATGATGATCCAAACCTGTATCTTTGGTTTTGGCTCCTGTTACTTTTCCGTCTTGGTACAATATCTCATCAACTGCAAATCCTGTATATATCTCTACACCTTTTTCCTCCGCTTTCATGGCTAAATATCTGCATATCTGACCCAATGAGGCAGTGTAATTGCCTTTATTATTCATGTAAGGCATGTTGAATGGGAGGGTGAAGGCTCTTTTTTCAGTCAGGAATATTGTTTTATCTTTATTAACTCTGGCATTGAATGGAATTTCTGAGATATCCACACCGGGCAATAATTCCAGAAAAACCGATGGTTTGATTATAGCGCCAGATAATATGTGACTGCCGATTGAACGACCCTTTTCAATAAGTAAAATTCTTCCGCTATGACCTCTTTGATTTAATATATCAGCAAGATGAATTGACACGGCTAAGCCAGATGGACCGCCTCCAATTATTAAAACATCCGTTGTTATGGTATCAGAATAGTTCATTACAAGACCTCCAGATTTAATTTTTATTTGACAATAACTATTCTTTAAACAGAATTTAAGGCAAATAGTTCTTTTTAGTATTGCAACGCCAAAGTCACCAAACTATTAATATTTAATAAGTTTCATTCACACAACAGTAAGGCACTTGGGATAAGAAGAGTCGTTAAGTTTGCAGAATTAAGCAGACTATTTCTTCAGTCTGAATATTTCTATTAGCTGAATACTTATTAATAATTCAGGTCAGTTTAAACCAGTCTGAATATCCGGAATTGATTCTTCCGGAGAATAAGCAGTGAGAGAATTCATTAGTATGCCTGTCATAGCAATAATCTTTTTCCCACTCTTTTGCTTTTTCTGCTGTCTGCTTTATGGCGTCAGTAATATATAGTAACTCATCATTTGTCATAGTGGGATGGAGCGATAACCTTATCCATCCGGGCTTCATCGACAGGTCCCCGGCATCTATTTTATCGGTGATCTCCTTAGACATTTCAGAATCAACATTCAAAAGGAAATGACCATAGGTTCCGGCACAGGAACATCCTCCTCGTACCTGTATGCCAAAACGGTCGTTCAGAAGGCTTGTAAAAAGGTTGTGATGTATTTTATCAATATAAAAAGAGAAAACCCCCAGTCTTGCCTTTATATTGGGAGCAAGTATGTGAAGTCCTTCAATTGAAGATAATTCTTTGAATGCTATGTCAATCAGTTCATTTTCACGATGCTGAATGTTGGAAATACCCATATTCTCTTTCAGTGAAATAGCCAGGGCAGTTTTGATCCCCTGGAGAAATCCCGGAGTTCCTCCGTCTTCTTTCACTTCAATATCTGTTATATATCTGTATCCACCCCATCTGTTTGTCCATTTTACTGTACCTCCGCCCGGACTGTCAGGAATATCATTTTTGTACAATTCTTTGTTGAAAATCAGAACTCCTGCACTGCCCGGACCGCCAAGGAACTTATGGGGTGAGAAAAAGATCGCATCGAGTTGCTGCATCTTGTCAGCCGGATGCATATTGATATCTACATAGGGGGCAGATGCAGCAAAATCTATAAAACAATATCCTTTATGCTCATGCATTATCTGTGCCAGTTCGTGATAAGGAGGAAAATAGCCGGTAACGTTTGAACATGCTGAAAAAGAACCTATCAGCAATGGGCGATCTTTATACCTGGCTATCTCTTTACGCAGGGTATCAGGATCAACTGTCAGGTCGGAAGAAGGCTCTAAAACAACTACCTCAGCAAGAGTTTCAAACCATGAAGTGTGATTGGAATGATGTTCGGTATGTGTTAAGAAAACTACAGGGCGATTTTCGTTCGGAATATCCTTGCAATTATTATAATTTCCATGAGAGTATGCGCAGAAATTTATGGCCTGTTCAGGAACTTTTAAACCAAGAAGTCTCTGGAGCTTAGCGATTGCCGAAGTCATTCCTGTCCCGGTAAAAATCAATATATCATTTTCATTGGCATTCACATGACGCTTTACTATTTTCTGAGCTAAATGATATGCATCTGTCATAGCTTTCCCGGTAGAAGTTGATTCTGAATGGGTATTACCAACCATAGGTCCGATATCTTCAGAAATCCGGTCTTCTATTGGTTTGTAAAGCCTTCCGCTGGCTATCCAGTCTGCGTAAATCAGTTTCCTCGTTCCATAGGGTGTATTGATTTCTGTGTTAATACCAATGATATTACTTCTGTACTGTTCAAAATATATTTCAAGCTCTGTCATTTACCGGACCGGGATAAAATTTGGTTAATAAAACTTCAAAATTAGCTTTAAGTATTCAGTTGGCAAAACTGAAACATAATTATAAATAATAGTGCCTGAAGTGTATGGGCACATTAACCTGTGTAATTTATACAGATTCTAAATAAATAGCATTTATCAGATTGTTAATTAATTAACAGTAGATGCTTTATCGTTCTTTTTTTTAATACATTTATTTATGTAAATATATGAATAAAAGCTCAGTTTTTTTTATCTAATTTTGAGATGTTATTATACTTAATGAATGACTAGCAGGAGAGATTTTATTAAAATTTCGGCAATGGGAGCCGGTGTTTTGGCGATGACCAAAGGAACATTTGGCGCAATTAAATTACTTTCCTCCCCCGATGAAGTAAAAAAGCTCAAAGTAGATCTGAATAGAACTCCAACATACTGTGAAGTATGTTTCTGGAAATGTGCAGGTTGGGTTTACAAGACTTCTGAAGGCAAGATCTGGAAAATAATAGGCAATGATGAAGATCAGCATTGCACGGGTCGTTTTTGTCCGCGTGGTACCGGCGGAGTAGGCAAGTATTATGATGAAGACAGGCTGAAAACTCCACTCATCAGGATTGAAGAACGGGGTAAACAGGTTTTTCGCGAGGCTTCATGGGATGAAGCTCTGGAGTATATTGCCGGAAAAATGAAGGATATATCCTCAAAATACGGGCCTGAGAGTATGGCTTTATTTACGCATGGTTCAGGCAGCGCGTATTTCACAAATTTATTAAAAGCCTTTGGTTCGTCGAATATAGCTGAACCTTCATATGCGCAGTGCCGCGGGCCAAGAGATGAAGCCTTCCTTGCAACGTTTGGAGAGGAAGTATATTCCCCCGAAATAACTGATATTCGCGATACAAAATGCCTTGTGCTGATAGGATCGCATATTGGTGAAAATATGCATAACGGACAGATTCAGGAGATGTCGGATGCAATTGATAAAGGGGTTACAATAATTACTGTAGATCCAAGGTTTTCAACGGCTGCCGGGAAATCGAAATATTGGCTTCCGATAAAACCTTCAACTGATATTGCATTGCTTCTTGCCTGGATTCATGAAATAATTTATAACGACTATTACGATAAAAAATATGTCGAAAAATATTGTAATGGATTTGACAAGCTGAAAGAACATGTCAAAGATTTTACTCCGGAATGGGCGTATGGGATTACAACCATAATGCCGGACATGATACGCAAGACCGCAAAAGAGATGGCTGATGCATCTCCTTCAGTGCTTATACATCCGGGTCGGCATGTGACATGGTACGGTGATGATACCCAACGGGTTCGTGCTATTGCAATTTTAAATGCACTATTGGGTTCATGGGGCAGACGGGGCGGGTTTTATCGACCGGCAAGTTATTCTCTTCCTTCAGCAAAAATACCAAAGTACCCGGAACCCAAAAAAACCTGGACGGATGCATTCCCGGGGAAATATCCTATTGCAAGTTCCCCTGTTTCCAATGCGATTATTGATGCTTCAATTCCTGAAAATAAGCCAGGTCTGTTAATAAAGGGCTGGATCATAAATGGAACAAATCTGATATCATCCATCCCTGATCAGGCGAATACCAGGAAAGCAATTCAGAACCTTGACCTTATTGTGACTGTCGATACAATGCCAATGGAGATCACAGGATGGGCCGATGTCGTTTTACCTGAATGTACATATCTCGAAAGATATGATATGCTGAGGGTCCAGTCCCTATCGTAAACCTGCAATAGCACTGAGAATGCCGGCAGTAGAACCAAAAAATAACACCAGGTCGGGATACAATATTGCCAGAGGACTGGCTGTAAAGCTTGGCCTCGAAAACTATTTTCCATTTGAAAAGCAGGAGGAACTGCTTGACTGGCAACTTAAACAATCAGGTACTTCACTTGAAGAGATGAAGCATATTGGCGTAAAGACATATGAAAGGGAGGCTGATGATTTGTATTTTGCTGAAAATGAAAATGTTGTTTTTTCGACCGACTCAGGCAAAATAGAGTTGTATTCTAAATATTTCGAAGACGCAGGATTTGATCCTCTTCCTAACTATGTTGCACACGAGGAACCCCCGGAAGGATTTTATCGTATGATCTATGGCCGGGCTCCAATGCATACATTTGGAAGAACCTCAAATAATCCCAATCTTACTGACCTTATGCACGAAAATTCAGTCTGGGTAAATCCAAAAATATCGAAGGAATGGGGTCTGTCGAATGGCCAATATATATGGCTTAAAAACCAGGATGGTGTAGTATCCGATTTTAAGATTAAAGTAAGAATAACCGAGCGGATCAGGTGGGATTCAATATATATGGTTCATGGCTTTGGCCATGGTCAGAAGCAATTGAAACGCTGCTATGGCAAAGGTGCCAGCGATACGCAGTTAATGACGAAAGTGCTTATTGACCCTTTGATGGGAGGAACTGGGATGAGATCCAATTTCGTAACATTTGTCACTGAAAAGGCAGAAAAGGAGGTTGCATCATGAGATATGCAATGGCAGTGGATACCCGGAAATGTGTTGGTTGCAGCGATTGTGTTGTAGCCTGCCAGACTGAGAATGATGTACCACATGGTTTCTGCCGAGAGTGGGTTGTAGAGGTGATGAATGGTACTTATCCCCAACTGGAGATAGAGATAAGGTCGGAGCGATGCAATCATTGTATAAATGCACCATGTGTTCGTTGTTGTCCTACCGGAGCAAGTCATTTTGCTGATGGAGGGATTGTTCTGGTTGAACATAATAAATGTATTGGTTGCGGAGCCTGCATGGCATCATGTCCGTACGATGCACGCTATCCTCACCCATCAGGCTATGTCGATAAATGCACATTTTGCATTCACCGGATAAAAAGTGGTCTTAAACCGGCATGCGCAGCTGTGTGTCCTACAAAATGCATCTATTTTGGTGACCTGGATGATCCGAATAGTGATGTCTCTGTGGTTTTGAAAAAACGTAAATCAAAAACGCTTATTCCTGAGGCGGGAACTAAACCACAACTTTATTTTTTGATTTAATTATCTAATGACCATTTGAAATGGAAGAAGAAATATTTGTAAGTGGCAGGATGAATCATCTCATTGATCCACAACTCAATATCTGGCATTGGCAGATTCCTCTCTATCTCTTTCTGGGAGGGATGGCAGCCGGAATTCTATGTATTGCTGCTCTCTATTTTATCAGGGGTAGAGAAAAGGACTATAGGACTGCAGTAAGGATTACCCCGTTCATTGCCCCGATACTGCTGATTCTGGGGTTAATAGCTCTTTTTATTGACCTCAGGCATAAACTGTTTTTCTGGCAGCTATATATAAACATCAGATTACAGTCACCAATGTCGTGGGGCGCCTGGGTATTGATGGTGATCACTCCGGTTTCATTTATATGGTGTGCACTCCATATCAGGGATATTTTTCCAAACTGGGATTGGAAATTCAAATGGTTAAATGATCTTGAGTCATTCTTTAATAAGTACAAAAAAGTCCTGGCCTGGATCATGCTTATCTATGGGATTATTCTTGGTATCTATACGGGGATCCTCCTGTCAGCTTTTAATGCCCGTCCTCTCTGGAATACCTCTATTCTTGGACCATTGTTCCTGGCATCAGGACTTTCAGCCGGTGCCGCAACAACATTACTGTTATCAAAGAATAAAGCCGAACGCAGGCAGTTTGCCAGAATAGATCTTGTATTAATAGGGATAGAATTATTTCTTATAATTCATATGTTCATGGGTTTCCTGGCAAGTACACAGGTTCAGATTGAAGCTGCAAAACTTTTTCTTGGAGGACCTTATACCATGTCATTCTGGATATTTGTTGTGATAATGGGTATGCTTATTCCTGCCTTGCTTGAATTTATGGAGCTGGGCAAGTTCCATATCCCGGTAATTGTTCCGGCAGTATTGGTGATTTTTGGCAGTCTGATGCTTAGGTTCATAATTGTATATGCCGGACAGGTAAGCCGGTGGCTTTATTAGCTCAGAGCGCAGGGCACAGAAACAAGAAACAAACATGAAAATCTAACATAACATTATTTGATCAATGGAAACAAAAAAAACAAAATACCTGAATCCGTATGTGGGAGGGGTACTTTTAGGAATAGTTCTGCTGGCGGCAAATTTTGTATCTGGCCGTGGACTGGGTGCCAGCGGAGCCATAAAAAGTGCAGTAGTTTCTTCAGTTTCTGCAATCGCACCAGCTGCATCTGAAAAATCGGGATTCATAAAAGAATTCAGGACAGAACATCCTGGTAACCCCATGAAAACCTGGCTGGTTTTTGAAATGACCGGCGTTCTGGTGGGAGGATTCCTTTCAGGTGCATTCGCAGGACGTCTTAAATTCAAAGTGGAGCACTCGCCAAAAATAACCTCCGCCAAAAGACTATTGCTCGCTTTAACAGGGGGAGTTTTTTTCGGCTTTGGATCTCAATTAGGAAGAGGATGTACCAGCGGTTCAGCATTAAGTGGCATGGCAGTACTCTCTCTGGGTGGTTTCATAACAATGATGGCCATCTTCGGTACCGCATACGCTTTTGCTTATCTCTTCAGGAAGAACTGGATATAAACGGCACAGGGCATATAGCATATGGCTAAACCTTAACCTAAACCTTAACCTTAACCTCTGAACACTAAATAAACAATAAGACAATATAGAAAATAAATAAGTATATTATGGGACCATTATCAGTAAACGAATTAATATCAGAGAATACTAATCTCTTCCTTGCTTTTATAATCGGAATAGGGTTTGGATTCGTACTGGAACAAAGCGGATTCTCTTCAAGCAGAAAACTTGCAGGGGTTTTCTACGGTTATGATACTGTAGTTTTGAAGGTGTTTTTTACTGCAGCTATTACAGCCATGCTTGGATTACTTTTCTTCAGCCTTTTCGGCTGGGTGGACCTGAACCTTGTTTATGTTAATCCAACCTATCTGACCTCAGCCATAATTGGCGGAATGATAATGGGTGTAGGATTTATTATCGGGGGGTATTGTCCCGGAACAAGTTTCTGTGGCGCCTCAATCGGGAAAATTGATGCATTTGTTTTCATTGGCGGATTGTTTCTGGGGGTTCTGATTTTCGGTCTGGGATATAACATATGGGATGGAATGTATCTTGCCAAATTCCTGGGATATCCAAAAATAAGCCAGACTCTCGGCCTCTCTGACGGGGTTTTTGCTTTCCTGCTTATAATTGTTGCTCTGGCAATGTTCCGGGTGGCAGAATGGGCAGAGAAGAAATTTCCCAGAGAGGAATATTAGACAAAAGACAATCCACCTTCTCCGCCAACTGGCGGATACGATGGACGATGAAATAGTAGAAACACAAAACGAATAACAAGCAATAAGCAACTGGAAAAACAGTATTTAAATCAAAATATCATGAAACCACTCAGACTTTTAGCACTCTTAATAATCCCTATGGGACTTATTATTGCTGCAGTTCCACAGAACAAAACGAAACCTTATAAACTTACAGCTGAACAATTGCTGGATGAGGCCAATACACGTACTCAATATGTTGCGCCAGAGACTGTCGCCGATATGATCGTTAAGAAGGATCCTTCATTACAGCTAATAGATGTGCGAAATCAGGATGAATTTGAAAAATACAGTCTTCCGGGGGCTATAAACATTCCTGTTTCTGATTTGCTTTCTGACAAATACACCGATATACTTAATCAGGATATCAGGATGAACATATTTTATTCAAATGGGACTATTATTGCAAACGAGGCATGGATGGTGACCAGACAGCTTGGTTATAAAAATAACTTTGTACTCGAAGGCGGATTGAACTATTGGTTTGATGCAATACTAAACCCTCAGAAGCCGGCATCTACAAGCCCTGATGAAGAGTTTGCAAAATATGATTTTCGACTTAGTGCCGGGAAGGCCCTTGGTGGCGGACTGACAGTGCAAACAACTCAAAACCAAAGTTCTGCATCCTCCAAACCTGCCCTGCAACCTGCCCCCAAAAAGAAGAAAGCAGCAGGAGGATGTTAATCTATGCATACTTCTAAATACTTTCCGATTCAATTTTAAATTTTTTTGATAATAATTGATATTAGATTTCTATATTTGAAATCTGACAAATTCAAATTATTATGAAAATTAAAATGCTTACATTAATGCTGATCTCATTCCTCGCTGTGATGAGCGCCAGCGGACAAGATATTAATAAGAATAACCCTGTCGGCACCTGGAAATTTGAAGCTCCATACGCTCCGGAAGGATTTACATCCGGAACCATAGTAGTTGGCTTTAAAGATCAAAAACATACCACAGCCATGTCATTTACAGGTAGTGATACAATACTTGCAGGTGACAAAGTCAGAGCTTTAAATGACAGTTTATTATTTTCTATTTATCTTGATGGGCAGGATATTAAAATTTTGCTGAAAATGGAAAATGAATCAAACATGTCAGGTAAAGCAGTCCATTCTGAGGGAGAAGTTCCTCTTACACTAACCAGGCAGCTGGCTACAGCAGCAGGGGAAAAGTAATTGTCAAATTAAGGTTAGCAGGATTCAGTTTAATTGACGTCCGGAATACCTCTGGAATGTTTTACCGTTCCCTTAAAAGAAAAGTTGTTCTCATTTTGACGTGTTTCATAACATAAGCTATGAAGAATATTCTGATAATTCTTATTGCCGGCATGATGTATGCGGGTCAGGTTAATTCACAGGTCATAAATAAAGAGCCGTTAAGTATACGTCAGACCGGTTATGATGATAAATACAAAACTTGACCCTGTCAACAAAAACAGTAACAGGCATAATGAAAGCTTTCTGGGTCAATAAATCTACTGATATAGTGCCGGATATTCAGATGCATCTTTATATGAATGCCTTTAAAAGTAAAAATACAACCTTGTTCAGGGAATCAAGAGGTACATTAGGTTTTAAAGATTCTGAGAATGGCTGGATAGAAATTAAGATCGTTCACTGACCGGCAGGGAAATGACCTTATTCCCTTAATGAAATTTATTAGTCCGGATGACGGTAACCCTGACGACCAGACAGTTTTAAAAGTTGAGCTTCCAAAATCTGCTTTACCAGGTGATACTGTTTTTATAAATATAAGTTTTGAAACAAAGCTCCCATCGAATGATAAGGAGAACCGGTTACACTGATAATTTCTATTTTATTGCACAATGGTTTCCAAAATTCGGTGTTTATGAACCTGCAGGCATGCGTTATGCAACGAAAGGGGGCTGGAACTGTCACCAGTTTCATGCTAATTCTGAATTCTATTCTAACCATAGTGTTTATAATGTAAAAATTACTGTTCCAAAGGAATATATCGTCGGAGCCGGAGGACTGCAAACGGATGAATCTGATTCTGATGAAGGTGGCAAATACAAAACGATTGACCTATCGCGCAGAAGATATTGTGGATTTTGCCTGGACAGCATGGCCGGGATATGCTGTTTTTACCGATCAGTGGGAGCATGTAAAAATTACGCTTCTTCTTGCCGAATGAGAGGATCGAACAGGTTGAAAGACAATTTACTGCTGTAAAACATGCACTGGAATACCTGACTAAAAATGTAGGTCCTTACCCATGGCCATATCTTACTATCGTCGATCCTCCGGCAAAGGGCAACGGATCAGGAGGCATGGAATACACAACTCTGTTTACCTCCGCCTCTTCCTATATGATACCACAATTTAGTTCATATGCCCGAAATGGTGACAGTCCATGAATTCGGTCATGCCTATTTTATGGGAATTCTGGCCAGTAACGAATTTGAGGAACCCTGGCTCGATGAGGGAGTAAATTCTTTTTGGGAAGAAAGGATCATGGACCATTATTATGGTGAGAATTCAGGAATGATAGATAATCCATTGCTTAAGATTGCTGATAAATCTCTGGGAAGAATATCCTATGTTACATTCAGGAGGCAGACAGGCTATAAGCAATAAAGAATATTCATGGAATTATCCACATGGAACCTATGGAATGATGTCGTATAATAAAACAGCTACATGGCTTTATACACTTATGGGAATAATCGGAGAGGAGACAACAAATGAAATCTTCAGGGAATATTATAAAAAATGGGCTTTTAAACACCCTTCGGGTAGAGATTTTATAAATATTGTAAATGAAGTTGTTACAAAAATATATGGAAACAAATTCGGTCCTGACATGAACTGGTTTTTTGATCAGACTCTTATATGGTACAGGAATTTGCGATTATAAGGTAGCCAATATCTATAACAACAAGACTTGAAATATCAACAGTTTAATATTCAGAGAAGCGATTCCCTCAATAAAGGATTGACGGTAAATGACTCCCCTAATAAAGTCGGTGGTGGAACTTGAAAGAGCAGGAGAGGTAATGCTTCCTGTTGAAGTACTTGTTCACTTTAAAAATGGCGAGGAAGTTCTTGAATCGTGGGATGGGAAGAGCAGATTTAAAGATTTTGTTTACACTGGAACACGTAAGATCGATTGGGTAAAAATAGATCCTGAATTTAAGATCAGAATGGATATTAATTATATAAATAATTCAATGACACTCAATCCTGATCTGTATCCCTCTGCGAAGCTTAACAGATAAGCTAATTTCATTCATGCAGTTTTTCATAAATTTTATTTCATTATAGATTAATCATTTATGAAGATATTCATCTCTATAAAAGCCGGAATTTTACGTTCATCGAAATCATGGAAAGGTATTCTGATAATATGGTTATGTTCCCTTTTGCTGGTCAGCCTTGTGGCAATTCCAATGAAGAGGAGCATTAAAATCGGGATTTGGAAACAGCATGATAACTGAAAAACTGAAAAATGGAATCAATGTTGAAGTATTTGCAGACCTGGGCGCAAATTTCAGAAGCATCTGATTTCCTATTTTTCAAGTGGTTTATTTATGTCAGTAATTGTTGGATTTTTGATAAACTCGTTTCTTTCAGGAGGATTATTCAACAGTCTGAAAGGATTATCGGGAAAGTCTTCTGCTACCGAATTTTTCAAAGCTTCCGCAAAAAATTTCTGGTCATTTTTTATAATCACATTAATTATCAGCTTAATAATTTTATTGCTTATAATAATTCTTATTGCTGTTCCGGTTACGATAGTAAGTCAGAATGAGATAGCTTCCGAAGGCGCTGCTTTCAGAACAGGAATCATTGTAACTTCAATATTCCTGCTTTTCCTGCCAATACTGTTACTTGTTGCAGACTATGCGAGAGCATGGCAGGTTCCATCATGAGGAAGATGCAGGATTCAAAGCAATAGGTTTTGGATTCAATCGGACTTTCAGGACTTTTATTTCATCCTATTGTTTAATGTTAATATTATTGATAATTCAGGTATTATATGGATGGCTTGTAATAAGCATCATTAATGATATGAAGCCAGCTACAGGAGGTGGAATCTTTCTGCTTTTCATCCTGTCGCAGTTACTTTTCTTTATTAAAATACTGCTGAAAGGATGGAGATACGGAAGTGTAACCAGGTTGATGGAGATAAATTCATTTATTTTCATATCGTCTTCTCCGGATCAAACGGCATAAGGATGTAATCAGATTTATCAAATTTCTTTAGTTTTATTTTTGTATTTCGGGGAAATATGTAACTTGATAAGTGAGAATTGATTAAAAATTCGTCAAAACGTATCTGATAATTAGTCTGATTAAAAACTTTAAGCTATGGAAAAACTCATTTCATGTTGCGGATTAAATTGCTCCACCTGTGATGCCAGGATTGCTACAATTAATAACGATGATGAACTCAGAAAAGCCACTGCGGAAAAATGGAAAACCATTTATAATGTACCTGATATGTCGCCGGCTATGATAAACTGTACAGGATGCAGAGAGGAAGGTGTGAAGTTGGGTCATTGGAGCATGTGCCAGATAAGAAACTGTGCAAAATTAAAAGGTTTTGAAACCTGCGGGGAATGCAGCGATCTGGAAACATGCAGTATAGTGTCGGTAGTTCTTAAGAATGTCCCGGATGCACTTTCAAATCTGAAGAACCTGAATTAACTGACTTAAGGGATGTTTAAAAAATCCTTTGTGACCCTTAGTGATAACCTTCGTGTCCCTTTGTGTTAAAAAATTGAACCACATCCCTCGACAAGCTCGGGATCGATCACAAAGTACAGCACTAAGGAACACAAAGGAGGAAATCTATATAAACTACTTTTTCAACCTCCCCAATAGAATTTTGAATGAAATTAGTATTAAAAAGTAATATATGAAAGCGGTTCTTTTTTTTCTGGTATTAACCTTTTGCAACTCTGTTTTATCTCAGAAGCCTGATGATACGGCGGTTTTGATACCTGCCGGTGAATTTACTATGGGGAAGAATACCCCTGGTCCGTCTGACTGGCAACCTGAACATAAAATTAAGATCAGTTCATTTTATATGGATAAACATGAAGTTACGAATCAACAATATTACGATTTCTGTATAGCGACCAAAAATCCTTTACCTGAATTCTGGGGTATCAGGGAATTCAGAAGTGGTACAGATTTCCCTGATTATCCTGTTGTCGGGGTAAGTTATTTTGAAGCTGAAAAATATGCACGATGGTCCGGTAAACGTCTGCCGACTGAAGCTGAATGGGAATATGCCGCGCGGGGAGGAATGATCGGCAAAAACTTTCCTTTTGGCGACCAGATCGACTCAGCCAAAGTTAATTACGGAAGAAAAAACAAGGGAATTCTTAGAGTCGGTTCGTTTCCGCCCAATGGATTCGGATTGTACGACATTACAGGCAATGTATGGGAATGGACCTCTGATTTCTATGCCGCCGACTACTATGCTGTTTCCCCGGCTGAAAACCCTAAAGGACCGGAAAGAGGGAGATTCAGGGTAATACGGGGCGGAAGCTGGCACTCAGGAGCTATGTGTGTACAGACTTATTACCGGAATGGACTATCTCCCAGCTGGGTTGATTTTGCAGTTGGCTTCCGATGCGTAAAAGATGTGAAGTAGTTAGTTAAACAAATTCACAATTACCGGAAAGTTTACATTGATGTCCGGATCATAGATTCAATGCAAGCGATATCAGGAACATTTTTACAGGAATTTTTCCTGTGGTGCTCAGATCTACAGCCATAAAGGGATTAATATCAACATCCTGATAATGTTATAAAGTTTAGTGGATTTAATAAATTTATTTTTCTGTTAAAGAGTTTTTTACTAACTTAAAGGTCAATAATATAGTATTCAAATATAATTACTAATAAACTTTCACAAATGTCAGAAAAAGAGACCATTTTGCTCTCCGATAAGGAGATCTGTCCGACTGATGAATATATCTTTTCAATTATTGGTGAAAAGAAAATCCTGTGGCAGAATATAATGAATCATATGGTCAGTAATTATAAAGACTCCGCCGGGGAATGGAATTTTTATAATGATGGCAAAAGATGGTTGTTTAAGATGGTACTTAAGAAGAAAACCATTTTCTGGGCCGCGATATTAACTGATACATTCAGGATTACATTCTATTTTGGTAATAAGGCGGAACCCATTATTGAAGCCAGCGATCTTCCTCAGATTATGAAAGATGAATTCAGGACAGCTAAAAGATATGGCTTGATCAGGGGTATTTCTATAAAGATTTTGAACAAAACCGATGTTGAGAACGTTCAGAAACTGATTGCTATTAAGGTCAGAGTTAAATAGTATTTTATCAGGTGTGATTTCGGATTTCGCAAAGCAAAAATCCCCGATCCGAAAACAAAAACCGACAGTATCATGGAAAACAATTTTTATCAGTTTACAGCGAAATCACTTCAGGGTAAAGAGATCAGCATGGATACTTATAAGGGTAAAGTGGTGCTGGTGGTAAATACAGCAAGCAAATGCGGACTTACGCCTCAATATGAAGGATTGGAAAAGCTTTACGAAGAGTATAAGGATCAGGAGCTGGTAATTCTTGGATTCCCGTGTAACCAGTTCGGGAATCAGGAACCCGGTACGGAAAAGGAGATATCGGAAGGATGCCTCATTAATTACGGAGTTACATTTCCCATGTTCTCTAAAATTGATGTTAATGGCGGGAATGCTCATCCGATTTATAAATACCTGAAGGGTAAGCTTCCTGGCCTTTTTGGGGGGAGAATAAGATGGAACTTCACCAAATTTCTTATCGATAAGAATGGACTACCGGTAAAAAGGTTCGCACCTACAACCGTACCGGAAAAACTGGTTAATGATATTGAGAAGTTAATAAAAACGGATTCAGCCAAATTAATTCTTAATTTCAATTATTGAATGAAACAATATGGAATGATAAAACTGTTTTTTCTTTTATTTCTGATTCCTTTATCAGATTCCATCTTTTCTCAAAATACTGATATACGCCTTCTCAGATCTATTAATTCCTCCAGGTCGCTTCCTTCTGACAGATTTTTTCAATTTGTTTCTAATTCAAATGCATATTTTGTAATCGGGATACCTGCAACTATAGGCACTATTAGTCTTATTAAACATGATGATCAGTTATTCAGAAACTCCTGCGTAACGGCTGCAGCCCTTTTAGTGGCTTCAGGTATTACTGAAGTTATGAAGTATGCAATAAACCGTGATCGTCCCTTTATAACATATCCTGATATTACAAGAAAATCACATGTGAGCAGTCCATCTTTCCCTTCGGGTCATACCTCGAGCTCATTCGCGCTGGCAACCTCATTAAGTCTTTCTTATCCAAAGTGGTACATAATAGTTGCCAGTTATACCTGGGCGGGCACCGTTGCTTTTTCCCGGATGGATCTAGGGGTCCATTATCCTTCTGATGTTCTGGCAGGAGCAATTGTAGGAGCCGGCAGCGCCTGGCTTACCCACTTTGTCAATAAAAAACTGATTCTAAAATCAAAATGATAAATGTTGCTTGTTGCTGTGTTGCTTGTTGCTTGTTGAAAGCACTCTGCACCTTCAGCCTCCGAAGCTTCAGCAAGGCCAGCACCCAGCACCCAGCACCCAGCATTTACCTCCGCTAATGGGTATAAATACCCCATATAAATAGGTTTTAAGCTTCTTTCCCTCTCTCTGAATACAAGTTACCTTTGTGTTAATCTTTTATCATTATCACTTAAAGCGGGCTCATGGGGAAGCTGTACGATTTATTACTGGAAGATGTCAGATTTGAAGAGGGCCTTAATGCCTGTATGAATTGTGGAGTCTGTACTGCTATCTGTCCTGCTGCCGAGTTTTATATTTACGATCCCAGAAAAATAGTTGATGAGGTTCAGACAAAGGACGATGATAAGATAACTGAACTTTTGAAATCGGAAACAATCTGGTATTGCGGAGAATGTATGTCGTGTAAAACACGATGTCCCCGAGGGAATGCTCCCGGTCTGATAATAATGGCTTTGCGATCTCTTTCACAGGATCTTGGATTTTTTACCGAATCCGAAAAGGGAAGACAGCAACTTGCACTGAAAAGGACTGTCGGTAAGTGGATGATCACCCATGGTTATTGTCTCTATCTTGAAGGAGTAGGTACCTCTATGCATCCTGAACAGGGACCTGTATGGGACTGGATTCAGGAAAACTGGAGTGCGTTGTTTAAAAAAATGGGAGGCAATTATAAAGGCGACGGTCCGGGGATACTCAGGAGAATACCTGAAGAGGCGATGGATGAAATCAGGGAGATTTTTAAAGTTACCGGAGGGATGAAAAGATTTGAAAATATTGAAGAGTTCTCAAAGATAAAAGCAAAAGAATTGAATATGCAGCTGGATGAAGGCATTGAAAATGAATACTTCCAGCACATTTATAAAACTAACAATGGTTGTCACACACGATAATGTTTTCAAAATATGATAACTGACGGGAAAAAAGCCATTTGGAATGATTATCAGAAGGACATTGCTGATGACAATTATTATTACGTCAGGAGCTGTGTAAGACAGAATTTCTTTCCCGGATCGGAAACTGCATTTCTTAAGATCATGCGTGAGGAACTTAACAAGAATGTTTATGAACATCCTTGTCATACATCCTGCTCAGGAATAGGTTATCATTGTGATATAGTACCGGTAGAAACTACCATGACAGTTGTAGCCCGTCAGTTTGCATTAATGACGGAAGCGGGTTATGAAAACCTAATGCCATCCTGTATCACCTCTTTCGGACTATACACTGAAATTCTCGATACATGGCACCATTTCCCTGAAGTTGAAGAAAAAGTCAGGCGGCAACTCAGAAAGGCAACCGGCAGGGAATTTACAAAACCAAAAAACCTTGCTCATGCAAGTGATGTGATATATAAATTCCGTAAACAGATTGGCGCAAAAGCGAAGTACAAGCTTATAAATAAGAAAACCGGAGAACCCCTGAAAGTTGTTGATCATATCGGATGTCACTACGCCAAGATGTTCCCCTCCAAAGGAGTTGGAGGTGCGGAATATCCGTATGTACTTGCCGGGATGATAGAAGAA
This sequence comes from uncultured Bacteroidales bacterium, assembly GCA_963829255.1. Classification (GTDB taxonomy): domain Bacteria; phylum Bacteroidota; class Bacteroidia; order Bacteroidales; family VadinHA17; genus LD21. Next base: position 72,427 of record CAWHIG010000010.1, read on the forward strand.
TGGGGTGGCCAGGTGATCGATTATCCTGAAAGAAGGCACTGTTGCGGTTTTGGTTTCAGGCAATATCTTGTTCAGGCGAACAGAGGATTTTCAATTGCATGTTCAAAAGAAAAATTTGAATCTATGAAGCCGTTCAAACCGGACATGATCATTACAAACTGCCCCGGGTGCCCTATGTTCCTCGACAGATGGCAATATGTAATAAATGAGATGGAAGGCAAGCGATATGGTCAGAATGAGGAAGGTATTCCTGTTTTTACATATGAAGAAGTGGCAGGTCTTGTTCTTGGTTATGATCCCTGGCAGCTGGGTCTTCAGATGCATCAGACAGATTGCGAACCGGTTCTCGATAAAATAGGAATTGAATATTCACCTGAAGATAAGTACAACCTTGATATAATACCTTCATTTTCAGAAAGTAAATTTAATAAATGTCTCATTGTAAATGAGTAAACATGTCGTTGTTATAGGTGGTGGTGTGGCCGGACTTGAAGTTGCAGGTCAGTTGTCAAAAGTTGGAATTGAGGTCAGTATCATTGAGAAGGAAAGCAAAACCGGAGGACATCTGAATAAATGGTTTAAGCTCTTTCCGGACCGGAGGTCGAGCACTGAAGTTAAGGATTACCTTGATATATTGACTCTGAATCGTGGAATTAAACTACTGACTAATACAACGATAGAAAAGTTTAACAGGAGCAGGAACAGTTTTTCGATTATCACTAACGAAGGAAAAGAGCTTACAGCTGATGCAATTATTGTAGCCACTGGTTTCGATCTGTTTAAAAGTGCAAGGAAAGAAGAATACGGATATGGCATTTACAATAATGTAATTACCTCAGCTGATCTTGAGGAAATGTTCAGGAAAGGAACGATCGCTTTAACCGACGGCAGAGTCCCTGAAACAATAGGGATCTTACATTGTGTGGGATCGCGTGATGAAAAAGTAGGCAACTTTTATTGTTCCAAATTATGTTGTGTGACTGCAGTTAAACAGGCTATTGAACTCAGGGAACAACTTCCTGATTCAAAGGTATTTTGCTTTTATATGGATATGAGGATGGGTGGAGCTTTTTATGAAGAGCTTTATCGTGAAGCACAGGAAAAATGGGGAGTGAGCTTTATAAGAGGCAAGGTGTCTGAAGCAAGCGAAACTATAGAAAACAGGCTATTGATAAAAGTTGAAGATACACTAGCAGGCAGACCGCTTAAAATGAAGCTTGATCTGCTTGTACTTATGGCAGGAATGGAAATGTCGGAGGGTGGGAAAAAAATTGCCGGTATGGGAGGTCTTAAGACAGGTGAAAACAGGTTCTTTGCAGCAGCCGATAATCATACAGGCAGTAACATAAGCAATGTTGAAGGGATTTTTTATGCTGGAACATGTACCGCACCAATGAATATTACCGAAACAATTTCACATGCCCGTGCAGCTGTTATAGAAGTAATGGATTACCTTAAAGATGGTAAAGGATAATATGGGAAAATTCGGTTTTGCAATATCAAAAGGACGGCAGATCGACTATGACTCCAATGATAGAAGTATAGCCGCGTACATTTTTGAAAAAGAACCCAGTTTCCGGCTTTGCATTGAATGTGGCGGGTGTTCGGCAACTTGCACCACTGGCAATCTGACTAGTTTTAGTCTAAGGGAACTTCATATACTTATTAAACGTGGAGAAAATGATCAGGTACGCCAGAGTATAAAAAAGTGTATGCTCTGCGGAAAATGTACTTTGGTTTGCCCGCGTGGTGTAAACACAAGGAATATTGTGGTTCTGGCAAAACAAGCATTCAAAAAAACAGACGAATATGCAATTTGATCCGTTTGTAATACCATTTAATATCGGATTGTACTTCATACTCATCTATGTTGTAACAAGAAGTGTATTATGGTTCCGCGATTTGTCAAGGCCCGATAAACTCCGGCTGCAGCGTGGATTCTTCGGTAATGCTTTTCCTCTCAGTCTTAAAGAGATTTTTATGGAGAGCCTGATACACAGGAAGATATTAAAAACTAACCTTCGTTTGGGATATATGCATATGAGCCTGGCCTTCGGCTGGTTTCTGCTAATCTTATTCGGTACTATTGAAGCCGATATTTTCGGAGCCAGACATCTGAATGCTCCATATAAAGCAATCTTTTTCAGATTTTTCAATCCCGATCATGGACGGATGGGCGCTGAGGCTGCTTATGCGTTTTTAATGGATCTGTTACTTGCATTTATCCTTTCAGGTTTATTGCTTGCAATTGTAAAAAGGTTCTATTCCGGGATTGTCGGTTTGAAGAAAACTACCAGTCTGAAAATCACCGATAAGATTGCCCTTACTTCATTATGGCTTATATTTCCCAGCCGCCTGTTGGCAGAAAGCTTTACAAGCGGAGCTTATGGTACCGGCAGTTTTCTTACCGGATCACTTGGATCGTGGTTCGCAACATTTCTTCCGGTACGGGAGATGGCTTATCCATTCTGGTGGATGTATTCTCTCTCTCTGGGAACCTTTTTCATTCTTCTTCCAATTACCCGGTATATGCATATCCCCACAGAATTATTCCTGATTTTTATGAGAAATTCAGGAATAAAGACAGGAGATAAAGCGGGTACTTATTCAGAGGTCCAAACTTATTCATGTTCTTCCTGTGGAATATGTATTGATGCATGTCAGCTTAATTTTTCTGCAGGGATTACAAATATTCAGTCAGCATACCTGATGAAGGCAATTCGTAATAATGATGACGTATCCGAAATAGCCGATAACTGTCTTATGTGCGGCAGATGCGATCAGAAATGTCCTGTCGGATTAGAACTTACGCCTATAAGAATGATCCAGAGAAGGGGAGGGGAAGCGGAAAATGATATAAGGAACATATACAAAGGATATTTTCGCAGCAGGCAGGCTATCATTCCGGGAAAACCGAATGGTTCTTCAAATTATAATTTTCTTCCTGAAAATGAACCGGAAAAAGCAGATGTGTTGTTTTTTGCAGGATGCATGACCCATCTGACTCCAACAATCAAGAATTCAATGATAAAAATTCTTGACGCTTCAGGAGTGAAATACAGTTTTATTGATGAACAGGGAGGTGTCTGTTGCGGCCGTCCGTTAATGCTTGCCGGACAGGATAAGGAAGCCAGGGAACTCATCAACTATAATTCCCAGATGATCTGGAAATCGGGTGCCCACACGCTTGTTACCTCATGTCCGATATGCTATAAGGTATTCAGGGAGAGCTATTATCTTGATGTGGAGGTGCTTCATCACACTCAATTCATTAAAAGATTAATTGACGAAGGATCGTTAAAAATGAATTTTTTACGTAAAAGGGTTGTTTATCATTCACCATGTGAACTGGGACGGGGATCAGGTGTTTATAATGAACCAAAAGAGGTTCTCAGTCATGTTTCGCGACTTGAGAAAAGTAAATTCGAAGACGAAAATTCGCTTTGTTGCGGAGGAAGTCTCGCTAACATGAAAATAAGTTCCGGGAATAAAAAGAAAATAGCATTCGATGCTGCCTTAGAACTGACAAAAGGGAAACCTGATATCCTGGCAACAGCCTGCCCTCTATGTAAGAAAACTTTCTCGGCTGTAACAGAAACGAAAGTGGCAGATATTTCTGAAATTGTTGCTGAAGCCATAATTCCGCAGCCTGTAAAAAAAAATATCAATAACCGGGTCTTTTCACTTAAAGTGACAGCAAATATTTAAAGTTCGCCCTGGTCAAAACGTGCTCCATCAAATTATTTAAATTTTTTTTTCAATTTTAAACAATTCATATACTGAAATTGTTAATCACACGTTATGAGTACAAGTTACAACTAAAACAAAATTTTGAAAAATGGGCAGAAGAATTTATGGGTTGTTGATTTTGAGTGGGATAGCGTTGTTCTATTCATGCAACAGTATTAGCGACAGGAAAGATACCAAAGATAAAATTGTTCAGAATAAGATATTACAGGAGAAAGACGGCACCATTTCATTGAAAGTTGAAAAAGCAGATTGTTATCAGGATATGGTCAATCCTTCAAGTAATACAGCTGAATGGAATGTAGTTGTTTCCAAATCGGGACGATTTAATGTTTGGTTATCAAGTGCAACAAAGGATACAACTGATCTTCAATATAATAATTCAGTCAGGCTGAGTATTCTTGATAACAGGCTTGAAGCACGACCGGCCTGTGACAAAATAATACGCAACTCGAGTGATGTTACATATCCGTATTTCAGGGCTGATTCATTTATGGGGTCACTTTATATACAGGATACAGGACTTTACAATATACAGGTGATCAGTGAAAAAATCCTTCCTAAGGATTATGGTAAGGGTGAATCTTCATCAAGCGAAAGTTCAAAACTTTTATCAGTCTTTTTAACTCCGATTACGCGTTGATTTTGTTTTAATCCATTCCCTTGCGTTTACAAATGCCTTCATCCACGGAGTAACATCATCATTTATTCTATCAACCGGATAATAACCGCATTGCCATGGAAAATAAGCCCGTTCAAGGTGAGGCATCATAACAAGGTGACGGCCGTCTTCTGAACATAAGCCGGCAACATCGAAATCTGATCCGTTTGGATTCGCCGGATAGGTATGTCTGCTGAATTTTAATGGTATCTGATATTTATTTTCAGGATAGGGTAAACTGAATTGTCCTTCTGCGTGAGCAACCCATATTCCAAGTTCCATATCTGTCATATTGCCAAGCATCACCGAATTATTTGCCAGAATCTTCACACCCAAAAATCCTGATTCAAATTTGTTTGATTTATTAAGGTGAAGTTTTGGTTTTTCTTTATGATCGGGGTATATAAGACCCAGTTCAACCATCAGCTGACATCCGTTGCAGACACCCAGCGATAAAGTATCACTTCTCTTATAAAATCTATCAAGGGCATAAGCTGCTTTTTCATTATATCTGAATGCGCCCGCCCAACCCTTGGCAGAACCTAATACATCGGAATTAGAAAAGCCTCCGACAAACACTATCATACTTATCTCTTCGAGTGTCTCTCTTCCGGATATAAGGTCAGTCATATGGACATCCTTTACATCGAAACCTGCCAGGTAAAGAGCATAAGCCATCTCCCTGTCGCCATTTACACCTTTTTCCCTGATTATTGCAGCCCTGATTCCTGATTTTTTTCTTCTTTCCGGAGTAATACCAAGCGATTTAAAAGTACCTGAGAAATCAGTCGTCTTGATATTCAGTTCATGATTTTTATAATTCACAAACCGTTCGAGTGCATGTTCAGTTCCGCACTGACGGCGATCCAGAAGATATGAGGTGTGAAACCATTTTTCACGGAGCTTATCAATATCGAATGTTATTACATCACTATTGTTTGTCACGAACAATGATCTTTCATTTACCGGATGGCCAATAGAGAAATATGCGATCCCGTTTTCCAGAAGAATTTCAGCAGCTTCGTCCTCATCCTTCACCTGAATTATGATTCCGGGATTCTGACTGAAAAGCACTTTAACGGTATCATCTTCATCAATGGCTGAAAGGTTAACAGTTATTCCACCGCTTACATTTGAGAAACACATCTCCAACAGGGTTGTCAGCATTCCACCTGCAGAAATATCATGACCCGAAAGTATTTTACCTTTACGTATAAGATCCTGGATTGTATCAAAAACCTCTTTAAAATATGCAGGGTCTCTAACAGTTGGAACTTCATCGCCAAGCCTGTTAAGAACCTGGGCAAAGCTGCTGCCTCCCGGCTTAAGGTCATCACGACTCATATCGATATAGATGAGGCTGGTATACGGGTCGTTCACAATAACAGGTTCAACAATTTTCCTGATGTCATAAATTTCAGCTGCAGCAGATATTATAACTGTACCCGGTGAATATACAACCTGATCACTATATTTCTGAGTCATAGAGAGGCTATCTTTTCCGGTAGGAATGTTGATGCCAAGAGCAATTGCAAAATCGCTTGCTGCCTTTACTGCAGAGTAAAGCCTTGAGTCTTCACCCGGATTTTTACAGGGCCACATCCAGTTGGCCGACAGGGAAACACTTTTAAGCCTGTCAGTAAGCGGTGCCCAGATAATATTTGTAAGAGCCTCTGCAATAGATAGTACTGACCCTGCCTCAGGGTCAACAAGTCCTGCGGCAGGAGCATGTCCGATAGAGGTCGCCATTCCTTTTTTCCCCCTGTAGTCAAGGGTGATGGCTCCAAGATTATTCAGGGGTAACTGGAGAGGCCCGGCGCATTGTTGTTTTGCAAGTCTTCCGGTAACGGACCTGTCAACTTTATTAGTGAGCCAGTCCTTGCAGGCAACCTCCTCGATCTGAAGAACCAGCTCAGCATAATTCTCGATTTCTTCAACCGAATATTCTACCTTCCTGTACTTATTCTCGATAGTTACATCGTTCATTATTGTTTTTGGAGGGTCACCGAATAGTGAAGCAAGTGCTAAATCAATAGGTCTTTCTCCGGTAACCGGATTTTCAAGAGTAAATTGCATATCGCCTGTTACCCTGCCTATAATATAGATAGGTGCCCTTTCTCTTTCAGCAATCTTTTTCAGGGTATCAACATCAATTTTTTTCAATACCAGCCCCATCCGTTCCTGCGATTCATTGCCGATAATCTCTCTGGCTGAAAGTGTAGGATCGCCGACAGGAAGTTTGCTGATATCAATTTTGCCTCCCGTAGCTTCAACGAGTTCAGAAAGACAGTTAAGATGCCCTCCTGCTCCATGATCATGGATTGAGACGATGGGATTATTTTCTGATTCACTCAGGGCCCTGATGGCATTATAGACTCTTTTTTGCATCTCCGGATTGGCCCTCTGAACGGCATTTAATTCTATCGAACTGTCGAAATTCCCCGTATCAACTGATGAAACGGCACCTCCACCCATTCCAATCCTGTAGTTATCACCTCCTAACAAAACAATGAGGTCGTCTTTCTCAGGAATGTTTTTCTCACTGTCCTTCTTTTTGCCAATACCAATTCCACCCGCCAGCATTATAACTTTGTCATAACCGTACTTTTTAAGATTCTCAAAATGTTCGAAGGTAAAAACTGATCCACAAATAAGCGGTTGCCCGAATTTATTTCCAAAATCGCTTGCCCCGTTTGATGCTTTAATTAAAATATCTTCAGGTGTCTGATAAAGCCATGGCCTTTCCTGTGTTGCTTTTTCCCATGGCCGGTCTCCGTCAGGACGCGGATAAGATGTCATGTAAACTGCAGTACCGGCAATGGGGAATGCTCCCTTGCCGCCTGCGATCCGATCCCTTATCTCACCACCTGTACCGGTTGAAGCTCCATTGAATGGTTCAACAGTGGTTGGAAAATTATGTGTTTCAGCTTTCAGTGAAAGAACAGATTCATAGTCTGTTACATTAAAATAATCAGGTTTGTCCTGGGTGGCAGGAGCAAACTGCTCGACAACCGGGCCCTGTACAAATGCACAATTATCTTTATATGCTGAAACAACTCCATTAGGATTGGTTTTTGTGGTTGACTTGATCATCTGAAAAAGAGTCTCCTTTTTTTCTTCACCTGAAAGTATAAATGTTCCATTGAAGATTTTATGCCTGCAATGTTCAGAGTTTACCTGTGAAAAACCAAAGACCTCACTATCAGTTAATTTTCGGCCAATTGACTTGCTTAATTTATCAAGATATGCAACTTCTTCATCATTGAGTGCAAGTCCCTCTTTTCTATTATATTGATTTATATCGTCTATATAAAAAACGGGGTCAGGAAGTTTGTAGATCGTGAAGATGCTCTGATCAAGTCCTTTGTACTGTGACTGAAGCATTGGATCGAAATGAAGCCTTTTGGAATTCGCCGGGTGATACTCTTCGATTCGCTTTATTCCGGAGATGCCCATATTCTGAGTGATCTCAACAGCATTTGTGCTCCATGGAGTAATCATCTCTTTTCTTGGCCCGACAAAGCTTCCATCAATTCTGTCTTTTGTAAGGACCCTGGCTTCGCCAAATAGCCAGGAGAGTTTTTCAATATCTTTTTCAGGTAGTTTATCCGGGGAGCCGACTGCAATTAAATTTTTGGAAATACATTCAAAGAAGAGAATCATATTATGCACATTAATGTATTGATATATAATAAAATAGAGTCAAAATATTATCTGAAGATAGCTCTGTAAAGATAGTATTTATTTTTTAGTTTTCGCGATTCCATGGTACCGGTTACAGCTGCGTTATGCAGTTTTCGTCTAATCCATGAACCTAATGGCGGAATTGTTTGTTATAACTTAATTAAACGATAATTAATTATTCATGATCCCAAAGATTTATTAATGACAGGGCCAGGCCACTGATAAGGATAGAGAACAATGTCACCGATAAATTGGCAGCTAATACGAATTTTTACCGAAGCTTTATTGTTATGCGTTATCTTATTGTTTTGTTTGTTATGCTGGGTTTGATTGCATGCAGGCGAAAAGTACAAACACAAAAAGAGAAACTGCCTGTACCAGTGGATGTCATCATTGCAGAAAAGGTAAATTTCCCTTCAAGTGTAGAAGTGAACGGGGTTACTCTTTCTATGGAGATGATAGAACTGCATCCTGAAATAAGCGGTCGGCTCACTTATTTAAATATTCCTGATGGCGCCACTGTCAAAGCAGGTACTGTTCTGGCTAAAATCAATGATGCTGATCTCCAGGCTCAGCTGGAACAACAAAAAGTACAGTTGGACCTTGCAAATAAGACTGAGAAGCGTTTGAAAGAATTATTAGCCGTAAATGGTGTTAATCAGTCAGATTATGATGCAGCTCTGAGCCAGGTCAATACAATTAATGCAAATATAAAAGTGCTTAATGCACAGATTGATAAGACAGTTGTCAGGGCTCCTTTCAGCGGAAAATTAGGATTACGTATGGTAAGTCCCGGAGCTTATGTAACTCCTCAGACTTTGTTAGGTACTCTTCATCAATCGGATAAAATAAAAATTGATTTTACAGTTCCTGAGTTCTATGAAAACCTCGTAAAAGTCGGAAATACAGTAATTGTCGAGACAAATGAATCTGACGAGAAACAGACCGCGGTTATAAGTGCCATTGAGCCTCAGATTAATGTTGAAACAAGAAATGTGAAAGTGAGAGCCATGTTAAAGAACGGTAATGTCAGTCCGGGTACATTTGTCAAAGTATTGATTACTAAGAACGAACTGGGAATTGTTGTGCCTTCAAATGCCCTGATTCCTGATGCAAGCTCAAATCAGGTCGTAATCGTCAGAAAAAATAAAGCTGTATTTGTGAATGTTGAAACAGGCATCAGAAATGCGGATGTAGTCGAGCTTCTGAAAGGCGTAAATTCAGGAGATACAATTATAGTCAGTGGAGTATTATTTGTGCGACCCAATGCATTGGTGAAAATAAATGAAGTTAAGACACAATCATTTGAAAGCGCACCGGATTCTAATCTGGTCGTAAAATGAATATTTCAGAATTATCGCTCAAAAGACCTGTCCTGGCAACAGTGATGAGTCTGTTTATTATACTTTTTGGAGTAATAGGATATTATTTTCTGGGTGTTCGTGAGTACCCGGCAATTGATCCACCGGTAATTTCAGTATCTACATCTTATGTTGGCGCCAGTGCAGATATCATTGAAAGCCAGATAACTGAGCCTCTTGAAAAGGTTATTAACGGGATACCCGGTATCCGTACAATTACGTCGTCGAGTTCCGTTGGTAACAGTAATATTTCAGTTGAGTTTAATTTAACTACCGATCTCGAAACTGCTGCGAATGACGTCCGCGACAAAGTCGGACAGGGTGTTCGTAATCTGCCGCAGGATATTGATGCCCCTCCTGTGGTGACAAAATCCGATGCCAACAGCGATTTCATTATAATAATGGCAGTCCAGAGCCCAAGCAAGGGGTTAATGGAATTAAGCGATTATGCCGAAAATGTCCTGCAGAATAAATTTCAGACGATCCCTGAGGTAAGTGCAGTAAATATCTTTGGACAAAAGCGTCCGGCAATGCGCATTTGGTTTGATCCGGATAAAATGAATTCCTATAATGTCGCTTTTAATGATATTACAAGTGTTCTGTTAAAAGAAAACGTTGAAATACCCTCCGGAAAGCTGTATGGGAACAATACAGAACTAACAATCAATGCATTAGGCAGATTAACCACTGAGCAGGATTTCAAAGATTTAATTATTCATGAAGATTCATTGGGAATTGTAAGATTGAGCGATGTAGCAAAAGTAGAACTCGGCCCTGAACAATATGAACAAAGTTGGAGGTTGAATGGAGTCAGCGCTGTAGGTGTTGCTATAGTTCCTCAGCCGGGCGCCAATTATATAAATATATCAGACGAGTTTAATAAACGACTGGAAGAAATTAGAAAGTCGCAGCAGGGCGGAGATATTATCTTCACAACGCTGATTGATAATACAAACAATATCCGTAAATCATTAACTGAGGTCAAACAGACTCTGATTATTGCATTGTCACTGGTCATTCTGGTTATCTTTATTTTTTTCCGGAGCTGGCTCATTGCAATTCGCCCGCTTATTGATATTCCGATATCATTGATTTCCACTTTCTTCATTATGTACCTGTTCGGGTTTTCCATAAATATTCTTACCCTTCTTGCTATTGTTCTGGCAACAGGTCTGGTAGTCGATGACGGGATTGTTGTCACTGAAAACATATTCAGAAAATTTGAAAGAGGTATGCCTATACGCCAGGCTGCAGTTGAAGGAAGTAAAGAAATATTCTTTGTGGTTCTTTCCACCTCCGTTACACTGGCAATCGTATTTCTTCCTGTTGTATTTCTGAAGGGTTTTGTCGGAAGTTTATTTCGTGAATTCGGAATTGTTCTGGCAGGTGCAGTTTTAGTATCATCATTTGTTTCACTCACTATTACTCCTGTTTTAAATGTTCTTTTAAACAGGAAAAATGCTCAGCATGGCAGGTTCTACCTTAAAACAGAACCTTTCTTTAGAGATATGGAAAATGGATATAAAAATCTTCTGGAACGCTTTATTAATAAAAGAGGTATCGCATGGCTTATTGTAACAGTTTGTCTGCTTATAATTTTTTTCATCGGAAGGTCTTTGCAAAGCGAAATTGCACCAATTGAAGACAAAAGTATGATACGATTCCAGGTGACAGGGCAGGAAGGTGCCAGTTTTGTCCAAATGACCAAATCCGTAAGCCGGCTTGAGAACTACCTGATTGATTCTATCCCTGAGCGTGATTTTACATTTTTTGCAATTCCGGGATTCGGAGGCACGGGAATCAATAGTGCAGCGGGAAGACTGGGACTCATTAGTCCATCTGAGAGAACAAAAAGCCAGAGTTTAATTGCGCGGGAATTAACAACAAAAATGGCACGATTTAATGATATACGTGTATTTCCTGTGGAAGAACAAACCATTGCAGTGGGGTTGGCATCAAAAGGTGCCCTTCCTGTCCAGTTTGTAGTACAAAATCTGGATTTTGAAAAGTTAAGGACCTTCATTCCTAAATTTCTAGATGCTGCCAGAAACGACAAAACATTTCAGAATGTTGATGTCAACCTGAAATTCAATAAGCCTGAGGCAGATCTTTATATCGACAGGATAAAAGCCCGTGATCTGGGCCTGACTGTTAATGATATTAACGATGTCCTTCTTAGCGCTTTCAGCGGCAGACGACTGGATTACTTTATAATGAATGGCAGACAATACCAGGTAATAGGACAGGTTAAATTAAATGACAGACAGGAGCCGGCAGATATAATGAAATTATATGTCCGCAATAATAAAGGAGTATATATTTCACTTGCTACAGTATTGAAAATTGTACCAAATGCCATCCCTCCGGCACTTTTCCATTTTAACCGTTATAAATCAGCAACATTTTCAGCTTCCCTTTCTGCAGGAAAAACAGTCGGTGATGGTGTGAAAGCTATGCAGGCTATCGCCTCGAAGATATTAGACAATACCTTTCAGACTTCATTAAGCGGACCATCGCGGGATTACTCTGAAAGTTCGTCAAATACAGCCTTTGCTTTTCTGCTGGCTTTAGTACTCATTTATCTTGTTCTGGCAGCTCAATTTGAAAGTTTCAAAGATCCTTTTACTATTATGCTCACAGTGCCTCTTGCCATTGCAGGAGCTTTCTTAAGTCTCTGGATATTCAGGCAAACAATAAATATATTTTCAGAAATAGGAATGATAATGCTGATTGGATTGGTAACTAAGAACGGAATACTGATTGTAGAATTTGCAAATAAGAAAAGAGATCAGGGGATACCTCTCCGCCAGGCTGTTATTGCAGCTGCGACACAACGATTACGCCCGATCCTCATGACAAGTCTTGCGACATCACTGGGAGCATTACCTATCGCTCTAAGTCTGGGTTCTGCTGCTACAAGCCGGATTCCTTTGGGTGTGGTTGTCGTTGGGGGTCTTCTGTTTTCATTGATTCTGACATTATTTGTAATACCCTCGGTTTATACCTACATCTCAGGTAAACGTAAAATAAGTAATGAGGTGGCTGAAAAAACTATCCCATAAAATTTTAATTGTGAATGTTCATGAAAAAAGGATTATTATATATTTTATTATTGTTTCCATATATCACCGGGGCACAGGTACCACTTAGCCTGACCAGTGCCATTGATACTGCTCTTAAGAAAAATTTCGATATTCAGATCGCAAGGAATTATACTGAAATAAATAAGATCAATAATTCATATGGTGTCGCCGGAGGATTGCCATCAGTTAATGCTTCTGCCGGTGATAATAATTCTCTCATTGACCTTAAGCAAAAGACCAGCAGCGGTATAAATATCAGCCAGAATAATGTAAAGACCAGTTCATATAACGCCGGCGTAACTGCAAGCATGATCCTGTTTAACGGATTTAAAATTATAGCCACCAAGGGGAGACTGAATCTGCTCCGGATGCAAAGTGAGTCACAGCTTAATCTGCAGATACAAAACACAATAGCGGATGTTATGATAAATTATTATGATATTCTCCGGCAACAAAGTCTCCTTAACATTATTCAAAGTTCTCTTGATGTTTCTTCAAACAAACTGGATATTGTAAAAGAAAGATTTAAGGTTGGTATGGCGAATGAAGCTGACCTCTTACAGGCTCAGATGGACCTTAATCTGGCTGAACAAAACCTGAAGGGTCAGCAGTTGGTCATTGAACAGGATAAGATAAGTTTATTGCAGCTGATTGGCGTAAAGCAATTTTACCCGACTACAATCCGCGATACAATTTTAGTCGATAAAAATATTCAGAAGGATTCTATCATTAATTATCTGGAAAATAATCCACAATATCTCTCAGCGGAGCAACAAATCATGATTAACAAACAAATTGTTAAAGAGCAACGGGCGCAACGCTTGCCTTCAGTCCGGATCAGTACAGGCTATAATCTTACATACAGCAGCAGTACTGCAGGGTTTAATCTTTTCACCCAGAATTTTGGACCAACGGTCGGAGCCACTTTGCAAATCCCAATTTTCAATGGAAATATTTACCGGACCCAGCAACATGTTGCTTTATATAATGTTGACATCGCCAGGTTACAAAAAGAAAGTCTGCTGAATTCTCTTAAAGCTGATGCAACAAAAACCTACCAGTCATATGAAACCACACTTCAGCAATTGGCTTCACAACAAAAGAGTTATGAAGATGCGCAGAAGTTGGTAAATATTGTTATTCAGAGATTCCGGTTAAACCAGGCAACAATTCTGGATGTCAAAGCTGCACAGGATAGTTTTGAATCTGCAGGATATATGTTCGTGAATTTGCAGTATGCAGCCAAAATTGCAGAAATTGAGTTAAAAAGATTGATTTATCAGTTAAGATATTAATAAACTGATCATTTAAGACCGCTTCTTATAAGCAATGCATCTATTGAAGGTTCTTTACCTCTGAACCTGACATAAAGTTCATGAGGTTTTTCGCTACCTCCCTTTTCAAGAATGTTTTTCCTGAATGATGTTGCCGTTTCCCTGTTGAATATTCCTGTTTCGGTGAAATAGCTGAAAGCGTCTGCATCAAGTACTTCAGCCCATTTATATCCATAATATCCTGCCGCATATCCACCTCCGAAGATATGTCCGAATGAAGTGCTCATGCTGAGTCCGTCAATAACAGGGAACAATTCGGTTCTTGCCATTGCCGCCGATTCGAAATCAGAGATGCTTATATTAATCGGATCTGTTATGATATGCCATGCCATATCGAGGAAACTAAAACCCAGTTGCCTGTAGCAGCTATATCCCTCATTAAATACCGAAGCTTCTTTGATCTTATTTATAATCTCAGCAGGGATCTTTTCACCGCTGATATAGTGGGTGGCCCAGGTATCAAGCCATTCTTTCTCGAAAGCAAAGTTTTCCATGAACTGAGACGGTAATTCCACAAAATCACGGGCAACATTTGTACCTGAAAGACTCTCATAGGTACATTTGGTAAGCATCCCATGCAGTGAGTGTCCGAATTCATGAAGAAAAGTGGTCAGCTCAGTAAATGAAAGGAGAGAAGGCCTCGTATCTGATGGTCTGGTAAAGTTTGCAACTATTGATATCAGAGGCCTGACATCATTGCCATTCTCATTTTTCTGATCCCTGTAACTGGTCATCCAGGCTCCTCCGTTCTTCCCCGGACGAGGATGGTAATCGATATAAAGAATTGAAAGAAAAGTACCGTCCTGGTCATGCACCTCGAATGTCTTTACTTCCGGATGGTAGACAGGAATCGTTTTGTTTTCCGAAAACCTGAGCCCGTAAAGTGTGCCGGCAAGACCAAAAATTGCGTTCTCAACTTTTTCAAGATTAAAATATGGTTTAAGAATTTCGTCGTCAATATTATAAAGCTTTTTTTTGAGTTTTTCGGAATAAAAGGCCCAGTCATACCTCTCGATTGCACCTTCATGTCCAAGGCTTTCTGCAAAATGACTGATACGCTCAAAGTCCCTTAAGGCGGCAGGTTTTGATGCCTGATACAGTTCTTCCAGAAATATTTCAACTTTCTCCGGAGTATCAGCCATACGGTCACCTAATATCATTTCAGCAAAGGTTCTGAATCCCAGCATCCGGGCTATTTCAAGACGAAGGTTTGCAATCTTCAGAGCATTTTCACTGTTATCAAATTCGTTGCCTCTGAAAGCCCGCGATGAATATGCTTTGAGCATCTTCTCACGAAGCGCTCTTTTTTCAGAGTATTGCATGAAGGGTACATAGCTTGGAAAATGAAGGGTGAATACCCATCCTTCTTTTTTTCTTCTGCCGGCTTCCAGGGAAGCCATCTCGAGCAAACTTTCTGGAAGTCCGGCAAGATCATCACTATCAGTTAGATGAAGCTCGAAAGAATTTGTCTCTTCAAGGACATTTTCTTCAAATTTAAGCGATAGAGTGGCAAGCTCTTCAGATATTTCCCTGAACCGTTTTCTTTCTTCCTCTTTTAAAGTTGCCCCACCAAGTAGGAAATTTCTGAATTTTCTCTCTGTAAGTATTATTTGTTCTGTGCTGAGTCCTGATATTTCCCTTGATTCGTAAACTAATTTTATCTTTTCAAAAAGCTTTTCATTAAGGGTAATATCATTTGAGAAGCGGGTGAGAATCGGTGATACTTCCTGTGCAGTTTGCTGTAAGGATTTATTGGTTTCAGCGCTATTCAGGTTAAAGAGAATTGAGGTGATTCTGCCCAGTGTTTCCCCTGCCCTGTCAAGCGCTGCTATCGTGTTTTGGAAATCAGGCACCTCATAATTATCTGTTATAGTTTTTATCTCTTCCAAAGCAGAGATAACAGCCTCTTCTACTGCAGGCTTGAAATGAATAGTTTCAATAAGGTGAAAGGGAGGTGTCCCGAATGGAGTTTTCCAGTCCTCCAGAAGTGGATTATACATTGTTCGTTCTTTATCCTTTGTGTGCCTTAAAGTATTATAATACTTAGATTATTAATTTACATCTTTTTCATTACTTACAGCTCCTGCAAATTTTGACGGATATGGCGCATTCCCTTTTGCAGCAAACCATAAAATCCTGTTTAGCAGATCATCATTGCCTGAGTCAACTCCGTCGAATTCAGGAAGCATACTTTTTTTTGCATAGTATAGCTCATGACCTTTTAAAGATATTATCTGTGGATTCATTTCATCTATCGGAATATTATTAGGAAGAGCCTGATATGGAGTTATGTCAGGTTTGAATCCAAAACAATCTGCCATAGGATTTGCTATTGCGTCCTGGATGTTCATTGGAGGTAATCCCAGTATCTGTTCAATTGTCCGCACCATGGAAGGTTGAGTATAATAAGTATGGATAGTCTTTTTTAATCTTGAATAGGGACTTATAACCATTGCAACAGTCCTGTAAGCTGAGACATGGTCCCATCCACCCTGCGAGTCGTCCTCAACAACAAAAATGACTGTATTTTCCCAGAATCTGCTTTTCGTAAAAGCTTCAATAATCCGCCCCAAAGCAAAATCATTGTCAGCTACCATGGCCCTTGGAGTTGGACTTCCGGGTCTGATTCCTGCGGTATGGTCATTTGGCAACGCCATAACTATCAATTCAGGAAACTGATCACCCGGCATAGTTTCAAAGTCATTTAAATCTTTAATGAATGCATCAGCCCGCATTACATCAGAAAACTCGTGGTTGCCATATGAGGGATATGTCTGGCTGAGAATTTTACTAACAGGATCAATTGTGGAGTAATTAGTGAACTCAACTTTTTCCCCGTTTTTATATTTCTTATAAATATCTGCCCATTTAAGTTTATTATCAAGTACCGGAACAGAGGCTTCACCATAAATACGAACTGACTTATTATGGCTGGTAGCATTATCCCACAGGAATCCGGTAGGAGCATATACCAGAGCATCAGTCTGTACATGTGCATAGCTTCTGAACCAGGCTCTCATGTTCTTTTCAATATAATCGGTGACGATAGAAGCATCTGTCCACTGATGTCCTTCAGCTGAACATTTTCCTGAAACATAGAAATTATCCAGCAGCATAAATTCTTCCGATAATTTGTGGGTATTCGGAGTAATTTCAGATCCATAAATGCATAGGCCAGGATCCCCGTCTCCCTGTTTCATGTCGCCCAGAACCTGATCGTAGGTCCTGTTCTCCTTTATAATATATACCACATGTTTAAAGAGTGAAGGTTCACCTATTCTTTCCGGTACAGGTTTTGGTGGAATGGATTCCCTGGGTTTTTCCCTGGCGATAGTGGCTCTGGAAAGGTTATTGACGGCAATTACGGTATCGGTATAGGCTTTTAGATCCTTAATGCCCGGAATAGGGATCACCGATATTGAGGCCATCATCTTATGAGAGTTATAGAATGTGTTTGAAGTGGACTCATTCTTTAATCCGATTCTTGCGCCTGCAGCTTCAAGGTTACAGACATACAAATATCCTTTCCTGAGAATAGATATTGCTGAAGGATAGCCTCCTGTGGGAATAAATCCGGATACTATGCTTTCATCTTTGGAAGACTTAACAGTTGCATTCTTCCCTAGTTCAACAACAGCAATTGCATTATCCATTCCATTTGCTACATAAAGAATTTTCCCATCAGGTGAAAGGCACAGGCCGTTGGGAGAATCACCAAAAAACGGATTTATCTCCGGCTGCAATCTAATGCTGATTGTCTCAGAAATATTATCCGTAGAAGTGTTAATAACACTCACATTATCACTGTTAGAATTTGTTATATATATAAATTTCCCTGATTTGTCGCTAATAATTTCATTTGGATGAAGGCCAACGACCACCTCTTTGATTATCCTGCCATTGGAAGGATCAATGACTGTAACACTGCCTTCCCTGGTAGCGCCACCTGCTTTTTCGTTATCAACTCTGGCAAGGCCCCATGGTACTCCCGCTACATTTTTGTCACCGGCTTCGGGATTTCTCCCTGCCCAGTTGGTTACGTACAATTTTCCTGATGCCATGGTCAGTCCGTACGGAGCGACACCAGGATCTACGGTCCAGATCGTGTCACCGGTAATGAAGTCCTGTTTTATAACCTTATTGTTTCCATTCAGGACAACGTATAAATATTCCTTCGATGATTCTTTTTTTATCAGAATTTCATTTGGCAGGGCTAATTTGGACGGTGGCTGAGCTTTGTATTCCAGCATTCTTCCGAATTTGGCTTTTGTTCCATCCCAGAGAGCTGATACAACAAATGAACGTTTGTTTTTTCCAGTCGTGCTCCAGTATATTTCCATCCCGTTTTCCCCTTTATGCCAGATTATCCCTGAAAAAGTGTTCATTCCTCCCCTGAGATCTGCATGAGTGTTATTGGCAAGAATGAATTTTACCTTATTATCTGCAGTGCCAATAATCACGATACTATATCTTTCTTCTACCACAAGCCATTTGCCATCAGGTGATAAGGAAGCATCGAGGGAATGGTTTTCCAGTGTCTTGTCTCCGAAATATATCTGCAGGCCTGCAGGTTGAATGATCCTGTTATATGGAAGGCTCACCTGGCGGGAATTAGTCAGAACAGGATCGGTAGTTGGCTGAGACTGACCTGTAAGGTATAATAATGGTAATATCAAAAGAAATATATACTTCATTTTCATAAGTACATAAATAATATTTTAAAAAGGCTGTCCAATTTTGAGACAGCCTTTTAATAAGTTTTTTTTAGAATGGCAGATCGCTCAGTTCCTCGTTCTCAGGTGGGATATCCTCCAGAGTTGTATGTGGCTGAACGTTTTGGTCCCGGCCTGCAGACGATGTTTTTTCTATTTTCCAGGCATCAAGATTGGTAAAGTAATTAATCTTACCGTCACGTTCCCATTTGTTGCCTTTGAGATTGAACCATATTTTAACATCTTCATTGAGAAACGATTCGTTGATAAGTTCGCACTTATCCTGTATCAGCTGGAATTTAATATAGTCGATAAACACAGCTGCGCCTCCGGTCTCCTTTTTCTCGATGACAAACTCACGTTTCTTAAACTTGTCGCTTACCTGATTTACAGGAGAGATGTCAATTACTTTACCTGTGATTTCAAATGCCATTTCACTTTATTCTTCGTGAATAATTATTTTTTCAATTTTATCGCCCTGACGTATTTTATCAATCACATCCAGTCCTTCAAACACTTTTCCAAAGCATGTATGTTGCCTGTCGAGGTGTTTTGTATTGGTACGGCTGTGGCAGATAAAAAACTGTGATCCGCCGGTATTTCTTCCGGCATGGGCCATAGAAAGAACTCCTCTGTCATGGTACTGATTATCACCTGTCAGTTCGCATTTAATCGTATAACCCGGACCACCGGTCCCGACTCGCGGATTGCTCATATCTCTGGAAAGAGGACAGCCTCCTTGTATAACAAAATCCGGAATAACCCTGTGAAAAGCGAGTCCGTCATAAAATCCTTTTTTTGCCAGAGTGATAAAGTTTTCCACAGTACCCGGAGCATCAGCTTCAAAAAAGCTGACCTTCATAGTACCTTTGGGAGTCTGTATTTCTGCTGTAGTCATGTTACTTTACGATTTCGAGAAGCTCAACCTCGAAAATAAGTGTTGAAAAAGGTTTAATAACTTCACCTGCACCGTTAGCTCCATAAGCGATTGTTGAAGGAAGGAAAAGTTTAAATTTTGAACCAACTGGCATCAGCTGTAAAGCCTCTGTCCATCCTGGAATAACACCTGATACAGGAAAGGTTGCGGGTTCGTTCCTTTTAACTGAGGAGTCAAATTCGGTACCATCAATGAGAGATCCCACATAATTAACTTTTACAGTATTCTGAGCAGTTGGTTTTGGACCTGTCCCCATTTTAATTACCTCATATTGCAGACCGCTCGCGGTAGTGGTCACTCCGGCTTTTTCCTTATTTTTGGCCAGGAATGCCTCATTCTGTTCGATATAATCTTTATATTTCACCTTATCAAGTTCTGCCTTTTTTGATGCTTTTAAAGCTTCACGTGTATTGATAACCGACATGATATATGTACGGGCAATGTCGTCTGCCATCAGTGGTTTTCCCGCTTTTGCATCGATCATTGCTTTTGCCTGCATCATCGGATCTAAAATAAGACTATCTGACATCAGGACGTTATAATTTACAATACCGAAAGCATAGGATAGTGAATCTTCTTTACTTTTTAGTTTTGCATTCTTTAGTGAACTCTTTCCGCAAGAGCCAAGCATTAAGGCTATTACACCTATCATTACAATTAATCCCTTGATTTTCATACGATATATTTTTAATTTTTAAATTTCCGCTAAGATAATACTTTAGAGAAAGCAAAAAGACCATCGAAAAATAAATTTTTAAAATTTCACTGCACTGATCATCTGTCTTTTCCCGGGGGGGCCCGGAAGCAGGGTAACATCAAATCCACAGGCTTTGAGATTTCTTTTAACTTCACCTTTGGCTGAATATGTGACCAGGATACCCTTTTTATTTGTGACAGCTGCAATCCGGTCAAAGATTTCCATTGTCCACATTTCAGGTTGTTTATCAGGCCCGAATGCATCAAAGTATATTAAATCATATCTGCCCGAAAGAGGATGGACAGTAAAATCAGTTTCAATTTTCATCAGGTTGAAATTCTTGCAGATATTCACTTTGATATTCCATGGAGCTGAATGGATCAGATGCAAAATATTCCCGGCATTTTCGCCGGTATAATCATTATAATTAAGAGAGGTGATAATCTTTTTATCAAGAGGATACTTTTCCACAGAGGTGTAGTTGACTTTTTTATTTCCTGTGATGCTTCTTAGCGCTGTCAGAAGTGCATTAAGCCCTGTGCCGAAACCAACCTCAAAAATATTAAGCGGATCAGCCGTGCAAACATCAAATCCGTTTTTTATAAAAATATGTGTTGATTCCTGAATGGCACCATGTATTGAATGGTAATGCTCATCCAGTTCTGGTACATAAATAGTATGCGAACCGTCACCGGTTTTTATTAACTGATACACTTCTATGATTATTATTTTTTTACCACAAAGGTACACAAAGTCCAGATAGCTGTCGGGAAGCTCTTAAGTTCACAAAGGATTTTAATAACCCGAAGTCTCATTTGGCTCTTGGCGTTTTATCATAATGAAACTAACAGAAATTATCCTGAGATGGGATTCAATTCCCGGTAATTTATATTATTTTTATTTTCTGATTTTTAAAATATTAATTGTCCTTACCATGAATACAAAACAGTCAAGAAGGGATTTCCTGAGTTTATCTGCCACAGGTGCTTTAGGAGCAATTGTTCTTTCCGCATGTTCAAAAAGAACTGTCGGGAAAGCATTATCCCGGCCGGTTGTATCAGATCCCAAATCTTTCGGTATCGGACTGCAGCTATATACAATCCGCGAAGCCATGGGAAAAGATGCTCAGGGCTCATTGAAAAAAGTTTCTGATATCGGATATAAATATCTGGAACTTGCCGATTATAAAAATGGCAAATTTTATGGCTTCTTACCTGCCGAATTAAAAAAAATAGTAAATGACCTTGGCATGGAAATACTTAGCAGTCATGCCGGTATAAATCCCAATGGGATCACAGATGACGAGGCAAAAAAAATGGCAGAAGACCATGCAAAACTTGGCGCTAAGTATTGCATGCAGCCATTTATTGATGAAAGAGACCGCAAAACAGTTGCAGATTATAAGAAAATGGTAGCTGAATGGAATAAAGTCGGCAGGATTATGAAAGAAAACGGTATCCGGTTCGGATACCATAACCATAATTTTGAATTCGATACGGTTGAGGGTAAGGTTCCCTATTTCGACATCTTTTTAGAAGAGATGGATAAAGACCTTATGACGATGGAGCTTGATCTTTTCTGGACAATTAAAGCCGGACAAAATCCGGTTGAACTTTTTAAAAAGTATCCTGGAAGGTTCCAGCTTTTCCATATGAAAGACATGTATACCAAAGAGGCACCATTCTTCAAAACTGCAAGCAACGATTTTGCTCCGGTTGGCGCCGGTGTGATTGATTTCAGGGAAATTCTTGCCGCAAAAAAAATTGCAGGCATGAAATACATGATAGTCGAACAGGACAGCACAAAGGATGGGAAACCATTTGATGCTATCCAGACGAGCATAACTAATTTAATTACAAAAATCCTGGTATAAACAGAAGTTTTAATTCTGTCAGTATAATCCGACAAAAAATCAAGTCGGGTTTTTTATTGAGCATCTACTAAAGGCATTAACGATCAGTTACAAATAACAACTCTGTTATTTAGATTCATTAATTAATAATTATATTTGTGCTCTTACTCAAAAAATGCCAGACTTTTTAAATGATAACCAGGATTGTCAGAAATTTCGGTGTTTTATTAATATTACTTGCTGCACTGGCATTGGTTGGGCATATGATTATTCCACATGATCATCATTTGGTTGAATCAGATGTCCTTCAGGAAGGTACCTGTCCTGCTCCAGATCATAGTACCCATCACCATAATGGTCTCCCTTTTCATTGTCATGCTTTTAATGACCTGGCTTCAGAAAAGATTATTTCATATTTTATTCTAAGGAATACTCAGAGCAGGGATTTTGTTACGCTCTCCGTTTTTAATTTAACTGTAACAGATCTGCAGTTATCCTGTTCCAGGATTTTCGAGCTCCTTAAACTGCCTGTTAATTCATTCATTCTTGAATTTTCTTCCCTCAGGGCTCCTCCATTAATTGGCTAATTCTTAATTTGTTCCATCATTCCGGGATTCTTTAACCCTTTCCCAGGGAACGTTGCATGCAACGTCCATACATTATTGCTTAGTCAGTTACAATCGCAAACGTTTTCAGTAAATGATAAATAAAATCATCTCTTTTTCAGTAAAAAACAAATTCATTATCGGATTATTTGTCCTGGCTTTGATAGGTTGGGGTACCTATTCCTTAACCCGGCTGCCTATAGATGCCATACCCGATGTTACAAACAATCAGGTCCAGATTATTTCTCTTGCCCCTTCCCTGGCAGTTCAGGAGGTCGAAAGTTTTATTACGGCACCAATTGAGGTAGCAGTTGCCAACATCCCTGACATTATCGAACTCCGGTCAATCTCCCGCCTCGGTCTGTCAGTGGTTACTGTAGTATTTGAAGATGGTGTGGATGTCTATTGGGCCCGACAGCAGCTTACTGAACGCATGAAGGAAGCTGAAGAGGTTATCCCTTCAGGACTTGCCCAAATATCACTGGCTCCTATTTCGTCTGGATTGGGTGAAATATTTCAGTACCGGCTTGCCGTTAAAAAAGGATATGAAAAAGAGTTCAACCCGATGGAACTGAGGACTATCCAGGATTGGGTTGTACGTCGCGAAATGCTTGGAACATCCGGGGTTGCTGATATTAACAGTTACGGAGGATTTGTCAAGCAATATGAAATAGCCGTAAATCCGGAAAGACTGCGTGGCATGAACCTGACTCTTACAGACATTTTTACGGCTCTTGAAAAAAACAACGAAAACACCGGAAGCGCTTATATTGATAAAAAACCTACGGCATATTTTATCAGAGGCATCGGTTTGGTCAAAACTCTTGGAGATATTGAAAAGATGGTAATAAAAACCAGTAATTCCGGGGTACCAGTCTTAATAAAGGATGTTGCAACAGTTCAATACGGTGCAGCGACCAGATACGGGGCTTTTGTTGTTGATACTACAGAGGCAGTTGGAGGTGTGGTTATGATGCTAAAGGGAGCTAATGGTCATGAGGTAATAGAAAATGTAGAGGACCGGATTGTATCGATACAGAAATCATTGCCGAAGGAAGTCACAATAGAACCTTATCTTAATCGTTCCGATCTGGTGGGACGGGCAATTGGAACTGTTTCAAGAAATCTTATCGAGGGAGCCTTAATCGTAATCTTTATTCTGGTTATTTTATTAGGGAATATGCGCGCAGGACTCATTGTTGCCTCGGTTATTCCGCTGGCAATGTTGTTTGCAGTTTCAATGATGAATCTTTTTGGTGTTTCGGGCAACCTTATGAGCCTCGGTGCCATAGACTTCGGGTTGATTGTTGATGGTGCCGTAATCATAGTTGAAAGCGTAGTTCACAGAATATCTATGAGCAAGCATCACCATCCCGGTATAGAAAAGCTTGACCAGGAACAGATGGATGAAAATGTAATTGATTCAGCAAAACGCATGATGAGTTCAGCAACATTCGGACAGATAATCATTTTGGTTGTTTATCTTCCGATAATGGCTCTGGTAGGTATTGAGGGGAAAATGTTCCGTCCGATGGCGCAGGTAGTTACATTTGCTCTTATCGGGGCAGCAATACTTTCTCTCACTTATGTGCCTATGGCATCAGCACTTTTT
This sequence comes from uncultured Bacteroidales bacterium, assembly GCA_963829255.1. Classification (GTDB taxonomy): domain Bacteria; phylum Bacteroidota; class Bacteroidia; order Bacteroidales; family VadinHA17; genus LD21. Next base: position 96,712 of record CAWHIG010000010.1, read on the forward strand.
CTGAGTAAAAAGACAAATCACAAGCCTAATTTTTCAGACAGACTTATAAATTGGTTGCGTAAAGTCTTTAATCCGGCAATCATTTTCGCACTGAGACGGAAATTACTCGTGTCAATTTCAGCTGTTGCCCTGTTTCTTTTCAGTCTGTTTTTATTCAGTCGCTTAGGCGGAGAATTCATTCCCCAGCTTGAGGAAGGCGATCTTGCCTCAGGCGTTATGACTCTACAGGGCGGCTCTCTCACAAATACAATTGATCAGGTGATTAAAGCAAATAAAATTTTACTTGAAAATTTTCCTGAGATTAAGCATGCTGTATGTAAGATAGGCGCCGGGGAAATACCTACAGACCCTACCCCGATGGAGACTGGTGATTACATTATAACCCTGAAAGATAAAAGTGAATGGGTCTCAGCTGTTACCCGCGAAGAACTGGTTGGAAAAATGGAAGAAAAACTGGTTGCACTTGCGGGTGTTAAATTTGAATTTCAGCAACCTATAGCAATGCGCTTCAACGAATTAATGACCGGCTCAAAACAGGATATTGCCATTAAAATATTTGGAGATGACCTTAATACCCTTTCTCAAAAAGCATCTGAAGTTGAAAAAGTAATTCAGGCAATCACTGGAGTTCAGGACATAAACGTTGAAAAACTTACCGGTCTTGCTCAGGTACAGGTTGAATATAATCGTGAGCGTCTGGCACAATATGGCTTGTCTGTGGAAGATGCCAATAATGTTTTACGTGCTGCTTTTGCAGGCAGTCAGGCAGGAGTTGTTTTTGATGAAGAAAGACGTTTTGGACTTGTTGTCCGTCTGGATAAAGATTACAGACAGAGCCTGGATGATATAAAAAATCTCACGGTTGCTGTTCCTGATGGCCATCAGATACCATTTGAACAATTTGCAGATATTTCTATAAAATCAGGTCCCGCCCAGGTTTCAAGAGAGAATACAAAACGCCGGATCACAATCGGATTCAATGTCAGAAACCGCGATGTACAAAGTGTGATAAATGATGTTACCGCTGAGATCGATAATAAGATTAAAATGCCAACCGGATATTATGTTACCTATGGTGGTCAGTTCAAGAACCTTGAAGCTGCACAGAAAAGGCTCTCAATTGCAGTTCCGATCGCGCTGCTTCTGATTTTTGTATTGCTTTACTTTACATTTAATTCAGTGAAACAGTCTCTACTAATTTTTTCAGCGGTTCCTATGTCTGCCATTGGGGGAATTTTTGCCTTGTGGATACGGGGAATGAATTTTTCAATATCGGCCGGTGTTGGCTTCATTGCTTTATTTGGTGTTGCTGTTCTCAATGGAATTGTTCTGATCGCTGAGTTCAACCGTCTCGAAAAAGAAGGAATTTCCGACATTACTGAAAGGGTATTAAAAGGACTTCAAACCAGATTACGGCCTGTAATTATGACAGCTGCAGTAGCATCATTGGGATTCCTGCCAATGGCATTGTCAACTTCAGCAGGCGCGGAAGTACAAAAGCCTCTTGCTACAGTTGTTATCGGTGGTCTTATAACAGCAACAATACTAACTTTAATTATACTGCCTCTTTTTTATGTCATTTTTTCATCAGGCAAAATGAAAATAAAATCGGGAAATTCAAGGGGGAAACAACTTGCAATGGTTCTTCTGTTTTTAATGGGGACCTCAGTTTTCAATGCGATTAATGGTCAGCAAACAAAAACCATTAACCTTCATGATGCCATTCAAACAGCCCTGGACAGTAACCTGTCAATAAAATCTGCGGCATACTCAATGGATGCCAGGAAGACACTGAAAGGCACAGTAATCGACCTTCCCAAAACTGTTTTTGATGGCCAGTACGGGCAATTTAATTCTTTTACAAATGATAATAGTTTTACTGTATCTCAGTCATTTGCATTTCCATCGGTTTACATCAACAGATATAAACTGGCAGGTGCAAACATTAAAAGCAGTGAGTGGCAGTATAAAGCTTCTCAGCTTGAAATAGCAACGCAGGTGAAGCAGGTTTACTGGGAATATGTTTACCTGGGTGCTAAGCAAAAATTACTCATGTATCAGGATAGCTTGTATGCAGGATTTTTAAGAGCTTCTGAATTAAGAGCTAAATCCGGTGAGACAAACCGGCTTGAAATGATCACAGCAAGGTCACAGAGTCTTGAAATCAACAACCAGTTGTTCCAGGTAACATCCGATATTGGCATTTTTAGCAGAAAACTTAAGGTACTGCTGAACATTACCTCATTTCCTGTCCCGGTGGAAAAGAATTTACACTTAATTGTATTTTCCGTACCGGCAGATAGTTTATCAGTTTTACAAAACCCTTCGTTAGGCTATATCCGGCAGCAGGTGGCGGTTTCACAAATTGAGAAGCAATTGGAACGAAGTCAGATGCTTCCTGATTTTAACATAGGTTACTTTAATCAGACAATTATAGGAACACAGGATATAAATGGGATACCCCGGAATTTTGGTCATAATTATCGTTTTTCAGGAATACAGGCAGGAATCTCAATTCCAATCTGGTTTACTCCTTATACAGCCCGGGCAAAAGCTGCCAGAATTAATGAGAATGTAGCCCGGACTGAGGCAGAATCTTACACAAAAGCTGTTGCAGGTAATTATAGTTCACTGCTCGATGAGTTCCGTAAGTTTTCTGCAAGTGTGGAATACTATGAGAAACAGGCAGTGCCTGAGGCTGAACTTATTATTAACCAGGCAACACTCAGCTATAAAGCAGGTGCAATGGATTACCTCGACTATGTTTTAACATTGAACAGGGCTCTGGCAATAAAGCAGAATTATCTTGATGCACTTAACAATTGCAATCAGACAATCATTTCCATCGAATTTATCACAGGTAAAATATTTTAACAATTAATATCATGAAGAAATTCAGTAGTAGAGTTACAATCATCTTTCTTGGCTTCTTAATTTTATTGGGTTCATGCAACAAGGGAAATAAACCTGCTGCGGGAACAAATAGTACTGAAATCCTGCCGGAAGACATTGTTGAAATGCGTGAAGACCAGATTAAGCTGGCAAATATTGAATTGGGAGCTGTGGAAATGCGATCACTGAGCAACATACTTAAAGTTAACGGTATTGTATCAGTGGCGCCACAGAATCTTGCAACCGTATGTATGCCGCTGGGTGGATTTATAAAGAATACATCTCTTCTTCCGGGTAATGCAGTAAGTAAAGGACAGGTATTGGCAGTGATTGATAACCAGGATTTTGTAGATATTCAACAGAGTTATCTGGAAGCCAGAAATAAACTGACTTTTGCTGAAGCAGATTTTAAACGTCATTCGGATTTATATAAAGAAGATGTCTACTCTGAGCAGAACCTTCAGCAGGTAACCGTTGAATTTAAAAACCTCAAGGCATTGGTAAAATCACTGGAACAAAAACTTATTCTGATCGGTATAAATCCTTCTCAACTCAGGGAAGACAATATCAGCAGTACAGTCAATCTGTTATCGCCAATAAAAGGATTTCTAAGAGCAGTCAATGTAAATATTGGCAAATATGTCAATCCAACAGAAGTGCTGTTCGAAATCGTAAACAATGATAAGCTGTTTCTGGAGTTGACTCTGTTTGAAAAAGATGCAGATAAGGTGGCTGCAAATCAGAAAGTAAAGTTTTACATTAACAACGAAACTGAAGAACATGAAGCGGTAATTACCCAGACTGGTAAATCGGTTGGTGAAGACAAAACTTTCAGAGTTTATGCAACTGTATCCAGCACTTGTAAAAACCTTTTGCCAGGTATGTATGTGAATGCATATATCTCAGAATCGGACAATAAGGTAACAGTACTTCCTTCAGAGGCAGTTGTAAGTTTCGATGATAAGGATTATATCTTTGCTTTTGAAAAAGATAAAGAAGAAGCAGGGAAAGCATTCACCGAATACAGGATGATCGAAGTCAGAAAGGGTAGTTTCGGATTTGGGATATACTGAAATAAAGCTTCCTGAAGGATTTAATTCAGTTAATGCCAGGATTGTTACGAAAGGAGCCTATAGCCTGCTTTCAGCTAAGAAAAATGCTGGGGAGATGGCTTGCTGATGTTGCCATTACCAATTCGAATCATACCACGATCTGACATCCGTGACTTGCATACCTGCAGTCAGAGCAGCCTTTATACCGAGGTCCCCGTCTTCGAAGACTTCAACGAATTCAGGTTTAATATTCATAAGGGCTGCACATTTGAGGAAAGTTTCAGGATGCGGCTTAAAATTTTCCACGTCGTTAGCAGTAATAATAATATCAAAATATTTCCTGAGATCAGTAATATCCAGAGTACGTTCAACTGCCTCCCTGTGGCCTCCGGTTCCAACTGCCATCGGGAGTATACCAAAATATTTCTTAACTATTTCAACAACCGGAATGATAGGTTTGACAAGATGCTGGTCATTATAGAATTCAATAAGTTTTTCATTCATTAACTGATCTCTGGTTACATTGCCATTGAGGTTACATTTTTTAATAATCTCATCTGCTATTACCCAGCCGGGTGTTCCGGTATGTTTTCTAAGAAACGCCTTATCGATATCACATCCAAATTTCCGGCAGGCATGCCGCCATCCCTTAAAGTGATATGGCATGGTGTCGGCAAGTGTTCCGTCGAGATCAAAAATCAAGCCTCTGATTCCGTGTTTAATATCGTATTGCATTTTTTAATTTGTTGCGGCAAATGTAGTAAGAAATTCCAGAAATGGCGAAAAGTTTAAAAAGTTGAATTTTATCTCTTTGACACTTCATACCCTCATTCCTTCAACTAATTAAACTCCTTCAACCAATTAAATTCATTAAACTTTTCTAAATCATCTTAGTTCAAACACTTAGAAAATCAGATAATGGACCTGAATTTTCGTATCTTGTGTTTTTATCACACAAATTTGCAGTTTATGAGTAACAGGGATAAATCAAAAGAAGAACTGATTAAAGAGTTTGAAGATTTAAAGCATGAGTGTAATTCGATGAAAGAATTATATGAAAAAGAGATATCAGAGCTTAAACGCGAAGAAGAAAAGATCAGGAAGAGTGAGGAAAAATTCAGGATTGCATATATGACAAATCCTGATTTGATAAATATCAATCGTTTATCAGATGGGATGTATATTTCCGTTAATGATGGATTTACGAGAATATTGGGCTATACTGAAAAAGAGGCTATCGGCAAAACTTCAATTGATATGAATATCTGGGTAAATCCTGAAGAGCGAATAGAGCTGGTGAACAAGCTTAGAGTAAAAGGAGCGGTTAAGAATTTTGAAACCAGGTTTTTGTCAAAGGATGGGAATATTGTGAATGGAATAATGTCATCGTCATTAATTGACCTCGACGGCGTTCCTCATATCCTTAGTGTTGTAAAGGATATAACCATCCAGAACAAAGCCAAAGAAGCACTTGCAAAAGAACAATTCCTGATAAACGCACTGATGAATAACCTTAGCGACCATGTATATTTCAAAGACAGAGACAGCAGGTTTATCAGAATTAACAAGTCTCTCGCGCTCTCATTCGGTTTAGATGATCCTGGTCAGGCAGAAGGAAAGACAGATTTTGATTTTTTTACCGGAGAACATGCACAGCAGGCATTCAAGGATGAACAGACTATCATAAGGACCGGCCAGTTGCTGAATACAGAAGAAAAGGAGACCCATCCCAATGGACCTGACACCTGGGTTTCAACGATTAAACTTCCATTGACCGATAATGTTGGAAACATTATTGGTACATTCGGAATATCGAGGGATGTTACAAAGCGCAAACTGTCTGAAGAAGAGTTGGCTCAGGAACAATATCTTATGCGTACTTTGATGGATAACCTTCCTGACCATATCTATTTCAAAGATCACGAAAGCCGTTTTATCAGGATCAATAAAGCTTTGGCCCAATTCCTGGGATTGAATGATCCTGCCCAGGCAATAAAAAAGACAGACTTTGACTTTTTTACCGGGGAACATGCGCAGCAGGCATTCGATGATGAACAGAATATTATTCGGACCGGACAACTGTTGAGCACAGAAGAAAAGGAGACTCATCACAATTTTCCCGACACCTGGGTTTCAACAATTAAAATGCCTTTGTCCAATAAAGATGGAACCATCATTGGTACATTCGGTATATCCAGGGACATTACCAAAAATAAATTAGCAGAAGAAGAAATCAAACTGAAAAACGAACTGCTTCAAACTATTAATGCTGAAAAAGATAAGTTTTTTTCAATCCTGGCACATGATCTGAAAGGCCCGTTAAGTGCGTTCCTTAGCGCTACACAAATACTAATCGAAGATATTCAGGTAATGACCCTCGAAGAGATTAAGGAGATTTCAGTTAGTATGAAGACATCGGCTTCAAATATTTACAGTCTTCTTGAAAATCTGCTTGAATGGTCACGATTAAGACGAGGAGTCCTGGATTTCGTTCCCGAGAAATTTGACATTAAGAAAAAAGTTGAAGAATGTGTTGATGTATTGTCTGAATCGGCAAGGAAAAAAAGAATTGAACCAACAATTTCAATTCAGGATGGATTGAAGGTTTTTGCTGACAACCATATGTTTGATACCGTTATCCGGAATCTCGTTTCCAATGCTATAAAATTTACCCCGGTTGGAGGAAATGTGAGCATTTCAGCTGAATACAACAATGATCATTCTATTATAGTCAACATCATTGATTCAGGAATTGGCATTCCCCCTGATCTGAAAAGAAAGTTGTTTTTGCTGAATGAAAAAACCAACCGGAGTGGTACAGAAGGTGAACAAAGTACCGGGCTTGGGTTGTTATTATGCAAAGAGTTTATCGAAAAAAATGGCGGGAAAATATGGGTGGAAAGTGAAGTAGGGAAAGGTAGTGTTTTTAGTTTTACGGTACCTGATAGTTCTAACGAGATAGTCAAAATATAGAAGTTTAAAGTGAAAAGTGTGAGACATGTTGAGCCTAAGCATGGTTGAACCGGGAATCGGAGGCACTTCTTTGATGCACAATATTTCTTAAGGTCAGATTCCTTTAATTGTCAGCAATTATAAAATATAAACTGGAATGGGAAATATTGAAGATTTTAAAATTCTGGTAGTTGATGATTCTCCTGAATTGATGGATCTGACAGTAAGGTCTCTTAAAAAGGAACGTTATAAGGTATTCACTGCCTGCAATGGTACTGAATGCATGCAGGTTCTTCATGATTCGAGGCCCGATATAATTCTTCTGGATGTAATGTTGTCCGATAGTAATGGATTGGATCTTAGTAGTAAGATTAAGAACGATCCGGAGTTTTCTACTGTTTATATTATACTGCTTTCTGCGGTAAAAATTCATCCCGATCATATCTCCGAAGGACTTGAAAAGGGTGCCGATAGTTATATAGTCAGACCTGTCGGGAGTCGTGAATTGCTGGCAAGGATCAAAGCAGCCTGCAGGATAATATCGGCAGAAAAAAAGATCAGGTCTGATCATATTCTCCTTCAGGCATGTCTGGATAGTCCGGAAGATATGATGATTCTTGCGCTTGATAGACGATATAACTACCTGACATTTAATGCATTTCACCAAAGGACTATGCTTCAATCCTATGGTGTTAAAGTGAAATTAGGAATGAATATTTTGGAATGCATTACAAATAAGGAAGATATTATCAGGGCAAAAGCCAATTATGACAGGGCTCTGGCAGGAGAGAGCCATCATACTATAGAAGAATATGGCGAACTCAATCGTCAATACTATGAGACCAGATTTAATCCTGTTTATAATGAACAGAAAGAAATAATTGGTGTAACTGCATTTGCAAACAACGTATCCGAAAAGAACCTGATGGAAGAATCTTTAAGGAAGAGTGAAGAAAAATTCAGAAAAGCATTTATTACAAGTCCCGACTCTATTAATATAAATCGTCTTAATGACGGAATGTATATATCAATTAATGAGGGATTTACAAAAATCACGGGATATTCTGAGAAGGAAACGGTTGGCAAAACGTCGATTGAGCTCAATATATGGGCTGATCTTTCTGACCGTGATAAACTTGTTAAAGGAATCAAAGCTAATGGAAGGGTTGAGAATCTGGAGACCACGTTTAAAATGAAAGATGGTTCTTTGAGAAAAGGAATGATGTCAGCAGCCCTGATTGATCTTGATGGTGTTCCGCATATTCTCAGTATGACCAGGGATGTTACTGAACGCAAACTGGCAGAAGTGGCGCTTCTCAAAAGCAAAGAGCAATATGATAGCCTGGTTTCCAATATTCCTGTTGGTGTATACATCCTGCACAGCTCGCCTGACGGAGCATTCGCTCTTGACTATGTAAGTCCCAGAATGGCTGAGATGATCAATTTGAGCGTTGAAGCTCTGCTTTCCGATGCACGGAATATATTCCAGGTGATTCACCCTGATGACCGGGATGGTTTTATCAAATTAAACCGGGAAGGAATTCAGCAACAAAGGCCATTTGACTGGAAGGGCCGGGTTATACATAATGGAATGATCAAGTGGTTGCATGTAAGGTCAACACCCGAACTGCAGGAAGATGGAGACACTTTATGGCATGGCATCATTGTCGACATAACCGAACGCAAGCAGGCAGAGGAGGAACTGAAAGAGAGATCCAGAGATCTTCAGAATGAACTTGAAAATAAAACAAAAGCAGAAAAAGAGCTGCAGAAATCTCTTAATCAATTAGATATTAGTAGATTAGCCACTCTTAACCTGCTTGAGGATATTAAAGTTGAAATGGAGCAGCGGAAGAAAGTGGAGGAAGAAGTTAAAAAGTTGAATGCCGAGCTTGAAAAAAGGGTGCTTGAACGAACTTCTCAGTTTGAAGATGCAAACAAAGAACTGGAAGCATTTGCCTATTCGGTATCTCATGACCTCAGAGCACCTCTGCGTGCAATTGACGGATTCTCGAAGTTCGTTCTGGAAGATTATGGCAGGAAGCTTGATAAGGAAGGGCAGAGGCTGTTGGGTCTTATTCGAAGTAACACCCAAAAAATGGATCAGCTTATTACCGACATTCTTACCCTTTCGAGAGTGACCCGCAGTGAACATAAAGTGTCAAAAATCGACATGACAAAGATGGCATTGTCTATGCTCAATGAAGCTGTATCGCCTGAAATTCAGGAAAAACTTAGTTTAAAAATAGATGAATTACCTGAAGCCTTTGCTGACTCTACCTATATGAAACAGGTTTGGATCAATCTTATCTCCAACGCTGTAAAGTTTTCATCATTAAAAAAGAAACAGATAATAACGATAGGCGGTTTTAACCGGGAAGGGTTTCATGTTTATTATGTAAAAGATAATGGCGTAGGATTTAACCCGGAATATGCTCATAAATTGTTCGGAGTTTTCCAACGTCTTCATAAATCGGAGGATTTTGAAGGTACTGGTGTAGGACTGGCAATAGTACAACGGATCATACATCGCCATGGTGGAAAAGTTTGGGCAGAAGGAAAAGAAGGAAAGGGAGCAACTTTTTATTTCAGTTTACCGGCGGGGAGCGGTGGCCAGTAGTTAGTAATTTAGTTTTATCATAATACAATTCATATATTTGATATAATAATTTTGAGATGGGTATCGTAAAATCCTATGGAGACGGACCACATAAAATGACAAATAAGAATCTGTTAAAAATTCTATTTATTGAGGATCTTCCTTCAGATGTCGATCTGGCTGTTCTGGAACTTCGAAAGGAGAAGCTAAAGTTTGAACACACTTCTGTCTGCACAAGATCTGATCTTATCAGTGCACTCAAGGAATTCAAACCTGATCTGGTTATTTCTGATTATATGATGCCTGCATTTAACGGACTGCAGGCTCTGAAGGAAGTAATAAAGTTCAACCCCGAACTGCCATTTATCCTATTAACAGGATCTGTTAATGAAGAGACTGCGGTTGAATGCATCAAGTCGGGTGCCCAGGATTATGTTATCAAAGAGCATATGACAAGATTGCCTTTCGCAGTAAATGAGGCGCTGGAACAGGTAAGGATAAATAAGGAGAAAAAAGCTTCTGAACTGCTTTTAAAGGATAATGAGGAAAAGCTCCAGAGCATTTTCAGTGCCGCTCCCGTCGGTATCGGGCTTGTAGTTGACAGGGTACTGATCGAAGTGAATGATTCTTTTTGCAAAATGACCGGATATGCCAGGAGTGAATTATTAGGAAAATCTTCTGAGATAATATATTCATCCAGAGAAGAATTTATAAATGCCGGGAAAGAAAAATACCGGCAGATTGAAGAAAATGGGATTGGATCAGTTGAAACAAAAATTAAATGTAAAGACGGGAAAATTCTTAATGTGATCCTTAGTTCTGCCCCACTTGATAAAAATGATCTTGCTAAAGGTGTAACTTTTACTGTTTTGGATATTACCGAAAGAAGAGAGTCAGAGGATGCCTTAAGAGAGAGTCAGCACTTATTTCAGACCCTGTCTCAGGTTTCTCCGGTTGGGATTTTCAGAACCAATCCGGATGGTTTTACAACCTATGTGAATCCAAAATGGCAGGAATTATCAGGGCTGAAATTTGAGGACGCTTTAGGTTTTGGATGGCTAAAAGCCGTGTATCCTGATGATCAGAAACAACTGGACGGAAGATGGAAATCAGATGTTAAATCTCAAGTCTCCTCTGTTGCTGAATACCGTTTTCTACGACCCGATGGTAGCATCGTATGGGTACTGGGAAATGCAGCACCCCAATGGCTTGACAATGAAATTGCCGGGTACATAGGTACAATTACAGACATTACCGAGCGCAAACTGGCAGAAAATGCATTGGCTGAGAGTGAGACAAAGTACCGAATGATATTTGAGAATGTTCAGGATTTGTATTACGAGACAACACTTTCCGGAACCATACTGACGATTAGCCCATCAATAGAGGTTTTGTCAAAGGGGTTGTATCGCCAGAAGGACCTGGTAGGAAAATCGATATACGATTTCTACTCCGACGTTAATGAACGGGCTGCTTTGATTTCGCAAATAACGGAAAAGGGAACCATTTCGGATTTTGAGGTCACGCTGATAAATAAAGATGGGACGAAGGTCCCGTGTTCTGCTTCTTCTAAAATATGCTTCGATGCTCAGGGTCATCCGGAAAAAATCATCGGAAGTATGCGCGATATTACCGACCGTAAAAATGTAACTGAAGCACTTAAACTGGCAAAGGAAAAAGCCGAAGCAAGTGATAAGCTTAAAACAGAATTTTTAAATAATATTTCCCACGAAGTCCGCACACCTCTTAACGGGATTTTGGGCTTTGCTGAAATAATGTCTGAGTCTGACCTTTCTGAAGAAGACAAAAAAGATTCGCTTTTTATGCTGCATGAAAGCAGTGACAGGTTATTGAATACAATTACTAATTATATGGACATCTCTCTGATAACCTCAGGGAGTTTGTCTGTTCATAAAAAAGACTTTATTCCTGGAAAGGTTTTAAGACGGATTTTCGATAATTTTAATCCAATTTGTTCTAACAAGCACCTTGAATTGACCCTGGAAATTCCAGAAAAAACTGATGACCTATCAATCAATTCAGATCCCGAAATCATACACAAAATTATTTCTCATTTAATGAATAATGCCGTTAAATTTACAGAAAAGGGACACATTAGTTTTGGCTATACAATCCTTAAAGGAGAATTAGAGATCTTTGTTAAAGATACCGGAATTGGTATTGGGAAAGAATCTTTTAACAGTGTTTTTAATCGTTTTATAAAAGAAGACCGCGGTCCCTCAAAAATTACTGAAGGCAGTGGGCTTGGCCTGTCAATTGCCCAGGGTATGTCAGAGGTAATCGACGGAAAAATCAGGCTGGAATCCGAAGTAGGAGCTGGATCTTGTTTCTTTCTTACAATTCCACTTAAGGAAGAAGTGGTAACTCCATTATCCCCAATACCTCATAAAGATTTTAACAAAGTTGCCAACGGACCTCTGATCCTTGTTGCTGAGGATGATGAAACAAATTTCTTCTATCTGAACGCGCTGCTTTCCAGGGAAATCGGTTCGACGCTTTTACATGCATCCAATGGGAGGGAAGCTATCAGACTTTTCAAAGCTAATCCGGGGATTAACCTTATCCTTATGGATATTAAGATGCCTGAAATTGACGGACTGGAAGCAACGAGGCAGATTAAATTGCTTAAGAAGGACGTTCCTATTATAGCTATAACCGCATATGCTATGTCCGGTGATGAGGATAAAGTAATGGCGGCAGGTTGCGATGGTTATCTGAGCAAACCTATAAACAAAAAAAGGCTTATGGAGAAAATCGCAGAATTTATTAAAATCTGAAATTATCTCCCTTTGCCCATTTAGCAGTGTGTTACTTTGTGCCGTACTGCGCGAGGTAAGCCGTTACCTGTCTGTAGACATTGTCGGCAGTAAATCCGAACTTTTCGTCAAGAACTTTGTATGGAGCTGAATAACCGAAACTATTCATTCCCCATATAACTCCCTTTGGTCCGACAAGTCCCAGTAAGGTAACTGATAGTCCTGCAGTCAGGCCAAAAACAGGAACATTATCAGGAATGATAGATTTTCTATAGCTTTCAGGCTGATTTCTGAATAATCCTTCCGATGGAGCAGAAATTATTCTGATATTCAGGTTATCCTTTTTTAAAAGATGAGCTCCTTCAACAAGTGTGGCCACTTCCGAACCACTTGCAATCAAAATAATATCTGGTTTGGCTTTACAATCCTGGACAATATAAGCACCTTTTTCTGCTTTTAATGCATCTGAATACCTGTCGTTGTTTCCTGACGGAAGATCTTTTATATTTTGTCGTGAGAGGATTAATGCGGTCGGTGTCTTTTTGTTTTCAAGTGCCATTCTCCAGGCAACTGTTGTCTCATTGGAATCTGCCGGTCTTAATACCAGCATACTGTTTTCACCGTGATGATTTTTAAGATGTTCCATGAGTCTTAACTGAGCTTCATGTTCAACAGGTTGGTGAGTTGGTCCGTCTTCACCGACACGGAATGCATCATGAGTCCAGATATACTTAACAGGCAAGCCCATGAGACAGGCCAGCCTCACTGCAGGCTTCATATAGTCTGAAAAAACAAAGAATGTCCCACATGCAGGTATAATTCCACCATGAAGTGCCATCCCGTTCATGACAGCTGCCATAGTAAGCTCCGAAACACCTGCCTGAAGAAATGCTCCTGTGAAATCGCCACTCGTAAAAGAGTGGGTGTTTTTAAGGAATCCATCTGTTTTGTCAGAATTTGAAAGGTCAGCTGATGCGACAACCATATTCTCCACTTTTTTCGCGAGGACACCAAGAACTGCTGACGATGCTGCCCTGGTAGCTGATCCCTCCTTTTGAAGAATAGATTTGTAGTCAATTACTGGAACTTCTCCTGAATAGAAGCTGAGAAGTTTTTTATCAAGTTCACTGTTCCTGGAAGCCCATAAAGCTTTTTTCTCTTGCCATTCCGATGCATATTTATGCTTTTCCTCTACTATTTTTTCATAAAACTCCTTCACCTCTCCGAATATCTGGAAAGGATCTGAAATATTTCCAACCAGATTGACCAGTGACTTTTCAAAAGATCCGCCGGCTTCACTAACAGGCATTCCATGCGTAGAAGTTTTCCGTTCAAAGCTTTTGCCTTCGCTATCGAGAAGCCCTTTGCCCATGATCGTTTTCCCGATTATAATGGTGGGTTTATTTTTTTCAGTAATAGCTGAAGAAAGTGCCTTTCTTATCTGGTTCTGATCATTCCCATCAATTCTGATAACATTCCAGCCCCACGCACTATATTTCATTGCAGTGTCTTCACGCGTAACCATTTTGGTTTCAGTTGAAAGCTGGATGTCATTTGAATCGTAAAACATTATCAGGTTGCTGAGGCCAAGAAAGCCTGCCACCCGGCCTGCCCCCTGTGAAATCTCTTCCTGAACACCGCCATCAGAGATATATGTAAATATCTTATGAGCAAATAGTTCCCCGAATCTGGCAACCAGAAATCTCTCTGCAATTGCTGCTCCAACAGCAATGGTATGACCCTGTCCCAGTGGCCCTGAGGTATTTTCAATTCCTCTCATAACATCAAGTTCAGGGTGTCCGGGTGTTGGACTTCCCAACTGACGGAAATTTTTTAATTCATCGGTGGTAAAATGGCCGGTCAGAGTAAGGATAGAATATAGCATTGGTGACATATGTCCCGGATCGAGAAAGAACCGGTCACGATTTATCCATCCAGGATCTTTTGGATCAAAATTGAGAAATTCGGAAAAAAGGATATGAATGAAATCAGCTCCACCCATTGCACCTCCCGGATGTCCTGATTTAGATTTTTCCACCATTGCCATTGCGAGAATACGAATGTTGTCGGCTGCTCTTTGGTTTATGTCTATATTCATTTAACTAAAAATTATGGTTTATTTATTATCGACAAAAATATGATTATTCATCGAGAGAAAAAAGCCTGATTAATTTACTTTGAATTTAAAACTCTTTTTTTGTAAGATATCTTTTTGTAAGTTTAACCTGAAAAGTCTAAACTGCCTGAGGTATGGTACAAAAGCTGAGTGCTTTAATCGTTGATGACGAGGAGAATGCCAGATTATTGCTTAATAAACTTTTAGAGGAAACACTTTTGTTCGATGATATCAGATTGGCACAATCAGTCACGTCTGCTTATGCTGAGCTGACCCGGTTTGAACCGGATATTATCTTTCTTGATATAAAAATGCCGGGGAAAGATGGTTTTGCTTTCATACAGGATTTACCTCATGGATCCGGGAAACACGAAATAGTTTTTGTTACTGCATATGATCAGTTTGCCATTAAAGCAATTAAAAATCAGGCGTTCGATTATCTTCTAAAACCAGTGAACCGCAAAGAATTAAAGCAGTGTATTACAAGGGTTATTGAAAAAAAAGAGGAAGAACCAGGTGTAGTACGACCTGTAAAAATTCTTGGATCAGGAAAGAAAATTTCCAGGATACGGGTCAATACCAGGACGGGTACGTTATTTATTAATCCCGCTGACATATTGTTCAATAAGGCAGAAGGTAATTATACGACCATTTGTACCGGTAAGAAACAATATCTCTGTTCAATGAACCTTGGCAAGGTAATGGAGTTGCTCCCGAAGCATGGATTTATCAGAGTCGGAAGATCCTATGTTATTAATTTTGAATATATTACACTCCTCGATCGCAAGGAAAGTACGATTACACTTGTGCGAGATGGTGAATCAGTGACAATTAAAATACCCAGACAGCATATAAAGACCTTGATATTATATAGAGTAATGAAAGGCGCTTCTATCATTCAGGAAAATCATCTATTCCTCAGGATTTCTGGCAATTATCCCGGCTATAATAGTAATGTTCTTTCTTCCTTCGATTGGGTTCAACAATATCGAGGTTGTCAGGTTGAACCAGTCAGATATAAGCCAATTCTCAATATGTTTATGCTGATCTTGAATTCGGACAGTATTTCTGAATCAGTTATACGTACAGGTAAAGGAATCCTTATTTCTTATATTGTAGTAATGAATAACGATCTGAAGGTATATGATCAATGGAATTTCAAGGATAGTTTGGACCCTGAATTGTCTGACTTTTTTTTTGGAAATTATGATAACGATCAATACCAGGAAATCTATGATTTCACTATAAAGAGAGATTCACTGTTTTATTAATGTAAATGAATTTTTTGAACCTGACGGGACTAGAATTAGAAAGGATATTCATAACAAAAATTGGAATAGTAAATAGAAAAGTAACATCTCAGGTTTATCCGGCCGGATTTTTTGATACAGAATGGTGACGGAAAAGGATGAACTGTATTTTAGTATTCAAACGGCTTTTGGTCTTGATACCACGACGTCTGTATTCTTTTGATATTGTTCGAAAGGAATTGAAATCGAGTCAGTTCACCGGAATGATCTGTCTAAAGCCAAAAATGGTTGATACTGATGGAGATGGACGGCCGGAAATATTCGGATTTATGGGTGCGGGCGGCAATTATAGAACAGGTTCCCTTTAGTGACTGGAGTACGTGGCTGATGGTATTTAATGACAGCTTAAGATTTAAATTTCCACCTGTTGAGTTCCTGGGTCTTACTAATAGTTTGGAAATAAACTTTTATTCAAATGAAAGATTTAAAGGATATCTGGTTTCACATAATACAGGATCAGCAGATACGACAGTTATTAAACCAAGAATTATGATTTTTTCACTGGATGGGAAAAAGGTCAGAGAACGTTTATTCAGCGACTTAGGCCTTAATACGTTAACCTTTAGCCTGGTAATGAAAAACAGGAATTCAGACAGAATTCTTCTGTTGGGAAAAACTTCTTGAACTAAATGACCAGACTTATGGTAATAAATCGGAAGTTAAATCTCCATTCCAATATCAGAGTTCTGCTATTACCTTACAGACCTTGATTTTAATGGTGAAGATGAACTGGTACTTTATTCTGAAAGTGAAGAGAAACTGGGTTATATATAATGCAGCTCTAAAAAAGATTGACTGAAACAAAACTTAAAGGGACTAACCTGAAATTCAGGAAATTTTCTCATTATCTCAACAAGAATCATGAGAATAAGATATTTCTAAGATCCGGAGAAATGGTTACTTTCTGAAGCTTAAGAAGTAATAATTATTATTATCTTGGTTATTTAGCATATCCTGGTATTTACATATTATTTTTCTTCTTTATTCTCCTGATTAAAAGAATCAATACTCTCCAGATAGTTCAAAAAGAAAGCTTAAACCGCAGATTGGTAACACTTCAATTACAGGGAATTAAGTCACAGCTTGATCCACACTTCACATTCAATACTCTCAATTCTATTGCTTCATTAATTTACCTCGAGGACCGTCATTTAGCCTATGACTACATGAATAAATTCACGCAGTTGCTGAGGAGCCTGATCAACGATGCCGAAAGGATATACCGTAGCCTGGGTGAAGAATTGGAATTTGTAACCACCTACCTTGAACTGGAAAAACTCCGGTTTGGTGAGAAATTTAATTATGAGATCATCATCAGAGAAGGTGTAAGTCAGCGGGAGCAGGTTCCCAAGCTTGTTTTACACACATTTGCAGAGAATGCCATAAAACATGGTATAATGTCACGGCCTGAGGGGGGAATACTGAAAATCATCGCAGAAAAGCAAAAGGACTATCTTATACTTTCAATAGAAGACAATGGTATAGGAAGAGCTAATGCAGAAGGTCATAGTACATCCACCGGCAAAGGTTTGAAGCTTACCGGGGAGTTTTATGATATTCTGAATCAGCTAAATAAACGGCCGATAAAATACTATATAATTGATTTGCATAATGATACCGGGGATCCCGTAGGTACCAGGGTTGAGGTATGGGTGCCGGTGGACGAGTGATAATAACTGAATTTCTTGAAATCCTATAAATATTTCCTGTCTTCCTCAGGTATGTCGAAATATTTATTGTACATCCTGGCATCAGGACCTTTCTTTTCTTCAACTTTATTTCCCCTGATCTTAAAAGTACACTTTTCTCCTGCAATACCTGAAAAGTAAATATTGTACTCCTTTCCATCGTCATCAATCATTATAATTCGTACCAGGTGATTGTACTTGGCACTGTTTAACTGAGAGTGACAGATAGGACAGGTATAAATGTATTCTTCACCTTCCTTAACATGGAAAGAAGGATGAGTTGTGGTTGTGTAGTTCCCGATCTCAGGATTCAGGAATATCAATCCTTTTTCAGGACTGTTAGTTTTTGAGGCAGCCAGGACAATTGAAGTTTTAACCTTGAGATGTCCCCTGCAAACTTTACAAATATATTCTACAGCCATGATGCACCTCCTTTTTGTTTATTTTTTTAAGAATCTGATCTGCAACATCCTTTACAAGGTACGACAAATTTTCACCAAAATCAATTTTTTCAGGTTGGATTCCGAGAATATAAACCTGCATTGTGAAGAACTCTGCCAGCCTTTTTAATGAAATACTATGCGTGTTAAATGTCATGTCCTGTATCTGGCTAAGAGATAGTAATTTAAATGTCCCGCTGGCTGCCTTCATATCAGCACAATCAATAAGTATCAGTATATCCGGATTAAGGCTGTTTATTTTTCCAATATAATTCTCGATACTTACCTCTGCAGTGAGCGTGGTTATTGTATTGTTTGTCTTTATTCTTTTGCTTATATACACACCTGCTCCATCATCCGATTTAAGAAGATTTCCAATTCCTACAAAAAGCTTTCTTTTGTCTTTTTGTGCAAGGAGTTTATTCAGGTCATCAAACACCTCTATATAAGTATTTTACAAGTATTTGTCGCAGGCAATTAGGACAAATGATACTGAACATATCTTTTCTTTTAAGACCATTCCTGATCTCAGTACCAAGATCCTGTCCTTCAGCCAGTTTTAATTTCTGATTGAGCAGGTTAAGATTAAGTATGGAAGAAAATGCTTTCGGACCAAGCTTCCTGTGCATAAAGTGCAGATGCTCTTTTGTTGTTATTACCGCATTGCAGCTTTCACAGATGAGCAGCTCTTTTTCCTGGAATTCCACATTTTTCTGACGATCAAACACTGCAAGGTCAAAGATTTTGTCTGACAATTTCACCCCCTTTCCGGTAATACAATGCTCCTGGCACTGCCCACAGAAAATGCACTTCCCATAGTCTCTTTTTATTATCCTTATTCTCTTTTCTTTATCATCAATAAAGGTTATTGCCTGCGGAGGGCAAACATTTGCACAGGTTTCGCATCCAACACAATTCTCGTTATCAACAACAGGCTTTCCTCTGAAATTTTCGAAAGGAATATGAGGTTCTTTCGGGAACCTGGAAGTATAGGTTGGCGTGACAAGTGAAGTAACAGCCTCTTTTATCTCTCGCAGTTTTGGATACTTCATTTTATAGCATCTTTATAGTCATCTTTAACACTCTTTTCTCCAAGTTTAATGCCGAAGTGGTAGGTACCTCTTATCAGCGCATGGGCTGCGACAGTAGAGCCAAAGAACAGTATTGGTATGGCAATAAGAGCTTTCGTCCCTGCATCACTGAGCCCGAAATGTAAGACTACTCCGAGCAGTATGCTGCAACATCCCAGGGTTACAGCTTTTGTAGCTGCCTGAAGTCTATTGTAAGTATCAGGCAGTCTGATAATACCGATACATCCAAGGAGGTTGAAGATAATTCCGATCGTTATGAAAATCAAGCTGATCATATTATTCATTAAGTTTTTTACCTGTAAGATATTTAGCCAGTGTCAATGTACCGATGAAACTCAGAATGATCCACGCGATTCCAATGTCGAGAATAAAGGATCTTTCAGTTTGAATAGAGATAATAGCACAAACCCCGACTACCAGTATCCCAAAAATATCCACTCCAACCATCCTGTCCGGAATTGTTGGTCCTCTTATTATCCTGTACAGACAAATTACACTCAATCCTATCTGCACGTATAGCAGAATATTCAGCCAGTCGCTCATTCTATTATTCTTTTAATATATTTCTCAAATGCTCCTGTTATAATAGGTGTATAAACATCCGGATCTTCTGATTTAATATAAATCCAGTGGATATAGAGATAATCATCAATAATATCTACTGCAATTGTCCCGGGGGTCATCGTAATTGAGTTGGCAAGCAGCATTTTTGCAAGATCAGACTTAAGGGTTGTTTTGACTTTTACAATTCCCGGACGTATCGGCATTGCAGGGTGAAGGACTCTGTAGGCAACATCAATATTAGCTT
Organism: uncultured Bacteroidales bacterium; assembly: GCA_963829255.1. Taxonomy (GTDB): domain Bacteria; phylum Bacteroidota; class Bacteroidia; order Bacteroidales; family VadinHA17; genus LD21. The sequence continues at coordinate 116,437 of CAWHIG010000010.1, forward strand.
TGATGCACTCCCATATAAAAACAACGAGATAGACAAGAAACCAGAAATATCGTTTTGGTTGAATCAGTTTGTAAACATTTTTTACAAAAAATCGGGTGAATGCTACAGAAGTAATGATAGAAGCTACAGCCCCCGTAATAAGATTTGGAATAGTAAATTCGAAGGTTAGCATTAACCAGAAGATCATTGACAATATGAAGACAGTAAGGTATCTCATTTTATTGGCCCAATATAGATGTTGAATATTTTAATGGATCAGTAAGAACATCAATAGCAGGAGTTAATACAGCCTCTCTTATACCTGGAAATGCAAGCAGACTTAGAAGCAGACAAAAGACACTCAGCACAACCATGCTGAATACCATGGGGAAAGGTACTTCTTTTGGTCTGTTTTCTGCCGGGTGTTCCTGTTGGTTATAAAACGCATACCTCTGGAATTTAAGGAAGGAGGCAAGTGTTATGATACTTACAATTACTGCCAGTATAGCAAGCAGATAAAACTTTGCCATTATAGCGGCAATTATGATTATCAGTTTGCTGAAAAAGCCGTTAAACGGCGGTATACCTGAAATAGACATTGATGCAACAAAAGATGTAGCCGATGTCGCGGGCATTGACTTTGCCAGTCCTCCCATTTCCTTAAGATTGCGGGTGCCGATTGTATATTCAATTGCTCCTGCATTAAGAAACAAAAGCCCTTTAAATGCCGCGTGGTTGACAAGATGAAAAATTCCACCGGCTATAGCCAGGGTAGCTACTTCTGGTTTTACTCCTCTTGAAAGAAGGATCATCCCGATGCCAACCGACATAACAACATAACCCATCTGGCTTATGCTGTGATATGCCAGCAGCCTTTTAATATCCCATTGACCTATTGCCAGGAAAACTCCAATCACCATAGATAATGTTCCAAGAGTGGTAATCAGGACAGACATACCTTCACTTAAAACGAACATATTAAAAAAGAGTCTGATAATTACATAAATCCCAACAGCTTTTATAAGTACTCCCGAGAGCATAGCTGAAATAGGGGAGGGAGCTGATGAATGTGCATCGGGTAACCATGCATGGAATGGAATGATAGCTGCCTTAAGACCGAATCCGCTGAGAATGAGGATCTGGACAAAAAGGTAAAAATTCTTGTCATAGCCTGAACTGAAGGCCTGCTTAATATCTGCTATATTCAGAGTTTTTGTTTTCCAGTAAATAAACCCGATTCCAAACAGGATCAAAAACGAAGCTATTCCTCCCAGAACCTGATACTTGAATGAAGCTTCAAGTTCATTTTTCTCAACACCGAAAGCCACCAGGGCATATGCCGAGATCACTGATATTTCAAGGAAAACAAAAATATTGAAGAGATCTCCGCTGAGCACCACTCCATTCATTCCGGCAACCATAAGACAGAATAATGCGTAGAAATAGTTTTCCGCCGTATATCTCTTTATATAAGCTATTGAATAAAACGCAGATAAGAAACCGACAATGTTAATTATGCACAATACAATAACTGTAAAACCGTCCATGACCATGTAAATTCCAATCGGGATTTTATTTATCGGTTCCCATCCTCCCACTTTATACAGAGACAGGTTTTTCCCGGTATTGACAAGGGAATAAATGCTGAATGCTACGAGAATAAGCAGTATCAGTGAGGCAAGATATTTGTTAAGGCCACTGAAAAATCTTCCAAGGATCATTATCAGGAAAGCTCCTGCCAGGGGAATAACTACAAATAGCGGTATCAGCGGATTCATATTCTATCCTCTTAAGTTTTTAATCTCTCTTATATCGAAAGTTCCGTACTTTCTGAAAAGCCTTATAATGACTGCCATCAACATAGCAGTTGTTGCCAGCCCTATAACAATGGCAGTCAGCACCAGTGCCTGAGGTAAAGGATCGACATATACTTTTGCCGGATCAGAAGGATCAACTATTGGAGCGACTCCACCGTCAATATATCCCACAAGCGCAAAAAACAAAAAAGTGCTGATTTCCATTATCGAAAGTGAGACAGCAATTTTTATCAGATTTCTTCTGGTTATTACCCCGTACAATCCTACAAAAAACAATATGAAACACATTATAAAAGCAATCATTGTGTTGACTCCTCCTTAAAGATTATCAATGAAAGAAATATTATAAATATTGATGCAGCGACCTCGGCTCCGACAAATATATTGTATAGCGGCAATACACCGGCGCTGATAAGATGCCCAACAATTCCTTTCGGAAGAAAATTGTTAAAGAAGATTTTAGATCCGAAAATAAAACCGGAAACAGCAATCAGTATAACCATCATCGTAGCTAAGCTTTCAATCATGGTTGTTCCTGCTTCTTCTTTCATGAGTTTTAGAAAATCACTGCCGTTGGCAAGTGTCACAAGGATAAGCGAACCTGCAATAATTACTCCGCCTGCAAAACCGCCTCCCGGAGTAAGATGCCCATGAACTATGACATAAATTCCATACATAAAAATCATCCCCGCAATAAGCTGGGTAGTCTTTTTTACTATTAATGTCATCCCTTTCATTAGTTCCTGATTCTAATTTCTAGTTTCTTGTCGACTTTTATCTATACATTTTTGTCTTTTGTTTTTTCACCCTGCACCCTGCACCCTGCACCCTGCACCCTGCAACCCGCAACTTCTATTTCTTCCCCTTAATTCTTAATATAGTCAGCACCCCAAGGACTGCAGTTACAAGTACAACTGCTTCACCCATTGTATCATAACCCCTGAAATCAAACACAACTCCTGTAACAAGATTAGCGCTTCCTGTTTTTTGTGCTGCTCCTTCAATATAATGTTTTGCCATTCTTAAAGAACTTTTGCCGAGAACATCCAGCGACTGTATTGATGTTGTAAAAAAGTACAGAAGAATCACTATCAATAACATGGCTGTAACAGCAGTAATATATCCCTGCATATCAGCCTTTGAATATAATTCCTCCCGGGAGCTGTCGAGTACAACTGCAACCATTATAATCAGAGTTATTGTATCAACAACGATCTGAACAATAGCAAGGTCGGGAGCCTTCAACAGCAAAAAACATATTACCAGACTATATCCTACTATGCCACAAGCTATTACAGATGAAAGCAAATCCCTGGCATGGATTGCGTACAACGCCCCTAAAATCATCAATCCCGTTATTATGGAAATAGTCAGTTCCATAAGGTTTTAATTTCAGTTATTTATATCATTATTAGTAACATAACAATTAATCCTGCAAAGACCCAGATTATATAACCAGGTAAAACACCGGCATGAGTTTCACTTAGCTGGTGACTCAGACCCAGAACAAATTGTTTCGACAGGTCATATATGTCAAACCATCGTGCTTCGGCTTTCTTATAGATCCATGAAAAAAGACGGAATTCACCAATTGTTTTGTAGAATTCCGGAGTGGAAAAACTTGTCTGATCCTGAATTTTTTCTCCCCCGATAAAACTATCTTCAGTTCTGAATTTCTTGAGACTTAATGCCAGATAGAGAATTATTCCAAGAATTATTGACAGCAATACAAGCAATGAAACAAATGAGGAATTCCAGAAACCGGTAAATTCAAATTCACCTGTCACCGGCATAATAAGTTTCGGTATAACGAAGTTTGTGGCAAACACGCCAAAAAAGATGCAGAGTATCGAAAGCACGATCATTGGTATCCACATCAGTACAGGAACTTCTTTCACCTTTTCAAACTCAGCTTTACGGCGACTAAGGAAGACTCCTCCAACGAACTTTATGAAACTGGCGAGTGTAAGAGCGGAGCCTAATATTGCTAATCCAAGCCAGACTATCCAGAGTTTGCTGGCGATACCTGTTCCGCTGCCAAAATCAATTATTCCCTGGTATATCATCCATTTAGAGGCAAAACCATTCAAAGGTGGCACTCCTGAAATAGACATGGCAAAAATCAGGGAAGCAAAGAATGTAAAAGGCATTTCTTTTGAAAGACCTCCAAGATCGTCAATATTCTCTTTACCGGTACGATATTCAATACTTCCTGCAGCCAGGAACAGGCCACTCTTGTATACAGCATTGTTGAGCATATGGAAAAGACCGGCTGCAATTCCGATAACTGAACCAAGTCCGAATCCAAGTATCATGTATCCAACCTGGGAAATGGAGTGAAATCCCAGTAATCGTTTATAATTATGCTGAACAAGAGCCATCATTACAGCAATTATTATCGTGATTACTCCTATAGTAAGTAGCAGCATTGTCATCCATTGATCCAGTACGAACATGTTTGTGGTTATCCTGGCAAGAAAATATATACCGAGAAGTTTATCCAGAGATGCCGGGAGATATGCGGAAGAACTGGCCGGAGCGCTTTTTGTGTAATCCGGAATCCATGTATGAAAAGGAAATGCACCAGCTTTCGTGAAACTGCCTGTAAGTAAAGCCAGGAAAGCAACAACCGATAAAGCATTTGTTGTCGGTACCGATATACCTCCCATGCTCAATGAGCCGGTAATCTTCCATAGAATGGCGATACCTATTATTATAATGCTATCGGAAGCCCCTATAAGTATAAGTGTTTTCTTGGCTGTTGCGGAGCTTTCTTCATCATTGGATTGTATCAGTTTATACAAAGTAATTCCGAGTACGCCCCAGAATGTCAGGAATAATAGCAGATTATCGGATAATACGGCGCCATAGGCACAACCAAGAGTTATAAGGAAATAAGAATAATAGTTCCTGATTCGTCCGGCTTTAATATAAGCTATTGAATATAAAACAATTAAAAAACTAAAAATGCTGACCGAAAGAACAATAAACTTGCTCAGACCGTCACAGTTGAATACAACGTATCTGCCCGCATCCTCAAGAAGATTAAAGCCAAAAACAGATAATCCTTTGCCGGCCGATAGTTCATTCAGATGATGTGACTGACTGCCGGAACTATAAATTATTATTGTCAGATAACATGTAATAATGCTAAACACCAGAGCAACCAATCCTTTGACGGTTCTGAGTTTTTCCGGAATAAAGAAGAGAATAAGTCCGGCTATTACAGGCAGAGTTATTATGCTGATAATTTCTTCCATAGGCTGCTTTAACTGGTTTTCCTCAGTTCATTTGTCTTTCTTATAGATTCATTTATTAATTCATTGGCATTCATTAGTTTATTTCCTGACCCCAGATCATATGCGACTGCCATCCGCTCGGTACAGCAATAACATGGATCCACGGCAGCAAGAGAAATTGTTGCATCAGCGATGGTCTGGCCGATACAGGATTTTTTAAATGTTGCAATGTTTACATAGCTGGGAGCCCTGATTTTATGTCTCACCGGCGAATTAGAACCGTCGGATTGAACAAAATGGAATACTTCACCGCGCGGTGCTTCAGCACGGCCATTTCCGATTCCTTCCGGGATCTCTTTGACTTTGATAGCAATATCGCCCTCTTTTTCTTTATTCAGACCTTGCAGGCATTGTTCAATGATTGAGATTGATTCGTACATTTCAAGTAATCTGACCTCTGCTTTAGCAAATACATCACCGGCTTCTGCCGTTATCACCTTCCAGTTAACAAGCGGATATGCTGCATAAGGATCATCTTTCCTTACATCAATTGCCACACCTGAAGCTCTGGCAGTTGGACCTACAGCTCCATAATCTATGATATCCTGCTTTGTAAGAATACCAACTCCTTTGGTTCTGGCATGAATAACCGTATCGTCCATTACTGCTCCTGTAAGTAAGTCGGTCTTTTTCTTAATATCATCCAGAACTTTCTGAATAACAGGAACTTTTACCTCTTCAATGTCTCTTCTGACTCCACCAACTTTGAACATTGCATAGCTGTTCCTGTTCCCTGATATCATTTCAAAAAGATCAAGTACCGGTTCACGGTATTTCCAGGCCCACATGAAAACAGTATTATACCCTAGGAAATGGCCTGCCAGTCCAACCCATAGCAGATGACTATGTATCCGTTCGAGTTCACCGATTATTGATCTTATATATTTTGCCCTGTTTGTTATCTCGATATCTGCAATTTCCTCCACAGCATTTGCAAAAGCAAAAGGATGTGAGTTTGAACAGATTCCGCATATACGTTCCACAAGGAAAAAAATCTGTTCGTATGTCTTTGATTCACTTAGTTTTTCAATGCCGCGATGATTATATCCTGTTTCCCATTTTATGTCTTTCACAATCTCACCTTCACAATAAAGTTTGAATAATTCAGGCTCCTCCTGAAGTGGATGATATGGTCCGATCGGTATGAGAGTTTTTTTGCTCATCAGATTATCTCAGTTTATTACTTAAACTCCTTCCTTAATGGATAAATACCTTCGGCCCAGTTGCCTTCCGATATCAGTTTTTCCTGGTTGGGGTGATTCAGAAAATTGATTCCAAGAAGCTCATGCATCTCCCTTTCTATCCAGTTTGACGCATTGAACATGTTTGAAAGGGATTCGATTTGCGGTTTATCTTTATCCAGAATTACGTGTATGTTAAGTATCAGTCCTATAGAATCTTTACTAAAATGATAGTGAATTTCAAATCCTTTTTTTGTGTGTAAAGCTGAAGCTATAATGAACCTGAATCCTTCTCCCCGGTATAAATATCCTGCTACATTAATTAATGATTCAGGCTTTATACTAATAATAATTCTCTTCTGATTCTTTACAGCGATTTCAAGAATATCAGAATTGAATTTTGCTTTAAATTTTGCTATGATCAATTCCGTATCCATTGTTAATTGTTCCTTGTTTTTTTTACTTGTTTTCTCCCTGCCCCTTTCCCCCCTGCCCCCCTAAAGGGGGGTTAGTTTATCTTCTTATTTCGATTCTCTGTGGCTCTCTGTGTCTTCTCTGTGCCTCTCTGTGACATTCTTATGAATTCTGAACTAACTTAACTATCCCTGCAATAATGGCTTCGGGTTTAGGCGGACAACCCGGAACATAAGCATTGACCGGAATTATCCTGTCGACCGGACCCGCAAAAGTGTAGCTTTCGGTAAAGTAACCTCCTGTACAGCCACAGGCCCCGATTGCCACTACCAGTATAGGTTTTGGAGCCTGATTATAAATCTCAAGGAGCCTCTCTTTGTCACGTATGTTTATCGATCCATTTACAAGCAGTACATCAGCATGGCGGATACTGCCAACCAGCAGAATTCCAAAACGTTCAAGATCGTGCCGTGGTGTAAGGCAATCAAGTATCTCAATATCACAATTATTGCAGGAGGCGCCTCCAAAATGGAAGACCCAGAGCGATTTTTTAAAGCAATAATTTTTAAACCCCACTTTTTTATATTTAATAACCAAATACAATCAATACCAATGCAATGACGGCAATCAGGTTCATCCATACGATAAAGAAGCTGATAGCCTGTTTGATCTTTATCCTTGGATTCGTGTTCCTTATCAGAGTCACGATAAGAACAACTGCAAGGATTTTCAATATGGCCCATAGTATATGAATCCCTTCAAGTCTGAAGCCATTCATCAAAAGTGCAACCAGGAATGCCGGAAGTATAAAAAACATAATATATTTTGTAAGTTTTATCAAAGCATAAGCTGCACCAGAATATTCAATAAATATCCCTTCTGTTATTTCTGCTTCTGCTTCAGGCATGTCGAATGGGACAAGTGCAAGTTTTGCCTGGATACAAAAAATACCAACAATGAATAATAGCACTCCTGAGATACTTCCGATAAACGGAGAACCTGCCTGTTGTGTCTGGATTATTGTGTACAGATCAAAATGCTGCCCGCATTTCATTATGATCCCGGCAATAAGCAGAAGAAAGGTAAGCTCATAGCTGATGATAAGTTTCATCTCTCTTGATCCGCCTACTGCAGCAAGAGGATTACCGGAAGCAAGCGCTCCGATTATGTATGAAAAGGACGGGATGGTGAGAAGATAAAAGATAACCAGCAGGTCTCCCCTGAACCCTGTTGTGATATTCATGAGTGGAAGCAGAATGAAAACCCCGGCCATGGTAGCACCAAATACAGCAAAGATCGGAGCAAGGAGAAATATTAACGGCGATCCGTACTTCGGCAGTATTGTTTCCTTGACTAATAACAATTTGAAAAAATCGTAAAATGGCTGCAGCAAAGGTGGTCCGTTACGAAACTGTACCCTTGCAGTAATTTTCCTGTCGAACCATGAAAGGAATGCTCCGATTACTGCGGCAAAAAGAAGACCGGGGAAGACAAGGAAATAAAACAGGTAAACTGCCATGTTGTTGTAAATTACAGTAATTCAGCTATATATAAATAATCTTTTATAAGTACTTTTTCATTAAGACTGTAAATATGCTTTTCAGGAGACTCGTCATCATCGGTAATAGTTACCGTTCCGGCCGGACAAGCCTCGACAAATTTCATCATCTCTTTTTCATCTTTCAGATCAAAGAACAGGTCTTTGTTCCTATGGTGTTTAAAGAAATCAGTCATCATCGTTCCAAAGGGACATATCGTAACGCACGATTTGCATGAAACACAAAGATTGGTGTGCCGTGTTACAATACCGTTATCATCTTTTTCAAGGGCATCAGCCGGACAAACGTTTATACAGGGCGCGTCTTCACATTTTCTGCATGTGAACTGGAATACAGCAAGTTCACGGATAGTTTTTAACCCGTTTATGTTAAGGGAAGAATAGAAACCGGCCTCAGGTAAAGCAATAGTAGAGTCTTCAACCATTGCCGAACGCAGCTTAATCATATCTATCAGGATCTTCCGGGTCATTTTATAAAGTCAACTGGTTCATCAACTGGAATCGTGTATCACTCAATCGGTGAGAAATTGTCTGGGCAATTTTTGACATTGTTTTAAATCCAAATCCGCAATTTTTTTCAAACTCGAGATTAAGCTTTTTAGCATCTATTGCCACAACTTTTGTCGGACAGGTGGCCATCACCCATGCAGTGGAAATATATGGACTGAAAGCCGCTGACCACGAAAAGAGCTGTCCCTCCTCCAAAGTGCCAAGGCGGATTCTCTTTTCATTTGGCAGACTTATCCCCAGGGATAAGCATCCGGCAAGCAGTACATAGATCTCGTTAAGCTCATCATACTGTTCAAACAACACATCTTTCACTTTAAATTCTTTTATGGTGCTGATACCGATAAATATTTTCAATTGGTCATCACTGTAATTGTCAAAAAACCGGACACCTTTCAACTCCTCTATGGTCAGTTTCATGATCTGTTATTTATTAGTTTTAAAATGAACGGATAGTTTTCTGTATCCTGTTCCACTTATTTCCATATCTCAGGATTATGTTTTATTTCATTATATGTAAAAACCGGGCCATCTTTGCAGACAAAAAATTCGCCCATCATACAATGCCCGCATTTACCTAAGCCGCATGACATGTTTTTTTCCATCGACAGGAAAATCTGATCATCTCTGTATCCCATTTCAAGCAGCCTGATAGTTCCGAATTTCATCATAACCGGGGGACCGCAGACTACTGCTATGGCATTCCCGATATTAATTTTGATATTATTTAAAAGTGCAGTTGCAACACCCACCGGCCCATCCCAGTCTTCATCTGCCCTGTCAACAGTCCGGTAAGCTTCAAACTTTTCAGTTTTGTTTAAACGGTCAAAAAGAGGTTTGTATATACAATCGACAGGTGTTTTGGATCCATAACAGAGTATTACCTTTTCCAGCTTGTCTTTTATATCTTCAAGCGCAAAAAGCAACGATCTGATAGGTGCAAGTCCGCAACCACCCCCCAGGATAAGTACTTCTTTACCGAAAAATTTGTCGACAGGATATCCTCTCCCGTATGGCCCTCTGATTCCCATAAATATCCCTGGTTTCAGCATATGCATATACTCGGTAACGTATCCAGTTTTCATTACTGTTACTTCCAGCTTTTCTTTAACAAGAGGTGAAGAAGAAGGGGTGAAGGGCGCTTCACCGATTCCATCTACTGATAATTCAATAAACTGACCTGTTTCAAACGAGAACTTATCTTCAGGTACAAGTACGAATGTTTTTATCAAAGGTGATTCTTCAATAACATTTGTCAGTCTGGCCCTGATAGGTTTATATATGTTCTTATCAACAAGCATACGGGTTATTTTGCAAGTTCTGTGAATAGTTCGTTTTTGTTTATTTTCCCGATACAGGCTTCAATACATCTCCCGCAACCGGTGCATGCCAGTGAGCTGAATTTTTCAGGTTTCCATACATATTTGCACATGTATCTGTTTTTGAATCGTTTACGAAGCTCAAACAAAGCATCTTCTCCGCCGGCTACTCTTTCAAATCCCGGATATTGACAGGCATCCAGCTGCTTTACCTTTTCAAAACCTGGTTTGTCGATAAGAAGAAAACATGTACATGTCGGGCAGATAGTTGTACATGCGCCGCATGAAACACACCGGGTGGAATATTTATCCCATTTATCACCCTGCTCTTTAATAACAAGTTTCCCGGTCTTCTTATAATCAGGCAAGCCATTACCTGAGGCCATAAGCAATGTTTCGGTTGAAAGATGTTCCTTTTCAACTGCCGAAATAAAATTTTTATCACCAGGTGCCTGGATTGCCGGAATATTCCTGACAAAATCTTCCCCCTTTGCAGATAACATTCTCAGAATAATTGTTCCGTTGAGATTTATTACCGCCAGATCAGCGCCTTTGACAGAATATGGCATGATATTATACGACAGACAGTGGCAATGTTCCTGAACACCAAAACAATCGGAAGCTATCAGTAATGTGTTTTCACGACGCTTCCTGTAGTAGATATCATTAAAATCAATATTGAGATATATTTCGTCCAGAAGGCATAATCCCTCAATGTCGCAGTTTGGGATACCAAGAATTATTCTTGGCTTTTCATCAGGTATGTCAGATGTAACATTTTCTTTAACAGGGAGAAAGAAACTTTTAAGAGGGGTAGCAGGTTTGGGTTTGTTGTAAGAAATTCTGGTGATATTGACAGGATTGATCAATTCATAATCAAGACCAAATTCATTTTCAACACTGGCGAAAATGGTATAGGATAATAACAACTGCTCCAGAGTCTTATCCCATTCTTCCTTTGTTATGCATTTATATTGCATTTATGTGAGAAGTTTCACATATAAAGTTAAAATCTACGTATATAAAAATCAATTAAAAAAATGTTTATTTTTCATATGGGAGAAAATAATATTTCATAAGATACAGTATATCAGACATGTAAAAAATATATTTTTATTTAAAAAAGAATTATTTAACTTGCATTATTAATTAACCAGAAAAGAAATGATGTGAAACGAATCACAAAAAATATTATTAAGAACAGTCTTAAAAGGATTTTTCTTTACCGTGCATGTCTTATCAGACTGAAGCTGATGGGAGTTGAAAAAGTCTTTTCCTATACTCTGGCCAACGAGACAGGAGTTACCTCCGATCAGGTCAGAAAAGATTTTTCCGAATTTAATATCAAGGGCAACAAACGGGGAGGATATAACATAAATGAACTGCTTGAAAAGATGGAAAAGTTATTCCATCGCAACAAAGACAATAATATCGTGCTTGTCGGCATGGGGAATATGGGACTTGCACTATCGAAGTACAGCAAGTTTGTTCAGCGCTATATGAATATTGTTGCCACATTCGATATTGATCCTTTCAAACAGAAAATCAGGTCAGGTATACCGGTATACTCAATGAACCGGCTAAAAGAGATCATTGACAGGTTCAGTGTTAAAGTAGCTATTCTTGCAGTGCCGGAGATATCTGCTCAGGAAGTTGCTGATGAGTTGATACGACATGGCATAACAGGAATAGTGAATTTTGCCCCGGTACTTTTAAAAGTGCCTCCGGATGTTATCATAAATAATGTTAACCTCTGCGATGAACTTGAAAGTGTGATCTATTTTGTTCACAAGCAAATGAAGGTTAATGGAACTAAAAACCTGGAGCTATTATACAAGGATATGAAATACTGATCAGGGGGTTGGTTCAGGGAGTCGGATTCCGCCCTTTTATCTGCAGAATGGCCGCTAAACACGGTCTCTTTGGAGAAGTAGATAACAGAACTGACGGTGTTTCTGTCATAGTTCAGGGAGATATTAAAACCATTGACCTTTTTGGCAATGATATCCTTCAGTATGCTCCTCCGGCATCGCAAATAAAATCAATAGAGATTAACAGCAGGCAAATAAGTGGCTATAACAGTTTCAGAATTGCCGGAAGCAAAACAATTGATAATCAGATTACTGAAATAAGTCCGGACATTGCCGTCTGTAATGACTGTCTTGAAGACATGGAAAATGATCCCGAAAGAATTGATTATCCTTTTGTTAATTGTACCAACTGTGGTCCGCGGTTTACTATAATTGCAGGCATTGCCTTACGACCGTCCAAAAACAACCATGAAAAGCTTCAGGATGTGTGAGAATTGCAGCTCAGAATATGACGACATTCTTGATCGCCGGTTTCATGCACAGCCAATTTCATGTAACTCATGCGGGCCGGCATACCGGTATAAAGACTCCTTTAAAAGCCTGAACAATATCAGACTTATACTCCAGGAGGTTTCTGTTCAGATAGCTTCTGGCAGAACAGTTGCAATAAAGGGACTCGGCGGATATCATTTGATGTGCGATGCATTGAATGACAGCGCCGTTAGTGAACTGAGGCAAAAAAAACAAAGGGATTCAAAACCCTTTGCTGTGATGTTCAGGGATATCACCTCAGCCCAAAAATACTGCTATATTGATGAAGAAGAGGAGAAAGAGATGAAATCATGGCGCCGACCCATCCTGATCATGAAAGAGAAGAAAATGTTATCTGCAGCTGTAAGCAACGGACTGAATACAATCGGAGCAATGCTGCCCTATATGCCTGTGCATTATATGCTTTTCAGGTTTCTTAAAACGCCTGTTGTGGTTCTTACCAGTGGCAATATATCTGATGAACCGATAATCATTGATGATCAGATGGCTGAGAGGCAACTAAAATCTGTTACGGATTCTTTTCTGAGCCACAACAGGCCGATAATTAACCGAACCGATGATTCCGTTGTAAGAATTATTGACAGGAAGATAAGTCTTATCCGTCGTTCCAGGGGATTTGTTCCGCGACCGGTTGATCTGAACTGCAATACTGAAGGAATCATTGCATTCGGAGCTGAACAGAAAAACAGTTTCTGTATAGGGAAAGGCAACCAGGCAGTGATGAGTCAATATCTCGGGGATATTAAAAACAGTGAGAGCTATAGTTTCTTCAACGAAACAATTGACAGGTTTTCAGATCTTTTCAGGTTTAAAGCTGAATTCCTGGCCTGTGATCTTCATCCACAGTATCTCTCAACCCAACATGCTGAAAATCTTGAAAAAGAATTGAAAATTCCTCTTCTCAGAGTTCAGCATCACCATGCTCATGTTGCATCCTGCATGGCTGAGCATGGCTTAGATGAGGAAGTGATCGGAATTAGTCTGGATGGCACTGGATATGGTTCGGATGGAAATATCTGGGGAGGTGAGTTCATGGTAGCTGATCTGCAAAGTTTCAACCGTTTTTCGCATTTCGATAATGTTCCAATGCCGGGCGGTGAAAAAGCAATAAATGAGCCATGGAGAATGGCTTATTCCTATCTTTTCAAATACTTTGGTGATAGTTTTGATTTTAAATCAGTACCTCTCTTCAGTTCGGTTGATAATCAGAAGTTATCAATGATAAGGGAGATGATAATCAAAAAGATAAATTCCCCGGAGACGTCATCGGCAGGTCGTCTTTTTGATGCAGTTTCGGCAATTCTGGAACTTTGTCCTGTGCAAACATTCGATTCAGAAGCACCGATACGGCTTGAATCTGTCTGTAATGGAGAAACAAAAGACTATTTATCCTTACCAGGCAGGTAAAACCATCATTTTTGCCGATACGCTGAAAGCAATTTTCGAAGATCTTCCCCGGCAAAGGATTCCTGTGATCTCAGCAAAATTTCATAACACTATTGCCCAGGTAATACTTGAAATCTCAAAGCAAATCAGAAATGAAACATCTCTCAATAAGGTCATTCTTTCCGGAGGGGTCTTTCAGAATAAATACCTTTTGGAGAAATCCTTATATCTTCTGAAGCGGAACATGTTCAAAGTCTTTACAAATCACCTGGTCCCTGCAAATGACGGAGGAATTTCCCTTGGACAATTAGCAATTGCATCAAAAATGAGAAGATATGTGTCTTAGTATTCCGGCAAGGATAGTATCGATTGATGGCTTGATGGCAGAAGTATCTGCCGGAGGTGCAATATTTAAGGCAGGTCTGCATATGATCGAAAATCCAATGGTCGGAGACTATATACTTATTCATGCCGGATTTGCTATACAGAAGATAAACGAAAAGGAAGCTGAAGAGACTTTGAAGTTGTTTGAAGAGATGAATAATTCTCTGAATATATAAGTTGTATGAAGTACATTGATGAGTTCAGGAATAAAAATCTGGTTGCGAAACTGGCTGATCTTATTAATAAGTCTGTCGTTCGTGATTATACTTTTATGGAGGTTTGCGGAGGACATACGGCTGCAATACACAGGTTTGGTCTTAAATCTTTGCTTCCTGATAATGTAAGATTGATCTCTGGTCCGGGTTGCCCGGTCTGCGTGACGGAAACTGAATTTATAGATAAGGCAATCGCGTATTCAGGAATGAAGGATGTCATACTTGCCACTTTCGGAGATCTGCTGAAAGTACCTGGATCAACCTCATCTCTCGAAAAAGAAAAAGCCACAGGTGCGGATATAAGGGTTATGTTTTCCGGTCTGGATGCACTTGAGATTGCAAGACTGAATTCAGAGAAAAAAATCATCTTCCTGGGCATTGGTTTTGAAACTACTGCCCCCGGGACTGCTGTTACAATAAAACAGGCTGATAAAGATAATGTAAAAAATTTTTTTCTTTTAAGCGCACATAAATTAATGCCTCCGGCAATGGAAGCCATCATAAAAGAAGGAGGCAGTCTTGATGGTTTTATTTGTCCGGGACATGTTGCTGCCATAACCGGTTCCTCAATATTTAACTTCATTCCTGAGAGATATAATCTGTGCTGCGTGGTAACCGGCTTTGAACCTTCCGATATAATGCAATCAATCCTGATGCTTATAAAACAGGTAAACAAGCATACTCCGAAAGTGGAAATTGAGTATAACAGGGCAGTTACAATTAGTGGTAACATCAATGGCTCAGAGGCATATGTACGAAGTCTTTGAGCCATGCGATACAAGGTGGAGAGGCTTTGGGGAAATTCAATTAAGCGGACTTACCCTTAGAAAGGTTTATGAGAAGTTTAATATTGAGGATAAATTACCAGTAGTAATTAATTATCAGGCAGACAATGAACTTTGTATCTGTGGAAAAATTCTGAGGGGTCTGGAAACACCTGATGATTGTCCTCTTTTTGCAGAAATATGCTTTCCTGAAAATCCTATTGGGGCATGTATGGTATCAAATGAGGGGGCATGCAATTCCTGGTATAAATACAGCCAGGTCAGATGAAAGAATTTATCTCTTTGAATCAGGGAAGCGGCGGTAAGTTCACTCACGAGCTTATTGAAAAAGTCTTTATTAAGCGGTTCGGGATGACTGAACCTTTAACAGATTCTGCAATTATTAAAGAATCAGGATTTACCCTTGCATTTACTACTGATTCTTATGTTGTTGATCCTCTGTTTTTTCCGGGCGGAAATATTGGTAAGCTGGCTATATGCGGTACAGTAAATGATCTGGCAGTATCCGGTGCCGTTCCCGGGTATATTTCAGCTTCCTTTATAATTGAAGAGGGCTTTCCGCTGAACGACCTTATCGGAATTACAGAATCCATGGCCGGGGAGGCTGCAAAAGCAGGAGTGAAGATTGTAACAGGAGATACTAAAGTTGTCGGCAAGGGTAAGTGCGATAAATTGTTTATCACAACCTCGGGGACCGGTATTCTTAAACCGGATAGGATGCACATTAGCACGGGTACACGTATAAAACCGGGAGACAAAGTGATTATCAATGGCCCTCTCGGTAATCATGCCATAGCTGTTCTGAGTGCCCGTAATGATTTAAGTTTCACAACCACGGTAACATCTGACTGTGCTTCATTAAACCATATGATAGAGACTATGCTTCAGAGCTGTACGAAGATTCATTTTATGCGCGATCTGACAAGAGGCGGACTTGCAACGGTATTGAATGAGCTTGCAGGGATGATAAAATCGGGTATCATGATAAATGAGATATCAATTCCGGTCGATGATCCCGTGAAGGGTCTGTGCGAAGTACTGGGTTTTGATCCTCTGTATCTTGCAAATGAAGGAAAAGTCCTGATTGTAGCAGGTGCAGGTGAAGAACAAAGGGTGCTTGATATTCTGAGATCGGATCCGTTAGGCAAAGACTCCGAAATAATAGGAGAGATCATTCAGGATAAACATGAACTTGTGGTTTTGAACACTTCAGCAGGAGGCAGTACGTATAGTTGATATGCCTGCAGGGGAGCAATTTCCGAGAATCTGTTAATATATAGTTATGCATGAAATAAGGATAGCGGAAGATCTTTCAATGATTGTTCTTGATGCAGCAAGAAAGGAGAATCTGTCGAAGGTTACAAAGGTGAATATCAGTTTCGGACAATTAGTCCAGATTGTTCCTGAAATCTTCGAATTTGCATTCAGGGAAACATTAAGGAATTCTATTGCACAGGATGCTGAAACAGATATAGAAATAATACCGGTGAAAATGAAATGTAAAATTTGCGGAAGTGATTTTCAGGTACAAGAGAATTTGTTTGCTTGCCATGAATGCAATTCGACAGATCTTGAGATTCTTCAGGGTAAAGAATTAATTATTAAAAGTATAGAAGGGGAGTAGATATGGAAATAAAAATAATGAAGAATATCCTGGACAGGAACCAGAATAAAGCCAATGAGGTAAGAGAATTACTGACTTCCAAAGGAGTGTTGATGGTGAACATAATAAGCTCACCCGGTGCAGGGAAAACGACCCTGCTGGAACGTACGTGTGAAGAACTTGGAGGAAAGTTCAGAATAGGTGTAATAGAAGGTGATATAACTACAGACAGGGATGCCCGGCGCCTGAAGAAATATGACATACCAATAGTCGTAATTAATACTGAAGGAGGTTGTCACCTCGACTCTCACAGCATCTCAAAAGTTCTGGATAGTTTTAATCTTGGCAACCTCGATGTATTATTTGTTGAAAATGTCGGTAACCTGATTTGTCCGTCGCAATTTGATCTTGGTGAAGCTTTTAAACTGGCAATAATCAGCACAACCGAGGGTGATGATAAGCCGGGTAAGTACCCTATGCTTTTCAGGGAAGCGAGGGCTGTACTTCTTAATAAAACTGACCTGATTCCTTATACAAATTTTGATTTGGGAAGTTTCAAATCTGATTTGAAAAAGATCAATGCACAGGTTCCCCTTTTCGAAATTTCATGTACCAAAGGAACTGGTTTGAGAGAATGGTACGAATGGATTAGTGATCAGATTTTGATAATGCACTGATTATACATAAAGAACCCTTCTGTCCCGCAAAAGCGGGACATCTCCCCTAAAAGGGCGAAAAAATTCGAAAAAACAAACTTTATCGGGGCTGTTGAAAAAGTTGAAATCCATTAACCACAAAGGTCGCAAAGGTTTGCGCAAAGATCGCAAAGAACTGATCCATATGTTTTTGACTTTGCGTACTTTGCGTTCTTATCCACCGAAGCTTAGCGAAGGTGGACTTTGTGTACTTTGCGGTTAAAAAGAACTTTTTCAACAGCCTCCAGGGGGGCAATAAAACAAAGGGCGAACAAAAAGACGGTCAAATTCTTTTCCATGGCGGTATTTCAGGTAATGATTTGCTGAATTCCTTTAGAAGCGATTCTTCATATGACCCTGCAAATTTGCCTTTCATAAACTTGTCAAGACCTTCATCTAGAAAACGTTCCCATGCTTTATCTTCTTTTCCGGGCATAATAGGGTAGAATAAAACCCCGTTGTTTTTGGCAGCATCAAGGTCTCCCCTGGCATCACCAATCATCAGTATTTTATTTTCGGCATATTTAGCTTTTGCAGCGAAAGCAATATGTTCAGTTTTAGTTCCATGTTCCTGGCCTGCGATTGCTGTGATGTATTTCTTCATATTATGCTCTTCCCATTCCCGTTCGAGTGCCTCAAGAGGTGTCTGCGATACTATGATCAGATCGGAAAATAAAGACATTTTTTCTATAGCTGTCCTGGCATGGGGGAACGGAGGAATGTTGTGAAGCCATTCAGTTATCTCTTTATTTACAGCCTCGGTCCATCTGACAACTTTTTCAAGATCAGGATTCTTATTTGAATCAAAGTATTTGTGCAGGTTGGCATTGCCAAGTTTAGTCTCGGTTTTCAGCCAATCCTTCAGTGATGTCAGATCAGGTAGTCGTTGACCGATATCCATAATCTCTTTTCTTTGACTTAAGAGTTCAAAGACCTTTACTAAAGAGGTAAACCGGTTGCCTCCTCTGTATATGGAATATAGGTTTACGAATTCCCAAGTCTCCCGGAGTATTTTGGAAACAGCAAATAGATCGAAATATTTTAATGCATTTGGAATAAAAAACTCCTTCTGCTTCACCTCCATCGTATCAAATACACATCCGTCCGAGTCGATTCCGATAAAGAATTCATGACCGGGTTTCAAGTTCCTTAATATGGAAGTGTGATCCATTACCACAAAGGTACACAATCCCGGGTACTCAGGATCACTAAGTTTTACAGCGGATTAAATAAATTACCACATTCATTAAAACCTGAATCCGAATTTTATCTCTAACCTGTTGTAAGAGTTCCTGTAAGTGGTACTCTGGGAATTATAGTTCTTTTCAGTATAGCTTGTGTGTGCATTTCTATAAGCAAAACTGAGATATGTCTCGCCATCCTCTTTTGCCCATGATATGCCTGTCCCGATAGTAAAAGTACCCCCGCCCTGATAGGTTTTCTCAGTGCCATAAGGGTTGGATATGTTGTTATCCGCATTCCTGGCATCTCCGTTCAAATGAAATAGTTTACCTCCTCTCAGAAATATAAAAGGGGTTGTTTTCCTTTCGGAAAAAAGACATTTATATTCAAGAAACAGCGGTGTAAAAGGCTGTCCAAGATATTCAACACCCGATCCGAGACCAAAAATATTTTTTGTGTTAGTGGTAACATTAGCAAGGATGTTGAAACTGAACGGGGCTTTATAATCTGAGCTTTGAGCACCTATCAGGACTCCAGCTTCAAGGACAAAACCTAAACCACTTTTTTTCCTTCCGTCATACCGTGGACTCTCGTTAGCAAATTTTTCCACCTCAGGCAACGAATAAATAAAAACACTGCCGTCGGATGTCTTTATCTTGTACAGACTATCATTCACCTCGATCAGTTTTCCATAGATTTTACTCCCGTTTTTAAGATAAAGGACATCTTTAGTTTTTTGGGCTGATAGATGAATAATGCTGAATATAAGCATTATAACTATTAATGAGCTTTTTTTCATTGTATTTTAGGTTGTTTTGGTTAATAGTTTAGCATGATTTTTGTTTAATCAAAACTGACTAAATCTGACCAATATGAAAGCAAAAATCATTCCAATTATTGCACTTCTTTCTTTATTTTCAATATTCTTCTATTCGTGCGAAGATTCTACTTATAAGGAATACAGGGGGTATGCGCCTGTTTATTTATCTTTCAAAGATTTACGGAAAGCCGTAGTTCAGGAGCAGAATGTTGACCTTAAAAATCCGGGAAAGATCTATTTTAAGGATAATTATATTTTTATTGTTGAAGAATTAAAGGGAATTCATGTTTATGACAATTCTAATCCGGCCTCTCCGGTAAAGAAAACGTTTATTAAACTGCCAGGAGTTGTTGATCTTTCCATTTCAGGTTATATTATGTATGCAGACAGTTATGTTGATCTTGTTGTACTTGATGTTCAGAATATTGATAATATACACGAAGTGGGCAGGATAAATGATATACTGCCGTATACTATTCCTCCTTACAAAACTGATTTTCCGGCAGCATATGTTGACAAGGAGAAAGGTGTGGTATTGGATTGGGAGCTGACAACAATTAAGGAGAAAATTGACCACGCTCCAATTCCATATCCGATTTACTATTTACGTGATGAATCTTTATTGGCTATGGCGAATTATTCAGGAGCATCTTCAGGCGTCAGCGGAAGCGGGATAGGCGTCGGTGGCTCTATGGCAAGGTTTGGAATAAAGGATAAGGTACTTTATATAGTTGATAAGAACACTCTTAAGGTATTCGATATATCCAATAAAACCGCCCCGGTAAAAGTCAATGATCTCTATCCGGGCTGGAACGTGGAAACAATGTTCCTTACTGATAAGAAAATGTTTCTTGGTACCACAACCGGTATGGCAATTTTTGACATTTCAAATCCAACCACACCGGTATCGCTTACTTTTTTCACACATGCCAGAAGTTGCGATCCTGTAGTTGTCGATGATACGCTTGCTTATATAACACTCAGAACAGGAACCAATTGTGGCGGCAATCTTAATTGCCTCGATATTGTTAATATTAAGGATATTGCTAAACCAACCACTGTTATATCTTATTTTATGACCAATCCTCAGGGCCTGGGTAAAGACGGAGATTTGCTTTTCATCTGCGACGGTTCTGCCGGATTGAAAGTATATGACGCAAGTGATCCGAAGATGATTGCAGGACACCTTATATATACTTATCCCAATATCAGGGCTTACGATGTTATCCCTGTTGGAGGTGTACTGGTCCTTATTGGTGATGACGGACTTTATCAATACAATTATTCTGATGTAAGGAATATTTCTCTGCTCAGCACTATATCTGTTGTTAAATAATGCAGCGACGCCCAATCTGGGTGTCTCCATTACAATATTGTCATTGTTTCTGAAATACTTTCTATTCATCCCTTGCCCCTTCCGGTAAGGGATTTTTTTGTTTAAGTTCTTCAGATCACCCCAACGCCATTGTTCATTTCCGCCATTTTATTGTTCTTTATTTTCATTCTAAATTAGCAAGTATGACATTTGCAGGTTTTTTTTAGAAAGTATTGTTATTAATTTAACAGCGCTTAAAAAAATCAGCTTTTACTGATTAGTAAAATATTTAATTACCTAAAAATCAAACAGATATGTATCAAGTAGGAAATCTAGTGAAGGAATTGTCCGACAAACACGGTCGTGCCAGGGAGAGCCTTATGCCGATTCTGCAGGCAATTGTACTAAAACACAATTATCTGACTGATGAGGCTATGGTCGAAGTTGCGAGAGAACTCGATATCTCAGCCGCTGAAGTTTACGGAACAGCTTCTTTTTACACCTTTCTCGACACTCAGGTGAAAGGTAAATTCGTTATAAGAGTTTGTAAAACAATTACATGCTCAATGAAAGGGAAGAGTGATATTGTTCATACTCTTGAGGAAATACTTAAGATAAAAGTAGGCGAAACAACAACTGATAAGCAGTTCAGCCTCATTGAAACAAACTGTATCGGATGGTGTCATAAAGCTCCGGCTATATTAATTAATGAATTGCCCTATACGGAACTGACCCCGGAAAAAGTAAGTGAAATTATTAAAGATTACATGCATAAATAAATATCAGGCAAATAATGGAAAATAAAGGATTAAACAAGGTAGACCTGATCTTCGAAAAAATCGATTCGAAAGATATTATGGTAAAGGCTTTTAAGATGACCAGTGCTGAGATTATTCAGAGTATGCTTGATTCAGGACTTAAGGGACGCGGTGGTGCGGGATTCCCGACCGGTTTGAAATGGAAATATACAGCAGCCGAAAAGAACCCGGATAAATACATCGTTTGTAACGCTGACGAGGGAGAGCCAGGTACATTTAAAGACCGGGAGATCCTTGACAGAGTTTCTAACAAGGTTCACGGGGGAATGGCAATTGCTGGAAAGGCAATCGGTGCAAAAAATGGGATTGTATATTTAAGAGGTGAGTACAGATATCTTTTACCTAAACTTATGATTGAACTGGACTCGTTTCATAAAATGATAAAAGAAATAGGATTCGATTTCTCTATCGAATATCGAATGGGGAGCGGAGCTTATATCTGCGGTGAGGAGAGCGCTCTTTTTGAGTCTATAGAAGGAAAACGAGGTGAGCCACGAAATAAACCTCCTTATCCGACCGTCTCCGGTGTCTTCGAGAAACCGACCTCCATTAACAATGTTGAAACTCTTGTAACCGCAATGATGATTATTCAGCATGGCGCTAAGAACTTCATCCAGTATGGGACAAAAGATTCAAGAGGATCAAAAGTATTCTCCGTTTCCGGAGATACTCCGACTCCGGGCATTTTTGAACTTGAACTTGGGATGACTGTTCAGCAGTTTGTCAATGAGTTTGGTGATGGTGATACAAAAGCCGTACAGGTTGGTGGTGCCTCAGGATTTTGTGTTCCCAGAAAGAAATTTGCTGAAACAATCATTGGTTTTGAAGGTGTGCCTACAGGAGGATCCATGAAGCTTTTCAACAGTTCACGATCGATGTATAATGTTCTTCACAATTACCTCGATTTCTTTACCGAGGAATCATGTGGTCAATGTACTCCATGCCGTGTTGGGTGCCAGCAACTTCTGAAGGGGGTTGAAAAAGTTAAAAAAGGGGAAGCAAAATCTACCTATCTGAATGAACTTATGAAACTGGCAGATTCTATGAAAATAGCTGCTAAATGTGGTCTTGGACAGTCAGTTGGTAATGCTTTTAAATCAATAGTTGGTAACTTCAAGGAAGAGATCATCTATTAATCATTTAAACAAAAACGAAGAATCATGATAAATCTATTTATAAATGACCAGAAGGTCTCAGTTCAGGCGGGGACAACCGTCCTTGCTGCTGCTAAAAAACTGAAAATAAACATTCCAACCCTGTGTAACCACGACGATCTCTGTGTTGCTGGCAACTGCCGGGTATGTCTTGTTGAACAAAAAGGTGCAAGAACTCTGATAGCATCATGTGCAACTCCCGCATCTGAAGGGATGGAGATACATACAAACACACTGAAAGTCCGGAATGCACGTAAACATATAGTTGAACTTCTGCTCTCAGAACACAGGGCTGATTGTACTAAATGTTACAAGAACCAGAATTGCGAACTTCAGAAGCTTGCAAATGAATTTGCATTTGGAGACCATGTTTTTCTTGATCTTGTTGAAGATAAAAAATATAATATTGACAGGTCTTCTCCATCGTTTGTCAAAGACGACAGCAAATGTATTCGTTGCCAGCGTTGTGTCAGGACATGCTCTGAACTGCAGTATATCTCTGCTATAGCTGTTGCCAACAAAGGTGCCCATCAGAAAATTTCATCCTTCCACGACAGGCCGATGAGCCAGGTTGTTTGCACCAATTGCGGACAATGCGTAAACCGTTGCCCCACGGGAGCTCTTGTTGAAAAAACCTATATCGACCAGGTATGGGACGCTATTTATGATCCTGATAAACATGTGGTTGTTCAGACAGCTCCTGCTGTAAGGGTTGCTCTTGGTGAAGATCTTGGATACGATCCGGGTGAAAGGGTTACCGGGAAGATGGTAAATGCACTTCGGCAACTTGGATTCAATTCAGTTCTGGATACCGATTTTAGTGCCGACCTTACAATTATGGAAGAAGGAACCGAACTTCTTGTAAGACTGAAGAAAGCACTGGTTGATGGCGATAAGAAAATATCACTTCCGATGTTCACATCCTGTTCGCCGGGCTGGATAAAATTTATAGAGCATAAATACCCGGAATTTCTTCCGAATCTTTCCACCTGTAAATCACCACAACAGATGTTCGGCGCTCTGGCCAAGACATTCTACGCCAAAAAACGTAAAATCGATCCTTCTAAAATAGTTTCTGTATCGATAATGCCATGTACAGCCAAGAAATTCGAAGCCGACAGACCCGAAATGCGGGCAAGCGGATTTAAAGATGTGGATTTTGTACTAACAACCCGCGAACTTGCTGTAATGATCAAACAGGCAGGTATTGACTTCAGAAATATTGAAGAGGCAAACTACGATTCAATAATGGGCGAATCTACTGGTGCAGCTGTAATTTTCGGTGCCACAGGAGGTGTTATGGAGGCAGCACTGCGTACTGCTTATGAGATCGTTACAGGTCGCGAAATTCCTTTCGGAAATTTAAATGTTACTCCTGTCAGAGGTATGGAAGGAGTAAAAGAGGCAACGGTAAAGATTGAAGGTTGCGTTGAAGCCTGGAAGTTTCTTGAGGGTGCTGAACTGAAGGTAGCAATTGCGCATGGACTTGTGAATGCCAATAAAATCATGAAGTTGACAAGAGAAGGAAAAGCTCCATACCACTTTGTTGAGATTATGGCCTGCCCTGGTGGCTGTATCGGTGGCGGAGGACAGCCTATTCCTACTAACTTGCAGATCAGACAAAAACGTATGAAAG
This sequence comes from uncultured Bacteroidales bacterium, assembly GCA_963829255.1. Classification (GTDB taxonomy): domain Bacteria; phylum Bacteroidota; class Bacteroidia; order Bacteroidales; family VadinHA17; genus LD21. Next base: position 140,867 of record CAWHIG010000010.1, read on the forward strand.
CCATCTATTCTGAAGACGAAAGCAAAGTGTTACGCAAGTCTCATGAGAATCCCGATGTTATTGCAATATATAAAGAGTTCCTCGACCAGCCTAACAGCCACAAGTCGCATGAACTTCTTCATACACATTATGTTGAACGTGATAATTATTAACAAACCTGATCTAATCTGACCAAAATTGTAGAGACGCCCAATTTGGGCGTCTCTACTTATTTTTAATTTGGGCGTCTCTACTTATTTTCATAATTGAGACTTTTGTCTTTTGACTTTTATCTTTTATCTTTTATCTTTTATCTTTTATATTTTTCAGCAACCAGGCCATGTTTTCTCCAAGGACCTTCATTGTTCTCATACCTTCCTCATCTTTTAAAACTTCACCCTTTTCCCTGCCAATACCAATGTTCCAATACGACGATCCGGGTATTATCATCTCGTTAATGAGAAAGAAATGATTTATACTGTCAAATGCATGGATTGCACCACCACGCCTGACTGCAATCACTGCAGCTCCTGGTATGTGTTTCAGGGGATTGCCTGCTCCACCAAGCGCATAGCTGGACACCTCAATCAGTGCCTTACAATCTGCTGTGACATCAGCATGATAAACAGGTGATCCTATTATTATTGCATCGGCTTTCAGCATTCTTGCAATGCATCTGTTTATTACTTCATTTTTCTGGTGACAGAATCCATCTTTTTTCTTTCTGCATTTCATGCAGGCTATACATCCATTGACATCTTTTCCTCCGAGCTGAAAAAACTCAGTCTTGATGTCTTCTTTTTCTAATGCTTTAAATACTTCATATATAAGAAGTTCTGTGTTTCCGCCCTTTCTGGGACTGCAGTTAATGCCTAGTACTTTCATAATTATTATGTTATATTTTATAATTCAAAATCATCCACTACTTTTTCCTTCGTGTTACTTAATGTATTTCTTTGTGATCCTTAGTGGTTAAATGGATTTTATTTTCACCACAAAGGTACACAAAGGTTATCACGAAGGTTCACAAAGGGTTTTTTCTGACCAGATGCAACTATCCGATGATATTGAGAATTTGCTGTATGTCTATATCCTTCAGCGGATTATTGCTCGATATGAAAATATCAGCCAGTTTTGATTTATTCTCCTGCAGTCTGACTATTTTTTCTTCAATACTATTGCTTGTGATATACCTGTAAACAAATACACTTTTATGTTGACCAATCCTGTGGGCACGGTTTAAAGCCTGCATTTCAGATGCAGGGTTCCACCATGGATCAAGAATAAAAACATAGTCGGCTGCAGTGAGATTAAGACCTACACCTCCGGCTTTAAGAGAGATAAGAAATATTTTGTTTTCAGGATCATTCTGGAAACTGTTGACAATTTTTTCTCTCCTGGTACTTGCTCCGGTAAGCATTGCAAAACGTATTCTTTTTTTTCTGAGTTCTTCAGCGTATAAATCAAGATGCTTCACGAAAGAAGAGAAAACGAGTATCTTATGCCCTTCAGCTATAACACTTTCCATATCCTGAAGAACAGTTTCAAATTTGCCTGAACCGAAGGCATACTCGTCAATTGCCATCACAGGATGATTGGATAACTGTCTGAGTTTCATCAGTCCCTGGAGAACAACTATTGCAGATTTTTCATGACCTGTCGATGCAATGCTTTTAAGAATACTGTTTCTGACAGATGATTTTTCTTCATCATAGACTTTAAACTGCTCATCTGTCATATCGCAAAAAACTGTCTGCTCAGTAACCGGAGGCAGATCACGGGCAACCATCTCTTTTGTACGTCTCAGAATAAATGGTTGGATAATCTTCCTGAGTTTGCCCTCTTTTTCATCATCTCCCATTTTTTCAATCGGTTTTGCATATTCCCTGCGAAAAAAGGCAAGTTCACCAAGCAATCCGGGATTGACAAAATTTAATTGGGTCCAGAGATCGGTCAGAGAGTTTTCGACCGGGGTACCTGTGAGCACCAGTTTAAATTCCGACTTGAGTCTTGTTACTGTTTTGTAAAGCATTGAAGCCGGATTTTTAATGACCTGGCTCTCATCAAGTATAATATAATGGAATGAAAATGAGCTTATTAATTCAATATCCTGCCGGATGGTATGATAACTCGAAAGAATTATATCGAAGTTTTGAAAATATGAAGTTGATCTTTTTTCGCTGGTTACCCTTGTAACTGTAGACCTTCATCTCAGGAACAAATCTTTTTATTTCGTTTTCCCAGTTGTAGATAAGTGATGCCGGTACAATTATCAGACTGGTAAGTATCGATTCATGCCGGTCGAACAGGGTTAATTCTTTCGCGCTTCCTGATTTATCATCAGGCGATATGGTTTCCTTGTTATGCTGAAGCAGGGCAAGTGTCTGGATTGTTTTACCCAGACCCATATCATCTGCAAGACAACCTCCTAAACCGGCAGTCTGCAGAAAACTCAGCCAGTTGAGTCCATCTGACTGATATTGCCTTATAGTGGAGTTGAGACCGGCTGGTGTCTGAAGAGCCGGTACCTCACCTGGCACAAGTAGCTTCTCAAGTTTCTCGAAGCCTTTTCTTCCTTCATCATTAAAGGTATCGGATAGCAGTGAAAAATGTTGCTTATGAATCATGAGAGAATCTTCAGAACTCTTGCCAAACTCAAAAATATTTTTGTATTTGGCGAACCAGGTTTCAGGTAAAATAGCTATCGAACCATCAGGTAGTCTATATTCCCTTATTCCTTCAAGAATGTTTTTTCTGAAATGGCTGAAAGGAATTTCCCATTCATCTATTTTTACTGTTGCCCTGAGATCAAACCAGTCATTAATAATCTGGCTGCTTATCTCAATATGTACGGGTTTTAAATTGTATTTAAGATCAAGTCTTGAAGTAAGAACAAAACCTGAATTGATAATTTCGGAATAATTAGTATTAATAATTTCAATAATTGTATACAGCTCATCACCGGGTTTACTGTTTGTTGAAACAGGATAGAAATTTATGTCATCATCAGAAAAGAAGCCAAGTTCACCTAAAGTTTCGCGACATTTTTTTTCCCAGGCAAAATCACGATAGTATTTTCTGAAAGTGAAATTTTCGCCATTTTTTTCAAATATTGTGAATGAGACCGATGATTCATTAGCATAAATCTTATTCCCCTGATAACTATATTTTAACGTTATGCCCGGGTTTCCTTTAAGTCCGGTCTCAAGCTCAAGAATTGCCTCTTTTCCCGGAGTGAATTCAATAATTTCAAAACCAGTGTTTTCAACCTTATAATTATTTATTGTATTGAGTACAAAACCACTGAAATATTTCAATTCTGATTTTTTAGGGATCAGTATGTTTTCTTTGGTCAGGAAGGGCTTCAACTTTGAACCTTCAATATCTGATACAAATAATATCCTATGGTCTTTTCTAATCACACAGGGCGCCATCGTTATAATATCGACCGGATTCTTCCTTAGATCGATAAGTTTCCCGGCTGACTCCAGACTGAGGTTATAGGCGCTTTGCTCTTCATTCCTGATAAATCTGAATACTGGTATTGCATTATCTTCACTCAGGAAAAGCTGATCCTCAGCATGGAGAGTTCCTGTTTTTGTCTTCTGAAAATATACCTGCATGTTTTCATCCCGGGCAATTGTGAAGCATTTATAGAGTCTCCTTTCAATATAAGGTCTTATAAAGTTTTCCAGCTTTTCCGGCGATATTTTTTCAAGAAATTCTTTTACGGTTTTATCCTTTGAAAACAGTTTAAAAAGGGTCCTGTCGGTATATTCATTAATAATTTTAATTACCTCGCGTTCTTCCGAAGTCAGCGTTCCCAGTGTATCAATATTGGGAAAAGGGGAGAGGCACTCAATCAACTTATAATAGCCCCTGTTAATCTCCTTTTGAATAATATAAGGCATTATAATAGATCCCCATAATCTGTGCTGGAATAATAAAAGTGCAAAGACCTTTCCTCTTTTATCCGAACCTGTTTCCAAATCCTTCAATTTTATTTAATCTGCAATAATGGTCAATGTTGGCCAATTTTCAAAGGATAAATAAGAAAAGGTTTCCATTCTTTTTCAGAATGAAGAATATATTGTTCATTTCAATATAAAACACCGGAAGCGTTTCATCAATGATAGGAAAAGAATGTTGGTCTCTCCAATAAACACCAGAGGTGTTTCATCAATAATAGGGGAGTATAGTGGTTCTAATGATTATAACTATGGGATCAGGGGATCATTCCCTTCGCTCAGGATGACAGAGTATACACAGATTGATTAATTTTGCATTGACATGTTTCTGCCGTGAGGAAGATTATTCATATTGATATGGATGCATTTTTTGCATCTGTTGAGCAGCTCGATAACCCTGATCTGAGAGGCAAACCTGTTGCTGTGGGCGGGAGTGGGGAACGAAGCGTTGTAGCAGCTGCAAGTTATGAAGCAAGAAAATTTGGCGTCAGATCAGCCATGCCATCGGTTATTGCCAAACGATTATGTCCCGATCTCATATTTGTCCATCATAATTTTGCCAGGTATACAGAGGTTTCCGCAAGTATTCATGAGATATTCAGAGAGTATACAGATTTGATCGAGCCACTTTCTATCGATGAAGCTTTTCTGGACGTGACTGAAGACAAGAAAAGCATAGGGTCAGCGACATTGATAGCCAAAAGGATCAGGAATGAAATCAAATCCAGGACTGGCCTTACAGCCTCAGCCGGTGTCTCTGTGAACAAATTCCTGGCAAAAATCGCCTCTGACATAAATAAGCCTGATGGCTTGTTCCTTATAAAGCCTGAAGATGCTGAAAAGTTTATTGAAGAGCTGCCGGTTGAGAAGTTTTACGGCATCGGAAAAGTGACCGCACAAAAGATGCATAAACTGGGGATTCACACCGGAGCTGATCTGAAAAAATGGGATCTTCCTGCGCTGGTCAGGAATTTTGGTAAAGCAGGTGTCTTCTTTTATGATATTGTCAGAGGTATTGATGAGCGGCCTGTTGAACCTGATCAGGAACGTAAATCAGTTGGTACCGAACTTACTTATGAGAAAGATCTTATAACCCGTTTCGAAGTTATTGCCGAGTTATACAAGCTCGAAAAAGAGCTGATGGAAAGGCTTGAACATTCTGAAACTACGGGAAGAACAATCACTCTTAAAGTCAAGTTCTCGGATTTCAGACAGATCACCCGCAGTAAGACTCTTCAATATTATATCCGCAATTTTGAAACCTTGCATAAAGAGGTTTCGGGAATCAGGAAACTGATGAAGCTCGAAGGAACCCGGATCAGACTACTTGGATTGAGCATATCCAATCTCGAAACTGATGATTGCGGCGACAGGCAGCTGTATTTGTTTGAGGACTGAATATTAGTCTTTCCTTTAATGAACCTATCCCCGGCACTATTTCCTTAGTATTATTTTTTACCTCATCCCCCTTCCCCTTCTCCTTAAAGAGAAGGGGTGTAAGAATCAGTATCATAGAATATTAGCCCCTCTCCTTAAGGAGAGGGGTATGGGGTGAGGTAATAACAGAAGAAGGGATCCGGAAGGATTAAGAATATCTCAAAACAATCCCTCGATTGACAGATATCTCTCACCGGTATCGTAGCAGAATGTTAGGATTCTTGAACCTTTTGGAAAATCCTTAATCTTTTGATTCACAGCGGCAAGAGATGCTCCTGATGAGATTCCGACAAACAATCCCTCCTCCTTCGCTGCTCTTCTGGTAAAAGTATATGCTTCTTCCTTGGTTACTTTAATAATACCGTCGAGTAATTTGATATTTAAAATAGAAGGTATAAACCCGGCACCGATACCCTGTAGCGGGTGCGGGGCAGGAGCACCTCCGCTGAGTACCGGAGACAGCTCAGGTTCAACAGCGTAAACTTTAAGCTTTGGAAAAGCTTTTTTCAGAACTTCGGCAACACCTGTGATATGTCCACCGGTACCAACACCTGTGATCAGATAATCAAAGCCATCCGGAAAATCTTTAAGAATTTCCTGGGCTGTTGCGGTCCTGTGAATTTCTGTATTGGCGGGATTGTCGAATTGCATTGGCATCCATGAACCGGGTGTCTCAGCTACTAATTCCTTAGCACGTTCAATTGCACCATTCATACCTTTTTCGCGCGGCGTAAGTACAAATTCAGCTCCATATGAACTCATGATTTTCCTTCTTTCTAACGAAAAAGATTCAGGCAATACAAGTATAAGCCTGTACCCTTTAACCGCTGCTACGATTGCCAGGCCAATACCCGTGTTACCGGATGTTGGTTCAATAATAACGCTGTTGGGATTCAATATGCCCTTTTTTTCAGCATCTTCTATCATTGACAATGCGATACGGTCCTTTATGCTTGCGCCCGGATTAGATCTTTCAAGTTTCACCCAAACTGAATAACTGGGATCAAAAAGCCGGTTGATTCTCAAGTGTGGTGTATTCCCTATTGTTTCAAGAATTGAGTTTACTTTCATGATATTAGCTTTTAAATTATTTACTTAGATAATAGATTGGTAATGTGATACATATTAAATACTAGTTTTAAATTATTTTAAAAACAACATTATCCTGAGTAATCAGGTGTAGTCAAAATTCAGATAATAAAGTTTATAGGTTCCTGAAAATCATTCTGATTTCTCACAATTGTTTCGCTCTTATGATAAACAACAGAGAAAGGTGCAACACTTTCTGTTAACCATACATTACCGCCAATAATGCTATTTCGCCCGACCACTGTCTGTCCGCCAAGAATAGTACAGCCTGAATATAGAATTACATTGTCTTCAATAGTAGGATGCCGCTTTTTTGAAGCCTTGTTTTTAGCAACACTCAGAGCGCCAAGGGTAACTCCCTGGTAAAGTTTTACATTATTTCCTATTTGTGCAGTTTCACCTATTACTATTCCAGTTCCGTGATCAATTGAAAATGGACATCCAATAGTAGCTGATGGATGAATATCGATTCCGGTAACTTTATGGGCATATTCTGTAATTATCCGGGGTAGAAGAGGCACTGACAGATGAGCCAGCGAATTGGCAATTCGGTAGCAGAATATTGCCAGGAACCCCGGATAAACGGCAATGACCTCAATTAGCTGGGTTGCTGCCGGATCTGATGCAAGAATAAACGCGGCATCTTTAAGAAGCGTTTTCTTAATGTTTTTCAGGTTTTTTAAAAATTGATCCTTAACCCCTTCTTTGTCATCAGTTAAGCCTGCCAGAATACTGAGAAGCAGAACCTGCATATTATTGGATTCAGACTTAGTTGCTGTATCCGAATAAGAATTGGCTTCAGGGAAAAGTAATCTGAAAATAGATTTGATGGTCTTTTCAACAGCTTTTTTATCAGGTATGCGAATATCAGACATGTTAAAATTTTAGTTAAAAGTAAATATTTTTTATTTGAATATGTTTTTATCCTGTTTCCGGTACTCTTCTTTAAGCGATTCAGACAACACTTCATTCATTGAGCCTGTCCTGTAGCCATCGAGATCTATAGTGATATAATTGAATCCTGACCCATGACAAATTTCTGCCAGTTTGTCTTTTAATCCCCATGCTTTATCCATTTCGGAAGGAATAAATTCAAACCGGGCCAGGTTCTCGTGACTCCTGATCCTGAACTGGCTGAATCCAAGTTTCCTGACCTCAAATTCGGCTGCTGCAAGCCTGTCGAGTTTAACTTTAGTAATCTTTTCACCATATGGGAACCGTGAGGCAAGGCAGGCATAAGATTGTTTTGTGGCAGTTGGCAAATTTAATTTTGCTGAATAATGCCGGATATCACTTTTTGTAAAACCGGAATCGGCAAGAGGGGAGATGACTCCTTTTTCCTGCTTTGCTTTCATCCCGGGACGGAAGTCTTTCAGATCATCTGCATTACTGCCGTCGAATATAGCATCATAGCCTTCTTTTAAAGCAATGTATTTGATTTTGCTGAACAATTCACTTTTACAATAATAGCATCTGTCAGGAGGGTTATCCGCATAACCCGGAATATCAATCTCCTCTGAAACAATGATCTTATGTTTTATTCCCAGCAAGGTGGCCAGTGATTTTGCCTCCTCAAGTTCATAAAAAGGATATGTGCTTGAGGTTGCAGTTATCAGCATGAGCTTATCTCTGAAAATATCTTTTGCGATTCTGGCAAGAAATGTACTATCTACCCCACCTGAAAAAGCTATTACAGCACTTTTATATTCTTTAAGAAGGCTTTTCAGTATTTCTAATTTCTCTTCCATAGCTTTATTATTATTACAACAATTTCACGTTTCTTAACCGCAATGAATTGGTAATCACAGATACTGAACTGAAACTCATTGCCAGCGCTGCTATCATTGGTGAGAGCAATATGCCGAAGAATGGAAATAACACTCCCGCTGCAAGCGGAATGCCAAGGGTATTATACCCAAGAGCAAAGAACAGATTCTGTTTAATATTCCGGATTACCTTCTGGCTTAACAGCCTTGCTTTGGCTATACCTTTCAGATCACCTTTTACAAGTGTAATACCCGCACTCTCTATAGCTACATCTGTTCCCGTCCCCATTGCTATACCAATGTCTGCCTGTGCCAATGCCGGAGCATCATTAATACCATCGCCGGCCATGGCTACTTTTTTGCCAGCTGTCTGATATCGTTTTATCTCTTCCAGTTTATCGCCCGGAAGCATCTGAGCTTTGTATCCGTCAAGATTTAATGCCTCGCTGACAGCCCTGGCGGTTTCATCATTATCTCCTGTAAACATTATAACCTGCAGACCTTCTTTTTGCAGATTGTGAATAGCTTCTTTGCTTGATTCCTTTATTTTATCAGAAATTACAACAAAGCCGATGGCTGAATTACCTTCAGACAGATAAGAGACTGTTTTGCCAAGCTTCTGTTCCGAAATAACCTGTTTTTTCAATTCAACTGAGATAACTGCCTTTATTTCCTCCATCAGCTTTTCATTGCCCAATGCCACCTTTTTGCCTGCCAGTATACCTGTAACTCCCTTCCCTGTTATTGCTTCAAAGTCCGTTACAGGAAGCACCTCTATGTTTTTGTTTGTACCATAGCGTAAAGTTGCCTGTGCCAGAGGATGTTCACTGCTGCTATTCAGCGAGATAATTTTCCGGAGTACGTCTTCATCAGATATCCCTGGAGTAGCACTGATTACTTTTTCAACTGATGGTTTTCCTTCAGTGACAGTTCCGGTTTTATCAATTATGACTATATCAATTGAGTTCATTTTTTCCAGCGATTCGGCATTTCTGATGAGTATTCCCGATTGGGCTCCTTTTCCTACCCCAACCATTACTGACATTGGTGTTGCCAGACCCAGGGCGCATGGACAGGCAATTATAAGCACCGCAATGGCATTTACAAATGCATATATATACGCATGTTCCCCTCCGTATATTGCCCAGACTATAAAGGTAATAATTGAGATACCCACCACAACAGGCACAAAATATCCGGAAATTTTATCAGCCAGATTCTGTATCGGAGCTTTCGAACGACTTGCAGAATTGACCATTTCGATGATATGCGAAAGCAAGGTTTCTGAACCTACTTTTTCGGCGATCATCACAAAAGTTTTGTTCCCGTTAATAGTACCGGAACTTACTTTATCACCAACTTTCTTATCAACAGGAATGGGCTCACCGGAGATCATTGATTCATCAATTGTCGATTCACCGTCCTGAATACTTCCGTCCACTGGTATTTTCTCACCTGGTTTCACACGTAGCAAATCGCCCTTCTGAATAGAATCTATGGCAACAATCTGCTCTTTCCCATCAATGATTTTTGTTGCTTTATTCGGAGCAAGTTTTAACAGCTCTTTAATAGCGCTGTTAGTCTTA
>CAWHIG010000011.1:0-65542 GCA_963829255.1 uncultured Bacteroidales bacterium
ACCCGCCTGGGTAGCAGTGCCCACTGTAGTTCCACCTGTAGTGCCAATAGTCTTGATAACAGCGTTCTCGCTATTTGCACCTGACCCGATGATAACCTTCTGACCAACGGTAAAGTCTGCTACATTGCCTATTTTAATGTTGTTTGAACCGGCTGGTGTAGCGGCTAGCATGGTGATTGTGCTCTGCAACAGGAAATCGCGGCAATTGAAGTCGCTGTCAGCACCGTCAGGGAAGCGGCCTGCGCTCCTGTCAGGCTGGCTGGTGGAAGTTGGCGATGCCATCCTGAAACCTCTGCTTGCACCTGGTGAAGGTACAAAACATCCGCTTTCTCCGGCTCCGGAAGCAGCCTGGTAACCTTCGGCTGTCCATGGGTCAACGAGTCCGCCATAGTTGAGACCGTCAACAACATTTCCCGCAGCATCACGAAGAACCATATTACCGGCCATAGAAGAGAGTGCTGGTCCTCCGAACCACTGGTTGGGAACTGCAGTCCCCTGGTAACCTGCGGCAGTGGCCTTCTGGTCACGAACAACCGTGTTGATCGCGTGGTCCATGGTCAGGGGTTTGTCAAGCGTGATACCGGTTCCGAGAGGCAGGACGGGCTCATTGCTCGAGTGAGGGAAGGAAGTTGCCGGTTCGAAACTGATACCAGTTCCTCTGGCACTGAAAGGTATGTTATATGAATGATTGAACTTAAGTGGTTCTGCCAGATCGAGTCCTGTTCCAAGATCCTCAGGTTTTAAAGGACCATTGAAAGAGTTACGGACAGACTGTGTGCCGACACGCGTCACTGTAACAGTCTCGATACCGTGACCCTTGCTGTCAATATCCAATCTGATTTTGTCACCGGCTGAAATATTGGCGACTGACGACACCTTGATATTGGTGTCGCCGGTTTTTGCGTCGGCTGACAGCCAGGCTTGTGTACCCGGCTTACCTACTTGAGTAATCGTTACTATCTCATATTTCTCAATAGCTTGAGCAACTGCGGGGTAGGTTGCGCCATAGCCGATGGCCATTTTCTGTCCAACCTCGAAACCGTCAACACTTGTGACAGGTACATTGGTTGAACCTTTTGGGATCGTAATTACCGGACCATCAGGCAGTGGTTGCCATAAAGTTGTAGGAGAGCCGGGTTCTACCGGACGGCCTCCGCCAAACGGAGATGGAGTTTTTGGTTCTCCAAGACCGGCTGCAGTACCGATAGCTGCAATTTTATGCATTTCCCTGGAAGAACCATTGTCTATTTCAATTGCATCACCTGCCGACATACCCTTAATATTCCTGACATAAAGGATGGATTCACCTTTTTTCGCAGGAACTGCCAGCCCTGAGTTCGAGAGACCTAACAGGTAGAAACCTTTTGAGGCAATCTTGGTGCCTGCCGGGATTTTAACAGATGAAAAGACTGGCAACTGGGTTGGATGTTGGGTTAAGGTCCAGTTGGAAATATCGATTGCACCTGAACTTGCATTATAGAGTTCGATAAACGCATCTGTTGTGTTTTCAGTTGAACTTCCGGTAATGCGGAATTCGTTAATCTTGACAGAGCTGACGTTGCGAACTTTTTCAGCTATTATCTCAGATTGTGGCTGACCGTTTGAGTTTGACCATGAAGCTTTGCCAACCATATCGCCGTTGAAAGCCTCTGAACCGGAAGTCACTACGAAGGTTGCGCTCACTTTTGCACCTGGTGCGATTGGATCAGCGAACTTCTTCGAAGTTTCTTTGGAGTTTAAAACCACTGATTTCCACCCCTTAGGTGCAGAAATGCTCAATGAGAGATCCTTCACAGGGACCCCTGTAGTATTTGTGAATGTCACAGTAGTGTTCTGTGATGAAAGAGGTGAGAATGTCTGGAGGCCCGGAGGTGTGTCGGTTGTATTTGCCGGAGCCAGGCTCAAACGCTGCACATCGTACCTGGCAGCAACGATATTGTCCTGAATCTTCTTGTTTGTTTCCTTCGTCGGGAAAGTGCCCGGCGCTGTCATTGCACCTTCGTAGAAGGTACCCTGCGAACCATTGCTGTTGTCGCCACCGTTACCTAAAAGGATAGCTCCCTGCTTGCGCATAGGATCATAGCTGTTTCTATTATTGATGATGCGGGTTCCGTCGAACATAACTTGCAGATCTCCACGCTGAGCGTCACCGCCCATAGATCTCCAGTGGTGCGGTTCGCCATCGGCCGTTGCGGTCACGAAGCGCCAGGTGATGCTCGGCAGGTTCGGGAGGTATTTATCGTTTGGAGATGCATTGACACCACCCACCAGGTTATTTTCCTGATCGGTCATGATCCAGGGGCCGGGTGCTTGTCCATGATACCAGGCAGTTGCGTTGCCGTAGTAAGTGGTTTCCATAGTACCATCGCCGTCGTCGCGACTGTCGGTCTCGGCATTGCCATAGTCGTAGCAGCAGCCGGAGTTGTAATGATGACCATTAACAACCCAATACTGACCTTCTGCCTGGTCGTCAACTGCAGTGCCTTTAGCGTCGTTCCAGCGAAGACCCATGCCCGGCTCAATGAAAGTGCCATAAGCTTTATGACCCATAATAGTGATTGGCGCCATGTCGGCGATTGGAATATTGTTAAATCCCCCCATGGCAGGACCACTGAATCCACCGCGGGGTGCCTGAACAAGGTGGTTGCCTTTACCTGACTGGTCGTAGATAGTAGTGATCCAGCAATATGTATTGGCACAGAATGCGTCCTGAGCGGCAGCGTCGGCATATCCGCCCGCATCGCCTTCTTTGGGCTGGACGACACCTATGTCCAGGGTCTTGCCATCCGACTGGCGCATAACCTGGTATAGCGGACCGTTGTAAGAAGCGTACAATGCACGTGTGCTGCTGTGGGCAGCCACACACGGATTGCCTGCAGCGGCATAAATATCACATGGACCTTCCGGTCTGGGTGGAGTAGCATTGCGTCCTACCCCTGACATTGCCATCATTATCATCATGGCGACAGGTAGTATTAACGCCAATGAAAGAATGACCAAAAAACGACTTTTCTTTTTCATTTATATTTCCGGTTATTTAATAAGATTTTATATAGAATTGACTTTTGCCAGGTATCAAAATTGGTATTTCATAATCTATTGCCGCTCCAGACTTAACAATTACGGATCTAATCCCGTTTAACTGTCAATATCCGAGTGCAAATATCTCACGAATATATTCTTTTTTTCCCCAGGAAATACCTTTGTTTGAATTTTGTTTTGTTAAAAAACCTTTCAAAATTTTCTTCAGACGTTAATCCAAGTTTTACGTGTCGAACATTGCGAAATGTCAGACTTCAGTCTAGATCTTATTCAGATACATGGGTATAGTTTTTGGGATAACAGCCAAATTCCTGTAAAAAGCATTTACTAAAGTATTTAGGATCTGAAAAGCCTGAGCGCCATGCTATCTCATTGATTGGCATATTCTTTGAAAGAAGAAGCTTTGTGGCATAGTTTAATCTTACTTTTTTAATGAAATCAACTGGTTTAGCAGTTATTTTGCTCCCACTTTCCGGCTTATTCATGTCTGTCGTCTATCCAACTTTAAATTCAAAAGGTATCAGTTGTTTTCCCAAAGCCAAACATGGTTCAATTGCCGGCATTATTCTGTTCTTCACGGCTGCCGGGGCCGCTCTGGGTCCCCTGGCGATGGGAGCTATCAGCGGTGTGTTTGGACATAAAGTCAAATATGGTTTTGTTCTTGCAACAATTTTTGCCGGATTATTATTCCTTTGCGTACTTTTGAACATGGTGTTTAACCCGACTAAACAGAGGTTAATGAAACTCGATCAAAGCGAATATTAAAACCCAATAGGAATAGTATGTATTATTTATAAATTAAGTAAAATGAAAAAAAAAGTAAGAGCACTTGTTATTGTATTTTTAATGATAGCTAGTTTTGGATTGGTAACTAACCTTTCAGGCCAGGATACTTACAAATTACCAAGAAGTGCTCCTGAATCTGAAGGAGTATCATCAGCCGGTATTATTGATTTTCTTAATGCTGTTGATACCGGTAGCGTCGAATTACACAGTTTTATGTTTATACGCCACGGTAAAGTAATTGCCGAAGGTTGGTGGAATCCATACGGTCCGGATTATAAGCACCTTTTGTTCTCGGCCAGCAAAACATTTACTGCAACTGCTATAGGACTCGCTGTTTCAGAGAACCGGTTAAAGATCACTGATAAGGTTATTTCCTTCTTCCCTTATTCTCTGCCCGATTCAATCAGTGATTATATGAAAGAACTGACTGTGCAAAATCTTTTAACTATGTCAGTTGGACAAGATCCTGAACCCCGGATGATGGGTAACATTGGAGATTGGATCGCTGCATTCCTTAAAAGTGCTCCAATTTATAAGCCAGGAACGATATTTAAGTATAATAATACGGCAACTTTTATGCTTTCAGCCATCGTGCAGCAGGTTACGGGACAGACAGTTTTTGATTATATGCAACCACGGATCTTCAAGCCTTTGGCAATCAGGGGAATCGACTGGGATCTTAGCCCCCAGGGAATAAATTTAGGTATGATAGGGTTGAGACTTCACACAGAAGATATGGCAAAATTCGGACAATTATTACTACAGAATGGTGTTTGGGGCGGGAAACAGCTTCTTCCGAAGGAATGGGTCAAAGAGGCAACTTCTTTTAAAATTCAAACCAGTATACCAGGAAAGAAGGATTCGTTAAATTTGAGCGATTGGGGACAAGGATACTGCTATCAGATGTGGAGGGGCAGAAATAATAGCGTCCGGATAGATGGAATGGCTGGCCAGTTTGTCATGCTTTTTCCTGATAAGGATGCTTTTGTGGTTCTGACTGCCAATGCAAGAAATACACAAAATGAATTGAACCTTGTGCATAATTATCTTCTACCTGCTATAAAATCTGATAAGGCGCTTGCCGCGAATCCTGGTCTTAATAATGAACTGCATAAAAGACAGGCAGTTCTGAGTCTGAAACCAACAACTGCAGCAGGATTATCAAAATCTGAAATTGAGTCAAAAATTTCAGGGAAAGAATTTGGTTTTGCAAAAAACAACAACAATATCCAGTCGGTGTATTTTACCTTTAATGGTGAGGAATGCAGTTTTGCCTTAAAGAGGGATGACAATGTTTCTATTATTAAAACAGGACCGGGCAGCTGGAAGATGTCGAATATATTTTCATCTTCTTTGTTAGCGCCTCCCCGCATTGTTTCAAAGTCGGTTGATGCGAATTATAAAATACTGCAGCCTGTAATAAAAGTAGGAGCCAGTTATTCCTGGGTTGATAAAAATACACTTGAATTGACTGCACGTTTTGTTGAGGAAAGTCTTGGTTCAGAAACAATTGTCTGCAAGTTTTCAGAAGCCGATGGCACTGTAAACGTATTAATTGAACAAAAAGCCGGATTACCCCAGATGGGAATGCCGGGACCGGCAGCGACACCATTAAGAGGCAGTCTTGTAAAAATAAAGTAGATAAAAATAAACCAGATGTGTAGAAGCCTCATAGAATTCTTCCGTTATGTATTTTAAATACAGACGTGAATCAAAATAGTCCGTATTTTATAGATTTTAGTAATAATCCAAAATATTTTTTATTATGAAAACCACTATGAATAAATTATTTGCATTTATATTCTTGTCTTTATTTTTGACAGATATATCAATATGCATTGGTCAGGTTAATCAACCTGACGAAAAGAAAAACATTCCCAGAATGCCAAGATTTACGCCTGCACAACTGGATTCTATGCGAAAGATAATGGATGAAAGATTGCGTAAGGATTGGGCATTTTTAAAAAGATACTCTGACGAAAATAAAAATCTTCCGGCTGTTGCTCCCGGAGAAAAACGTGTGGTGTTTATGGGTAACTCAATCACTGAATTCTGGAAAACCATTGATGGTGAATTTTTTATAAAGAATAAATCTTATGTTGACAGGGGTATCAGTGCTCAGACAACACCCCAAATGCTTGTTCGTTTCCGGGATGATGTTATTAATTTAAACCCTTCTGTTGTAGTTATCCTGGCCGGCACTAACGACATTGCCGGAAACACGGGCCCAACCACACTTGAGAGTATTTTTGGGAATATTGTTTCAATGGCCGAGTTAGCAAAAGCAAACAAAATAAAGGTCATATTATGTTCTGTTCTTCCCGTATATGAATACTCCTGGAGTCCCGGGTTGGAACCGGCAGAAAAAATTGTGAAGTTAAATGCCATGCTGCAATCCTATTCCAAAAAGAATAAAATTGTTTACGTTGACTTCCATTCTGCATTGTCGGATGAGAAAAAAGGAATGAAAGCTGAATATTCGCCTGATGGCGTCCATCCAAATCTGAAGGGTTATAAAATCATGGATGATCTGGTTGAGAAAGGTATATCCATGGCTTTAAAAATCAAATAGTAAATAATTGCAATGAAAAATATTCTTTTATTTTTTGTTTAATTTTTTGCTTTGCCGGGATTCTTTCGGCTAAATGGGAAACCTATTTCATGTTTCAATGGGATGATAGCTCCTCGGTTATCGCTTTAGGTATCTATAGGTATTTAAGTGATAATACGGGCATGATATATTTATTACAGATTAAATGATGGTTATATCAATTGTGGTATTACAAAGCTAAAAGTACTCCCTTTGCCAACTTCACTCTCCACCCATATTTTACCACTGTGTTTTACAATAAATTCTTTACATAGCACCAACCCAAGTCCTGAACTTGGTTCCCCTTCTGTTCCTGCACGGCTTGTCTTTTCTGTAAGAAGAAATAGTTTGCGTATCAATTCCGGAGGCATACCGATACCTGTATCTCTGATGCTGATCTTGATAGATTGATCACTTTCATAATCAGTTGTAATTGTTACTTTACCTCGCATAGGAGTAAATATAATCGCATTAGATACCAGGTTACGGATAATACCATCAAACATGTGTTTATCAGCAATCAGCTCTGTATCATCAGGGATCATAATTTCCATTTCAATTCTCTTTTTGACTGCATTTTCAGATAAAATGCCGGTACAAGCTTCAACTTTATTCTTAAGGTTAAATTTTTCAGGCGAGAAATCCATACGGTTACGCATCAATCCTGACCATTCCAGAAGATTTTCAAGAAGGCTGTATATATTTGTAGCTGATATCTTCATTCTCTCAATAATTCCCTTAATTTCTACCTTTTCCATAGTCAGAATATCTTCAGAAAGTATCTCGGTAGCGCCAACAAATGAACTTAAGGGGCTTCGAAGATCATGTGCAAGGATTGAAAAAAATTTATCTTTTGCTGCATTTAGTTCTCTAAGCTCAATTTCAGCTTTTTTTATCGATGTAATATCCTGATTTACACCATATTTTAGCCTTGGATTACCATTTTCATCTTTTTGAAAAACAAAACGGGCCAGAATATAGCGGACCGTACTGTCAAAATGTACAACGCGGTGTTCTACTGACAAGCTGGAAAGTCCATGAAAACTAGGGCTTTCCGGATCATTTCAAGTGATACGTCATGATCATCGGGATGTATAAACTGGTTACAGAATTCTTCAATGGGTATAAATGTACCTTGCTCTTTTGCTGAGGAACCTAATAAGGAATAAAACCAGTCATCCAGGATGAAACCATTCCTGACAGGATCATATTCCCATATTCCAAGTTTGGCCAGATCCGTAGCGTGCTCCAATCGTGACGCACTTTCACTAAGAGCCTTTTCAGATTCTTTAAGTCTTGTTATATCCTGGTTAATGCCCCTGTAACCCATTAAATCCCCTGCTGAATTATAATAAGGGACTCCATTTGTTTCAATATAAATAACTCTTCCGTCCTTATGTATGCTTGTATTCTCCAGCCTGATGACAGGCTCACGATTATTAACTATCTGTGCAAAAAGGGTGATTAATTTATCTTTCTCTCCAGGAACAATTATATCAAACAGTGTTTTCCCTAAAATCTCATCAGGTGAATAGCCTACTATATCAAAAACTGTTGGGCTGCAATATGTGTAAATCCCATTGCCATCAACTTCCCAAAGCCAGTAATTTGGCGTTTGACCCAGGGATTGAAGCCGGGAAGAATTTTCATCAGAAGCAGATGACCTACTGTTTTTACTTCGTTTATTATTTGTTTTCATAAGCAATGTTCAACTTTTGAATCACAGTGCTTCACAGATTAATCCTGTGAAATTAGTCAAAAACTTTATACAAATGAATATTAAGATTACTTGAGATTGACCACATTACCTTTTGATCTTCCACCTGGGAAGCCTTATCATCAAGTCCGAACCCCTGACTTGAAGAATATGGAAATGTAATGAAATAAACTCAAAATAATCTTAATAAGTGTATTGTTATGATTCGATGGTTAGTTTTTTAATTATAAAGCTCAGGATACAAAATCTGAACCTGATGACCAGGGAAAAGCTTTGGTCATTTTCCTGAATCAAACACCGGATTATTAGGACAAACAAAATAAACAGAATATATTTATGAACTATTAAAAAAGACAATCAATGAAGCGAATATTATTTCTATTTATGATCTGTAGCGGCATAACGAGCGCTTATGCCGCAAAAGTTGACACTTTAAAAGTGTTTAGTAATGCAATGAAGAAAACCATTTCCAATGTCGTAGTTTTCCCTGATGGTGACAAAGTCCCCAAAGATGGATTTCCTGTCGTTTATTTACTTCATGGGGCAACCGGGAATCAGAATGACTGGATTACAAAAGATCCGGCAATTAAAGAATATGCAGATCTATATCAATTGATTATCGTTTGTCCCGATGGTGGATTTACAAGCTGGTATTTCGATAGTCCGGTCGACTCGACCATGAAATATGAAACATATATTTCCAGGGAGTTGATAGCAGCAGTTGATGCAAAATATCATACTATTAAGGACAAAAAAGGGAGAGCTATTACAGGATTGAGCATGGGAGGCCATGGAGCGTTTTTCCTGGCATTCCGGCATCAGGATGTTTGGGGTGCTGCCGGCAGCATGAGTGGTGGTTTGGATATTCGTCCGTTCCCAAACAACTGGGACATTCCTAAACGGTTAGGCAGTTATGCCGCAAATAAGGAGGTATGGGAAAATAACACTGATATTAATTTAGTCTATTTGCTCGATGGCAAAAGCCCAAAACTAATTTTTGACTGCGGAACAAGCGATTTCTTTTATGATTGCAACAAGCGCATGCATGAAATTCTTCTCCAACGGAATATTCCCCATGATTATACCGAACGTCCTGGCAGACACGATTGGCAGTACTGGTCCAATTCGATAAAATATCATTTGTTATTTTTCAATGACTTTTTTGATAATAGCAGTAACAATTAAAATGCCTCAATATTAAAATACAGTAATTCTACCAGGCACTGGCAGGGGATATTTGTATTAGCGGTCAGGAGACCCGAAGGACTATAAACCTTAATATTATATTTAATGAAAAAACTTACTTCCATTTTTATCCTGTTTTCCTGTCTGGGATTTTGCTTCAAAACCACAGGCCAGGTCTTTCAAAACAACGAAGTCACCATCACCAGGCTTGAAGACAACATGTGGGTGATTGAAACAAATGACAAAACCACCATGTACCTGGTTGAAGGAACTCAAAAGGCCATGCTTATTGATACCGGAACCAAAATTAATAAGCTCGATTCCATCATCAGTCTTATCACAAAAAAACCTCTCGTTGTAGTTATTACCCATGCGCATTCCGATCATGCCGGCAATATCAATTTTTTTAAGGAGATATGGATGCACCCTGCCGACACTGTTTTGTTGAACAGAAATTACAAAGGCAAGGTTAATTTTGTAAAAGACGGAGATATCTTTGATTTGGGTGGAACAAAAATCGAAGTGAGCCATATGCCAGCCCATACTCCGGGTTCCATCGTACTCCTTGACAGAAAAGCAGGTATCTGTTATTCGGGCGATGCTTTCGGTTCGAATCATGTTTGGCTGCAACTAAAGCCGCTCTCTCCAATGCAAACCTATGTGAATTCGTGCCTTAAAATGGAAAAGCTTATGGACAGCGGAATTACAAAAATTTACTGCGGCCATTATCCTTACGTAAAAAAGCCTTTTGACAAATCGTATATCACAACAATGCGCCAGTTGGCCGAAGGGCTTATAAATGGAACAGGCCCCGTACCACAGCCTTATGCCCAGAAAGTAGGCTGCCCCAATCCAATGTCAGTGACAAGCGGTGAGGCAACCATCGTTTACGACCCGGACTACCTGAAGCAACAGAAAAAATAAAGCTTTTCAGGCTGAAGCCTATAACTCAGTCTGGACTGCCCGGCCACGGTGTGTTTGTCAGGACTTGTTTTTCTTTCCGAAGTCCTAATCTATTGAGATGCAGAGGAGCAGCGAGGCACTCTCAATCGAATAATGGCTTACAGAGGTTGATACGGCTGCAATTCTCCTGAGTTTAGCATCTGAAAATACTTGTCCCTGTATTTCTGAAGATAAACTGTATCGAATTTATCAGTTCCAATGACAAGAGGATTTGGTTCAACGGGTTTACGACTGCGAAGGGCTGCATAATGTGATTCCTGAGAATGGATGAACAGGCCGACATCACATTTAGACCCGGATGCGACTGCTTTAAAATATTCAACAGAGGATTTGTAAAGACGGGCTTCGGTCTGAGTAGGCCAGACTCCGGATCCTCCCATAATACCAACCACGTGAGGAGTTCCGTTGTCAGTAACCGGAATAATAAATGACATACATCCCGGGCTGTGCCCTGGAGTGGCAACAACCTGAATACGTGCATTACCAAGTTTGATCTTCATTCCATCAGTAAGAAATATTTCGGCAGATTCCGGCCTTGAACCTACATATGCCCATTCTGATGGTACTGTCTGCAAAAGGTTCCAGCCAACCAGGCTCATAGCAACTTTTGCATCGGGACAGACATTCTTTTTAAGATAATTGATACCGCCAAAATGGTCAAAATGTTCATGTGAAATGAAGATCAGCTTTATCTTAGATGGATCGAGTCCCAGCTTCTTCATATCTGCAACCATCATAGCAGCATCTTCATTGCCGCATCCTGTATCGAGCATAACAGACCGTCTCCGGAATCAATTATAAATGTACCGACTATAGTGGTGCCTACAAAATAGAAGTTGTCAAAAAGCTTAATAGGTTTAATAGAAACATATGGAGGCCGGTAATGGGCAGGTATTTCAGTTGGAGTTCCCAGATCAGGAGCATATTTTGCAGCCGCGTCCGGCACTTTCAGGGCAGCCATAGCTTCAGCAATAGTCATATAATCTGAATCTGAAGAATCAGATTTGTTTTTTACACCTGTGAAGACAACAGCTGTAAGACATAAAATAAAAGTAATTAACTTCATGATTGTTTAATTTTAATATCGTCCGGGTATTTAATGAAGGTTTACTCCCTGATAGCTGCTTAAGAGTGATTCTAAAAGCCACTAATAATGCGCGTGGCACCATTGGTTAATTGATCTTTGTATTACTGATAAATGCAATCTTCTTACTGTCAGGCGACCAGGATGGAACATTAATTGATCCCTGTCCTCCGTATATATAGGCTATCGTTCGTGCGATCCCTCCGCTTGCAGGCATAATACGCAGATAGATTCTCTTGTAGAATGGATGTGTCAGCGGATCGATTTCTTTTGGATACGATTCATAAACGATCCATTTTCCGTCGGGCGAAAAATGAGGAAACCAGTTATTATACTCATCAAATGTAACTTGTTCCTGTTCTGTTCCATCCGGTCTCATCCTCCATATCTGCATTGTTCCCGTCCTCACTGCATTAAAATATATCCACTTTCCATCAGGGCTATATTCTGAACCGTCATCCAGGCCAGGAAAATTAGTCAGGTTTTTTTCCTTTTTCGTGTCAATGTTTATCGACCAGATATCCCATTCGTCATTTCTTTGTCCTGTAAAGAGGATATTCTTTCCGTCAGGTGACCAGCTATGAAGATAGGAGTGACCCGAATCTTCTGAAGAAATTTTTATCGGGTTATCCGTACCTTCAACCGGCATGATAAAAATTGTCGATTTTCGCTTTGGTCCAACATAGTTACTGATTGCGATCATTTTCCCGTCAGGTGAAATTACATGGTCATTATTGTTCTGAATTGCAAAACCCGAATTGATCTGTTTTGCAACTCCGCTCCCGATGTTAAAATTATACAATAATCCTTCAGAGCTGTTGTAAATAAGTGATTTGCCATCTTTTGACCAGTTCGGACACTGGATAGAACCCTTCTCGCTTTTTAGAATCATTCGATGTCCTGTACTGACATCCATTGTCTCGAGGTAACTTCCGATGAAATCCTGATAAGGTACAAAGTTCTTAGCGGGCGGAATTATTACCCTGACGTTACTGAACAGAGCCTGTTCACTTACCGAATCAATATGCGAACAAATAAAGAGACCGGCATATACTTCTTCGTTCATCGTCACTTCTTTTGTTACCGATTTGTAAACTTCACCAAAGGTTGCAGCGGAAAAGGTAAAGGTATTGCCGGAACGTTCAAATTCAATTTCCGTTGGATGAACCGTCGAGATCACTACCTGGCCGGTAGTATCTCCATCAGTCAGCCTGTACTGCAGGGATGTATTAAGCGGCAGGCCGCCATGTAATGCTCCATCGGCATACTTTGAGCCTTTTGTCAAATCCTCCCTGGCCATTATCCCTATTTTACGATGCCCTGCAACCCCTTTCCCGATGAACTTTGCTGTAGCCCTGATGATAAAATCGCCTTTTATTTTTTTAAAGAGAAACTGGAACTGGTCTTCTCTTGACCAGATGTTATTACCCCCTCCGGACAACAGGTAGGTCTGGTCTTTTTCGTTATATACCGTATTGCCTTTAAGAAGAGGATTGCCGATATCGGCACTTTCACTGAATAAGCCCATATTTTTGGTTTGTCCAAAACCGGGCAATGTAACTGACAGAAAAAGTATAATCACAACATTTCTTAGTTTTTTCATTTCTATAATATTTTAACATTAATTTTATTTCTAATCTTATCCTATCAGGATTGGTATTACCAGGTATAATAGTAAATCAAATATATCGAATAATATGTTTATTTGAAACTAATTTGAAGTTTGGCTGATTCTGATCAGTTGTGATGATAAATATTTATTGTTAGTCATTATTAAAGAAATTTTTTATCTTCATGAATAATTTGCAATTACTGAATTCATATGTAATTACATTAATGTCCACTTATAAAACATTGATATTCAACTATATAATTTAGTTCTTTGATATCTTGATAACCCTGGTTGTAAGTAGATTTATTAGCGGCGTTTGAATTAAAATCGGGATATTCAAATTTTGGAGTATTTAGTAGTTCAGTTTACTTAGGGCTGTTGAAAAGGTTGAAATCCATTAACCACAAAGGGGCACAAGCGTAAGAAATACCGAGGCTTTGCGCAAAGATCGCAAAGAACTGACCCATATGTTTTTGACTTTGCGTACTTTGCGTTCTTATCCACCGAATGCTGCGGAGAAGGTGGACTTTGTGTACTTTGCGGTTAAAAAGAACTTTTTCAACAGCTATTTTATCCTGAATCAGATCTGAGAAGTATTCTTTTTCAAATCGTGACGCTATCAAAAAACGCTTCAATCTGGATGTATTCAAGATTTCAAAGAACCATATTTAATTTTTAGTGGACACTAATGATGTAATTATTAATTTAAAATCAAACAAAATGTTAAGTTATCCGAGTTTAAGAAAACCATTATTAAAATTGTATTTATCTGTTCTGCTGGTCATCCTGATGACTAATGCAATGTTTCCTGTTACATTATCGGCCATTGATGTTACCGGCACCTGGAAAGCCGATATCGAAACCCAGGTTGGAAAATTTAAGTACACTTACATATTAAAGCAGGAAGGAACCCAGATCACAGGTAAGATCCTTTCCGAGATGGAAGGGGAGAAGCGTGAAACAGTTGTACTGGAAGGAAAGTTAACCGGCGATATCATTGAGTTTTCAGAAAATATGAAATTTCAGGACAATGAGCTTAAGATAATCTATAAAGGTAAAGTAACTGGAGACGAGATTAGTTTTTCACGACAGGTTGGCGAATTTGCCACTGAGACGTTTGTTGCAAAACGTGAAAAAGCTGAAGTTCCGCCTGCTGCATCAGAAACTAAAAAGCCATAAATCTTAAAACTATACGAGATTTTCGCGGGGTCACCACCTCTGAAATACCGTGAAGCAGGAACAAAAGTTAAGGATCTGTCTATTGCTGAACCGTTCCCTGGCTGCTATCGCCTGCTTTTATATCATCGTTTTAAATACCACGGCGGGCTTTTTTAACCTGAGGATCCATTTTTCCGAAATTGAATGTCAGACTGAAACGAAAGTTTTGTGCACGATAGGAATATTTCATTACGTGAAATGAAAGTGATGTCTTTTGATTCACTAGGTATATTTTTTCATGTACCAGAATGGATCGGTCGTGGAAAAATTTAACATCAATTTACGTTTTAACAGGTATTGTGACACTCCAAGACTGGTATAATAAAAGTAAGAAGCCTTTTCCCTGAAGCATGATGCTGGAAGAAAATATTCCAAGATTGGCATTTACAGAACCATCTTTCCAGAGTGTCCATCGTCCCCCCAGATATCCTCTGTAGTTAAAGCCTTTGTTGCTGATGGAATAACCATTGTTAGCTTCAAGTTTGGCGTAACTGCCGCCTCCGTTTAAAAAGATATTGAGTTTAGCGGTAGGACGATATGAAATATAGAGGTTTAATCCGTAGCGTTTGATCCTTGCCGATATTTTTATATGTACTTACTGTAGCCCCGTTGGACTCAACCGTTGAAATATTCTCAATGGAATTATTCACAAAAGAGGAAGAAGAAGTGGCGGAGAAATTGAATTTAGGAGTAAAATATGTATAACCTGATTCGAACGAATGCGATACTTCCGCTATCAACAGAGGATTTCCATAACTGATATTCAAAGAATCAATATTGTTGACATACGGATTCAGATACCAGATACCGGGACGGGAAAGACGCTGGGTATATGATAATTTTATGGTTTGTCCCTGTTTGGGCATAAGCGTAAAGGTAATATATGGCACCAGGTTAAAAAGCCGGTTGGTAAAATCAGTATTGATGCCGGATGTTTTTGACGTCCCGTCGTTCCAGGTCCGTTCGAGACGCAATCCGGTTTTGGTGCTTAGCTTTTTCCATTTAAACACATAACCTGCATAGGCTCCCAGAATATACTGATCATAATCCAGATCGTTCTCGTTGTCGAGCTTCACAGTATCGTTGCGAAAGATTTCCGAGGTGCTTGTGTTCTGCCGTAAGATGAATTTTAAACCGCCTTCCACCTGATGCATGGTGGTTAAAGGGTCATAATAATCTGCCTGGAAAGTTTGCTCCCGTCCTAAAGCATCATTTTCCGATCATTGGTGATAAGAGGGATAATTAGTGATTCCGTCAACGTTGTTAATATTTCTTGTGTTTGAGGGATTATTATCGAGTTTGTAGGAAAAGGTGAGTGATTTGTCGGGCTTTTTATAAGTCTTCTGATAATCGATATTTCCCGAAAGTGAGCCATAGTTGTTTTTGCTGTTTATGCTAATTAGTGTACATCCGCGTAATATCATCAGTGGTGTTCAGATACTGCGTTTCAGTAAAAGCCATTGTTCCTGTAATAGCCCTGGTATCCCCAGAATGAAAGGCTTATGAGGTTCAGGGAATCAATGTCATAACTTGCTTCACCTGAAAATCCGTTGGATAATCCTTTGTAAGAGTTACTGCCGTCAGAGTTTGAAAAACGAAAATCGGTATTATTAAAATATTCGGACGAACTGGTTGTCTTCGATTCGGGTTGTATGAACTGGCTGCCGTAATAACGCAGTTGAGAAACTGAATTTTTTTATTTTTGTGGCAAGATAAGCGCTCCAGTTTAAACTTCCCCGGGCATCTACACCGGAACTTACACTGCCATTGTACCCGCTAATCGTTTTTTTGGTAGTGATGATGTTGATGATTCCGCCAACTCCTTCGGCATCGTATTTTGAAGAAGGATTGGTTATTACTTCTATGTCTTTGATGGTATTGGCCGGAAGGCTTTTAAGTACCTCCTTGAAATTTGTTGACATCATCGATGAACTTTTCCCGTTTACCAGGACTTTGAAATTTGACTGCCCGTTAACTGTGATGTTGTCTTCGGCATCCACAGTTACCAGAGGTATCTTATAGAGCATTTCCAATACATTGTTAGTTTGAGCTTCGGGATCAGACTCCATACTGTAAACTATCTTATCCGGTTCAATTTTTACCAGAGGTTTTTGTGCCGTTACGGTAACTTCTTTTAATTCTACTCCTGATTCCATTGATAGTTTTCCGAGGTCGGTTTTCGGTTCTGAGACATTAAATGGAATGCTGAATTCTTTATATCCAACAGAGGAAACGGTTAAAGTATAATCTGACTGGTGAACTCAGATTCATTGAAAAATGTCCTGAAACATCGCAGGCCTGTGCTTTTTTCTCTTTAATACTATCGTTTTTAATAATTACCGTGGCAAATGGAACACCATTGCCCGACAATTTTTCGACAATCTGACCACTAACCTGGTAAGATATGGCTTATTTTGTGCAAGTAGCGATAATGAAATCGAAAAGCTTAGTAATAACAAATATAAGATATTTCATAGCTATAATTAAATTAAGGACAGATGAATGGAACATCAGGATTTCAGGGCTGAAGTGCCATTGAATAAATGTTTAATACAGGAGTGATCAGAAATAAATATTAATGAGTATTTGCCGGTTTTTGTTTTTATTTCAAATTTATAACGAATATTTTAGTTAAACAATAGCCAGACAAAATAAATTAAAAAAAAGCAACCTGTACTCAGGTTGCTTCAGTAAAATTCTTCATTTTTTCTGTCCGTATTTAATAGCGACAGGTTTCAGTTCCGTCACAATCATCTTAACGGTAGTGGTCCCGACCTTTTTTGCCATGTGCGTTACTGCAGGCATATACAACCTCAACCTCAGCCTCAGCCTCAGCCTCAGCCTCAGCCTCCAGCCTCAACTGCTGCCGGGGGTAATTCGCAATTCGCTGATTGATCCTCCTTGTTCCAGTCCTGCAAATAGAAATCAACCACCATGCTGCGCCTGTTTTTTGTTTTTCATGCATTCCTTATAGAAAGCAAGCTTTCAACGGAATCCATAAAAACAAAAACCCCTTTCGGGGTGGTTGTTTTTTGCTTGATCGTGGAGCTGCGGGGAGTCGAACCCCGGTCCAAACATGGAAATCATATGCTTTCTACATGCTTATCTCTGCTTGATTGTCGGGACCAGTCAGCTGCAGAACAACCTAACAGATCCTTATTTCCTGTTTGTTTCGCCTTCCGGTCGGAACAACCTTCAGACTAGCCCCGGATTGCGTGCGTCTCCGTATCGGGTTGGATCAGGGCATGACCGCCCGGGAAACGTCTCGTCCCGGCACATGTGCCGGGAGACCCCGCCGAAGCGGGGATTGCTTAAGCTACTGTTATTCGCTTATGCTGCGAGAGCGTAATTGTTTTCGCCTTTTATTGTTTTGTGACACTGTGAAAGTGACGCGCCACCACACACTGCATGCTTACATAACACCTCTCATGCTGTCAAATCCATGTCAGCCCCGGTGATATGAACTGCAAAGATACGAAATAAAGTTTGGAGTGAGCTAGAGTTTGAAGTGCCTAGAGTTTTAAAAAAAATGAATAAAGCTAATCTAAGTACTTTAGGCACTTTAGCTCACTTTAGCTCACTTTAGCTCACTTTAGTTCACTCCAAACTTTATTTTTGTATCTTCACCTCTCAGTCTGTTATGAAAGTATGTTTATGGAAAAAACACTGAGAGTAGGAATACTCCGGGAAACGAAGAACCCGCCCGACCGGAGAGTGCCTCTCACTCCCCCACAGATAATAGAACTTGAGGAGCTCTATCCAAATGTTGAATTCTTTGTTCAACCCAGCGATTACCGGTGTTATTCAAATGAAGAATATGAATATCTTGATATACCCCTTAAAGAAGATCTCCATGAATGTGATATACTAATGGGAGTTAAAGAGGTGGATAAACGGACTTTCATACCACGGAAAACCTATCTCTTCTTTGCTCATGTTGCTAAAAAACAACCTCATAATCTGGAGATGTTCAAATCGATGGCCGAAAATGACCTCAGCTTCATCGACTTTGAATATCTTACTACCGATAAAGGACAAAGAGTAGTGGCCTTCGGACGACATGCCGGTATTGTCGGCGCCTATAACGGACTTAGAGCAAGAGGCATCAGGACTAACAAGTTTAAGCTCAAACCGGCTTACCAATGCCACGATCTCGATGAGATGTGGGCCGGACTAAAACTTATCGAACTTAAGCCCGGATTAAAAATTCTTATCACGGGTAATGGACGTGTTTCTCATGGGGCAATGGAAACCATGGGCGTTGCCAATGTAGTCCAGGTCTCTCCTGAAGATTATCTCAGCCGGGAATTCAATGTACCTGTTTTTTGCCAGATAGGGCCTGAATATTACACCAGACATAAAGATGGCTTGAATTTCGACTTCAGCCAATTTACAAAATCACCACAGGAATATGAATCGACATTTCTGCCTTACACCAGGGTAAGTGATATTCTGATTACCGGCCATTTCTGGGACCCAAGATCTCCTGGATTCTTTACCAGAGAGGATATGATAAAGCCGGATTTCAAAATTTCAGTAATCGCTGATATCAGCTGCGACATAAATGGCCCAATACCTTCAACCCTCAGAGCAACAACTATTTCCGATCCATTTTATAGCTATAATCCATTTCTCGGAATTGAAGAATCTGCGTTCTCACGATCGTCAAATATTACTGTAATGTCAATTGATAATCTGCCGGGTGAGCTTCCCCGTGACGCTTCACTGGAATTCGGTAAGATGTTAATGAGTAATGTATTGCATGATCTGTTAACTGAAACTGTAAGTCCTATGATCGAAAGAGCTACCATACTCAAAGACGGAAAACTCACCTCCAGGTATAGTTACCTTAACGAATATCTTTATGGTCAGTAAGTTGCATGGTGCAAGTTGCAGGGTCAACCCAGCACCCAGCACCCTTAACCTCAACCTTAACCTTAACCTTAACCTTAACCTTAACCTTAACCTTAACCTTAACCTTAAACCAATGCGAACAACCTTATTCTTCTTACTTCTTCTTTTACCCATCACGACCCGGGCCCAGCAGGACGATGCTCCTGTTGCCGGAGTAAGCGATAAAAGAATTGAAGTATACGGACTGAAAAATGCCCGTGTGGTGGTTGATTATCAAACCACTCTTGAAAATACAGATATTCTAATATCAAACGGAAGGATTGAAGCCATTGGCACAAACCTGACCTTTCCGAAAGGCACAATTACATATGACCTGACAGGAAAAACTGTATACCCTTCATTTGTTGATGCTTACGCTGGAAACTTTGGAATTAAAGCCCCGGCAACGGCTACTGACGCAAATCCGTATGCTGCCTTCTATAATCCACCTCCAACCGGAAGGGGAGGAGCACAGGTTGCCACTCCTGAGGCCAGGATCGCAGATTACTGGAACGATGGTATCAACGCATCATATGATGTTTCTTCTGAATTTATTCCTGATCCTAAAGTTTCAGCTGAATACCGTATGATAGGATTCGGCGCAGTTGTGGCATTTAAAGCCGAAGGAATTGCCCGTGGTTCTTCAGCTTTGGTGAGCACCGGCGATGGAAAAGCAAATAATGTGATTCTGAAAAACAAGGCATCAGCAAATTACTCATTTGCAAGAGGCCGGTCAGCTGACCTGTACCCGGCCTCGCAATTTGGAATAATTGCCCTGCTACGTCAGGTAAATTATGATGCTCAGTGGTACAGGCAGCTTCCTGCCGGTTATTTTCATGATGATGGTCTTGAAGCATATACAGCCAACCTTGCCTTGCCACAGATATTTGAAGTAACAAACAAGCTGGAGGTAATGAGAGCCGACAGGATAGGGAAAGAATTTGGAATTAATTATATAATAAAAGGCAGCGGTGATGAATACCAGGCTCTGAATGATATAAAGAAAGCAGGAAATAAGATGATTATTCCTGTAAGTTTTCCTGAGACACCCGATGTTAAAGATCCTTACGATGCAGCTTCTGTCACCTATACCGTACTTAAGCATTATGAACTGGCTCCGTCCAATCTGTCAAGGGTTTCAGGCGCAGGAGTTACTTTCGCAATTACCTCATCTGATCTTAAACTCCGTTCCTCCTTTCTTACTAACCTGAGAAAAGCGATAAAATACGGTTTGCCTGAGACAGAGGCGCTCAAGGCTTTGACATATACACCCGCAAGCTATATTGGAGCGTCTGACCTGGTAGGGGCAGTAAAAAAGAACATGATTGCAAACCTCCTGATAACCTCCGGTAATATTTTCAGCGATGATTGTGTAATTTATGAAAACTGGATCCAGGGAGTACCCTACAGAATAGTTGATCTCAGAATAAAGGATTTAAGAGGGACTTATACTCTTAAAATCGATACTGTTCAATATAAAATGGTTTTATCGGGCACATTTGATAAACCTTCACTTAAACTTTACTACGATTCAACTGAGATCAAAGGCGCTACATTAACCCTTGAAAAGGATCTTGTAAGCATCAGCTTCGACAGGTCGAAACAGAAGTACAGATTATCAGGATATCAGATTAATAAGAATATTGAAGGAAGAGGTCAGCTCGATAATGGCAAATGGATCAGCTGGGATGCAACTTACACAGGCAGTGCCACTGAGGCCGACAACAACAGGAAGAAACCCGTTACTCCGGTACCAGAACCGGGTAAAATAGTTTATCCTTTTACAGCTTATGGCTGGACTGAACTCCCAAAGCAGGAGGATGTGCTGTTTAAAAATGCCACTGTCTGGACCAGTGAAAAGGAGGGCAAGCTTTTGAATACCGATGTTCTGGTGCAGAAAGGGAAGATTTCCAGGATAGGAAAAAACCTGGTTGTCCCTGAAGGGATCCGGATTATTGATGCCACAGGAATGCATCTTACGCCAGGAATAATTGACGAGCATTCTCATATAGCTGAGGATGCGACCAATGAGATGGGACAGGCTATTACATCTGAGGTTCGGGTTGGTGATGTTGTCGATCCTGAAGACCAGAGTATTTACAGGCAGTTAGCCGGAGGGGTTACTTTGTCACATATCCTGCATGGTTCGGCAAATCCGATAGGAGGACAATCAGTATTGATCAAACAACGCTGGGGTCATAATGCCGAGGAATTAAAAGTCGAAAACCAGGTAGGTTTTCTGAAACATGCTCTGGGCGAGAATGTCAAACGTTCAACAAACCGCTATCCAAATACCCGTATGGGTACCGAACAGATCATAAGAGATGCTTACCAGAGGGCTGTGGATTATAATAACCGGTGGAAAGAGTGGAATGCAATGAAACCGGTTGACAGGGTTGGTAAGATTCCGCCGAGAAGAGATCTCGAACTTGACCCAATAGTCGATGTTCTCGAAAAGAGAAGCTTCATTGAATGTCACACTTATGTTCAGTCAGAAGGTACTATGATAATGAATCTGGCAAAAGATTTTGGCGTAAAGGTCAATTCACTTATTCATTTTAATGAAGGATATAAAATTGCTGATCAGATTCTTGATCATGGCGCCGCTGCTTCTGTATTTTCAGACTGGTGGGACTATAAGTATGAAGTTTATGAAGGTATAGCCTATAACGCTGCGATGCTTATTAAACAGGGAGTGCTTACCTGCATCCATTCAGATGATGCTGAAATGGGCCGAAGACTGAACCAGGAGGCAGCCAAAACAATGAAATACGGAGGCATCAGTGAAACGGAAGCTCTTAAGCTGGTCACTATTAATCCGGCAATAATGCTGCATCTGGGAGACAGAACAGGCAGTATCAAGGCCGGGAAAGACGCTGATCTGGTACTATGGACTGACTATCCGCTTTCAGTCTATGCGCGTGCAAGCAAAACAATGGTTGACGGCACATTTTATTTTGATGAAGAACAGGATGCAAAAATGAAAGAGCAGATTGAGACTGAACGAAACAGAATAATTGCCAACATTCTGCATGAAGCACCGGCAACAAGTTCAACAACACCTAATATTCCAAGACGATGAGAAACAAGATATATTTTACAGTACTGCTGATCCTTATCTGCCTGGCTCAGATAACAGCACAGAGTCCGGTAGTTGCGCCGGCACAAAAGAAACCGGTAATGCTTGTCGGTGGTACAATCCATACTGGCACCGGTAATGTCATAGAAAATGGGACCTTAGTTTTTTCAGGGGGCAAAATAACCGCAGTTGGCAAGTCAGACGATATTAAAATTGATAAATCAGGTTTGGAAGTAATAGATGTAACCGGAAAACAGGTTTATCCGGGTCTGATTTTCCCTAATACGAGCATAGGACTCGTAGAGATTGGCAGCGGAGTCGAGGTGGCATCCGACAACCGGGAAATTGGTGATCTGAATCCGAATGTCAGGGCAATTGCAGCCTATAACACCGATTCACATGTAATTCCTGTTTTGAGATCCAATGGCATTCTCCTTGCCCAGATCGTACCCACGGGAACTCTGCTTCCCGGAACTTCCAGTGTTGTTCAGCTCGATGCGTGGAACTGGGAAGATGCCGCTTATAAAATTGATAACGGCATTCAACTTGGCTGGCCAAGAAAATCTTCATTCGGTGGAAGGAGAGGAGGCGGTGAATTTCAACAGGCTTCAACCTCTGCTGGCAGCATATATGATAAAAATGTGGAAGCTCTCGAAAAAATCTTTACTGATGCCGTAGCATATGCAGCAATTGAAAAGCCAAAAGATAAGAATCTCAGACTTGAATCCCTGAAAGGACTTTTCGATGGCACAAAAATCCTTTTTATTAATGCAAATGATCCAAAAGATATAATTGCAGCGATCTCATTTGGCAAGAGATACGGTGTGAAGAAAATTGTTCTCGCCGGAGCCGATGAGTCGACCTGGGAAGTAAAGGATTTTCTTAAAGAGAATAATATCCCTGTACTTCTGTCTGATCCGCTGGGTCTTCCAAAGTATGATTATAGTGACACCAGACTCCCTTTCAAACTGGCGGCAATGTTTAAAAAGGAAGGGATACTGGTAGGGCTGACATATTCAAAACAGGCATATGGTAACCTTCCCTTTGCAGCTGGACAGACAGTGGCATATGGACTCACAAAAGAGGAGGCTCTTCAGACAGTTACCCTGAACAGTGCAAAAATACTGGGGATTGACGATAAAACCGGCTCCCTTGAGGTAGGAAAGGATGCCAACATTGTTGTTTCAACCGGAGATATCCTCGATATATCAACAAATAATATAGAATATGCTTTCATCACCGGTCGTAATATAAACCTCGATAACAAGCATAAGCAGCTATACAGACGATTCCAGGCAAAATATGAGAATATTAATGCGGGTAAATGAATTTTTTTCTTTCCCGCAGACAGCGGGTTGATGCTGAAATGATCTCGCAAATCAGCGGGATCAGCGGGAAAATTAATTGACTTCAATTTTGTAACTTGCATTCTCTTAGAATCGATCCAATGAGGATAATTTCACTCGGACCAGCATATCCTTACCGGGGCGGGCCGGCTTCATTTAATGACCGTCTCGCCCAACAGTTTACTTCTGAAGGGTTTGATATTGAAATATTTACATTCAGTCTGCAGTATCCAAAATTGCTCTTTCCCGGGAAAACACAATTTACTGATGGTCCGGCACCCCGGAATATTAAGATAACCCGGCTGGTTAATTCCATAAATCCATTTAACTGGATTGCAACCGGAATTAAAATCAAAAAGGCAAAGCCCGGCATTCTTCTCATCAGGTTCTGGCTGCCTTTCATGGGCCCGTGTTTTGGGACAATTGCCAGGATAGCAAAGTCGAACCGGCACACAAAAGTGATCTGTATTTTCGATAACGTTATACCCCACGAGAAACGTCCCGGTGATAAATTTCTTACAACTTATTTTACAAATAGCATTGATGGGGCTATTGTAATGTCACGGACTGTTCTGGATGATCTTAATAGCTTCAGGAAAAACATTCCTGTTAAACTGTCTCCTCACCCTTTATTCGATAATTATGGTCTGGCAGTAGGACGAAAAGAAGCATTAGCAGCATTAAAGCTCGATCCGGATAATTCATATCTCTTGTTCTTCGGATTCATCCGGGCATATAAAGGACTTGATTTGCTGATCGAAGCATTTTCCGATAAACGATTGAGGAACAGAAAATTAAAGCTTATTATTGCCGGTGAATTTTACGAAGATGACAGAGTATACAGGGATCTTATTAAAAAGTATAATCTGGGAAATGACATTATCTTTTTTGATCATTTTATAAAAGATGAGGAGGTTCCTTTTTATTTCAGTGTAGCCGACCTTGTTGTTCAACCATATAAGACTGCGACCCAGAGCGGGGTAACACAGATCGCCTTTTACTTTGATAAACCTATGCTGGTTACCGATGTAGGGGGTCTGAAAGAAATTGTCCGGGATGGCAAGTGTGGCTACGTTGTAAAGCCAGAGCCTGAATTTATAACTGAAGCTATTATCGATTACTTCGGGAACAACCGTAAAGAGAAGTTTGCAGAAGGTGTGAGGCAGGAAAAGGAGAAATTTTCGTGGGAGAAGATGACAAGTTCGATTCTAGAGGTCTTTAATAATATTTAGACCCGCGAAGCGGCTATCAGATATTCACCTTATCCTTGAACAGATAGCTATTCCGTTCTGATGAATTCCTGTTTATCAGTTCTCCCAGAAAACCTGTAAGGAATAGGAACGATCCGATTATCATAACTGTAAGTCCTATGAAAAAGAAAGGACTGTTTGTAACCAGAGGAGCCCTGAGATGATTAGAGATAAATACAAGTTTTCTGACACCCAGATAACCGGCCATTATAAAACCAATCAAAAACATCAGGGTACCCAGGGAACCGAACAGATGCATCGGACTTTTACCGAAACGGGTGATGAACCCGATTGTTAAAAGATCGAGATACCCTTTTATGAATCTGTCAAGTCCGTATTTTGTAACCCCGAATTTTCGTGGCCTGTGTTCAACTATTTTTTCCCCTATCTTTCTGAAACCGGCTTCTTTTGCCAGCATTGGTATGTACCGGTGCATCTCTCCAAAAACCTCAATACTCTTGACAACTTCCAGCCGGTATGCTTTAAGTCCACAGTTAAAGTCATGAAGTTTTATCCCCGACGACCATCGTGCAGTGCCATTATAAAACTTGCTTGTGAACCGCTTTACAAAGGGGTCATATCTTTTCTTTTTCCACCCCGACACAAGGTCATATTTGTCATCTCTGATCAGTTTTACCAGTTCAGGTATCTCATCAGGACTGTCCTGAAGATCTGAGTCCATTGTGATTACAACATCGCCGGATGCTTCACTGAAACCTGTGTGAAGGGCAGCAGCTTTGCCATAATTCCTTCTGAACCGGAAGCCCTTTACGAACTTATTCGTCCCTGCCATTAATCTTATTTTGTCCCAGGATGAATCAGAACTTCCATCATCAATAAAGATAATTTCATAAGATAGTCTGTCGTTTATACAAACCTTTACAATCCATTCAGTTAATTCCTGAATAGACTCCTCTTCGTTGAAAACAGGGATTACGATCGACAGATCCATCAGAATTGTATTCAGACTAGTTTACTGGTGTGTCTATCAGTGGATTACCTTCTTTTTTAACAAAGATACTTACTACCAGAGTAATAATTGTTCCAAAAAACATAACCCCAAAAATACTGATAGGAGCCATTATAGCAGGTTTCATCATTTTTGTCTGTATTGCCATCATGGAATCAACTGCTGCCTGGGGAGTTCCTTTGTCCAAAAGTTTCTGTTCAGTAAATGCAAGCTGTTTAGCTAATAGTCCACTGTCAATAACCGTGTAGAGAATATATGTGAAAACAGCCATTATAATTGCATAATAGAGGTAGATGATCACACCGGCTCCAACCGACTGACCATAAGTTATCTGGCCATGCATATTATTGTCGCGGTACGACTTAAGAAGATAATATAAAAGGAAAATCTGAATTATAAAAAAAACATATCCCTGATATTGATTGAAGGACAGATTCAGAAAATAAACAATGAGCGAGTAGACAACACCCACAAGACCCATGATCAGACCATTTGTGAGATTTGCTTTCCATACGTTGACTTTTTCTTCCATGATGTATGTTATTTGATTAGTTAATAGTTAAAGTGATTAACAACAAATATAATGTAAAAATAGAAATGAGAACGGATGTTAAATTGGAATAATTATTTTGCCGGCTACCGGAAAAAAACTACTTTTGTGCGGGGTAAGTCTTATACGACCAGCTCCTGCTGAACTCCCCCAGGATCGGAAGGTAGCAAGGGCAGGCAGTTGTAGCGGTGCGATATAAGTAGCTTACCCTTTTTTTTATTACCCCCAAACCCCCTAAAGGGGGCTTGAAATCGGATGGTTTTTAGCCCCCCTTTAGGGGGGATGGGGGGCAAAAGCTCCAAAAACCCAATGCTTATCCGTATTTACAACGAGAATCCAAATCCGAAGCATATCAGGCAAATAGTTGACCTGCTTGAAAGTGGAGGCATCATAATATATCCCACCGATACAGTCTATGCAATGGGCTGCGATATCCTGGCAACAAGATCAATCGAGAAAATAGCCCGTTTTAAAGGATTAAATCCCAAAAACCCGGAACTTTCACTTATATTTCATGATATGAGTCAGCTTTCGGAATATACAATAATCAGGGATAATAATGTATTTAAACTTCTGAAGAGAAACCTCCCCGGACCCTTTACTTTCATTGTACAGGCAAATAATCAGATTCCCAAACTATTCAAGAATAAGAAAAAAACGGTTGGTATCAGAATACCGGATAATAATATTGTACTTGAGCTGGTCAGGGAGTTGCGGCGACCGGTTATAACAACATCAATACATGACCCGGATGACGTTATTGAGTATACCACCGACCCTGAACTGATCTATGAGAAGTATTCTGATTTTACCGACGCGGTGATTGATGGCGGATATGGCCGAAATGAAGCATCCACAATTGTTGATTGTACAGGCGAAGAAATAGAAATTATTAGACAGGGACTTGGTGTCCTTGAACAGTGAAAATCAATGTTTGTAAAAATTTCTGCTAAACAGGATCATAACCGTAAGAAGTTCAAGTCGTCCCAATAACATCAAAAATGACAGAAACCATTTGCCAGCCATTGGAAGAGCAGAATAATTTGTAAACGGACCAAATGTACCCAGACCCGGACCAATATTTCCCAGCATTGAGGCGGAGGTACTGAAGGAGGTAACAAGGTCATATCCCATAAATGAAATAACAAACGTACCTGAGCACATCACAAAAAAATATAATGATATGAATACCAGTAGATTGTAGATTGTATTTTGTGAAATTATTCTTTTGTCGAGACGTACAGGTATAAAAGCATTTGGATGAATTAATCTTTTAAGCTCCTGCCGGCTGTTTTTTGTAATCAGAAGTAACCTTACAATTTTTATACCCCCGCTTGTTGAACCTGCAGTCCCTCCTGTAAACATCAAAATAAAGAAGATGATCAGTATTACGCTTCCCCATAAGTTATGGTCCTGAGTATAAAAGCCGGTCGTTGTAATTATGGATATAACATGAAAAGCACCATCAAGAATAGCTTTGCCGGAAGAGAAACCAGATTTAAAGTAAAGTATCAGAGAGACTAATGTAATAAAGCTAAAGCAGACCAGTGAGTAAAATACGAACTCACTATTGCCAATTATCTTTTTGAAATTACCCTTTAGACCGAAGTAAATCAGAGTCATATTTGTACCCGCAAGAAACATGAATACAGTTATGACAATCATTATGTAAGGAGTTGAAAAGGCAGCAATCCCGTTGTTGTGTGTAGAAAAACCTCCGGTCGACAAAGTCGAAAATGAATGACAGACTGCATCAAAAACCGGCATTCCTCCAAAGATCAGTAAGAGGGCTTCTGAAAGGGTAATTAAGCAGTAGATAGTGATAAGACGTTTGGCTGCATCTTTAGTCCTGGGATGGATCTTATCAGTAGACTGTCCGGAAAACTCAATTGCAGCAAGCTGGATATTAAAGGATCTTAATACCGGGAACACTGAAAGGGAGATAAATATTATTCCGATTCCTCCAAGCCATTGTGTCAGGCTTCTCCAGAAAAGTATACCATGAGGCATTGACTCTATATTAGTAAGTATTGTAGCACCGGTAGTGCTAAAGCCTGACATAGACTCGAAAAAGGCGTCACCAAAACTTCTTATTGAACCGCTGAAAATAAATGGTAAAGTTCCAAAAAGGCTTAAAATGAGCCAGATTCCTGTTACAATAATATATCCTTCCTTGTTTCCGAAAATCCGTTCTTCATTACGCAGAGGTGTGAAAACCAAAACGCCTGTTACAATTGTAATAAAAGCAGAATAGAAGAAAGAAGACGCTGCATGCTCGTGGTATATAACACATACTCCTGCCGAGATCAGCATGAACAAACCTTCAACAATGAGCAGCAGGCTGAAAGCCCTGGCTATTATCCTGAAGTTGATCATAAATAATCAGGTAAAATATTTAGAAAGCGTCTCGTAAGCTGAGGGTAATGTAAAAACAACGACCTTATCATTAGCTTTTATTATGGTATCGCCGGTTGCAATGAATGGTTCTCCATCTCTTGTTCCGCCTCCAACAATAGCATCCTTCGGGAAGTCAATGCTTCTTAAAGTACCCTTGGTTATTTTTGAGTTAGCAGGAACATTAAACTCGATAACTTCAGCATCGGTTCCTGTCATGTATTTAACCTGTGTTACATTTGGATTTGTAGTATGCCTGAAAATTCTGCTTGCCGCAGAAATCTTCTTATTGATGATTGTGTCAATACCTGTGTTCTCTGCAAGATTAATGAATTCCATGTTCTCAACCTCGGCAATAGTCTTTTTAACACCCAGCCTTTTTGCAAGGAGACACGACAGAATATTTGTTTCTGAATTTCCGGTCACTGATACAAAAGCATCCATCTTCCTTATTCCTTCCTGCTCAAGCAGATCGACATTTCTGCCATCACCATTAATTATAAGGGTATTGTCCAGGATCTCAGCGAGATCCTGGCATTTTTCAATATTTGAATCTATCAGCTTCACTTCACATGATTTCTGAAGGTACAGGGCAATATGCTTCCCTATCCTGCTACCCCCCAGTATCATAATATTTTTAGCTTCAAAATTTTCTTTCCCCGACGACTTCATCATTTCATCAATTCCCTCGTGCGTTGAGATAACAAATACCATATCTCCGAGCTGAAAATGTTCATTTCCCCGGGGTATGATAGTTATAGCATTTCTTTTGATTGCAACAGCCCTGTACTTATCATTTCTGTTATTAATAGCAATTTCCTGAAGGCTCTTGTTCAGGATAGGCGCCTTCTCATCAAGCTTCTGAACGTACATTGCAAGTTTGCCTCCTGAAAACTCCATGAATTCAGTTGATCCTGTTTCATGCAGGAGCCCGAGAACTTCCCGGGCTGCAATCAGTTCAGGATATATCAGGGAGTCGACGCCAATTGACTTGAAAAATTCCAGTGTTGAAGGTTCAAGATAATCGAGATTGTCAATACGGGCTATTGTCTTGATGGCTCCGAACCTTTTGGCAAGAACAGATGAGGTTATATTGGTATCTTCAGAATGAGTAACTGCGATAAACAGGTCAGTTTTTTTGCGGAGTGCATCCTGTAAAATCTTTACGGATGTAGCAGAGCCTTCATAGGTCAAAACCTCAAGAGAACTGTCAACAGGTTTAAGCCGTGACTCTTCAATATCGATAAGAATGATTTCATGATTTTCACTGGATAACATCTTGGCAAGATGCGTCCCAACTTCACCTGCTCCGGCAATTATTATTCTCATGAAAAAATTTTTTGAAAAAACATGACAAAATAAGAGATAAATCGCTTAATACTCAAGTTTTTTAGGACATTTATTTTTTACTTTTTATATCTGCCGGACAAATGCTCCTGATTTTCTTACAAAATGGATGGAGTCAATACCGGTTGTTACAACATGTTCAGGGATACGAAAACCTGGAGCAGCCCCGGCAGAGAAAATAATTATCGCGGGAGGGGGAAGGAAATTTACATTGTTTTCAATAGCAGGCTTTGAACCGGTCAGAATAACTATATCAGGAACGAATTCCTGTACAATGTTTTTGTTCAGATAATTGCTGATCAGTATTTTTTTCTCACCGGCTCTGATGCAGTAATGGCTATTTGTCAGTCTGGTTGGTTTGATCCTGAGTCCAAATGACGCGCAGTGTCTTTTTACTTCATTTGAGACCAGTGATGTATCGGAGTACAGATTCAGGATTTTGCCGGTTTTAATTCCGATTGTAGATTTACCTGGCGTATTGTATATGATCAATTCATTTCTGGTTCTTGATGAAATATCCCTGGCTGCACCTGCTAAAACAAAGAGGGTCATAAATAAAAGAGGATAAAAAACCGGGATAGATTTTCTGCTCAGCAGCAGACGGATGAACAGAAAAATTGAAATGGTGAGCAGGATACATTCAACATTCGTAATACCAATGTTTTCAATGGTTGAATATGGAAGTGAAGCGGCACGTGAAGTTAGCTGCTCCGTAAGTCCGGTCAGCCAATTCAGGAGCATAGCCAGAAATTGCGAAAGAAATTGAAGAGGGAATACGATCAGAACCATGCATCCCGTAATAATCAAAAGGTTTGAGAGCGGTACAATAGTAATATTTGCCAGGATGAAATATGTAGGGAACCTGTTAAAAAGCATTATTGTCAGAGGGAGAGTACCTGCCTGGGCTACAATAGTTACAACTGCCGATTGCCATATTTTATCTGTCATCCGGTTTTTAAATTGCAGTATATTATAAAAGTCCTTATAGAAACAGATTATATAAATAACTGCAGAATATGAAAGCAGGAATCCGGCATCGAATAGAACAGATGGTTTTATAATGATTAGAATAAAAGCCGATGCCAGCACGGAGTTTATTCCATTTACAGGTCTCTTCATCAGTGTGCCAGCCTGGAGAAAGGAAAACATAAGGGTTGCTCTGAGAACGGAAGGAGTTAGGCCAGTCACAAACGCAAATGACCAGAGTATGAGAATTGTTATTAAGATCCGGAGAAAATTAAACCTTCCTTTTAGGAAAAACAGAAGATAAAATACAAACAAACTGAGGAGTACGGCATGAAGCCCCGATACTGCCATAATATGCATAACTCCGGCTTTAATAAAATTCAGTTTCTGTTCGGGATCCAGCATGCTTTTCTGACCAAGAGTAATTGCCGCTACCAGTGCTAATCGTTCACCTGTAATACCCCGTTCCCTGTACATTTGGATGATCTTCTCTCTTATGATCAATGCTCTGTGAATCAGTTTTCTGTGAGCAGGAAGAACATGACAGAGAATATCGCTGCGATTCGTAAATGCATAATATCTGATACCCTGGGTTTCCATATAAAACCTGTAATCAAATTCATTTGGATTGCCTCTGTTTGAAATTTCTATCGGTGTACAACTGATAATAAGTATATCACCTGGCAGGAATGGAACCTCAGGTAAATCTTTTTTATTGTATAATATGATGGACCCTTTTACTGATTCAGAATTATTGCCATCAGATTTCCGGTTAAGTTTTACAGTTAACCTGATACTGTTTTCTTTCTCTTCCGGAAAGTCGGAGAGGGTACCGGTGAAGAGTGTCTTTTCAGGTCGCAGCGTTGAAATGCTGTTTTTTTCGTTAGAATACAGCATCAAACCACATATGAAGAGTGAACCTGTCAGAACCAGGCCATAGATATGGTTGACCGGATATTTATTAAACAACAGGCTGATGAAAAGGCCGGAGATAATGATAATAAAAACTATTAACAGGAAAGCAATATCCGGTTTGATGTACAGGCCTGAAATAATTCCCGCACATAACGGCAGGCCAATACGAAGAAATGGAATTTCTTTATGTAGCACAGTCCGCAGCTAATGAGACTTATTGTTTTATTCTACCTGCTTTCTCGAGTAGCTTATCCATATACTCTTGAGTAAAGTCATAGTATATTATCGGAGCACTTGTCGAATCATGCAATTCAGGAACCCTGGATGCTGTAACTGGATTATCAGAATTGGTCAGGCTTTCTGGATACCCAAAATCAAAATATATCATATAATTTCCCTTCTCCCAGAAATATATCTTATCCATTGCCCATCTTCCTTTTGGACCCGGCAGATAAAGATTTGATATTTTTTTCGACAACCAATCATATTTTTCTCCCTGTCCAATTAAAGCTGGAGTACCATATTTTTCTTTATATGATTCAAATAATTTTTTCAGATCATTCAGGTCACAATTATATGAAAATTTTGGTTCTGCGATTTTTGACCTGCTGCAAAGAGTTAATTGAATACTTGTTAACCTTTGATCAATTATATAACTCCCTCTAAGATTAACTTTTGCACAAAGGGAAGGACTAATTTCTGTAAAATCGCAGTATAAGTTTTTTTGCTTATTTCCAACAATATCTGTTGTTTCAAAATAATGCAATTCACCAATGTTAAGTAAAGAATCCATTATATTTTTGACTTTCAAATAGTCCATATCGAGATAAAACCCATGGAACCCAATTACCCCGACTTGAGGTTTTGGATTGTATGATTTTGTATTACAGGAACTTAAGTATAATATTTGCATTACAATCAGAACAGAAATAAGAAGGCCCTGTTTGTCACGAATTAATTTCATAAAAACATCGTTTAATAATATTTGAAATCAGAGCGGTAAATATCATTATCAAATTTACTCCAGCAAATAGCTAAAGTCAAATTTATTATAGCAGTCAGATAACTAATTTACTGAAGAATTACTAAATCGTCGTCACAAAAAGGTCTTAAATTCATTTTATCTTCTGCCCCGGAAGTATTGTCTTGTATTCAACTTCAAACTGGCCTTTGCTTATTGCCGTAAGTTTACCTTTCAGCAGTCTTCTTCTCAGCGGATTTATCCTGTCGGTGAAAAGAATACCATCAAGATGATCATATTCATGCTGGATTATCCTGGCTTTGTAACCGTCGAACACCTCATCGTGATACTGCCAGTTTTCGTCATAATAGCTTATCCGGATATGTGATTCGCGCATAACTTCTTCCCTTAACTTGGGGATACTTAAACATCCTTCATTCATAGGCTGCAACTCACCACATCTTTCAGAGATATGAGCATTTATGAAGGTTTTTTTGAAGTCGGCAAGAGATGGATCATCTTCGGCCACAGGTTTACCATCGATCACAAATATTCTTATTGATTTACCTATCTGAGGTGCCGCAAGACCCATTCCTTCAGAGTAGTACATGGTCTCAAAAAGATCTTCTATCAATTGATTAAGTCCCGGATAATCCTCCTTGATCTCTTCAGCAACTTTTCTTAGTATCGAGTGACCGTATATAACAATCGGGTAAGTCATTTCAGTTAATTATTTTTTGTTTTGTTAGATCTGTTGTCAAGGAAAGACTGAAGAATTATTGAGGCACTTATTTTATCAACCATCGATTTATCCTTTCTGTCTTTCTTTTTCACTCCTCCATCTATCATTGTCCTTAAAGCCATTTGTGATGTAAATCTTTCATCAGCCAGGTATATATGCTTTTCCGGATATGTTCTCTTTAGCTTCTTTATAAACGGATTAATGTAAACAACAGATGTGCTGGGCTGGTTGTTCATCTGTACAGGATATCCTATAACAAAAGCATCTACCTCGTTGGTTTTAAGAAAATCTTTCATGTAGTTGTCAAAATCACCGGGACTTACAGTAATCAGAGGTGAAGCAAAAATCTGCAACGGATCTGTAACCGCCAGCCCGATTCTTTTTGAACCATAATCTATTCCTAGTATCCTGCCCATAATTTTTAACAAGCGACAAAAGTACGAAAAAAGTAGAGACGCCCAATTTGGGCGTCTCTACAACATTATTTAAAACAACATTATTCCGTTTTTGCTTCCGGTTCTGCTTCCGCAGCTGCAAATTCCATTGCAGCCATTCGCTGATATGATTTGTACCTCCATTTGGCGTTCTCTTCGGCAGCCTTGAAAAGTACATCAGCTTCACCCGGGAATGCTTTCATCAGTGAAGTATAGCGTACTTCTGACTTCAGAAAATCCTGGAACTTCGACCAGTCAGGTTCTTTTGAATCGAGTATAAAAGGATTCTTACCTTCATTTTCCAGAAGTGGATTAAACCTGTAAAGATGCCAGTAACCAGCTTCAACAGCGTGTTTCGTTTCGAGCTGAGTTTTTCCCATTCCATCTCTTAAACCATGGTTAATACAGGGTGCGTAAGCGATAATGAGAGACGGTCCAGGAAAAGCTTCTGCTTCCTTTATAGCCTTGAAATACTGTGAGTTACTTGCGCCCATCGCAACCTGCGCAACATAAACATATCCATAGCTGATAGCCATCATTCCAAGATCTTTCTTCCGGATTTTTTTACCTGAAGCGGCAAATTTTGCTACAGCTCCTGCCGGAGTTGATTTGGATGCCTGACCTCCGGTGTTTGAGTATACTTCCGTATCGAGTACCAGAATATTTACATCTTCACCTGAAGCTATTACATGATCAAGACCACCGTAGCCGATATCATATGCCCAGCCGTCGCCACCAAATATCCAATGTGATTTTTTAACCAGGTATTGCTTAAGACTCAAAATCTCTTTTGCAATTTCCGATTTTTCTTTGGTACAGGCTTCAATAACCTTTGCAGAGGCAATTTTTGAAGCCTGAGCATTATTTTTCCCCTTCAGCCATTCTTCAAATACAGCTTTGGTCTCAGCACTTACAGAACCGTTTGTCAAAGCCCCGGTCATACGTAAAGCGATACGATCTCTCAGTTTAG
This sequence comes from uncultured Bacteroidales bacterium, assembly GCA_963829255.1. Classification (GTDB taxonomy): domain Bacteria; phylum Bacteroidota; class Bacteroidia; order Bacteroidales; family VadinHA17; genus LD21. The sequence continues at coordinate 35,015 of CAWHIG010000011.1, forward strand.
AAGCCCCGAGTGACAAACCAAGTCCATACTCTGCATTATCCTCAAATAATGAGTTTGCCCATGCAGGTCCCTGACCATTTTTGTTATGAGTGTATGGGGTAGAAGGAGCAGAGCCACCATATATTGAGGAACATCCTGTTGCATTTGAGACGATCATTCTATCTCCAAAAAGCTGTGTTATTGTTTTGATATAAGGAGTTTCGCCGCAACCTCCGCATGCTCCTGAGAATTCGAACAATGGTTGAGAGAACTGGCTGTTTTTAACATTAACAAATTTATCAACGATAGTATCTTTATAGCCAACTTTTTCATCCATATATGTCCATCGGGGAATTTCCTCAAGTTGTGTTTCAAGTGGTTTCATGATCAATGCCTTATTCTTTGAAGGGCATACATCAGCGCAGTTGCTGCAACCCGTACAGTCAAGCACACTTACCTGTATTCTGAACTTGAATTGTTTCAGAACACCGGGTATTCCCTGAATAGTTGTTGTTCCTGCAGGAGCATTTGCCAGCTCAGCTTCAGTTAAAAGGAAGGGGCGAATAACTGCATGAGGACAGACGTACGAACACTGGTTACACTGAATACATTCATTTGGTTGCCACTCCGGAACGTTAACTGCGATACCGCGTTTTTCGTACTGGGAAGTCCCAGATGGGAAAGTTCCATCTTCCCTGCCGGCGAATGCGCTAACAGGAAGATCATCGCCTTTCATACTGTTAATAGGTTCCATTACATTACGGATGAATTCCGGAATATCACGTTTATCCGCAGCTTTTGCGACTTTAATGCCTGCCCATTCCGCAGGAATTTCAACCTTTTCAACACTGCCACCTTTATCTACGGCAGCATTATTCATCTTAACGACCTCTTCACCTTTTTTACCGTAGCTTTTATAAATAGCCTTTTTCATTTCTGATTCGGCTTGTTCATAGGGAATTACGTTTGCCACTTTAAAGAAAGCAGCCTGCATTATGGTATTGGTACGATTTCCCAGTCCGAGTTCCTCAGCGATTATCGTTGCATTGATAATGTAGAAGTTGATATGGTTCTCGGCCATATACTTCTTCATATGATCGGGGATCCGTTTCTTTGTCTCTTCTGCATCCCATATGGAATTGAGAAGGAAAGTTCCGTTTTCCTTCAACCCTTTAAGCATATCATACTTATTAAGGTATGAGGGTACATGGCAGGCAACAAAATCAGGTGTATTGACAAGGTAAGGCGAGCGGATTGGTTTATCGCCAAAACGCAGGTGTGATGTTGTTATACCCCCCGATTTTTTTGAGTCGTAAGCAAAATATGCCTGGCAATATTTATCGGTTGAATCACCGATAATTTTGATAGAGTTTTTGTTTGCACCAACGGTGCCATCTGATCCCAGTCCATAGAATTTCGCTGAATATGTCCCTGGAAGGGCAACATGTATCTCAGGAAGTATCGGAAGAGATTTGAAAGTAACATCATCAACAATACCAAGAGTGAACTGGTTCTTAGGTTCTTTGAGTTTCATGTTCTCGAAAACGGAGAGAACCATACTTGGAGTAGTATCTTTCGAACTTAGTCCGAAACGGCCACCAACTATCAACGGTCTTTCCTGTCTGTCGTAGAACATCTCTTTAACGTCAAGATAAAGAGGTTCTCCGTTAGCTCCTGCTTCTTTAGTTCTTTCAATTACGGTTATTTTCTTAACAGATTTAGGGAAAACATCGAAAAAGTATTTTGAAGAGAAAGGACGATAAAGATGTACTGTTATTAATCCTACTTTTTCTCCTTTAGCAGCAAGGTAATCGATAGTTTCTTTGGTAGTTTCTGTTACTGAACCCATAGCAATAATGATGTTTTCAGCATCCGGTGCACCATAATAAGTGAATGGCTTATATTCTCTGCCAGTAAGCTTGGTTATTTGAGTCATATAGGAGTTTACGATATCCGGAATAGGCTCGTAAAATTTATTAATGGACTCTTTTGCCTGGAAGAATATATCAGGGTTCTGCGCAGTTCCTCTTGTTACCGGGTGCTCAGGATTCAATGCGTTTTCGCGGAATTTTCTGAGGGCATCCAGATCAATGAGTTTCTTAAGGTCTTCCATCTCGAGATATTCGATTTTCTGTACTTCGGCAGATGAACGGAAACCATCAAAGAAATGCATAAAAGGAATCCTCGATTTTATTGCGGAAAGGTGAGCTACCCCTGCAAGATCCATAATTTCCTGTACACTACCGCTGGCCAGCATTGCAAAACCTGTCTGGCGGGTAGCATAAATATCGCTGTGATCGCCAAAGATTGAAAGTGCATGCGCAGCAACTGCACGGGCACTTACGTGAAAAACACCCGGAAGAAGTTCTCCTGCGATCTTGTACATATTGGGTATCATAAGAAGCAAGCCCTGTGAGCAGGTGAAAGTTGAACAAAGAGCGCCTGTCTGTAACGCACCATGCAACGCGCCGGCTGCACCAGCCTCAGATTGCATTTCAACTACTTTAACCTGTTCTCCGAAAATGTTCTTAAGTCCGTTGGCAGCCCATTCATCAATGAATTCTGCCATTGTGGAAGAAGGTGTGATAGGATATATGCAAGCTACTTCGCTAAACATATATGCAACATGCGCAGCGGCCTGATTGCCGTCGCATGTTATAAATTTTTTTGTTGCCATTGTGATTTATATATATGATTTAAAAGTGTGTTTTTAAAATAAAGTGCAAAAGTATATAAAATTCGCAAACGTTCGTTATCCTCCATTCATTGAAACCAGAAATTCTTCATTCGACTTAGCCTGAAGCAGCCGGTCACGAAGGAATTCCATAGCTTCAACCGAATTCATATCGGTGAGGAAGTTGCGCAAAACCCAGATCTTTTGAAGAATGGTTTTATTCAGAAGCAGATCTTCTCTACGCGTGCTTGATGCCGGGATATCAATCGAAGGGAATATCCTCCTGTTTGACAGCTTACGGTCAAGCTGTAATTCCATGTTACCTGTTCCTTTAAATTCCTCAAAGATGACATCATCCATTTTTGATCCCGTTTCAGTCAGAGCGGTTGCAAGAATAGTAAGTGATCCTCCATTTTCAATGTTACGGGCTGCGCCGAAAAACCTCTTTGGTTTATGAAGTGCATTAGAGTCAACCCCTCCTGACAATACTTTCCCCGATGCAGGGGCTGTGGTATTGAAAGCTCTTGCAAGCCGGGTAATTGAGTCAAGAAGAATTACAACATCATGTCCGCACTCAACAAGCCGTTTTGCCTTTTCAAGTACAATATTGGCAACACGGCAATGACGCTCGGCAGGTTCGTCGAAAGTTGAAGCAATAACTTCAGCTTTTACATTTCTTGCCATATCAGTAACCTCTTCAGGACGTTCATCTATGAGTAATATCATAAGGTATACTTCCGGATGATATTTTGCTATCGCATTGGCAATCTCCTGAAGAAGAATGGTTTTACCGGTTTTTGGCTGAGCTACGATTAACCCGCGCTGTCCTTTACCTATAGGAGTAAACATATCTATTACCCTCACTGACAGAGATCCTTCACCAGGCTGGCACAGGGTAAATTTCTCATCGGGAAAAAGAGGAGTGAGAAAGTCGAATGGAACTCTGTCTCTTATAAAATCGGGACTTCTTCCATTTATCTCGTCAACTTTGATCAATGGGAAATATTTTTCACCCTCTTTCGGTGGCCGTATCGATCCTTTGATCGTGTCTCCTGTCTTAAGACCGAAAAGTTTGATCTGCGATTGGGAGACATAAATATCATCAGGTGAGTTCAGATAATTATAATCGGGCGACCTTAAAAATCCGTAACCGTCAGGCATAATCTCAAGAACGCCTGTATTATAAATTATACCTTCAAAATCATAAGGTTTTTCTTTCTTCTCTTCTTTTAAAGGAATGATCTCCTGAACAGTCTCTTTTACAGGTGATTCAATTATTATATCACCGAAATTGGCCTCAATAGATGGCTTAATTTCTTCGAATAGAACTTCACTGCTGATTTCAGGAATCGTATTTTCTGTAAGAGGTTCAGGAACAGATTCCTTCTTACTCCTCTCATACCTTCCTGAAGGTTCATTATCAGATCTTTCTTTTCTCTCGAATTTTTCTTCATGTCTTTGGTCAGTTCTCCATTTCGGAGCCTTTCTGTTATCATGATATAGTTCTGGTTTTTTAAACAGGTCGGGCGTCTCCTGGGATTTCTCCGGTTTCCGGATCTGATCCTGCCTGTCTCCCAGTCTGGTTTCAGGCCTCTTAACGCCATCGGGTGAAACTGACATAACAGATTCTATCGGTCTTTTTACCACCGGCGTTAAAGTCCTTGGTCTTTTTCCTCTTCTCATTGCAGAATCAGACTCCTGATTATTAATTTCAGAAGAAGATTGTATTTCTTCCTCATCATTTTTTGGTGGAATTTTGGCTTCAGTGGTTTCAATTGCCTGCTGGTCAAGGATTTTGTATATCAAATCCTGTTTTTTTAAAGTTTCTGCTTTTTTGATTTTAAGTTCTTTTGCAATATCCTTTAACTCAGGAAGCAGCTTCTTACTTAACTCAAGAATGTCGTACATATTTTAATGATAAATGGAATATAAGAGATCTTAATGATTTTTTTTGGAATCACGGGCCAAGAAATGAATATGAACCCGATGGATTATGCTATAACGTCTTCACATATCCTAAAAGCCGCTGCAATATTAAATAAAATTGCGAATATATTTCCTAATAATTACTGTCAAAAATGCAACGGATTTTATCAAATCAATTAATAATTTGATATTCAATATGTAAAATAATTCTGCAATTTACTAAAAAACTATTATCCTCCAAAAAATATTTAGCATAATATGTTGGATAGAAGCTTTTTTTTACTAAAATTGTGGTACCTATTGCCTGAATTTTCTTTGAAGAACTAAAATCTGGCCTGTAAATGCGTCAGTTAAAGATAACGAAACAGGTTACTAACCGTGACACTCCATCGCTGGACAAATATCTCCAGGAGATTGGCAGGGTTGACCTTATTTCACCTGAAGAAGAAGTTGTCCTCGCCAGAAGGATTAAATCAGGCGAAACTGAAGCTCTCCGAAAACTAGTTAAAGCGAATCTGCGTTTTGTCGTTTCTGTGGCAAAACAGTATCAGAACCAGGGAATGAGTCTTCCTGATCTTATTAATGAGGGTAATCTGGGATTGATGAAAGCTGCTCAGCGATTTGATGAGACACGCGGGTTCAAATTCATCTCCTATGCAGTTTGGTGGATACGCCAGGCAATACTTCAGGCTCTTGCCGAACAAGCCAGGATTGTCCGTCTCCCCGTCAATAAGATTGGGTCAATAAACAGGATAAACAGGGCTTTTGCACGTCTTGAGCAGGAATATGAGAGGGAACCTTCGTCCCAGGAAATTGCTGAAATACTCGAGATGATACCTGAAGAGGTGAAGGATGCCTTGAAAACAAACGGTCGTACAGTAAGTATGGATGCTCCGATCAGTTCTGAGGAGGATAACAATATGTACGACGTTCTGCAAAGCGCTGATACCCCGAGTCCTGACAGAAACCTTATTAACGAATCACTTGCATATGAGATAGAAAGGGCGTTGAGTACTCTCTCGCCCCGTGAATCCAAGGTTTTAAAGTTATATTTCGGTTTAGGCATGAAACATCCCTACACACTCGAGGAGATAGGTGAGGAGCTGAGCCTCACACGCGAGAGGGTCAGACAGATAAAGGAAAAAGCTATCAAAAGGATCCAGTTTACTACCCGCTGCAGAATACTGAAATCATATCTCGGTTAACATTTTGTTTCTATCTTTGCCCAAAATATTCTTAAATGGACCACTTCGTATCTCCATCACTGTTAGCAGCCGATTTTACCAGTCTCGAGAAAGTTGTCATGATGATAAATAAAAGTGAGGCCGACTGGCTTCATCTCGATGTTATGGATGGCGTTTTTGTACCGAATATTTCATTCGGATTCCCCGTGATCGAAGCTGTAAAAAAAATTGCAGTAAAACCGCTCGAGGTACACCTTATGATTGTGGACCCCGATCGCTACCTTGAACGATTCTGCGCTGCCGGTGCCAATCACCTGACAGTTCAGTATGAAGCCTGCAATCATTTGAACCGGACAGTGACAGAAATACGGAATCTTGGAATGAAAGCATGTGTCGCCTTAAACCCCCATACTCCTGTCTCGCTTCTTAAGAATATTTTGCCCTATATCGACATGGTCCTCATAATGACAGTTAATCCTGGTTTTGGCGGACAATCATTTATCATGGAGAGTTATAATAAAATATCTGAGCTCCGGAAAATGATTCGGGAAGGAGGTTATAATACTTTAATTGAAGTCGATGGCGGTATCGATACAACAAATGCTGCAAAACTAATTGATTCAGGAGTTAATGTCCTTGTAGCTGGAAATTCTATATTTAATTCAACTGATCCGGCTAATGCTATACACCAATTAAAGAATCTTATCTGAGGGTAAACACCCTCTGCCGCTTCCTTCGCCTTCGCGTAGCCGCTTCGGGGTGCATCTCACCGAGCAGTATTCTATTATCTCCTTCACCAGGTCTGCCTGGAACCATCTGATCTCCTTATCCTTTCCCCACCATGTCAATTGCCGTTTTGCATACCTGCGACTATTCCTTTTAATAAGTTCAATAGCTTTTTCCTTTGATATTTTTCCATCAAAAAAATCAAAAAATTCCCTGTAACCTACACTGTTAAGCGCATTCAGTTTCCTGAAATCATAAAGTCGTCTTGCCTCATCTTCCAGACCCATTTTGACCATATCATCAACCCTTGAATTAATGGAGTTGTAAAGATCATCCCTGGTCCTCTCCAACCCAATTTTAATTATTTCAAAGTCTCTTTTTCTTTTTTTGCTTTTAAGAAATGAGGAATATGGCATACCTGTTGTTTCACAAATCTCCAGAGCTCTGATTATTCTCTTATGATTTTTCAGATCAACTTTTGCATAATGTTCAGGGTCAAGCAGTTTTAGAGTTACCCTCAGGCTTTCAATTCCTTCCGTCCTGTATCTGGCAATGTATTTTTCCCTGATAGTGATATCAACATCAGGAATATCGTCAATACCATTACAGACGGCATCAATATACATTCCTGAGCCGCCGGCCATCAGGGCGATATTATTGTTGGAGAAGAGCCGTGGCAGAAGTTCAAGAACATCCCTTTCAAACAGGCTTGAACTATAATAATCTTCGACGGATAAAAAGCTTATGAAATGATGTTTTATTGTTTTAAGTTGAAGTTCAGAAGGTACTGCAGTCCCGATTCTCATTTCTCTGAAGAATTGTCTAGAGTCAGCAGATATTATTTCACAGTTGAAATGATCAGCAATTTCAATGGAAATGTCAGTTTTACCGACCCCGGTCGGACCAAGCAAAACTATCAGAAAATTTTTCATTGGAATATAAGCCCTGAGAAGACTTTTATTCGTCCTCGTTCAGGTTTTCTATATTTTCGAAGTCAGGCAGTGTTTCTTCGTCATCTCCGTTAAGGAAGAGTTCATCAACTTCCGGTTCAACATCAACATCATCATCATCATCATCGGAAACGACAATATTATTATACAGCTTACGTGATGTTCCACCGAAAATTACCTGTTTTGGCGGGATTCCTTTGGAATTTGTACAGGATGGATATTCGCGGCCATCAATCTCTTTTACCTCACCCGTATACTCTACAAACAGAGCTCTTTCATTAAAGAAATCGAATACATATATCAATTTCTGGTTTTTACGGAAAATAATATCTTCCAGAACAGCAACTTCCATCGTCGAAGAACCTGTACCCATATCAAAAAGAGTAAATTCTTCCTCCTTTTCCCAATTGTCTGTAGCCATAAAAAATGAAGCCATCTGAGATTTATCAAACTCCAATTCATCCTGAATCTGGTTATGAAAATCCATTAGCGTATGTGTGTCAAGAAATTCAAATTCCCTGACAAATGACTCATCTTCATCTGATAACACTACAAATTTGTAAACCATAATATGTATTAAATCAATGGGTGCAATATAATATTTTTTAGATTACAATATTCCAGCTGATTTTTTTTTTAGAAGAAATTCAATTGTATCTATTCCGTCGGCATAATCCCATAACCGAGGCGACTGAGCTTTACCAAAAGAAATATATTGCTTGCCGACAATACACTGAATTTTTTCCTTTAGGAGTTCTGTTTGCTGTTTTACAGCATATTGAGATTCATAATATTCATAATAGAGTACTGAAACCGGAGATGAAATCCTGCCATCTTCTTTCAACAAGAGGTGACCTGCATCGTAAAAAACGTCTTTATTAACGAGGAAAACCGCTTTGTTGAAATCGTAGTTATTTGCATATTTTGCATGATTAATGACTCCTGCAAAATTATCCCAGCGTTTAATCATCGGTCTGAAGTCATATCCTTTCGGAAAATATAGCTTCGATACATTTCTGCATCCAAGCCCGAAATATGAGAAGATATCAATTCCCAGGTCTTCTAATTCCTCATCAGATTCATCTCCTTCAATAATCGCAACACTGTTTCTGTTCTTCCTGATAATATTAGGATACCTGCCAAAATAATAATCAAAGTACCTTGAACTGTTGTCACTGCCTGTTGCGATCACAGCATCAAAATTTGTAAGAGTACCGTCGGTAAATTCGATACAATTTCTGAATCCCGGGTTGATGGAGCAAAGGATATCACTTATGTAACCGATTAGTTCCTGATCTTTTGAGCTGGTTTTTGCAATTAGATTATTTCCGGATATAAGTACAGAAAGAAAGTCGTGAAAACCAGCGAGAGGTATGTTTCCCGCCATAATTACACCTACCCTGTATGGTTTCTTTTGTTTCCTTAGGCCAGGATAAAAGTTGGTCCATATGATAAGATTTTCCTCAGTAAGTTCTTCAGCAATGGCAGTTAAGGCTCTTCTCACATTATCGGGCGTGAACCACGGGTTGAGGTTATGCTGTGCATCAATTAATTTATTCAGAGACAGATTGCAATCTGTCTCTGTCTTATTTAGTGATTTCCGCAGTGACTCTCCCAGCAGAACAAATGACTTTATTCTTTCTTCCAGATTCATGGTTTAATAATTGCAGCGCGCAAATTTACGGAATTTGAATTACAATAAAATAAAAAAACTGACCCGGGTTGGCGGATCAGTTTCGGTTAAAAAACGATGGAATGGTTTTTTTCGTACAGTAAATAATTCCGGGAACTATTCCAGTTTAAAGCTTATAGGAACCATGTACCATACCGGTACCTTTTTCCCTTTCAGTTCGCCCGGAGTGAATTTTGGCAGTAATTTTACAACTCGTATTGCTTCATTATCAAGCGAGGGACTGACTTTCTGCATAATGGAAACATCAGATACTGATCCGTCCTTTTTTACCATAAATCTGGCAATTACTTTACCCTGAATACCTTTTTCTTTGGCATCTTTCGGATAATGAGTGCTATCTCCAATAAACTTGAGTAATGCTGCATCCCCACCGGGGAAAACAGGCATCACATCAACTTTCTGATAGGCACCGTCTTTCATTCCTGTCCCGGTTTTTTGGCCTGAAGCATCTAATGAAAATAGTGCAAGAGCCAAAATAGCCATCGGAATTACAAAAAATTGTTTTGGATTTACTGATTTCAATATCATCCTCTTTGTTTTCATAATTAAAAGTTTTGATTGATAATTTTTAAATATATCGGACAGAGTAGAGACAGGTCTCAGACCTGTCTCTACGACAATATTGTCCTTTTATTTTAATGCAAAGGTAACCGGCGCCATATACCAGACAGGAACCGGCCTTCCACCCTGTTTGCCAGGTATGAATGCAGGAAGGGAACTGATAACTCTGATAGCTTCTGCATCAATTGCCGGATCAACTCCCTTGAGGATACTTATACGGTCGACATTTCCCTTAGCCGTTACGCAAAATCTCAAAAGTACCCTTCCCTGAATATTATTCTTCTTTGCGGTTTCAGGATATCGTGTATTCTGGCTGATGTACGCGAGAAGAGTACTGTCACCTCCGGGGAACATTGGCATTTCTTCCACAACAACGTATGGTATTTCGTCTGTCTCCTTAACAGGTTTTTCAATAGTAAGTTTCTTTTTTGCGGCACAAGAAGAGAAAGCAATCAGAACAAGTAAGATTGCCGGCAAAACCAGAAATAGTTTCAGATTTGCCATGAAGCGGGGATTGTTTTTAGTTTTCATAATCGTTTCGTTGTGGTTTATTAACCGGTTTAAATATTGATCAGAATTACAAAAACAAATATACAACGAAATATTTAGTTATGCAACTAAAAACTTAATTAATTACAAAATAAATGACCAGGGAGGAATTTTTTTGATAAATATTTTTAGCAGGGACGGAAGCGACAATTCCTAAATTATAAATACCAGATAATGGGCTTTATTTCAGGCTGAATGTGATTGGGACCATATACCAGACAGGAACAGGTTTTCCTCCCTGAGTGCCTGGTCTAAATGTTGGTAGTGAATTAACTACTCTGATTGCTTCCTTATCAAGCTCAGGGTCAACACCTTTGATAACACTTATCCGGTTAACACTTCCTTGTGATGTTACGCAGAAACGTACTATAACTCTTCCCTGTATATTATTTTCTTTAGCTAATTCGGGATACATTGTGTTCTCAGCAATATATTTCAGAAGGGCTGCATCTCCGCCGGGGAACATCGGCATATCTTCCACAACAACATAAGGAGCTTCCTTTGCTTCGCCGATTGACTCTTCATCTACGACCTGTGGATTGTCCTTTAATTCTGTAGACTGTGATTGTGGCGGAGGAGGGGGTGGTGGAGGTGGCATCACCTCAGATTTTGATGCTGAGATAGCCAGAAAGATTAATGTTATAACCGGTACTACAATGAGCATCTTGGCACTTGCAATAGCAGAGGTACGTTGCTTGGTCATCATTACCATCCGTTTCTTAATCAGGGACGGATTTGAAAAGCTGTTGGTTAAATTAAATGCTCTGGACTTGAATACCTGGCTTAAAAGAAGACTCTGATAATTTACTATAGGTACTCCGGAATTCAGGCATTCCTGATCTGCCTGATATTCATGAACAGCCCTCAGCGATCTGTTGAACAGGTAAACTACAGGATTAAACCATTGAAATGCCTTTACGAACTCTATAAAAATAATATCGATGAAATGATTTCGCCTGAGATGGTTTTGTTCGTGTCTGATTATCTCACCGGCCTCTTCAGGACTCAGCCGTGTATTAATGAAGATATATCCCATTGCCGAAAAACCCGAAGTGCTAAAGCCATGAAACCTGATAATCCGGCTTCCTTCATCTTTATGCCTGATTATTAAAAACATGAGGTTGAAAAAGTCAATTAGTAATTTGACCGCAAAAACAACCATACCTATGACATAAATTGAATAAATCATCTCAAGGTAACCATTACCTGATGATGCCGTATCAGATACTTTAGTGCCGTTATAAGCAGCAGTAACAAAGACATCTGAAAGAAATTTCCCAAAAAACTGAATATTCAATGGTTTGAGAGTCTGTAAAGTAATTAACGGAAGAATCAAAGCTGTACCTAATGACAGAAGGATAAAGATCCTGTTACGGACATAAGAGGTGTCTCTGCTTAACATTATTGAATATACCAGGTAAAAGGCAAACATGTAGAGAGCAACTTTTACCATATATATAAACAGGGTACTCATTATTTTATTTTTTTTGTTTTCTAACTTCGCCCTCCATAATTTTCATAATCTCTTCCATCTCTTTAACAGAAATGCTCTTTTCTTTAGCAAAGAAGCTAACCATTTTCTCAAAAGAGTTTGAAAAGTAGTCATTTACAAAAGTGCTCAGATGTGTTTTTGAATAATCGTTTTTAGTAACAACGGGAAAGTATTCATGCGTCCGTCCATATGCTTTGTGAGAAACGAAACCTTTTTCCTGCAAGATTCTTACAATTGTACTAACGGTATTATATGCAGGTTTTGGTTCATCAAAATGTTCCAGGATCTCTTTGACAAATCCTTTTTTTATTTTCCAGAGAACCTGCATCACTTCCTCTTCCGCTCTTGTTAATTCTCTCATATTCGGGTTTTTAATTATTCTGATTAAGTATGAATATTTTATATAATTTTTTCAGGTCATTATATACCATGAAACAATAGTAACAAATATACAACGAATAAGTTAGTTATGCAACTAAAAGGCTAATTATTTTTTATCATGAAATTTAATTCCGTATTGTTTTGTGCAGAGACGCCCAATTTGGGCGTCTCTGCCTTCGGAACAGAATGGTGATTATATATGGAGACGCCCAGATTGGGCGTCTCTACATTCACCTATTGCAATAGTAATTCAGCCAACAGTGAACCGCAGAGCTGTTCCATAAATTTCTATAAAATCGATTATTACGATTTCAATTTTCTGTAAAAGGGAAAAAAAGTGTACTTTTAGTTTTTATTATTATTACAGAACCGGAGATATTATAAATGAAAAAAAGCATATTAAAAATAGCCATTTTCAAGGAAAACTTAAAAATTTCATTCAGGGCAATAAGATCCAACAAAGTAAGGGCTATACTTACTATTTGTATTATTGCAATAGGTATAATGGCACTGGTAGGGATCCTTACAGCAATCGATTCAATAAAATCGTCCCTTACAAATCAGTTTACCATGATGGGTGCAAACTCATTCACAATAACTTCCCGTGGAATGAATATTCAGGTTGGCAATGATAGAAGCCGGACCAAAAATTTCTCAAGGATATCATTCAGGGAGGCGGAGGAGTTCAAAACCCGGTTTACGGAGGCAGCTTATGTATCAGTTTCTTTTAATGCATCAGGTGCGTCAACTGTTAAATACGGATCTGAGAAAACTAATCCAAATGTAAATCTTCTGGGAGCAGATGAGAACCAGCTTACAGTCGCAGGTTATGAGATTGCGACAGGAAGAAATTTCAGCCCTGATGAAATACAGATGACCAGGCATAATGTGATTATAGGATCTGATATTGTCAAGGATCTTTTTTCTTCAGGGGTAGACCCTTTAGGGCAAGAGATCACTGTTGCCGGAATGAAGTTGCTGGTTACAGGAGTTTTGAAAGCCAAGGGTTCAGGTTTCGGTAATCCTGACAGGGTTTGTTTTATGCCAATTACTACTGCGCGGCAGTACTTTTCCCGGCCAAACATGACATTCAATGTTACAATCATGCCTATAAATGCTGTAAACCTTGATGTTATGGCTGGTGAAGCAGAAGCTATCTTCAGGATTATCCGTAATCTTAATCCAAAGGATGAGTCGGATTTTAATATTTCAAAAAGCGACAATATTGTTAACATGCTTCTCAAGAACCTCAGGTATGTAACACTTGCTGCAACTATTATTGGTATCGTTACTTTATTTGGCGCTGCTGTAGGACTTATGAATATTATGCTGGTTTCAGTCACTGAACGAACACGTGAAATTGGTGTTAGAAAAGCTATAGGTGCAAAAACCCAGACAATTAAATATCAGTTCCTTTTTGAATCGATTATGATTGGTCAGCTGGGTGGTATTTTTGGGATTATTCTTGGTATACTGATCGGGAACGCAGTTTCATCAATGCTGAAGTCAAGTTTTGTCATTCCCTGGATTTGGGTTATGACCGGGATAGTTGTTTGTTTTATTGTGGGTGTTGTCTCAGGATATGCACCGGCTGTAAAGGCCGCTAATATTGATCCTATTGAGGCTTTAAGGTATGAATAAATTATCAGAATATGGAAAAATTTGTAATTCAGGAAGAGTTGAAAAATTGTCCGGGAATAGCTTATTTTCCCGATACTAATAAACTTGAACTGGTAGGACGATCCATCCCTGAAAATCCCGAACTTATCTTCCGTCGTCTGGAAGACTGGCTTACACTTCATTTTGAAAAGAACAATGGGCTGGATGTAAATATTCAACTGGAATATATAAACAGTGGTTCCTCGAAGTATCTTTATGAAATATTAAAGAGATTAACCGGTTACGGACGTTCCGGAAAACTTGTCAGAATAAAATGGCTTTATGAAGAAGACGATGAAGGGATGCTTGAACTTGGAGAGCATTACCGCGATACTGCAGGTATTCCACTGGAGATTAATATGATTGTATAAAATTGGAAGGGACGTTGCATGCAACGTCCCTACGCATATATACATTCGTTATTATTTCACCGTATTCATATGTGCAATGAGGTCGAGAAGCTTGCAGGAATATCCCCACTCATTGTCGTACCAGGCTACTACCTTAACAAAGTTATCGTTAAGAGAAATTCCTGCTCCGGCATCAAAGATGGAGGTGCGTGAATCGCCGATAAAGTCGCTGGAAACAACTGCATCTTCTGTATATCCGAGAATTCCTTTCAACGGTCCGTCAGCGGCAGCCTTCATAGCTTTTTTGATATCATCGTAGCTGGCAGCCTTTTCAAGACGGCAGGTGAGATCAACAACTGATACATTCAGCGTCGGAACCCTGAATGACATTCCGGTAAGTTTTCCTTTCAGTTCGGGGATTACCTTGGTTACAGCCTTGGCAGCGCCTGTTGAGGAAGGTATAATGTTGCCGGCAGCAGCCCGGCCGCCTCTCCAGTCCTTCTTAGAGGGACCGTCGACTGTTTTCTGAGTTGCCGTGGTAGAATGAACAGTTGTCATGAGACCTTCAACAACACCGAAACTGTCGTGCAGGACCTTTGTAATTGGAGCGAGACAGTTTGTTGTGCAGGAAGCGTTTGAAACAAACTGCATATCTGACTTGTATTTATTATGGTTAACACCCATCACAAACATAGGAGTATCATCTTTGGAAGGAGCTGACATCACAACATGCTTTGCACCTGCAGTGATATGACCCATTGCGCTTTCCTTTGTAAGAAAAAGTCCGGTGGATTCAATTACATATTCAGCGCCAACCTCATTCCACTTCAGGGATGCAGGATCTTTCTCGGCAGTTATGCGGATGCTCTGTCCATTTACAACAAGCTTACCATCCTTAACTTCAACTTTCCCATCGAATCTGCCGTGAACAGTGTCGTATTTAAGCATATAAGCAATATACTCCACTTCGAGGAGGTCGTTGATTCCAACTATTTCTATATCGTTCCTCTTCAAGGCAGCCCTGAACGCCAGCCGGCCGATCCTGCCAAAACCGTTAATACCTACTTTAATTTTTGACATTTCTATATCATTAAATGGTTAATAATTATGATTAGCAAAAGTAATAATTTCCCTTTAAAACCCAACAGGCTTAAAAGATCAATTATTCTTTTTTCTTCTGAAGATATTTGAAAGCTTATTGGAATCCGGATTGAGAGGGTCTAATATTATTCCGAACCTGTAACTGACAAAAAGTGAGAAAAATACAAATTTATTATCTGATACCGCCATGATTGGTATTCTCTTTGGAAAAGCATTGATCTGGGCTCCGATTTCTATTGCATGAATTATTTTATCCTCTTTGCTGTATTCAAAATTGAATCCTCCTTTTGCATATAAGCCGGGCATTATTTTTGTCTCGTCCAGCCCTTTCAGAAAAGAGGCTCTGCCATAAATATCCTGTGAAGCAGCGATTGACGTATTAAATTTTTCCTCTTTGAGTTCATATCCGTTAGGTGGAGTAACAAGATACGCAACTTTGTAATAAATGGGTTTGTAAATAGCCAATACAGGTCCTGCCGAATAAAAATACCTGACAGCTATTCCACCCAGATCGGCTTTTTTATAAAGTTCATGCTGATGGCCGATACCCCCCCTCAGATAAAAAGTTGAATTGAGTTTGCCAAAGATATAGTTACCTCCCTGAGTCCAATAACTGGCTTGTTTATATTCTTTAATGTTTCTCAGAGTTCCGGCATCGAATTCTATAAGTTGTTTATTGCGGAAATCAATTCTCCTGGCTTCGCGATAACTGACACCTATGCCATCGGTATTAAGCAGGATGCCAAAAGATTTTTCATTACGGAAGAAAACTTTCTGCTGTTCATTTAATTCACCCTGCGCGTACAATGAAATTGTACCTAATATAAATATTACCGCTAGTATAAGCAGCTTCTTCATTTTTTGCTAACTTATAAAATTGGATGAATCAAAAAGCAATCCGGGAAATCAGACATTCTTACCTGTCTGCTCAGTAGCAGCTCTGGCATGACCCTTGGAATATGCAGGGCAATCCTTTTTATTGCATGAGCTGACAACAATGGCAGTAACAAAGGTAACAAGAAGTATAACAGCAATCTTTTTCATATCGATTCATTAATATTAGAGTACAAAAATAAACTTTTCATTCTAAATACAATCTTTGTGCCAAATATAATATTTTCAGGAACCTGATGTACTTGCGTCGGGGCACTTTTTGACCAATAGATCAATTTCATAGGATGGAAGGCCGAAGTTCGAAGTCCGGACTTCCGGCTATCCGGCTTTTTAATTTATCATATGCTCAACAATTCTGGCCCCAAAATTGTTTCTTTACACAAGAACTTAAATATAAACAGATGAAAATAAAAACAGTTATATTATTAATATTAATTTATTTTGGAGGTATGAGCGAAGAATCTTTTTCACAGGAAAAACTGCAATTCTATGATCTCACAAAAGCTGAATCATATGTCATAAATAATAAAGGTACCGAATCACCATTTACAGGTAAGTTCACAAACTACAAGGGAAAAGGTACTTATGTCTGTAAAAAGTGCGGAGCTGCACTCTATTATTCATCCGATAAATTTGAATCAGACTGCGGATGGCCGAGCTTTGACAATGAAATAAAAGGTGCCGTTATCAGGATTCCGGATCCGGATGGTGTGAGAACTGAGATCGAATGTGCCAATTGCGGAGCTCATCTTGGACATGTTTTTACCGGCGAGCACCTGACTGCTAAAAATGTGCGTCATTGTGTAAATTCTATTTCGCTGGAATTTGTACCGGCTCAGCTTGATGCCGGAAGATATGGGACTGCAATTTTTGCCGGCGGATGTTTTTGGGGAGTTGATTATTACATGAAGAAAGCCCCTGGTGTAATTTCAGTTACTTCCGGGTATACCGGAGGAAGTGTAAAAAACCCTACTTACCAGGAAGTTTGCACCGGAAATACCGGTCATGCAGAGGCTGTTAAAATAGTTTATGATCCACAAAAAACTTCATATGAAAAGCTCCTCAGGCTCTTCCTTGAGATTCACGATCCGACTCAGGTTGGCGGACAGGGTCCGGATATAGGTGATCAGTACAGATCCGAAATATTCTATCTGAATGAAGATCAGAAAAAAATTGCTGAGAACGACCTGAATATTCTGAGGGCAAAAGGTTATAAAATCGCTACAAGAGTTACAAAAGCTTCAGAATTCTATCCGGCAGAAGAATATCACCAGGATTATTATTTTAAAAACGGCAAGACACCTTATTGTCACGTATATACCAAAAGATTCTGACATTTATTTTAGTTACTAGGTACCTAAAGCACACCTTCTCCGCCAATCGGCGGATTAGGTGTGTAAAAAAGGCATAATGATCTCAAAGGCATAACATCGAAATAATGCCCTTTGTGAAGATCCTTTGTGATCTCACCCTATTGAACGAGAGTAAAGTAAGTATTTTTGAGATGAAGTTCAGTCGTTCGGGCAGACTTTGTTGTCAACGGATTTCTACAATATTTGACAGACTATTTGTTATTTTTAAGATATTTTAACAATTTATAATATCTGTTTTCTTACCACCAAGTCAGACAAACGATTATCTTTATCAAGCAAAAGAACCTCTTCCGAAATAATGAAATTAAAGACATACACAAGAAAGGCAAAGGCAGGATTTATTATTATTGGTTTTGTCGTAGCTCTGATATTTCTGAAATCAGGCAAAGCAGTATTATCCTATACTTCTTCCGATAAATATTGTATCTCATGCCATATTCACCCGATGGCAGATCAGAGTTGGAAATTATCAACCCATTATAATAATTATTCAGGAACGATTGTACATTGTATCGATTGTCACCTCCCGCCTGAAGGTCATGGATACATTGTTGCAAAAGCAAAGCATGGGTTTAAGGATGTCTATGGATATCTCTTTAAGGACAGCGCCAAGATTAACTGGCAAGGCAAGAAGTTGCTTGAAAATGCCAAAGGATTCGTATATGAAAAATCCTGCCTCGAATGCCATCAGAACCTGTTCCCTGTCAAGCTATCAGTGACCGGGGGCAATGCTCATCTTTTCTATACTACAAGTAAAGAGCCCCTGAACTGTATAAACTGTCATCTTAATGTCGGACATTACGACAAAAATGCACTTCATGCCCACGATACAAATTTTGGTGTTACCGTAACAGTAAATCAAGCTGTTTTTACTGAGCCGGCTAAGGTCGAAAAATTTGAAAATTTCAATGAAAAGTTGCCCGGAACAAATGTATCATTTGATATGATTGCAATTCCTGGCGGCACATTTAATATGGGAAGCCCGGAAAATGAACCCTTGCGGAAATCTGATGAAGGTCCTTTAAGAAAAGTAACTGTTTCAAAATTCTGGATCGCAAAAACAGAAGTGACCTGGGATGAATATCTCGCCTTTTTCAGAGCAACTGGTTCCCAGGGCAGAACCGAAGGACAGGTTGTCACAAAAAAGAACGTGGACGCTATAAGCGGAGCCACTCCTCCCTGGGGAGCGCCCGATCAGGGCTGGGGAAAAGGATCCAGACCTGCAATTACTATGTCGTGGCATGCTGCCTACGTATATTGCCAGTGGTTATCCAGGGTTACAGGGAAAAAATACAGGTTACCCACTGAGGCTGAATGGGAATTCGCCTGCCGTGGAGGAACCAAAACTCCTTATTTCTTTGATGGCAACCCAAAAGGTTTCACTTCTTCCGGATTGTTAAAGAAAATCTTTCGTCCCGATACTGCCATTATTTCGTCCAGGATAGTTTATAAAGTGAACAGTAATTCAAAGACCAAAGAACCTCAGTCTGTTAAAGAAAATCCATTCGGACTGAAAAACATGTCAGGTAATGTCGCAGAATTTTGTCTCGATTACTATTCTGCGGATACCTACAAAGCTGATTCAACAGAAGCGGTCAACCCCCGGGGCCCTGACAGTGGCCAGGAACATGTTATCCGGGGTGGTTCTTTCAAGAGTGATGCCAGGGATGTAAGGAGTGCATCACGCGATTTCACAAAAACAAAGGCGTGGCTTGTAACGGATCCCCAAATGCCTAAAAGTATATGGTGGTACTCCGATTGTATTGATGTAGGATTCAGAGTGGTATGTGAATCTGACAGTGCGACAGGACTATAAAATAACTATTTTAAGAGGTATTATATGCATAATATTGACAGAAGAAAATTCATCGGGAAAACAGCTCTTGCAGGTATCGGGTTAGCTGGTGCAGGTGCACTGATAAGCGCATGTAAACGGAAACCGGGTGTCGAAGCAATGGGGCTCCCGCCAATTTTAAATGGTGCACCAAAAGGCAAAAAGCTGAGAGCCGGACTGGTCGGTGTCGGAGCAAGAGGTACCGGAGCAGCAATAAATTTTATCAGCTCGGGACCTGATCTTGAGATAATTGCCCTGGCGGATGTTTTTCAGGATAAGATTGACGCATGCCGCGAAAGATTTGCGTCCTTCAAACTTCCTATTCCTGCTGAAAACTGTTTTGTGGGATTTGACGGATACAAAAAGCTGATGGCTCTTCCTGATGTTGATGTTGTGATCCTTGCTACTCCGCCTCAATTTCGCCCTGAACATTTTCTTGAGGCTGTCACAAATAATAAACATGCATTTCTTGAAAAGCCTGTTGCCGTTGATCCTGTTGGCATACGGTCAGTGATTACATCTGCAAAGAAGGCAGCTGCTATTGGTCTGTGCGTAGTTACCGGTACCCAGCGTCGCCATCAGGAAGATTATATCGAGACATATAAACAGGTTGCTGGTGGCGCAATCGGGACAATCACATCTGCCAAAGCATTCTGGAATCAGGATCATGTCTGGTTCCGTGAACGTGAGAAAGGATGGAACGACATGGAATACATGATCCGTAACTGGAACAATTTCTGTTGGCTTTGCGGTGATCATATTCTTGACACTCATATACACAATATCGATGTTATCAACTGGTTTTTAGGTAAGCACCCCGAAAAAGCTATCGGGTACGGGGGCAGGGCACGAAGGATTACCGGTGATCAGTATGACTTCTTCAGCATTGACTTTGATTATGGCGCTGGTGTCAGCTCACATAGTATGTGCCGTCAGATTGACAGTTGTGCAAATGGAACGGGCGAGCTTATTATGGGTACTGAGGGTTACACCAATTGTAATAACACAATCTGGGACCTTAACGGAAAGGTAAAATGGCAATTTGAATATCCGAAAGATGAGAATGGAAATGCGATGAATGCTGTTAAAATTCCACCTTATGTACAGGAACATATGCATCTTGTTCATGCCATACGTACTGGTAAGTATGTTAATGAAGCAGAACAGACTGCTCTTTCAAATTTAACAGCTATTATGGGAAGGACAGCTGCATATACCGGTCGTCTGATTACCTGGGATGAGATATTCAAATCAGATATGAACCTGGGTCCTGCTAAAATTGAAATGGGTCCTGTCGATATGGTATTCGAGACCCCGGTTCCCGGTACTCCTGTTACGATTTAATATATAAGTTTTAATATTTTACATTAATTAATAATCTGATAATATGGCAAACAAATCATCAAGAAGGAATTTTGTCAAGCGATCGGCTGCACTTGTAGCTGGTTCCATCGTACTTCCCCATATCATCCCCTCTACGGTGTTTGGAATGGGAAGAAGGATAGCTCCAAGCGATCGTATTGTGATTGGTGCAATAGGTACCGGATCGCAGGGTATGAGCAATATGAGAGACTTTCTGGAACTCAAAGATGCCCTGCAGTTTGTTGCAGTCTGCGATGTGGATGCCCTGCATCTTGCAAAAGCCAAAGAAACAGTTGACCTGGCAAATAAAAACAAGGATTGCCGGACATACGATGATTACAGGGAATTTCTGGAAAAGGAAAAACTCGATGCAGTATCCATTGCGCTTCCCGATCATTGGCATGGAATAATATATTCAGCTGCAGCCAACAAAAAAATTAATGTATACGGAGAAAAACCAATTTGTCGTACTATAAAAGATGGTCAGACGATTGTAAGCGCAGTAAAAAAGAACAATATTATCTGGCAGACAGGCAGTTGGCAGCGTTCTCTGCCCAATTTCCATCGTGGAGCAGAACTTGCCATCAATGGAAGGGTAGGTAAGATAAAGTATATTGAAGTCGGACTGCCCGATGGAAGTAAAGGTATTGGAACTCCACCTGTTATGCAGGTTCCTCCACAACTGAACTGGGAAATGTGGCTTGGACCCGCCTTAAAAGTACCATATCGTGGTGTCTCACATTGGGACTGGCGGTGGATACTCGATTATTCCGGTGGTCAGCTGACCGATTGGGCCGGGCATCATATTGATATAGCCAACTGGGGAGCCGGACTGGAACATACAGGTCCGGTTGAGATATCAGGAGCAGGTGTTTATCCTGTTGAAGGTATCTTTAATGTGCCTGTTGAATATGATTTTCTCTGCAAATATGCAAATGGCATTGAAATGAGGGTAGCAAATGCTTCAAGACTTCCTCTCCGAATGGGAACTACATGGCATGGTGATCTTGGCTGGGTTCATGTTGACAGGGGAGACATTATTTCCGCTTCTGATCCAAAAATCCTTAATGAGGTTATAGGTGAGAATGAAATCCATTTATATAAGAGCGAAAACCACTGGCAGAATTTTATTGATTGTGTACATTCGGGAAAACCGGCAATAGCTCCGGTTGAGGTAGCATACAGGGCTGTTTCTGTTGCTTTGCTTGGTGAAATTGCCATGACGACCGGCCAGACAATTAAATGGGATCCGGATAAAGAAGAGATAATAGGAAATCAAAGGGCTTCGCGTTTGTTGAGTCGCCCTTATCGTCAACCATGGACATTACCAACTATTTAATCAGAAAATGAAATGAAAAAGCAATATTTATTTTTAGTATTAGTGGCAGGCTTATTAACCATTTTTTCGGCCTGCAGTAATGAGACTGTCTATAAGACATTGATAATTACCGGTCAGAATAATCATAATTGGAAAGTCAGTTCTCCTGTTCTCAAACAGATTCTTGACGAAACCGGATTGTTTTCAGCAGACATTATGACCACCCCTGAAAAGGGTGGAGATATGAAAACTTTTGATCCGGATTTCTCCAGGTATAAACTTGTTGTTATTGACTATAATGGTGATTCATGGTCGGAAAAAACGAACACCGCATTCGTTAAATATGTAAAAAACGGCGGTGGTGTCGTAATCTATCATGCTGCAGATAATTCATTTCCGGCATGGAAGGAGTATAACGAAATGACCGGACTGGGCGGATGGGGTGGAAGGAACCAGAAAGATGGTCCATATATTTATTATAAAAATAACCAGCTTGTTACTGATACAACTGCCGGTCCGGGAGGATCTCACGGTAAAAGAAGAGAGTATCTGGTAAGGACAAGAATTATGGATCATCCTATAACAAAAGGGTTACCTGTAAGATGGTTGCATGGAAATGATGAATTATACAGTCAGCTTCGCGGACCAGGTAAAAACATGCAAATACTTGCTACAGCTTTTGCTGATAGTGCCGCCGGCGGAGGTACAATGAGAGATGAACCTGTATTGATGACAATCACTTATGGGAAAGGCCGGATATTCCATACTGCTATGGGTCATGCGGATGTAGGCAGTGGCCCTGCTGGCCCTGCTATGGAATGTGTGGGATTTATTGCTACTTTACAAAGGGGTGCCGAATGGGCTGTTACAGGAAATGTAACTCAGAAGATGCCATGGGATTTTCCGAGTGCTGCCGGGGTTGTATTGCGTCCCGAATATAAGGAATTGACTCTGGAAGAAGCTATTGCAAATCTCGGAAGCTATGGTATTGAAAAAAGTACAAAAAATTTAAGTTGTTTGCAGAGTGGTATCCGTAATCTGGCTGGTGATGAGCAGGGTTTGTTAAAACTTGAGAAGATGATGGTAAAAGTACTTACCGGCACTGAGGCTACAGTTGATGCAAAGAAACTTTTACTCCGCGAACTGAGCTGGATGGGAACAGACTATTCGGTCGCTGCAATTAAAGGTCTGGTTTCAAATGCTGAGCTAAAGGATGAAGCCGAATTTGCACTTTCAAGATTACAAACTAAATGATTTAACTCTGTGACTCTCTGTGATCCCTCAGTGGAACTCTGTGTAAGTTCTTAACTTTAAAAAAAGTTACACAGAGTTACACAGAGAAGACACAGAGTTACACAGAGAAGACACTGAGGTACACAGAGTTAATTAAATATGCTTTCACTGGTAATACCCATATTTAATGAGGAAAAACTAATTGATGAATTGGTTAAAAGGACTATTTCATCGCTTGAATCATTTATTGCCGATTATGAAGTAATCTTTGTAGACGACGGAAGTACCGATCAGAGTCTGAATAAAATATTATCCTGGCAGAAAACAAACCGGAATATAAAAATACTTTCATTATCAAAGAATTTTGGCCATCAGGCAGCTTATACAGCAGGCATGGAGCATGCTAAAGGCGACCATGTTGCAATGATGGACGGTGATCTGCAGGATCCTCCGGAACTGCTTCCGGAAATGTACAGAAAAATCTGTGATGAAGGTTTTGACCTTGTGAGTGGGAAAAGGATAGGGAGAAAGGGCAATAACAGCCGTGATCTTTACAGTGTTATGTTCCATCTTTTGTTCAAGCATATTGGTGAGATAAAGAGCATGGAAAATACAGGAAACTACTCTTTGATGAAAAGAGAAGTTGTTGATGCCCTGCTTTCAATGAAAGAAAAAGTCAGATATCTGCCGGGCCTCAGGACTTTTATAGGATTCAGACAGGGGTATGTGGAATTTGTCAGAGATTACCGCTTCAAGGGCAATCCCAAAATGAGCATTCGCAAGTTGTTTATACTCGCAGCTGATGCCATCTTTTCTTTTTCAAGGTTTCCGGTACGCTTCTGCCTGATAATAGGATCAATAGGAGCCCTGGTATTTATGGGTGCCGGGATATATGTTTTAATTGCCAAGGCGTATGGTTTTGCTGTAATCGGATGGTCATCAACCCTGCTTAGCATCTATTTCCTTGGTTCAATTCAATTAGTCTTTTTGGGTATCCTTGGTGAATATGTTTATAGAAACTATAAAGAATCACAGAACCGGCCTCTCTATTTTGTCAAAAAGTTTTATGATGCTGGTGTGGAAAAATGATGAAAGAGACAAAATTCAAATATATCTTTTATTTTTCCTCCGCATTCCTATTGATCCTTATGCTCTTTTTAAGCAGAAATGCGGGCATTACATGTGATGAAGTCCTGCATTATGATCATTCAGTATCAGTTTATAATTATTTTGCGACTCATGGCCAGGACCAGTCTGCACTTAATACACCAGTTACCAATCTGAAGTATTATGGTCAGTCCTATGATAACCTGGTGACAATACTGATAAAATGGCTTAATATTAAGGATGTTTACAGCTTCCGGCACCTGATGAGTTCCATCGCAGGGTGGCTGGTGATATTTATTACGGCTCTTTTTGCTATATGGCTGCTTGATTATAAAGCAGGCATCTTTGTCCTTCTCCTGTTTGCCGTATCACCGACTTTTGTTGGTCACACTCAGAATAACCTGAAAGATATTCCTTTTGCCCTGGCTTACATTGCAGGCACTTTTTTCATGATCAAATTTTTGATTTCGGGTAGAAGAAACTCTTTAACTGATATACTATTTCTTACCGCTGCGATAGCATTTTCAATCAGTATCAGGGCAGGAGGGTTGTTATTGATATGTTATCTGTTTTTTTTCTTTTTCATTTTCTATCTGTATAAATATCTGCAAGGAAATAAAATTGATTTAATTGAAATCAGGAGGAAGTTTTTTTGGATCTGCTGCATTACAATTGTCTCATGGTTCTTAAGCATATTATTATGGCCATTTGCACTTCATGGTCCGGTCAAAAATGTAATCGAATCGTATCATATAATGGCTCATTTCCCGAGCACTTTCCGTCAGATATTTGAAGGGAATGTTGAATGGTCTGATTTTATGCCATGGTACTATATTCCTAAATCCATGTTAATCACTATTCCAATTATAATTCTGACCGGTCTGGTGCTTTTCATTCTATTTTCACGAATTAAATTCAAATGTGAAAAAACCATACTCTACGGCTTTGTGATTTTCACTGTTTTATTTCCTCTTGTTTTCGTAGTTTTAGAGAAATCGAATGTATACTCCTCCTGGAGGCAGTTTCTTTTTATTTATCCGGCTATAGTATTGCTGGCTTCAACCGGATTCTATTACTTTTATGAGTCCCTCAAAAACAAATTTTTACGATGGGGAGTGATTATAATTATAGCCCTTCTGTCAGTTCATCCTCTGAAGTTCATGTTCAATAATCCCCAATTTTATTATTTGTATTATAATCAGCTGGTTGGAGGATTAAAAGGGGCTTATTCCAAATATGAAACAGACTATTATTATGTAAGTCAGACCGCGGCGTCAAAGTGGCTGATTGATTATCTCAAAACCAAAGATATTCGCAATAAAATAAAAGTTAAGGCAACTTACTCCGTTGACTGGTTGTTTCGCGATCATCCTGAAATTGAAACATCGTATTTCAGATATGAAGAGAGAAGCCAGTTTGATTGGGATTATGCTATAGTTACGAACAGGTATATTTCTCCTTTCCAGCTGAGGTCTAAAATCTGGCCCCCTGAAAACTCAATTCATAATATATATGCTGACAAGATTCCGGTTTGTGCCATAATTGAAAGGAAATCGAAAGATGATTATGCAGGTTATATTGCTCTTAATGAGGGCAGGAACAAGGATGCAATCGATTATTTTGAAAAGGCTTTAAATATTGATGATCGTGATGAAATGATTTTTTATAATTTTGCCGCAGCTTTGTATAACGATGGACAATACAGGAAGGCTGATTCATTATTAAAAAGGGGGCTTGTTATTAATCCGGATTTTGAACCAATCCTGATGTACCTGGGAAATATTGCCAGGTCCCGCGACAAAATGGATGAGGCAATCAGGTATTATGAAAAAGTAATCGAAGTTAACAGAAAGTACTTTGAAGCATATGTCGGGCTCTCTGAATTATTATTGGATAAGGATGTTTTAAAAGCTCGGTTATTGCTCAGAACTTGTCTTACGATGAGTCCCCGGTATAAACCTGCAATATCCGCACTTGCTGATACTTACAGGATTTCAAACCCTGACGTTGCGAAGAAGTATGATGAATTGGCGAAAACAATTAAGTAAGGACACAAAGTACACACAAAGTATCACAAAGGGAAAAATGAAAAAAATCAAATTAGAAATTAATTTATAAATAGTCAAATGATGAAAAAATCAATTTTAGTCTTCTCGATGACATTGCTTCTTTTACCTTGCAGTTTAAATATCGCGTCGGGACAGGAGCAACCAAAACCGAAGAAAGATACAGTTAATATGGACACTGATGCCAAACCGCAATTCTATTATCCTGTTGAGGATGAGAAAGCCGGAGGCAAATCAAACAAAGGAAATACTGCCACTATTGCAATTATAGCGGGAGCTGTTGTTGTAGTTGCAGGAGCAGGCTTTTTCCTTCTTAAGAAGAAAAAGTAATAACTTATAACCAATCAGCCTGTTGACAGGCTGCTGTAACGGGCAAGATTAAAATATCGGAAGCAGAGTCTTGCCGGTTACAGCTTTATCCATTTGTTTCCTTCCTTATTCGATTTAACAACCGAGTGAATGAACTTCATTCCTCTGACTCCATCATGGACTGTGGGGAACTCCCCGGGAGTAAATTTTTCACCTCTGATGGATTTTGCGGTACCTTTATAAATATTTGCCAGAGCTTCATAGATTCCTTCAGGATGACCTGAGGGCATTGTATGGCTGTTCTCAGCAAATTGTTCATTATACCCGTGAGCAGGTTTAAAAACTTTGGTTGGCTCGGAATCGCTTAGCATATACAGGTAATTAGGATTCTCCTGGCTCCATTTGAGGCTGGCTTTTGATCCGTAAACTGCAATTGTAAGGTTATTCTCTTCTCCACCGCAAACCTGGCTGGCCCTTATAACTCCTTTCAGATTTTTACTGAAACGCAATAAAACGGTTCCATCAAGGTCAAGCTCGATATTCTCTTTGACTGGATTAAGATCAGAGAGCACCTCATTCACCTCAAGACCTGTTGTATATTCAATAAGATTAAATGCATGTACCCCGATATCACCCATACAACTGCTGGCGCCTGCATGTTTTGGATCAAGTCTCCATACACCAGTGATCCTGCTGCCGGTACCATGAATTATAGAATTGATCCAACCTTGATAGTACTGAGCATCAATGCGTTGGATTGTGCCCAGCGATCCTTTTGCAATAATATCCCTCATCTGACGGATCATTGGGTATCCTGTATAGGTATGAGTCAGGGCAAATGTCAGTTTCTTTTCTGAAACCAGATTTTCCAGCTCTTCTGCTTCCTTAACAGTTATTGTCATAGGTTTTTCGCAAACCACATGAAATCCTGCATTGAGAAGTTTTTTTGCAAAAGTATAATGCAGGGCATTAGGAGTGACTATTGACACAACCTCCATGCGTTCTCCCGAAGGTAAGGCTGACTCTGTTTTGATAAGTTCGTCCACACTTTCATAACAGCGGCCGGGACTGATACCTTCATTTTTTGCGAACTGTTTACTTTTTTCATAGTCAACATCAAACACCCCGCCAACAAGTTCAAAACTGTTGCAGATCCTTGAAGCACGGCGATGTGCGTCTCCTATGAAGGCCCCAATCCCTCCACCGATCATTCCCATTCTTATCTTCTTCATACTTTTATCTTTAAACTTTTGTCTTTTGTCTTAAGTACGGTTTCCGGTACGCGGTATGCGGTTTGCGGAAATATTCTTTCGGTTACCGCTTACCGGTTACCGGTTACCGGTTTTTAAACATGTTTCCTCTTCCAGACATGCAGGAAAATGAAGGCGATAATCAGCACTGCCGGCACAAATGCAACATATCTTAATGTATGCTCACCTCCTGTTAGCTGAGCTGAAGCCCATATCGCTGCTTCTTTTGTTCCTGCAAGAGCTGATTTCAATATTTCAACTGTCTGCCCGGCGGGTACAGCAGCAATAGTCTGTGCATCAAAAATAGCGCCCAGAACGGGTTGAGCAATTGCTCCGCCGAGGAAGCCGATACCACCCATAATAGCAAGACCCAAAGCACCGCTTTGAGGAATATTTTCAGATACAAATCCTAACATGGAAGGCCAGAAGAATGCAACGCCTAAAGCAAAAATTCCTGCTGATGCAAAAACCATTGCTCCGCTTGTATAACCCATCAGAATACATCCTATAAAAGCAAGAATTGAGGATGTAAGCAAAACCACAGTTGATTTCATATTGTGAATCAGTGTGCCTCCAAACTGACGGGCTAGAGCCATTATACCTGATATCCAGACAAGAAGAAGAATTGGATTCTGGGAAACATTTGAAAGTAATGCTGCAATCCACTGGTTAGTTCCAAGTTCTGTTCCGGCAGTCAGGATCATGCAGCTTGCCATAAAGATGAATAATGGACTAACGCATGCCTTAAGCATGTCTTTATAGGTAAAACCAGAGACGACACGTTCTGTCTGCGGGAACTGCTTTTTAAGAAACATATATCCATATGCAAAGGTCGGAAGCAGCATAATACCCATTGCGTAACGCCAGTCGGACAGCCCGAATTTATTAAACAAATAGACAACAAGTCCTCCAATTACTATACCTGTTGGGAACCAGGCATGAAATCGGTTTAAGCGGCGGGTTTTCTGATCAGTGTACATGCTTGTAATAAGTGGATTACAGGCAGCCTCAACACTGCCGTTAGCTATCCCGATGAACAATGTAGATATAAACAATGACCAGAAGCCTGTTGCAATAATAGTGAGTACAATTCCGACAACATGACAGAAGAAAGCAATCGAAATGATCCTTCCGATGCCAATTATATCAACCAACGGGCCGCCGAAAATCATTGCCAGAGTAAAACCCCAGAATGCGGTGCCGGCAATCCAGCCAACTTCAGTATTGGTCAGACTAAACTCTATCCCCCACGATTTTATAAATTCACCTCTCGTGGCAAAGGCCAGGGCAGTAACAACTAATGCAACACAACTTGCGTTGAACAATTGAGTTTTCTTTACAGTTTCCATAATTAAGGTTAAGGTTAAGGTTAAGGTTAAGATTAAGGTAATATTAGGTTTATTTTTTTTCAAAAGCTGCATCAAATGCAATATTTGATGCAGGAAAATCAACTTTGCGTACAAATTCACATGCCTCTTTTGCACCAAACTCCCTGTCCATTCCGCTATCTTCCCATTCAACTGACAATGGGCCTTTATAGTTGATGCGATTAAGCGCTCTGATGATCTCTTCAAAATTGATATTGCCATGACCAAGACTCCTGAAATCCCAGTAACGTCCTATTGTTCCGAATTCCGTATGACCACCGAATACACCAACATCTGTTGGTACCTTTGACCAGCCAACATCCTTCATGTGAACATGGAAAATCTTTTCAGCGAATGAGTAAAGAAACTTTATGTAATCAACACCCTGATATCCAAAATGGGACGGGTCGAAATTAAATCCGAAATTGGGGTGGTTGTTAAGAGCCTTGAGGGTTCTTTTTGCTGAGACTATATCAAATGCAATCTCTGTCGGATGGGCTTCCAGTGCAAAGCGAATACCAAGTTCATGATATTTGTCCAGAATTGGTAACCAGCGGGTAGCAAGATCAGTATATCCTTTATCTATCATAGCCGGTGGAACAGAAGGGAAAGAGTAGAGCAGATGCCAAATTGAACTTCCTGTAAATCCGGTTACAGTATCAACTCCCAGTCTTTTGGCTGCTTCAGCTGTGCTGACCATCTCATGCGCTGCCCTCTGACGCACACCTTCAGGATCTCCATCGCCCCATATATATGCAGGCAGAATACCTTTATGCCTTTCATCTATGCGATCACAAACAGCCTGACCAACAAGGTGATTTGCAATAGCAAAAACTTTAAGTCCGTATCTGGCAAGTGTCTCTTTCTTTTTGCGGCAATATGCATCATCCGCTTTATTTACCTCAAAATGATCACCCCAACAAGCGATTTCCAAACCGTCAAAACCAAATGATTTGGCTTTCTGGCATAGTGTCTCAAATGGCAAATCTGCCCATTGACCTGTAAATAGTGTAACTGGTCTGCTCATAGTTCTATATTTTTTTAAAGTTAGTTTTGTTTTATATAAGTCAGGAGCCAGAAGTCCGAAGACCGAAGTAAGACTTCTGACTTCCGTCTTCGGTCTCCGGTCTCGGTCTCCGGTCTCCCAAATTCTATAACAAGTATAAAAATATTTCTTCTAAAAAACAATA
>CAWHIG010000012.1:0-119836 GCA_963829255.1 uncultured Bacteroidales bacterium
GAATTTAAAGTCACAACCTTTTCCTAATTCGCTTTCTACCCAAATCTTTCCTCCCAGCTTTTCGACAAACTCCTTGCTTAATTTCAGACCCAGACCAGTACCCTGCTCATTAGCGGTTCCAGGTCTTTTATAATCCGTATCTATCCGGAACAACTTGTTGATATTGTCATTAGATATACCCGTTCCGGTATCCCTGACCAGGACGGATACGTCATTTCCGTCTAAATTTGTGCTGACAGTTACCTTACCGAATTTTGGTGTAAATTTTACAGCATTGCCTAAAAGGTTACGTAAAACAATATTGATCATATTCCTGTCGGTAAATACAAAAATATCGTCTTTTATATCAGAACGCAGATTTATCTCCTTATTTGTCGAAATTAACAAATGGCTGGAGATATTCTCTTCTATTAAGTTCTTTAAATTGATTTTTTCAATATTGATTTTCATAAGTCCGGTTTGTGATCTTGACCAGTCGAGTAAGTTTTGAAGTATGGCATAACCACTTTTGGCTGAATCATTCAATACCTGAGAAAGCTTTATGATTTGTTCCGTATCCATCTTATGGATATTTTCAACTAACAGCCCCGTAGATCCTATAAGAGCGGTAAATGGATTTTTCAGATCGTGAGCGACAATGCTGAAAAATTTATCCTTGGTGGCATTGAGTTCTTTTAGTTCGTGGTTTACTTGTTTTAGCTTTTCCTCTGTCTGTTTGCGCTCCGTATTCTCCCTGATAATATTCCTGTACAATTCAGCTTCTTTTTTCCTGACAAAATAGGCTACTATAGTTACGGATATTGGTATGCCAACAATAGTCAGTAAATGAACCTCCCATAATGCAAAACGTGGTAGTAGCCAGTCACTTAAGACTTCTGATAAAATAATAATGGCAGTTGAGACAACAAATATTACAGCAATAAATATCACAAGCCGGCCTGTGGATAGGCTACGGATAAAAGAATTTTGCAATTGATCTTCTTCTTTTTGCCGGGGTGAAGCCGTTTCAATATCATTTCTGTTTCCCGTTCTCATGGCTTTATTATGTAAGTAAGAAAACGTGAATTTTTAAGGTTCAGTATGTTATAAAATATGATTTAACCAATCTTAGTCATGAAATTATGGAAAGAAGAATGAATGGTGAGTCGGGAGCGACAAACAATTTCCGGCATATGATGCAGGGTTATTGAATGACTAAAGCAAGTCTTATACAATAACCCGAAGGGCCTGATGCAGACTGTTGCTTTAAATGAAAACCTGTCCGTCCACTAATTGTTTGACCATAATAACTATTTTTACAACTTACCAGCACTGAAACTATGAAAATTGTATCATGGAACGTAAATGGAATTCGTGCTATAGCAAAAAAGACCTTTTTTACTGATCTTGAACTCATTGCACCCGATATCCTTTGCATGCAGGAAACAAAAGCCCAGGACAATCATATTACTGATACTTTTAAGCCTCTGAATGGATATCATATCTATTCAAATTCTGCGAAAAGACCAGGTTACTCAGGAACAGCAATTGTCTCAAAAATCAAGCCCGTAAATGTTACAAAAGGTATCAATATTGGGGAACACGACACTGAAGGCCGGGTAATATGCCTGGAGTATGAAACTTTTTTTCTTGTAAATGTCTATGTGCCGAATTCAGGCAGTGAGCTAAAAAGGTTAGGCTACAGGCAGGATTGGGATAAAGCTTTTTTTGATTATCTCAAAGATCTTGAAAGGGTCAGGCCTGTAATTGTTTGTGGTGACTTTAATGTTGCTCACAAAGCAATTGATCTGGCACGCCCGAAAGCTAATTACAACAAAACAGCCGGTTATATGCAGGAGGAGATAGATGGAATGAACAGACTTATAACTGGTGGACTTGCAGATACATTCCGTCATTTGCACCCTGACACGACCCAAAAATACTCCTGGTGGAGTTACAGAGCCGGTGCAAGATCAAAGAACATTGGCTGGAGAATCGATTACTTTCTGGTAAGTGAGTCCCTCCTGCCATCAGTAAAAAATGCATTTATTCTCGAAGACTTAACCGGTTCTGATCATTGTCCGGTGGGAATTGTACTTAACCTGTAAAAATCGAAACCCTCTGCCAGGCTGAGGCTGAGGTTGAGGCTGAGGCTAAGGCTGAGGTTGAGGCAGGTGAGGTTAAGATTGAGGTTGAGGTTGTTGGCTGCCGCAGGCGAGCATTAATCCTTCAAACAGCGCACAGAATAACCACAAATTTTTGAAGTTATATTGCCAGTATTAAGACTGGTACTCATGAACGACATTGTAGAGGATAATGCGGATTGTGCATTGAACTCAGTAGCTGACCACCAGTTGGCACCTTTATGTTCACTGAAATCCCCACTGGTAAATACACCCGTCATAATGGCGGTAAAGCCGCTTTTATTTAGATAAGCTGCGGGGCCGGTACCATTTGGCATACCTGGTTCCGGATCCATAAACCACGAAGTTGCTGCGGCAAGAGATAATGCTATTTTATTTCCGCTTGTAGAACCATCATAATTATAGCCATTTGCTACAAGGTAATTTTCCATAGTTACCCATTCTGTACAGAAAGGTACATGCCAGCTGGTCGGACAAACATTTTTATTACTATTGCCTGACACATCCACCGCGTACCAGTTATACAAACCACCTCTGGTATCTTTATAGGCTTCATTATTATAATACCAGCCATAACATGGAGTTGTCAATGGTATCCAGCCGGCATTAATATTAACCAAAGGTATATCTGTGCCATCACTAAACTTTGTGGTTTTCAGGTTTTCTGCCATCCAGACCTGGGTTCCTATCTCTACAACAGGATAGTTGTTAGCATCCCCATCGGAACAGGCTGTAAAATTAAACGTAATTGTTTCGTCAGATTCCGGGATGTCAGTTTTTACTGTACTGTAATTTCCTGATATCCCTGTAAATTTCAACCTGTCCCCGGTGGCATATTCCATATCAACATTTGCCTGAACTCCTTTATTATCCGTTTTTGTTTTCTTTTCATCGACTGTCAGTATAATGCTATTGACTTTCTCAATACTTATTGTCAGATTTGAATTTCCGTTACTTATCAGCTTCCCTGAAAATTGATAATTACTGCCCTTAACATTAATCAAATAGAAACCATTTTTTATTCCAGTCAGCCTAAATTCTTGTCTGCAACTCTCTAAATAACTCTGAATCCGAACGATCGGTTTACCTGTGATATCCAGTACTGAAATTACAGCATCACCTGCAACAGGAGGGAAAATCTCCAATGTTGAATAGTCAGTCATTGGATTAGGATATATCTTCAATTCAGACGGTTGTCCATTATCAATCGAATAAATTCCCGTTGCAATATCAGTTAAGTGTAAAATATCACTGCCGTTTATAATGAGAGAAGTGCCAGCAGCCAGGTTCTCGACTTTGACAGTTGATACAGTGGCAGATGCCCCGGTTCCTGCAAAAGAGATATAATAATCCTGTGCATTTACTTTTAGTGCACAAAAAATACTCACTAAAATCAAGAGCTTTTTCACGATTATTATGTTTTGTTAAAGTTATGAAAGACAATAACACAAGTCAAATAAAATCTGTCTGTCAAAATATCCTCAGATCTGGGGGGTAGTGGTTGAGGCTGAGCCGCCTTCGCTGAAGCTTCGGAGGCTGAAAGGTTGAGGTTGCGATAAATGTTGCATACCCTGGATCCAATATTAGATTGTGCAACATAAAGAAAGTATGCCTCAACACCTGCGTTAAAAATGATTATATTAGCTCCTGATATAAATATTAGACATTCACGACTTTAATTTCAAATTAAAAGAATTGGATATTATCAGCTTATCTTAAAAAAGACACTATTGATATGAAAAATATCTATTTTATTCTGGCATTTATTTCCCTGCAGGCATTAAATGTAGCCTGTTTATTCTCGCAGAATAGTATCAATAACAGGATTGGCTCCTGGGGCGATCAGGGCAATGGCACTTACATAAATCCGGTACTAAATGCTGATTATTCCGATCCGGATGTGATCCGTGTAAATGATGATTTTTATATGGTTTGTTCCGAATTCCATTTTATGGGCATACCCATTCTTCATTCAAAAGACCTGGTAAACTGGACTATCATCGGCAGATTATTTGACGAATTCAAATTTGATCCAAAATATGATACAAATGAGAAGTATGCCGAAGGAAGCTGGGCTCCGTCAATCAGGTATCATGATAATAAGTTCTGGGTTTATTTCTGTACCCCTAAGGAAGGCTTGTTCATGACTACTGCAGAACGACCGGAAGGACCGTGGGCTCCCCTTACCCAGGTTGTGCAAATATCAGGGTGGGAAGATCCCTGTCCCTTCTGGAACGATACCGGCCAGGGTTACCTTGGTCACAGCCGGGTTGGAGCAGGTCCGATCATTATTCACAAATTAAGCGCCGACGGCAAAAAACTGCTCGATGATGGAGTTACGGTTTATACAGGCCCTGTTGCAGAAGGTACAAAAATATACTACCAGAACGGATATTACTATTTAAGTATTCCTGAAGGTGGTGTCGGCACTGGCTGGCAAACGATCCTGCGCTCAAAGGAGATCTTTGGCCCATATGAAAAAAAGGTTGTACTTGAGAAAGGTTTGACAAGCATTAACGGACCCCACCAGGGAGCCTTGATAGACCTGCCAAACGGGGAATGGTGGTTCATGCATTTTCAGCAACTTAACAATATTGGCAGGGTATGTCACCTTCAACCTGTGAGATGGAAGGACAATTGGCCCATAATCGGTGTTGATATGGATATGAATGGCATCGGAGAACCGGTCTATGTTTGGAAAAAACCGGATATTGGTAAAATCTATCCTGTTTCAGCCCCTCAAACATCAGATGAGTTTAACAATCAATCGTTAAGCTTCCAATGGTCATGGAACCATAATCCTGTTAGTGAAGCCTGGTCATTGAGCACCAATCCGGGTTTCTTAGCCTTGAATGGATTGTCTGCCGGGAACTTCTTAAAAGCCAAAAACACGGTAACCCAAAAAATCATGGGAGACGAAGGTGAGGCAACTACAATGATGCTGACAAGCGAAATGGGCAACGGGCAAAAAGCAGGACTCTGCGTTATGGGCAGCAAATATTACCTGATCGGTATTGAAAAGATCAATGGTAACCTTACATTGTTTGTTAATATTAATGGGAAAAACAGTACTCGCGATTTCAAGTCTTCAAAAGTTTATCTAAAAGTAAAAGTATCCACAAAAGAGGGAGCGAACCAGTTTTTCTACAGCACCGACAATAAAACGTTCCTGCCATCAGGAGAAGCATTTAGTGCAAATAACGGGTATTGGAAAGGACCGAAAATAGGACTTTTCAGCTACTGTGAAACCGGGGAAGGGGGTAAAGCTGTATTCGACTGGTTTCACTATATATATGACGGGCCAAAATCTAAATAAAATACTTTTAATCAAATTCAGACTGGCATGAGCCGTCGCGGAAATAAAGAGACATTAATTTAAAAATATACCTCAGAGAATATTTTCTCTTCTGGTATGCCCTTGTCTCTTAAAATATGATAAACCTCATAGATCATATTGTTGTTGCCGCAAAGATAAAACAACATGTTCGAGTCCACCTTGTACCCCGCTAAAAATCTTGTGACTCTTCCTTTATGACCTCCGTTACTTTCTTTTGAAGTACACAAAAAATATCTTCGGGGATCATAATCATCCCTCTCGTATGCCTCATTATTAAAACGGACTCCATGAAGAATGTTATAATCAATACCGGGATACGATTTGACAAAACTGTGAAACGGAGCAATACCTGTACCCGATGCGATAAATACCAGTTTCCTGGAAAACATGTCGAATTTTTCAAGTCCAAAAGATCCAAAAGGCCCGTTAACCAGCAGTGACTGACCTGGTTTACAGTTTTTTAGCTGTAATGATACATTGCCGTCAAGAACTTCCCTGACCAGTATTTCGAGGTAATCGTCCTTTTCACCACTATAAACTGAATATTCACGCTGATTTAATTCTCCCTTTAATCCTACAATAATATGTTGTCCTGCCCTGAACTGAATATTCCCACGGTCGAGCCTCAGCACAAAAGTACTTTCAGCTAAAAACCGTATTTGCCTGATTTTATGAAAGTCTGTAGAAACAGCAGTCTCTGATACTTTTTTTTCTATATACACAATAAAATTATTCCATTTAAGCCTTAAGAATAAAACAATGAGATTATTCTATTGTTCGACAGGCCAGGCTGAGGCTGAGGTTGAGGTTGAGGCTGAGGCTGAGGCTAAGGTTAAGGTTTAGGTTGAGGCTGAGATCCTTATGTCTTTATTCTCAACCTTCACCTTTACCTTAATCTTAACTTTAACCTTAATCCGGAGTTTAATACTTGCCGGGTAGGTTGATTTTTATTGTTTATTGAACAATTTAATTGTTTCGTCCTGCAATAAAACCCATAATGCATAAACTCCTTTTATTGTTCCGAAGGGGATGTTCAGACAACCAAGTGCAGAAACAACCATAACCAGATATCTTGCCCAGGGTTTATATGACATAAGTCCTATTCCTCCAATCAATCCGAGAGCCGATAAAAATCCGATAAGCAAAGGGATACTGACTGACAAGAACAGAAGCACCGTTCTGGCTGTCTCATCCCCACCCACTTGTCCCTTTGCAAAATTCAGTGCAAAGAAAACTACCATAGTAACAATCAGACCGATGATTGAGAATCCTATTTGAATAGCCCCAACCACAGTTACATGCTTTTTCATATTTGATGCTTCCATAAAAATTAGTTTTTATTCCGTAATAATATTTTCATTCCTGTTAAAAGACTTTAGTTTTAACAATCTGATGCTTCTTTGTTTAACAATTTTCAAAGTGTACTCAGCCGGCAGGGGAAAAGTATCGATACCGGGCTGTTGAAAAAGTAGTTTATTTTTACTCTTCTGGGGTTGTTTAAAAAGTCCTTCGTGAACCTTAGTGTTACCGCCATCGCGGCAGTCTGGCTCCTGCGCTAAAATAGCCTGCAAGGCTATTTCTTAGCTTGATCCTTTGTGGTAAAAGTTAAAACATTTAAACACAAAGGATCACAAAGTACATCACAAAGGAACACAAAGGAGGAAATCAATATTAACTACTTTTTCTACGGCTGTTTTTGCCATTTCCTTGACATCTTATGCATAATTTTAGTACCTTAGTGGTTAGCAGTCCGAAAATAGAAAAACAGCATAAGGAGGTGACGATGAAAGTAATAGATAAGAAAATGCCGGTAATGGTTAGTGGTGGAACAGGCTATATGGCTTCCTGGATAATCAAAATGTTGCTGGAAGAAGGAATCAGCGTCAATACAACCGTCCGCGACCCTCAGGATGTTCAAAAAGTTGAACATCTCACAGCCCTGGCAAAAGGATCACCGGGGAAATTGAAATTATTTAAAGCAGATCTGTTGGATATTGGCAGCCTCGATGAGCCGATGCAGGGATGCGAGCTTGTGATTCACACGGCATCCCCATTTCATGTAACCCGGATCAGGAATCCTGAAGAAGAACTGCTTCGCCCGGCCAAAGAAGGAACGAGAAATATTCTTGAGACGGCAAAAAAGATTTCAACAATAAAACGCGTAGTGCTGACCAGCAGTGTACTGGCAATGTTTGGCGACAATGCTGACATAAAGCAAATCCCGGGGGGGATCCTCACCGAAAAAGACTGGAACGTAACAAGCAGCGCAGCCCATCAGCCTTATCCCTATTCAAAGACGATTGCTGAGAGGGAAGCATGGGTTATGGCAAAAGAGCAGGATCAATGGGATCTGGTGACAATAAATCCCGGATGGATTCTTGGTCCGTCAGTATCAAAGAGAAAAGACTCAATGAGTATCAGCACAATGATCCAATTCGGTGATGGCACTTATAAGATGGGGGGTCCGGAATTATGGAATGGTATTGTTGATGTACGAGATGTGGCATCAGCTCACATCAAGGCGGGATTCACACCAACGGCAAGCGGAAGGCATATCGTGGTTAGCGGAGAAGCAAGTTTACTAGACATTGCGAATATTCTGCGTAAACATTTTGGAGAAGGGTATCCATTCCCCCGGAGAAAGGTCCCTGAATTTATATTCTGGCTCATCGCTCCCATGTACGGCTATACCCGGAAATACGTAAGCAGAAACGTCGGGTATCCTGTCAAATTCGACAATTCATACAGTAAGGAAGATTTGGGGATGACCTATATCCCCGTGGAGCAAACGGTGACAGAGCACTTTCAACAGATCCTGGATGATGGTCTCCTTGACAAAAAATAACCGGAAGAAAATAACACATGTCAAATAAATATTCAGAGACACAGAACCTAACCAGGATGAATGGTAGTCGCACTGTTAATTATGTGTGGTTCCTAAGGTTTATAATTTAAGAGAATTAATCCAAAATTATCTTTACTTATTATTTAAGGATAAATTTAAAGGCTAAAGCAAAATCCATGTTTTTATCTTTCCATTCCGGAATATCAAGGCTTCCGAGACTGTTGACTACACGCACACATTCAGTTTTCAGGCTTAGATGTTCATTAGCTGCTGTCTTCATTGTGTTGGATGCTTCTGATCCTGCAGATGGCTTATAACCTACTATTACAATTTCATGAAGAAAAGGAACCCTTATGTCGGTTTTTTCTGTAAATGCTTTACATTCCTTAATAATACCACCTTTCTCCAGTTTTACAACAACAAATATTCTTCCGGTGTCTGAAGAATTTTTTGCTTCCTTCGGATAAACAGTGTTCGTTGCTAAAAAATTCAGAATCTCACCTTCAGAAGTTTGTGAGAACAGTGGTTCCGGTGCAGTAAGACTGAAATTTACAGGCACCATATACCAAACATTTACAGGCTTCCCTCCCTGCATCCCGGGCGTAAATCCGTTTAACCGGGAAACAACCCTGACTGCTTCAGCATCAAGAAGGGGATTGACACCTTTAAGTACTGATATCCCTTCAGCCTTGCCCTCAGTACTTACAATAAACCTTAGTATTACCCGGCCACTGATTTTTTGAGCTTTTGCTTCTTCAGGATATTTGATATTATTTTTAATAAAGTCCAGCAATGCTAGATCACCTCCGGGATACAATGGCATCTTCTCAACAACTACATAAGGAATGTCTGACACTATCTGGTCGGGAAGTTTAAATTTCAATGTGACACTTGAGGTAAACGGCTCATCTACATTTGGATTCTTTGGAGGATCCCATTTGGGTGAAGACTGAACAGCTCTGATAACTTCATCGCTCAATAAATGGTCAACAGGTATTGTGGATACCACATTGCTGATAGTCCCATTCAGTTCAACCGTGAAGTTTACTGAGACCCATCCTTCAAGATTTTTTGTCCTTGCCTCAGCAGGGTATTTTACCTGGCCGGCAACCCATGAATTAAAATCGGAAGCCTTCTTGTTCTGAAATGTCGGATAATCTTGCGGAGCTAACCGTGGGAAAGGAGGTTTGAGCCCCATTTCCAGAGCTTTTTTCCTTGTAGTTATTTCGTAAGCGCCATTAGCTCCCTTCTCTCCATATTTATCTGTCGCTTCCTTACCCATCAGCATTTTACCAATCCCCATATTATAACCAAGATCTTTTCTCGCATTATCAAGATTTTTTTCTGAAATTACACCATCAATTACAACAATTGGATTTGGCCTTTGAGCTAAAGGAGAATTGGCATTTGTTCCGGCCGGAGCTTTATAATCTGGATCTTTTCCCATTTTTACGTTCATTTCTTTCAGAAAATCAGGTTTGAGTGACAACCCTTTGTAGCCTCTGCAAGAGAACATAAGAAATGCATCATCCTGAACGTTCCGGATTGAAAACCGGCCATCCTTATCTGTGGAAACCATCATAGCATTACCCATTGTTCCTGTACTTGTTATATTAACCCCCTCTAAAGGTTTTCCGTCTTCATTTACGACTATACCTTTAACTTCCTTCTGAAGGATCACTGATGGTTGATAAATGTTGAGTGTTTTAACATTTGCCGCAGCTTCAGAATAGTGATATTCCGGTGTTGCAAATGCATAAACTACAATTGCTACTACCGGCAGAATCAGAATATTCTTCAGTGTAGCATACTTCCGGGTTGGTTTTTTGTTAATCATGATAATACGGTTTTTGATTAAACTATTGAAATTATGAGCTAATGAAATAGTTCTCAGACCGGGTTGAAAACTGAGAAGCCTGTATTGGTATTCTTTAGTACTTTTATTATTGCTTAATGATACATGGTCCGCCAGATATTCATGATTTAATATTATTGACCTTTTGATGAGCCAGACAAAAGGATTAAACCATTGGAATGCAATAAAAAGTTCGCTTAAGATCAGATCAAAAGTATGTCCCTGCCTGATATGTGCAAACTCATGATCAAGAATATCAATATGATTCCCGTTTTTATAATCGTTCGCCGGGATAACAGCATAAGGGAAAAAAGAAAATGGAGAAAGCGGAATATCGGAAACTATGACTTTGGGGAATTGAGACTTCTTAACAACTCCTTTATTAATTATTCTATATGTGCTGATGAGACTGACGAACTATTCTTAAAAGCAACAACCCGGTAATTATAAAATATATCCACAACAAAAAACTCACATAATCAAAAGAATTATTCGGGATTGACACAGTTGTTTCAAATGCATTCTCTGAAAAAATAATATTATCAAATGCATTTGCCGAAGCTGCAGGAGCTGCACTATCTGAAAGAACCGGAATCTTTAGAACCGGCAGGATCGTTGGTACAAGCAAGGTTAGTATAAGAAAAATTCTATTTCTGAGATAGAATGTATCTTTACTGAATAATAAAAGATACAAGAGGTAAATCAGAGTTGTCCCGGCTGAAACCTTTAGCAGGTATAACAGTAAATTATTCATTCTTTTCCCCTTTCTCTATGATTTTAATTAACTTTTTCAGGTCCCCGGCGCTTAACTTTTTCTCGTTTACAAAAAAGGAAACAACATTTTTGTAAGATGATCCAAAGTAATCCGTCACTACATCTTTCATAAACAGTTTTCTGTACTCCTCTTTCTTTACTACAGGAAAATACTCATGATTCTTACCATAAGCTTTATGGTCAACATACCCTTTTTCTTCAAGTCCACGGATAACCGATGAAAAAGTAGTGTAAAGAGGTTTAGGTTCCGGATGGAGGTCGATCAGCTCCTTTATGAATCCCTTACGGGCTTTCCAAAGGATCTTCATTGCTTCTTCTTCTTTTCTTGTAAGTCGTTTCATGTTGTCAACTGTTTTTTCAAAGATATAACGGATATTTCAGATATGCAACTAAATTTACATTTATATTACTGAAAAATACGTTGATGATAGAAATATCTGATAAACAACCGGGGTATTCCGGTATTCAGGATCGTTAACCAGAAAATTTTTAAGTGATTTACATTATGAACCCTGTAGATCGCCGGAGGCAGGTTTTTGTGGTTATACTCTAAGGTATCTGATATTTAGTTCGACAAGATATTCAGATACACTGCATAATTTCAGGATAATGCAAAACAGTTGGCTTGCCTGCAGGATTCTTACTTAAACTGACCATTGCTTTCGCAAGTTTATCCACAGGCATACTCCTGTATTTTTTAGAGGATCCCGCCAAAACCGGATCTATCACTTTCATCACTCCAAAAGCAATTTTCTCACCAACTCTGATTTCTTTCCGGTTCCCGACCAAAAAGCCTGGCCTGAAATGGAATATGGCTCCCGGAAAGAATTTCTCAGTGCCATTTTCCATCTCTGCTTTTGTTTTCAGATAAAATCCTCCCTTCATATTTGCACCTGCACTGGAAACATTCAGCATAGTTTTAACCCCGTTCTCTGAAGCAATTTTAGCAAAATTCACGGGCAGATCTCTATCTACACGTTGTTGTTCTGCCTTGCTGCCTGCATTCTTTATTGTTGTTCCCAAAGCATTAAACAGGACATCCCCCTGAATTTCAGAGCTCAATGCACTTATGTCTTTCATAGGATTTACAATTTCTTTCAATTTCGGATTAATTATTCCGGTTGGTCTCCGCACAAAAATTCTCACTTCCGAAAAATCATTATCATTCAGGACTTCTTTCAAGATCAGGTTTCCCACTAATCCGGTTGCTCCTATTACAATTGCCTTCATTTAGAATTGTTTTTAATTTACAAAATTACATTATTTAGCTTGCCGGAATAATACAAATTGAAATCCGGCTTTGCAATTATTTATCCTCTCCTGCTGTAAATGAAGTCCATGGCTGTGCCGGACGATCCTTAAGCAAACCATTCATCCAGTCGAACTGTAGATGTTTCTCCAGGAAAACGCTGGCATCGAATGGTATTCCGCATGCAGAACCCCATCGTGCAACAAATGACATCTGCTTTGCCATTTTTGAATCTATAACTTTTCCATCAATTGTCCCCCAGGGGGAATAAGGGATATCAACACCATATGGATCAGGATCCAGATCGGGATGAGAACAAAGGGTTCTGATATCAGGGGTGCTCGTATTTAAATAAGTATCATAATGATCAGCTTCGAATTCTTTCCCAAGTTCCAGGTTTATTTTACCTGCATTCTCTTTCATTAATTGTTTCCATCGAACCCGTCTGGCAACCGAAGAGCCCTTAATATCCATTTCAGAGGTTTTAGTTTCGAACCGCAGGATTCTTAAATCTTCGGCAACATTTGATCCGGTGAAATAACCGTCTTGCTTTTTTTCAAAACCAACATACTTCAATCCAAGCTCGAGCCTGGCAATTTCGTTTGTATTTATATCACCGATCAACCATGCGTTTGCATATCCTCCGTTATTGCCTTTTTTCATTATTTCACACCATTCATCAATAGTTGAGGCATATTGTGTTGCATGTCGCATACGGGCAAATTCGGGAATGCCATTTTCATCGAATGGGAAGAAACCTCCTATCGTTGTTTCGGAACCTACAAGCCCGGCGTTCGTAACAA
This sequence comes from uncultured Bacteroidales bacterium, assembly GCA_963829255.1. Taxonomy (GTDB): domain Bacteria; phylum Bacteroidota; class Bacteroidia; order Bacteroidales; family VadinHA17; genus LD21. The sequence continues at coordinate 12,987 of CAWHIG010000012.1, forward strand.
AAAAGTCTGTCTCACTGTGAATTAAACCTGCCACGGTTTGCATGAATATCCGGTGGCCCTTATCCGGAAGAATATCCAGAATAATATTACATAGAGGGTAATAGAATGAAGTCATAGTGTTATGTCCAAGAACAATGCCCCCATCTGATGTCATTTTCCCAGTTGCAATAAACGAACTGCATGATTCCTTTTTGGGATCAGGTGAATTTGGAGAGATTGTGTCTTTTACAAGAGGCCACCAGTATCCCATGAATTCCGTGGATCCGTTATAAGCTACAATTTCATCCCGGGTAGTGGACTCGCCTGCTGCTTTCATTCCTTCCACAATACCTTCCATTTCTTGCATATTTTCAGTGTCAATTTTAGGATTAAACATTTTGGCACTCCTCTGAACAAGCCATTGCCAATCCAATGCGGTCTGATAATGCCAGACTTTATTCATCGCCACAAGCGCTTCCTTTATTTCTTTGGCAAGTAAAAATCCATGCTGGAAACCACGTTCTTCAGGTGTACCTTCAATGTGAAGATAAGTCCAGCCATTTTTTTCGTGTCTGTTAGCTTTTGCTATCCACGATTTCTGCTCATTTGTAAGCTGATATTTCAATTGACTCCGGACAGGAGCAACATACATTAAAATTGCCAAAACGAGAAGTGCAGTTTTTTCCTTCATTGAATAAATATTTTAAACTTAATTAAAGATATAATGTTTTTTTTACATAAAGAGACGAATTTTTTGATGACTGAAAGCAGGTTTTTGACAAAGGTTTATTAATTTGCAGAAATAAGCTATAGATTTGATTCATGTTTTAGCTTCATATCGGTGTTTAACTTAAAAGCCCCCCAAGGTTCCCGTGATGATGGAATTTAAAAGTCTTATAATAGAGCAAACCCCAAAAACTCCACAAATTGATCTGGATCAATTGACAGGTGATCTTATTTTCTCCGGCAAATCAATTCCTGAAAATGCTGCAAAAATTTATGAACCTGTATTGAATTGGGTGACAGACTATATCAAAAAACCTAATCCAACTACCAATCTGAGGCTCAATCTGGAGTACTTTAATACTGCTTCAATATTATGGCTGGCTAAAATATTCAGAGTCCTGATCCAAATAAAGGAGCCGGAATACGTATTAATTGTACACTTGTATCTGCCAGTTGATGAATTTGAGGAAATGAGGGATTTTGAGGATATTATAGATGCTTTTGGACCAATAGAAGATATTGTTCACGGTGCAAAGTTCAGCATTGGTATAAAGCTTCATGGGATGGATGAGATTGGTCAAATAGTTAAAGAAACCATAGTTTTTGTCTGACAACAGAGATTGTAAAACATAAACTCTCATTCTCATCAAAATCGTTTATTGTGTTGTTTCTTTCTCTCACTCCTTTTTAATGTCTGATACAAGCCTTTTAGAAGAATTACTCTATCTGGACATCAGGTTAATGTTTTTCAAAAGAAGATCCCGAAATGATTTACCGACCGGAAAGCTTTTCAGAGTCTCCCCAATATTCAGATCCACTGAACTTTCTTTTATGTTGTCTATCATGCTCTTGTTCACTATAAATGACCGGTGTACTCTGACAAAGATCTCTGAAGGCAATTGATCTTCTATTGCTTTCATTGTAAAATGAATTGTATACTTCTTATTTATGGTAGTAAGAATAACATAATTCTCAAGAGCTTCAATATATATTATGTCTTTCAGTTTCAACTTTACCAGTGACGATTCATTCTTAATAAAGATCTCATTGTCAGCGTTATTACTGACCTCACTCCGGGAATAAAACCTTATTGCCTTATCAACGGATCTGCAAAATCTTGAAAAGATGACAGGTTTAAGCAGATAATCAACAACACTTATGTCAAATGCTTTTATGGCATAATGAGAAGTGGATGAAAGCAAAATTATACTGGGTTTGTAATCGAGTGAACCAATAAAATCAGAGCAGTCCGTTTCCAGTATTTCTATATCAAGAAAAAGAAGGTCAATATCATGTCGGTTTGATAATATATTTTTCACAGACACTGAATCGTTGAATGTTCCGATAAGATTTAGAGAGGAGGATTTTCCTGCAAATTCCTCAAGAAGTTTGCTGTTTATGTTATCAGCAAAGATGATGCAATTCATAACTAAGAATTAAGTCTGCTTAATTAAATCAACTTCTGTAAAATAAGAGTCTAACAAACCGGTGATTGAAAAAGTTTAGCAATATAAGAACTTTAATATCTAATTTGAAATAGTTGACAGGAATCTTAGATACATCCCGATGTCGATAAATTTTTCAGGATTGTTTAGTTTTGTTACAGCAATTAAGGACATTAGTAATAATGATCAAACCGATGGAGGAAAAAAAACTTTATAAAATCCATGTCAATGGACATGTTCAGGGAGTTGGGTTCAGATGGAGCGCTGCCAATGAGGCCCGGAAGCTGGGTATTAAAGGTTACGTTAAAAATTTATCCAATGGAAGCGTTTATCTGGAAGCCGAAGGATCGATAAAAGAGCTCGACATTTTTGTTGAATGGTGTAAAAAGGGTCCGCAATTTGGTTTTGTGGATTCAGTAACCGTTAATACTTTCCCTCCTGTCAATTATACCGATTTCCGTATTGAATCCTTCTAAGAGAAGCAGCACTTAAATTTATGTAAAAAAGTTCACGGGGAGTTTATTTAACCGTTTCTTAATTTGACATTAATTAAATCTTAATCCGGGAGTTCATTTTAAGAAATACATTTGTAATGATATGGTTTTATTCTTTGATTTAAACTCAATTAAAGATGAAATACATCCCGGTTTTACAGAAAACTGACATTAGCATAGACGATAATGTACGGACAAATTACACGAGGAACACACTTCCCGATAAAAAAGCCAGTTTTAATCCGGCTATTGATAATGTGATTGCAGAGGGCGATGAAAACGTGGTAGTTTACCTTCAGAAGCATGGTCTGTCAAACGAAGCCAATATGCTGGTACTCTCTTCAAAAAATCATTTTTATTATGATTCCGATGAATTAAAAGAAGTTACGACTTTAATTCATCTTAAAAAATTGAACCAGATAAAAAATCTGGATGAGTTTTTACATTCTGTCAGCTACAGTTTATCTCCTAAAACCAACTTTATCGGATGCTTTTCCGAGAGAAAATCTCAAAAGGGAATCAGATTGACTTCATCTATGTTTAAAAAATTCTTTGGTTTTTTGGATTCCAAAATCGAAATTGATATTGACAGGAAGGATATCTCAAAGCTTTTTGAGTCAACAGGCTTCAAAATTTTAAATATGACGGTTATTAATGGTTTGACATATTTTTTAACTCAAATCTGATATAAAACAGACCCCGGCATAATTCTATCTATTCTATTCATCGCACGCTTCACACCATTTATCCAAGGTGTGCCTGTCTTCATCAAAACCTCCCCAATAAAATGCATCCTTTTTGCTAAAAGCCCGTATAATGATGCCGGGAACTCCTGAGGTATTCTAAAATCGGATATATATCTTATTTTATAATTACCGCAAGAGCAAGGGAATTTAATTAAGATTTAATATTAAGATTTAAAATTTGTTTTCACAATTATGTTGTTAACACGGAAAAATATTGCTCCTACTGAAAGTACTCCTGAAGTCATTTTGGATCCAGCTGGTATTATAGTAATCAAGGGAAAATCGATGAACAAAAACGCTGCAGAATTTTATACGCAAATAGTGAGATGGATTGAGGCTTATATTAATAATCCGGCTGATCTGACGTCTGTAGATATTTATCCGGAATATTTTAACGGAGTCAATTCAATGATCTTCATTTCTCTTCTTAAGAAAATCTCGAATGTTAAATTGAAAAATAAAGAATTAGTTATCAACTGGCACTACGAAGAAGATGATGAAGATATCCTGGCGCAGGGTGAAAACATATCATCAGTGCTCGATATCCCAATAAACCTTATTATGATATCTGAATCTATTAATGACTAAGAGCAATACCGGCAACCTCCACCCGCGACATAGGTCGGATATAAAACAATAGCTCCTTATTTTTGTTTACCTCTTTTGCTTACAATATTAAAAGTAAATGCTTTATCGTTTTCGTTGGTAAGCCTTACTAAAGAAATACAATTGTAGCCAATTCCAAATAGTATATTAAATATCAGGAGGATTCAATTATGCCGGTCAATGCAACATTCGAACCCCAATCCAACGGGGAAGTTTACAGTCCTTCATCTGACTTTTTAGCCAAAACTAATGCTTCGGCGCTGGAGTCAATGGCCCTGAGGGCTGAAGAAGATCTTTCAGGTTTCTGGGCTGAACGCGCTACGGAACTTGAATGGTATCAACCCTGGAACAAGGTGCTTGATGACAGCAATAAACCTTTTTACAAATGGTTTGTCGGAGGCAAGGTCAACATTGTCCACAACTGTCTCGATCGCTATGCAAAAACCTGGCGCCGGAATAAACTGGCACTGATTTGGGAAGGGGAACCGGGTGACCAGCGTTCCTATTCCTATCATGCCCTGAATCGTGAAGTTTGCAAATTTGCAAGCGTGATAAAGGCCATGGGGATCAAAAAGGGGGATCGTGTTACGATTTACCTGCCACGAATTCCCGAGATTATAATTTCAATGCTTGCCTGTGCTAAAATCGGGGCTATTCATTCAGTTGTGTATGGCGGATTCTCTGTCGAATCTCTGCATGGGCGTATCCTCGATTCTCACTCTAAGATTGCGATTACCGCCGACGGAGGATGGATGAACGGGAAGATTGTAAAGCTTAAAGATATGATGGATGAAGCATTGCAGCGATCTCCAAGCGTGGAACATGTAATCGTAATTAAACGTACAGGGCAGGAAGTGACAATGGAACCGGAAAGGGATCTGTGGTATCACGATCTGATGGCTCTCCCGATTGCCAGTCCAAAATGCGAGACTGAAGTGATGGACGCAGAAGATCCATTGTATATTCTCTATACATCGGGAACAACAGGCAGACCAAAAGCGGTTCTTCATACACATGGCGGTTATATGGTCGGAATTTATGCTACTCTCCGTGATGTATTTGATATTAAAGATGAAGACAGATGGTGGTGCACAGCTGATCCCGGATGGGTTACCGGCCATTCATACCTGGTCTATGGGCCTTTGCTGAATGGCGCCACTTCTTTTCTCTATGAAGGTGCTCCTACATTTCCCTACCCTAACAGATGGTGGCAGATGATTGAAAAATACGATCTCACAATACTTTACACCGCACCCACTGCTGTTCGGGGACTTATGCGCTTTGGTGAAGCCTGGCCCAACAGGCATGACTTAAGCTCACTGCGGCTTCTTGGCTCCGTTGGTGAACCTATTAATCCGGAAGCGTGGAAATGGTACCATCGTGTAATAGGCAAGGGGAATTGCCCTATTATGGATACCTGGTGGCAGACTGAGACAGGAATGTTTATCATTACTCCTACTCCTGTTATGACATTGAAACCGGGATCAGCTACCCTTCCTTACTTTGGCGTGGCTGCTGAAATTGTGGATGCTGATGGCCATCCGGTGCCTGATGGAGAGGAGGGCTTTCTGGTTCTTCTTAAACCATGGCCTGCAATGTTGCGCACTATTTACGGAGATCCCGACCGGTATGTTAATCAGTACTGGAGTACATATCCTGACAAATATATGACAGGTGATTCGGCGAGACGAGACAAGGATGGCTATTTTTGGATTATCGGGCGTGTAGATGATGTGATAAAAGTATCCGGTTACCGGTTAGGTTCAGCTGAGATCGAATCTGCTCTGGTCAGTCACCCGGCAGTAGCTGAAGCAGCCGCCATCGGACTTCCTCATGAAGTGAAAGGAAATTCCATTCATACCTATGTCATCCTGCGAACAGGTTTTGATCCTTCCGATTCATTAAAAGAAGAATTGCGCAATCACATCGGTCATGAGATCGGTCCTATTGCCAAACCTGAATCAATTACTTTTGTGGATAAACTACCCAAAACCAGGTCGGGAAAAATAATGCGTCGTGTTCTAAAGTCCAGGGCACAGGGATTGCCTGAGGGAGATATTACTACTTTAGAAGAATAAAGAATAATTTCAGCTCCGGATCAGATTAATTAATCAGGTATACCATTAATACATCTCCTAATAATTTCCAAACCCCTAAAAGTGATTTCATAAAGTTGAATCTGTTTTAAGTTATATAATTCATTTGATAATTTAAACCTGTGGTACTGTCTGAAAAGGCAGAATTTGGTGTGTTTCGCGGTGAGTAAATTAATGGGGTTTAAGATATAGAAATAATTTAATATTTCCCTTTTTCAAAACAATGCTTTTAAACTACTGTTATTGTAATTGGTGATTTTGTGGCAAAAAAATCCTGGAGTCATATGAACAATAGCAGAGACTTTTCAGAAAAAACGGTTGATCCGAATCCTTTTGTTCAGTTCAAAATATGGTATAGCGAACACTTAACTTCTGGTATGGATATTCCAAATTCCGTAAGTCTTGGTACTGCTGCAAGAGATGGACGGGTTTCTGTCCGATCCGTCCTTTTAAAAGATTTTGATGATACTGGATTTGTGTTTTTTACAAATTACAGAAGCAGAAAAGGCGTTCAGTTATCATCAAATCCGGAAGCTGCTATGCTTTTTTACTGGCAGGAATCCGGCCGGCAGGTACGGATTGAAGGTGTAACAGAAAAAGTATCTGAGGAAATTTCTGAATCGTATTTCAAAACCCGGCCAAGAGAAAGCCGGCTGGCAGCCTGGGCCAGTGAACAAAGCTCTGTGATCCCAAGCCGCCGGTATCTTGAAAAGCAGTATAATTATTATAAAAATCTGTTTTCAGGAAAACCTGTAGACAGACCGGCGCACTGGGGTGGATTCCGGCTTATTCCCCGGTGGTTTGAATTCTGGCAGAATGGAGAATTCAGGCTGCATGACCGGATTACCTATACAAAAAGTAAGGACTTGTGGATTATTGAGCGGCTGGCTCCTTAGCAACCTGATACTATATAAGATCGCAGGCGTCGGGAGGCATCCAGTGAGCATCCTTGCCGTCCCACTTTATATTGCAGCCTATCGGATTTGTCAATGGTACAGATATGGGTTTCCCGCTGGTCAATTCCTCAAGTGCCTGATCAAGATTATTAACCGACATTTTTGATGTGTCCCTTGGATTGTCAACACCCCGTCCGGTATAAACAAGTATTCTCTCACTATTAAAAACATAAAAGTGTGGTGTCCGTAATGCTCCATATGCTTTCGCAAGCTCCTGGGTTTTGTCATAAAGATAGACCCAGGGAAATTTATGTGTCGCCATCCTTTCAACCATGTTGGGAAAACTGTCTTCGGGATAAGTGTTTTCGCTGTTCGAATTTATACCGGCGAAACCCACTCCCCGCTGGCTGAATTTTTCAGCAGTTACCCGTGTAATTTCATCTGACCCAATTACATATGGACAATGATTGCAGGTGAAAAAGAGAACAAGATATTTAAAATTATCAAAGTCTGACAAACTGTACTCCTTTCCATCAGTTGATGGAAGCTTAAAATCTATCGCTTTCTGACCTGGTTGTAATGTAAAAGCCATGTTTCAAATATTTAATTATCACTATAAACACCTTTCCCCCGGAATTGTTGAAAAAAGAATCTGAAATACCTTATACCTGAAAGGAATAATGCTAATCCGATTCCATTATAGAGTATTGACAGATCCTTCTTTGGTATCGATGAATGTCTGAGGGTAATTCCCATTGATACCATAATCAGAACAATTATATAGCTTCTCCAGGTCATGAAAGAGAACAGGCATCTTTTTTCAGTCAATGGCAATAACCTCCTCAGGTTTTTGTCGGCAATTTTTAAGAAACCAAAATGATGGATCGGCATTGCTGCCAAAAACCCGGCAGTGTAAAAGAGTATCTGTTCTTTCCCATTACAGTGTGAGAGCCATGAAATAGCAAAGCTGACCAGCATTATACCTACTCCACACCACATAAGACCTGCCAGAAGAACCAGAATTCTTTTATCTACCAGCGGTGTAAATCTTCTTATTTCCATTGTACATTATTCAATTCTGGCATGACGAAAGGGCCGGATTTCGATTTTTTCCCATACTCCTTCTGTAATGTATGGCTCATTTTTCAGTCTTTCATCCAGTGAATTCCGGTCAGGAAATTCATAGACAATCATCGACCCGATCATATTTCCGTTTTCATCGAGAATTGCACCGCCAAATAAAAATTCACCTGCCATTTTAAGCCGGCTGATCTTTTCAAGATGTCCCTCACGAACATTTAATCTTCGACGCAGAGCTTCAGCATCTGTTCCGTCATAAGCAATAAGTAAAAACTGCATACCCGTATATAATTAATTTTATCATTTACCAAAAATCAACGATACAAATCTATTGATTTTCAAGTGATCTTAAATATGCCACTAATAATTTTCATTTTCATTGTTTATATTTGTTATGGTTTATATTGCTATCAGCAGATTTGCCGGTTGACATTTGAATATCCGATATGTTCAATATCAAGAATATTTTTAATTCTTTCGGTTTTTTCAGCGACCTGAAAAGAAAGGACCATAAACCATCTTTCGGAGCACTCGATATTTTCAAATACATTGGTCCCGGATTGCTTGTAACTGTCGGATTCATCGATCCGGGGAACTGGGCTGCAAATATTGCAACCGGATCGGAATTCGGATACACGCTATTATGGGTTGTTACACTATCAACAATAATGCTGATTGTACTGCAGCATAACGTAGCACATCTTGGAATTGCAACAGGATTATGCCTGTCGGAGGCTGCAACAATATATTTAAAACCCTGGGCTTCAAAATCGGTGCTCTCATTTGCTGTTCTTGCTTCAGTCTCTACTTCGCTTGCAGAGATCCTCGGAGGGGCAATTGCTTTAAACATGTTATTCAGTGTCCCGATAAAATTAGGCGCTTTGCTTGTGACCTTTTTTGTAATAATAATGCTGTTTTCACATTCTTACAAGAAAATTGAAAGGTGGATCATCGGCTTCGTTTCAATTATTGGCCTTTCATTTCTATATGAATTATTCCTGGTAAAGGTTGATTGGATCCAGGCAGGGATATCGTGGGTAAAACCTTCAGTTCCGGAAGGTTCCATTTTGCTGATAATGAGTGTTCTTGGAGCCGTCGTAATGCCTCATAATCTTTTTCTTCATTCAGAAATTATACAAAGCCGCCAATGGAATCTGCAGGACGATAAAATCATAAAAAGACAACTCAAATTCGAATTTGCAGATACTTTGTTTTCGATGATAATCGGTTGGGCTATTAACAGCGCCATGATACTTCTGGCGGCCTCAACTTTTTTTTCGAACAGCCAGAAAGTCGAAGAGCTTCAACAGGCGGAAAAACTGCTCGAACCCTTGCTCGGATCAAATGCTTCTGTTGTATTTGCTGTCGCACTTCTATTCGCGGGAGTCGCCTCATCGATAACTTCAGGAATGGCAGGCGGATCAATTGTATCAGGAATGTACAAAGAGCCTTATGATGTAAAAGATAACCATAGCCGTATTGGCGTAGTTATATCGCTTATTGGTGCATTAATATTGATCTTTTTTATAAGCAATCCATTTAAAGGCCTTATCTTGTCGCAGGTATTTTTAAGTATTCAGCTTCCTTTTACTGTGGCTATACAGATATACCTGACCTCATCAAAAAAGGTCATGGGAAAATACGCCAACAGCAGGTTTCTTGTAAGTTTATTATCGGTTATAGCAGGGATTGTCACTTTTCTTAATATTAAATTACTTATTGATTTTTTAAAAGTTTAAATGAGTGTCGGGAATCAGTCATATGATTTTATTGATTTTCAAGCTTTAAAATAGTATTATTATATGCCGGATAAGCAATATAAAATAGGTCTTGTGTTAAGTGGCGGCGGGGCAAGAGGATTTGCCCATCTTGGAGTAATCAATGCGCTTAATGAGGCAGGAATATTTCCTGATGTAATATCCGGTTGCAGTGCAGGAGCATTAGTCGGTGTTCTATATGCTGACGGATATGCATCGAAGGAGATTCTGAAGTTGCTAAATACCGGCAGCAGACTTGATTATATGCGACCGGCTTTACCAAGGGAGGGATTGCTTCAAATTAACGGAATAATTAAAATATTGAAATTAAGCCTGCGTGCTAAAACGTTTAAAGAACTGAAAATCCCATTATTTGTTTCGGCAACTGACCTGAATAATGGTAAAGCTATCTATTTTTCAGAGGGGGAACTGATTGATCCGGTTATTGCATCTGCCAGTATCCCTGTACTTTTTCAACCTGTAAAAATTAACAATATTTCATATGTCGACGGGGGTGTTCTGGATAATCTTCCCATACGGCCAATTGAAAATAAATGTAAAATTCTTATCGGTTCTTTTGTAAATCCTGTGGGTTATATTGAAAAAATCAGCGGTTTGATCAGCATAGCAGAAAGAACTTTTATGCTCAGCATGTCAAAAGAAATTTACGAAAAATCAAAGAAATTCGATCTTTTTATTGCTCCCCAGGAACTGAGAAATTACAAAATTCTCGATTCGGAAAAAGCTTGTGAGCTTTTTGAGGTCGGCTATAATGCAACTAAAGAAAAATTACAGGGTATTGACATTGAAAGTATGCTAATTCAATGATCAGGATTTTGTCCAGGGATATCGCTCTGCACGAACAATAAATTGAATTATTTTTTATCCACCATCGAATACAACCGTTTTATTTCTTCCTCCCACAAAGATTCATCCGGTGTTTCAAGAATTAAGGGGAGATTATCAAATCGTGAATCGTTCATCAACATCCTGAATACCTCCTCCCCTAGCAAACCTTTTCCTATATTGTCATGTCTGTCAACTCTCGTAGCTAATTCTTTCCTGGAATCATTTAAATGCATCCCCCGCAAATAATTGAATCCGATAATTTTATCAAATAGTCTGAATGTTTCCGTAAATCCTTCCGGAGTTTTAATGTTATACCCCGAAGTATAAGCATGACATGTATCTATACAAATTCCAACCCTTGATTTATCTTCAACTCTGTCAATAATAAACCTGATCTGTTCGAATTTATATCCAAGATTTGTTCCCTGCCCTGCTGTGTTTTCTATTACTGCCGAAACTCCTTTTGTCTTGTCAAGAGCCATATTTATTGATTCTGCCATTCTGATGAGGCTTTCCTCTTCACTGATTGAATTCAGGTGACTTCCGGGGTGAAAATTCAGTCTGTCAAGTCCCAGTTGTTCACATCGTTGCATTTCATCAAGGAATGATGCTCTTGACTTTTCCAGTGGTTCTTTCTCGGGATGTCCGAGATTTATCAGATAGCTGTCGTGAGGCAATATCTGAAATGGCATATAGCCATATTTCTCACAATTCTCGCGGAATAATTTAATACTTGCAAAGGTCAGGGGATTTGAAAACCATTGCCTCTGGTTTTTTGTAAAGAGCGCAAAAGCCTTCGCTCCTATTAAGTTTGCGTTTACCGGGGCATTCTCAACGCCTCCTGACGCACTTACATGTGCACCGACGTATTTCATTGTTTTAGTAATTACCTGGTTCTATAATCAAATTTTTCTCAACAGTCTGCTCTTTACCAAATACTCTAACGAATATAACAAAAAGCATTCTTTAATGTTTATATCATTGAAGAAGGGATGCTTTATTCAATATAGTCTTTTTCCGACTCAGACGAGTAAAATATTAATCTATAAAGAGACATCCGGCTGAATAATATTTAAATAATTGTTTCCTGTTCCCGGTGATCTTAATAATTGAATCGGATATTTGAATTATTATCAGGATATTACTAATTTTGTGAGTGAACCTTTTAAACACAATAAAATAAATGACAGAATCAAACAGTAGTATCCCAAATGTTCAGGGAACGAAAAAAAGCGCCCCGGTAGGCATGATTGTCACTTCAATCATTCTGGGAGTCGCACTGATTTTTCTTATTTACATGTATTTTGATAAGAAAAATAAAATGGTTGAAATGGAGACAATCCTTACCCAGGAAAAAGATTCCCTGGCAAATGAACTGCGGCATATGGTAGTTGCATATGATACTTTGAAAACCACTAATGATACTCTGAATGCAGGTCTGCAAAAGCAAAAAAACAAGATAGTCCAGTTATTATCTGTTAATGCATCAAATGTTCAGCTGATAAAAAGATATAAGAACGAGATCACAACAATGAGAGAAATAATGAAAAGTTACATTGTTCAGATCGATTCTCTTAATACAAAAAATAAAATGCTTGCCTCCGAAAACACTGAAATCAAGCAGCAAATAACGCAGGTCCGGAATACAAATACCGAACTCTCAAAAGTGAAGGAAGAACTAAGTAGCAAAGTGGAAGTTGCCTCTGTTATCCAGGCCAAGGATATTACTGCTGTATCGCTGAATAAAAAGCAAAAAGTGACAACAAGGATTAATCTCCTTGATAAACTCAGAATATGTTTCACTCTTCGCGAAAATCCACTGGCGAAGTCAGGCCAGAAAGATGTGTATATGAGAGTGATCAGGCCCGATTCTCTGGTTATTACCAGCAGTCCTGATAATCTGTTTGATTATAAGGGCAATAAAATAATTTATTCTGCCAACCGTCAGATAGATTATTTAAATCAGGATATTGAGATGTGCATCTTTTTGGATAATACCGGTGATTTTATTATAGGGAATTACAGTGTGGAACTATACCTCGAGGATAATATAATAGGCCGCACAAATTTTATGCTTTCAAAAAAATAGCTATTCGTCACCTGGTGGCATCATAAATTCAGAAATAATATTATCAGATATCATTTTACCCTGGTTTGTAAGAACCAGGGTTTTTTTATCCTGTTTCATCATACCATATTCTTTGAATTTGCCTGCTAAATTTACAACATAATCATATCCTTCTTTTTCAAACATTTTCTCAACATATTCAAGATCAATACCCCACATTGTTCTCAGAGAGGTCATAATATATTCGTTAAAACGGGTTTTTGTGTCGAGTTCTTCCCTGTCAAAAAAGGATTTTCCGCTGTTCAGAGATTTGATATAACCTTTCAGATCACGGATATTCCACTGCCGGGAATATCCGTTAAAAGAGTGAGCTGATGGTCCGAGTCCAAGATAACTTATCTGTTTCCAGTAATTTGAATTATGAACTGAGAAAAAACCCGGCTTTCCGAAATTTGAAATTTCATACTGGATAAAACCTGCAGATTCTGCTTTTTCTATAAGAGTGTTAAACTGGGCTGCACTATCATCTTCATCAATTTCAGAGATCACTCCTTTCTCCAGCATTTTCCCAAAGACTGTTCCCGGTTCAAAAGTCAGGTGATAGGCTGACAAGTGCTGAATATTAAATGAAAAGGAAAAATCAAGATTTGATGCCCAATCATCAAGGCTCATTCCCGGAAGTCCATAAATAAGATCTATTGTCACGTTTTCAAATCCTGCATTCAATGTCTCTTTTAGAGCTGTTACAGCCTGGGCTGAGTCGTGACGTCTGTTCAGCATTTTAAGATCCGAATCCCTCCACGATTGAATTCCTAAACTTATTCTGTTAATATTATGATCCTTTAAACCGCTTAAATAAGCCGGCTGAATATCATCAGGATTTAGTTCGATAGTTATTTCGCAATCCTGTGACACGTTGAACAATTTATATATATGATTCGAGTATGGTGCCTAATTCTTTAACTGAAAAAACCGACGGAGTACCTCCTCCAAGATATATTGTTGATACAGTTTCGTTTCCAAGATAATCCTTCCTCATTAATGCTTCTTTTAGCAGGGCATCAATGAATGCAGAATTATCTTCCGGCGAAATTATGTGATAGAAATCACAGTAAAAACAAAGCTTTTTGCAAAATGGTACATGTATATATAATCCTGCCATTGTTTAAATATTTAACTGCATATTCATTCTGAATATTTTTCAATCCCGGAGCTAAAGGGCACAAAGTTACATAAAGGATATGTCATACCTGAAAACCTTTTTGCGAATTCTGATGTCTCTGCATCCTGGCGGCACTTGTATTTTTCCTATTTATTAAGGATAATCTCAACAATGAATTTTAAATTTGCACGAAACAATATAAATGGTAAAGAAGAATATATTCTCAATTCTGGTGGCTCTGGCTATAATGTATCTAAGCCTTGCCAACTCTCATACATTCGATAAAGTTTCATTAATTAATATTCCAAATTTCGATAAAATTGTTCATTTTGGAATGTATTTCAGTTTAATGTCTATAATTATCTTTGAAAACAGAAAAACCATAAAAATATCAGGTCACTGGTTCCTTATCGGGTTGATTCCTCTATTCTATGGTATCATTATGGAAATATTTCAATCAACTCTTACATCTACCAGAACCGGAAGTCTTTGGGATGCCCTTTTCGATGGTGCAGGCATTCTTGTTTCAATTTTGTTATGGCTTTGGATTAAACCACCTGAAAAAGAGATACTCAAATAGTAATTAATTCTGTATTTTTTGACTTTCTTACCATGTCATAAATTGTACTGTTACTGAATAATCTGATTAGTTCTGATCTTGTCTTTTCATAATCCTTATGAAGAGGACAACGCTTTTTATCCCCCTCTACTCCTTTGCATGAGCCATTATGCATTACACAATTAGTGAAAATATCCTTACCGTCAATTGAGTTAACAATATCAAGTAATGTAATTTTTCTCGGATCTTTAAGAAGAGAAAATCCGCCATGCGGCCCTTTTGAGGAACTTAGAATTTTTTGTTTTGCAAGCTGCTGAAGTATTTTTGCCAGAAAAGGTGTCGGAAGATCAAGATCTCCGCTTATTTTTTTTATGCCCGTTTTCCCGCCAGATGACGGCTGACTTGCCAGGTAAATAACAGCCCTTATACCGTATCTGCATGAATTTGAAAGCATTTTAATACATTTTTAGTGAGATCTTTTCTATTCTTCTCAGGTGCCGTCCACCTTCAAATGATGTGGTGAGGAATGTTTTAACTATCAGATATGCTTCAGATTCCGAAATGAACCAACCGGGCAGTGTAAGAATATTGGCATCATTATGTGCCCTCGATAAACGGCCTATCTCCTCGTTCCAGCATAATGCTGCCCTTATACCGGGATGCTTGTTTACTACCATGTTTATTCCATTGCCAGTTCCGCAGATGGATATTCCTAATTCATATTCACCTGCAGAAATTGCGTTTGCAAGAAGATGGCCATAATCGGGATAATCAACCTTTTCACTGGAAGAACAACCAAAATCTTTGACATCATACTTTTCCTTAATAAGATATTTTAATAACTTTTCCTTAAGGTAAAAACCTGCGTGGTCAGATACTATTGCTACTTTTTTCTTTTTCAACTTTTCGACTTTTAATTTTTTTCTGGCAAACAGAGCGCAAATTAATACAATTGATTAATTAAAAGAAAAAAGTATTCTTATATCTTCAATCAGGTTTTATAATTTAAACAACAAATTCTTCGGTCGATTGTTTAGGAGTAGGATTGTATCAGGGGCTAAAAAGGCCTTTTTCAACACCTCCCGGGGAGTTCATACTAAGCGTTTGTTAATAACATGTAAATAACCGGCAATAAAGACTCAAAATATTACGTTTTATCAACCAATTTAATTGCCCGTGGTATTCTCAAAGAGAATTTATTAAAGTTATCAGAAAATAAAATCAAAATATGAACTTTAAATAAACCTCAAAAACTCTACTTTTGCTTTTTTGTCAATATCAACAAGTTTATCTTAACAGTTGTTAATTATTTCACTAATTCTCTGATATTCAAAAACGGTATGTTTTTTGAGATGTTGAAAAGATGTTGATACGGTAGTAATGATGAGAAATACAATAAATTTCTGATTATTATATCAACACAATTAACAGGATATTATAATCATCATAAATAAATTTAAAATTAATATATAAGAATACTATGTTGTTAATTAAAGTTCAGTAAGTACAAATCAGAGAAATTCGATAAACAATAATGATTAAGTTTATAGTCAGATTGATTTCAATTCTTTTACTAAAATGAAACCACATTCATCAGAACAAAATATTCTGGAAATTAATAAACTGAAAGCTGAAAAAAATGCTATCATTCTTGCTCACTTTTACCAGACAGGAGATATTCAGGATATTGCTGATTTTGTAGGTGACAGCCTTGCTCTGTCACAAAAGGCAGCTTCAAATTCAGCTGACATTATACTTTTTGCAGGAGTTAAGTTTATGGCAGAAACAGCTAAAATACTATCTCCTGAAAAAAAAGTGCTTCTTCCTGATTTAAACGCGGGTTGTTCTCTTGCAGACTCATGTAAAGCCGTTGATTTTGAGAAATTTTTAAAGGAAAACCCTGGAAGAACAGTTATTTCTTATATAAATACAACTGCAGAAATAAAAGCATTGTCGGATATCATATGCACATCATCAAATGCGGTTCAGATTGTCGAATCTCTTCCTGCTGATGAAAAAATAATATTTGCACCTGACCGGAATCTTGGAAACTATGTCCTTAATAAAACAGGACGAGATATGATAATCTGGAACGGAACTTGTCATGTACATGAAGAATTTTCACTTGAAGCAATTCTGCGATTAAAGAAAGAAAATCCCGAAGCCAGGATTATTGTTCATCCAGAATGTGAATTGCCTGTCAGGATGGTTGCAGACTTTATAGGATCCACATCTTCATTATTACAATTTATCAGGAAAGACCCCGGAAATTGTTATATTGTAGCAACTGAAGCAGGAATTATTCACCAGATGAAAAAAGAAAATCCGGAGAAAACTTATATTCCGGCCCCGCCAAGAGATTCTACCTGTGGATGCAGTGAGTGTAATTTTATGAAACTTATAACTATTGAAAAAATATTAACCTGTCTTAAAAACGAAGAGCCTGAGATTACTTTAGACAGGGAAATTCTTATAAAAGCACAAAAACCCATTAAAAGGATGATGGAAATTTCTGAAAAACTTGGTCTTTAAATCATGAAAAAAATTCTTGTTTTCATATTTATTGTTTTAACCTGTAAAACAGGTTTTGCACAGGAAAAAGGAACTTTAAATGATGGATATACGATCTTTAAGTATCCAAACGGATCAATATCAAGTGAAGGATTGATTAAGAACGGAAAACCGGAAGGATTCTGGAAAAGCTATTATGTTACAGGCGTTAAGAAATCTGAAGGCAAAAGAACAAACTTTCTTCTTGACAGTATCTGGATATTTTATGATCAGGCAGGAGATACAACTGAAAAAATAAACTATCTGTACGGCAAGAAGAATGGCTGGTATTTTAAATTTAAAAAGGATCCTTCGCAGGGCGTTTATATCTGGTCAAAAGAGCTTTTTGCCGCAGACAGGAAAGAGGGTACTGCATATATCTATTTCCCGGATGGAAAAGTGCAACAGACTTTTGCTTATAACTCAGGTAAAAAGGAAGGGCTTTCAAAGGAATTCGACAAAGAAGGAAATATAATAACACTCTATGAGTATAATAATGATTTTCTTGTCAGCAGGGAAAAGATTAACAGAACAGACAACAACGGTTTAAAGCAGGGAGAATGGAAAGAGTTCTATCCCAACGGAGGAATCAAATCGGAAAAAACGTTTAAAGATGACCTTATACATGGTTATTATAAAGAATACGATAATCGTGGAAGACTTGTACTTACAATGCTTTATGAAAACGGAGCAATAGTGAAATCAAGAGTGGAAGATGAGCCGGATATTGAAATCGTAAATAAACATGATCAGGATGGGAAATTAATTTACAGCGGACCATACCGCAATAAAATTCCGGTTGGGATTCACAGGGAGTATGGGAAAGACGGTAAAGTTACTAATGCTTATATATACAATGACAATGGATTACTCCTTCATGAGGGTATTGTCGACGAGGCCGGAAACTTTAATGGAAAATGGAAAGATCTTTATTCCAATGGAAAAACAGAAGCAGAGGGTCAGTATACCGATAACAGACGTTCAGGGCAATGGAAATTTTATAATACTTCTGAAAAAATTGAGCAAACCGGTTCTTTTAATAATGGCCGTCCGGATGGATTATGGAAATGGTATTATGAAAACGGAGCACTTCTGAAGGAGGAGGAATACTTTCAGGGGAAGCGTGACGGATCATCCACAGAATATTCTGTTACGGGCGATATTATTGCCCAGGGACAGTACTCAGACGGTGAGAAAAATGGTGAATGGAAATATAAATCAGGCGACGTGACTGAGGAGGGAAAATATATAACAGGATTAAGGGATGGCGCCTGGAAATCATCCTATGAAAACGGAAAACCGAAATTCAAGGGAAACTATGTTCAGGGCAATCCCGATGGCCTGCAGACTTTCTATTATGAAAACGGCAGGATTAAGGAGGAACAGTACTTTCAGATGGGCATCAGGCAGAAGACATGGAAGAAATTTAATGAAGAAGGAATTCCTGTTCTTGTAATATCTTACAAGGATGACGTGGAGAAAAGCATTAACGGCGTTAAAATTAAGCTTCCTGAGAGTGACACCAGGCTGATAAAATAGTCACATTATTTTATGGAAGAAAACATTAATATCAGAAAGGATATTCTAACACAAAAGGATAAGGAATTTGAGAAACAGTTACGGCCACTGAGTTTCAGCGATTTCAAGGGACAAAAACAGGTAATTGAAAACCTGATGGTTTTTGTTACCGCTGCAAAACAACGTGGTGAATCTCTCGATCATGTCCTTTTACATGGTCCTCCCGGGTTAGGTAAAACAACACTTGCTACCATAATAGCCAATGAATTGCAGGTTAATCTCAGGGTCACATCCGGCCCGGTACTGGATAAACCTGGCGATCTGGCAGGACTTCTTACTAACTTGCAGGAAGGAGATGTGCTTTTCATAGATGAGATTCACCGTCTTAGCCCGGTAGTTGAAGAATATCTCTATTCTGCCATGGAAGATTTTCAGATCGATATAATGATTGACAAGGGCCCAAGCGCCAGAAGTGTCCAATTAACACTTAATAGTTTTACCCTTATTGGCGCGACAACTCGCTCCGGTCTCCTGACAAGCCCGTTAAGAGCACGATTTGGAATTAAATTCCATCTTGAATATTATGATCATGAAATACTTACAGGTATTGTAAAAAGATCAGCCGGTATACTCAACGTCATAATTGATGACGTGGCAGCTGTAGAAATTGCCAGGAGAAGCAGAGGTACTCCCAGAATTGCCAATGCTCTGTTGAGGAGAGTAAGAGATTTTGCACAGGTCAAAGGTTCCGGAGAAATTGATATCGATATAACAAAGTATGGACTAAAAGCTCTGAATATCGATCAGCATGGCCTGGATGAGATGGATAACAGAATTCTATCTGTCATAATTGACAAATTCAGTGGTGGTCCTGTAGGGTTAAATACCATATCTACTGCGGTAGGAGAAGAAAGCGGTACTATTGAGGAGGTTTATGAACCGTTCCTGATAAAGGAAGGATATCTTAAAAGAACTCCAAGAGGCCGGGAAGCCACAGAGCATGCTTATAAACATCTTGGAAAACAATTCGGGGTTGATACGACTGGAAGATTGTTTTAGACCCCTCTGTCGCCGGGGTTAATTGAACACATTACTTATCTTTTCCAGCCCCTTTTTATTCAGGATCTTAATTTTTCTTCCATTTAATTCAACCAGCTTATCCGATTTAAACTCCGATAATAATCTGATCACAGATTCAGTTGCCGTGCCTACTATATTTGCAAGCTCTTCTCTTGTAAGAGAAATATTAAGGAATTGCTCTTTGTCAAGACCAAAATCATTTACAAGCAAAAGCAGTATTTCTGCCAACCTCTCCCTGACAGTTTTCTGAGCAATATCGGTAATGAATGAATTTGCCTCACCTAATTCGTGACAGGCAAGTTTAAGCAATTCCAGAGCATATGCCGGATTTGTTTTAATAAAAGAAATCAGTATTTCTGAAGGAATGAAGCAAACCTGGCAATCCTCGATAACTTTTGCAGATGTACATGCCAGCTCATTGCTAAGAACACTCCGGTAGGCAATAATATCTCCTGTTTTTGCAAAGCGTATTATTTGTTCTTTCCCGTCAAAACCAGTTTTAAATACTTTAATGATTCCGCTGTTTATACAAAAGAATCCACTGATACGATTTCCCTCCTGATAAAGAATATCACCGCGTTTATATTGCCGGAAGTCCTTTTCGAAGTTAAGAGCCTCAACTTCATCTGGAGTAAGATACTTAAATATCGATCCGGATTCAAGCGCGCAACTGTCACATAACGGGACATGAATTTCTTGTTGTTTCATTTCGTCTCCTCTCTCATAGTACATTGATTAACACTGATATTAATAAAAATGTTCATATAAATCAGAATGCGGTTTTAAATTGATCAAGGAACCGCAGATCATTTTCAAAATATAGCCTGAGGTCATTAACCCCATATTTTAGCATAGCTGCTCTTTCAATACCCATTCCAAAAGCAAAGCCGGTATATTTTTTACTATCAATATTACAGGATTCAAGAACATTCGGATGGACCATACCACATCCTAAAATTTCAAGCCAGCCGGTATATTTACATACATTGCAGCCTTTACCGCCACAGATTTTGCAGCTTACATCCATTTCTGCAGAAGGCTCAGTGAAAGGGAAATATGAAGGTCTTAACCTGATATCAGTTTCTTCTCCAAACATCTCTCTTGCAAAAAATAATAAAGTCTGCCTGAGATCAGCAAAAGATACATTTTCATCGATATATAATCCCTCAACCTGATGAAAAATACAGTGTGCCCTGGCTGAAATCGCTTCATTACGGAAAACCCTGCCGGGCGAAATGGTACGGATCGGAGGTTTTTGATTCTGCATAACTCTAACCTGGACTGAGGAGGTATGAGTTCGAAGTAAAATATCTTCAGGACTCGAATCTTCTGTCGATAATCTTGAAATGTAAAATGTGTCCTGCATATCTCTTGCAGGATGCTCAGGTGCAAAATTAAGTTTTGTAAAAACGTGATCGTCATCTTCAATTTCGGGTCCTTCCGAAACAGTGAACCCTATACGGCTGAATATGTCAATAAGCTCATTTCTGACTATTGAAATGGGATGGCGCGACCCTGTTGAAAAAGGGAAAGAAGGCCTTGTAAGATCGGCACCATCAGCTATTTCTTCTTTATTTTTGAGTTCAGTTTTCAGAAAACTATATTTGTCAAGTGCATTCTGCTTTAGCAGATTAAGCTTCTGTCCAACCACTTTCTTGTCGGAAACAGGTACATTTTTGAAATCTTCGAAAAGATCAGAAATTAATCCCTTCTTGCTGAGGTATTTCAAACGGAATTGCTCCAGTTCTTCAGCGCTTTTTACTGTCAGGGATGAAATATCATTTAACAGATCAGAAATTTTTTGAAGCATTAAAAAGAAGTTTTAAATCAATGTTAATTAATCTCTGGTAATTTTTATTCTGATGATTTTTATATCATTAACAGGTTTGTCGTTGCCGTCAGTTGGAACATTTGCCATTCTATCAATAATGTCCAATCCTTCTGTTACTTCACCAAATACGGTGTAGGACCCATCAAGACGAGGTGTTCCACCAATAGTTTTGTAGGTATTACGTTGTTCATCTGAGAATTTGAAATCTTTATTAACTGTAAGATATTGAAACATTTTAACGGACGCAATTTCCTGAATTTCAGCATCATTTATACTCTTTCCGGAGGACCTGACGCTGTCAGTGGTTTCCTTTAATAGCTTATTAAACAGAGTTTGTTTTATATTACTGTTAATCCGTTGTTCTGCCTGATTCAGATCGTCATCACTTTGTACAACCCCTTCAACAATATAAAACTGAGTTCCGGATGACCTCATTTCAGGATTAACATCGTTTCCCTGACGGGCTGCAGCCAGCGCTCCTTTCTTGTGAAAATATTGATTATTAAGCTCGGCAGGTATAGTGTATGTTTTAATAGAATCTGGAAGATGCAAAACCGAACCTGATCTGGTTGCCGGATCTCCGGCCTGTACCATAAAGTTTTTAATAATGCGATGAAACGAGATCCCATCGTAAAAACCGGTGTTAATTAACCTTATAAAATTATCACGGTGAAGGGGCGTTCCATCGTATAGTTTTATCCTGATGTCACCAAGTGTGGTCTTAACTGAAACTATGGTGTTCTCATTACCGCCAGGGGCATTGCAGGAGATAATGAGGAAAAGGACTGTGAGAAACGATAATTTTTTAATCATACTGTTCATGAAATTGGAAATTGGTTAATAAAGTTCTGCAAATGTGAGTGCAAAGATATTTAACTTTGGATTATACAAGAAAATATTAGTTTTCAAATTACATTATTTTCATCAAAAGGGATATTACAATATATTGATAATTTGATTAGCAGTATATTTGTCAATAAGTTTTTCAGCTTTTAAAACATAATTGCCCGCCACGGAAAGGCCGAATGGGAACGTACTGAGAGCCTTCCGGAAATAAAAGAGGAAGTGGTGGATTTGGACAAACAGGTAAAAGATTACTATGAAATCAAAAAACTATTATTTTATTTTTCTGGCGCTTTTTATATTATACTTCACATCGTGTGGAAAGAAAATATATCCGTCGAAGGATTCAGTAAAAGGGGATAGTAATTATGATGCAGCCGCATTTAATTATGTCTATGTGGAAGCCCTGAAACAAAAATTAGAGGGAAATAGCAGCGACGCACTAAGTGCACTGGAACAATGCATTAAAATTAATCCCCAAAGCGATGCCGCGTATTACCAAATGGCACAAATCGTTGTTGCTAATGGAGATCTTAAACACGGTAAGCAATACGCTATCAAGGCATTATCAATTGATAAGGAAAATATCTGGTATCTCACAATGCTGGCCGGATTATATTATCAGGAAAAGAATCTTGACAGCGCTATAATTTATTATGAAAAAGCTGTAAAATATTTTCCCGAGAAGGAAAATCTGCAGCTGACTCTGGGAAACCTGTATTCTGAAGATAAAAAGTTTGAAAAAGCAAATTCAATTTTTGATTCTTTCGATAAGAAATATGGGGTAAATGAAAAATCAACTTTATCCTCAATTAAGAATCTTATGGCTGAGGGTAAATATGATGATGCACTGGTTAAAACGTTTTCACTTCTAAAGGAATATCCCGATGAAGTATTGTATAATGGATTGCTGGCAGATATATACCAGAGCAAGGGAGACAGTGAGAAAGCCCTTGAAGTATACAATGAGCTTCTGGAAAGAAATCCTGATAATCCCCAGATTCAGCTCTCTCTCAGTGACTTACTCTTGGCAGAGAAGAAATATGATGATTTATTTTTGCTTTTGAATACAATTATTCTGAACAGTAAAGTAGAACTTGAAGCTAAAATTTCTTTACTGGCCAAATTAATTGAGGTACCCGATCTTGATAAGGGATCGGAAGACAAACTGATAATTGCAATGACGGTTTTAGAGGCAAATAATAAAGATAATAATATTGTGCCGCTTCTCCGGCCTGAATTGATGATAAAGCAAAACAAATTAGCTGATGCTGCATTAAGACTGGAAGAGATCATAAAGGATACCCCTGAAAACTACTATGCATGGGAGAAATTGCTTATTGTATATCTGCAACTTAAGGATTATAAAAAACTATTTACAGTTGGAGAAGAATGTGCTACAAAGTTTAACCGGTCTTTTCCGGCAAAAATTTTATATGCCAACGGAGCTATAGAAACAGGTAAATATTCAATTGCACTGGAAGAATTGAAAAAAGCTGAAATATTGGCTGCTGATAATAAGGAATTTATTGTTCAGGTGCTTACAATGCGAGCGGATGTTTACTATAGAATGAAAGATTATTTGAAAGCATTTGAAACATTCGAAACTGCACTGAAAACCGACAAAGAGGACCTGACTGTAATTAATAACTATGCATATTACCTGGCAGAGCAAAATACAAATCTTAAGGAAGCGGAAGAGATGGCAAAAAAGGTAATTGAGAAAGAAAAGGGAAATACAACATTTCTCGACACGTACGGATGGGTACTTTATAAAAGAGGAAAGCTTAATGAAGCTGCAAAAGTTATGGAGTCAATAATAGCAAGCGGAGAAAAGCCTGACGCAGTGTGGTACGAACATTACGGCTATATACTAAAAAAGCAAAATAATTGCCCGAAAGCTGTTTATAACTGGAATATTGCCCTGAAACTGGACAGTACAAAGACTGATTTGATAAAGGAAATTGAAAATTGCAAAAAATAATAGTCATATTAATTCTGGCTGCTTTTAGTGCGGGTTGTTCTGTAACGAGAAACATAGGCAACCGGGATCCGGAGATTTCTAAAGAGTTACTTTCCGGCAATATTTTAGAAAGTGTAAAGAATCAAAACATCACCAACACTAATTTTTTCATTCAAAAAGCAGAAATTGAAGTAATAACTCAAAACGGCAAAGAGAAATTAATTGGAAGTGTAAAATTCGAAAATCCGGATAAGTACCTTATAAGCATAAAAAGCAGAGCGGGAATTGAAGGAGCGAGAATTTACATATCAGAAGATACAATACTGTTTAACGATCGGATAAACAGGAAGATGTATTATGGATCATCAGTATATTTAAAACGAAAATATGGACTCACAACGAATTTTCTGCCCTTAATATTTGGTGATATTGTATTGGAAAAGAATTACAGGGAAAGTAAAGAGAAATGTTCGGCAGATAAAATCAGTACGGATTGTCTGGTGCAGGGAATTATATTGAACTATGATATCAGCTGTAAAAAGAGGAAATCGATTTCTGTAAGTCAGCTAAATAGTTTTGTCCAGCGTGGTATAGAATTCAAATACGATAGTTTTATAAAAAGCGGAAAAATTATAATACCAACAAAGATAGAACTAAAAGAAGCTCAGTATAATATAGCGATAAAGATAAATATAGTAAAAATAGAACTTCCGTGGAACGGGAATATAGAATTTGTACCCGGAAGGAATTATGAAGTAATTGAGCTTTTATGAGATATTTGTTTCTGATAATTTTAATTCTTGTTTTAGATATTGGAGCATTCGCCCAAACAAAAGCAGAGCTGGAAGAAAGAAGAAAAGCGACTCTGAATGAGATTATGTATGTAGATAACATGCTTAAATCGACTGCAAAACAGAAAGAGGAAAGTATGAATGCAATAAAAATTATAGGTAATAAATTGAGTTTAAGAGAATCAGTTATCAGAGGTATGCGCGATGAAATAAATTTATTTTCAGACCGGATTGACCTGAATTCAATTGCTATTGATATGATGGAAAGTGATCTTAAAGATTTAAAAAACGACTATGCAAGAGCAGTTGTCAATTCATATAAGGCTAAAAAGGAAAATCCGGAATTAGTATATATTTTGTCGGCAAAGGATTTCAACCAGGGATACAAAAGACTGAAATATTTGCAGCAGGTCACAAAGTTCAGACGCAGAGAATCTGAAATTATAATGGAGTTAAAAGATCAGATACAGACTTCAAAGGAAAGATTGCAAAATGATTTATTAAGGATTTCAGACTTAAAATCAAGGGAAGAAAAGCAAAAGAACCTCCTGCAATCAGAACAGAATAAAAAGCAGGCAATGGTTCAATCATTAAGCAAGAAGGAACGGCAACTAAGGAAGGAGCTGGAGGAAAAGAAAAGAGTTGCAAGTAAAATTGAAAGTGAAATAGCCAGAATTATAGAAGAAGAGAAAAAGAAGGTTATTAAATCTGATAAAACACCGGAACAAAAACTGATAGGAGAAAGCTTTGCGGAAAATAAGGGAAAATTACCATGGCCTGTAGAGAAAGGAATAATTACCAGTCAATTTGGAATTCAAAAGCATCCGGTGCTAAAATATGTTACGGAAGACAATATTGGAATTGAAATAACAAGTTTAGGGAAAACAAGTGTAAGAAGCATTTTTAAGGGTGAAGTGGCAAGAGTATATTCTATACGTGGCGCCAACATGGGGATTATTATAAGACATGGTAAATACCTGACAGTTTATCAAAATATCGTAGATTTAAAGGTTAAATTAGGAGATAAGGTTGAAACAAAGCAGGAAATAGGAAACGTTTATTGTGAGACAAATAATGGGAATAAAGCAATCTTAAAATTTATGATCTTTGAGGAAAAGGAAAAACTGGATCCGGAATCATGGATTTCGAAAAATTAATGAATTATGTAACAAATATTGAATAATTTAGTATAAGGATTGGCAATTAAGAATGTATGTATAAAACAATCAGGATAGGATCTACATCAGAAAACTTGCGAATTGTAGAAAATGCAATTGATGAAGCAACAACTAATCTGGGAATTACTCAGGATAGTTATGGGAAAATTATGGTTTCTACAATGGAGGCTGTGAATAATGCAATATTGCATGGAAATAAGTCAGATCCGGCGAAAATTGTCAATATTGATATAAGCTTTAAAAGCAGGGAACTTAAAATAAAAGTAGCAGATGAAGGTCCTGGTTTCAGGCCGGAAAATATTCCTGATCCCACGATTCCGGAAAATATTGAAGCGCTCAATGGGAGAGGAGTGTACCTTATGTCGCACCTTGCTGATAAAATCAGCTTTAATAAGAAAGGTAATGCTGTTACAATGACTTTTAAAAACATTACTGTTTGAGCATCAGAATATTTTATGATGAAACAGACTTCAGGCTTAATGGATGGAGAAAAGCTGTGAAGGTTATTGCCAGGGTCATCGAGAAAGAACATAAAATTTCAGGTGACCTTAACTTTATAATCACTAATGATGAAAGGCTGAGAGAAATTAATGTTCAGTTTCTTGAACATGATTACTATACTGATGTTATTACTTTTGATTACAGTTCAGGAAATGTAATAAATGGTGAGGTATATATCAGCCTTGAGAGAGTTAAAGAAAACGCAATAAACTATAAAGTTAGTTTAAAGCTCGAGATGCTGAGGGTATTAATCCATGGGGTTTTACATCTTGTAGGATATAACGATTTAAATGATGTAGAAAAAGTTGAAATGAAGAAGATGGAGGATTACTGGTTAAGCAGGGCAGATTAGCAAAATTATGGATTTTCAGTTTGATATAATAGTTGTAGGCGGAGGTCATGCAGGTTGCGAAGCAGCTCATGCGGCTGCAGTAATGGGTGCCAGGACATTGCTTATTACTATGGATATGACCAAGCTGGCGCAAATGTCGTGTAATCCGGCAATGGGAGGAATAGCAAAGGGACAGATAGTAAGGGAAATAGATGCACTGGGGGGCATGAGCGGGATAGTTACAGACAGAAGCATGATCCAGTTCAGGATGCTTAACAAGTCAAAAGGACCGGCAATGTGGAGTCCGCGTGCACAATGCGATCGTCAACGATTTACTATTGAATGGAGAAAAATTCTGGAGCAGACAGATAATCTGGCAATCTGGCAGGAGCAGGCTAATTATTTAGTGATGGAAGGAATGGAGGTTATTGGTGTCGAGACCTCATTTGGAACCAGATTCTATTCAAAGGGAGTGATTCTGACTAACGGGACATTTTTGAATGGACTGATGCATATTGGATTAAAAAACATTAAAGGAGGAAGATCCGGTGATCAGGCATCAACAGGATTAAGCGAACAGCTTGGAAAACTGGGATTTTCAGTAGAAAGGATGAAAACAGGGACAAGCGCCCGAATCGATGGCAGATCAATAGACTTTAATTCAATGATAGAACAGCGAGGGGATAATGAGGGAAGGTCATTTTCATTTATGGAAGAAAAGGCCGTTCTGCTGGACCAGAGAAGTTGTTACATTACACATACTAATGAAGAAGTTCACGAGGAAATAAGAAAGGGTTTAAAATATAGTCCTCTTTTTACAGGAAAAATTAAAGGCAGAGGCCCAAGATATTGCCCTAGTATTGAAGATAAGGTAGTAACGTTTAAGGACAAGATATCGCACCAGTTATTTATTGAACCGGAAGGTATAGATACTGTGGAATATTATATAAACGGTTTTTCAAGCAGCCTTCCTCTTGAAGTACAGCTGAAAGCTCTCAGGAAGGTTAAAGGATTGGAAAAAGTTGAAATGTTCCGCCCAGGCTATGCAATCGAATATGACTTTTTCCAGCCAACACAGCTGAAACACACTTTAGAAACGAAAGCAATAAAGAATCTGTATTTTGCAGGACAGATTAACGGAACAACCGGTTATGAAGAAGCAGCGGCTCAAGGATTGATGGCAGGAATTAATTCTGTTTTGAAAACACGAAATAATGAAGCTTTCATTTTAGGAAGAGAAGAATCATATATAGGAGTGCTGATAGATGATTTGGTTACCAAAGGTGTTGATGAACCGTACAGGATGTTTACATCGAGGGCAGAATACAGAATACTGTTGCGTCAGGATAATGCCGATGAAAGACTCACAAGAAAGGCCTTTGAGATAGGCATGGCAAAAAAAGAAAGGGTAACACATCTGGAGGAAAAGGAAGCGATGATAAATGAAGTTGTAACCTTTCTTTCAGATACGAGCGTAAGTCCGGATGAAATAAACGGATTCCTGGAAACTGTTCAAACCAATAAAATTTCACAGAAATTAAAAGCAATCACAATAGCTGCCAGACCGCAGGTAGAAATAAAAGAGCTTTTGAAAGTATTAAAGGGAGGGGAAAAACTGAAAACAGTTAATTCAATACGACTGAATGAAGTTGCAGAATCTGCAGAGATTAAAATTAAGTATGAAGGATACATTCAAAGGGAAAAGATTGTAGCAGATAAAATTAAAAGACTGGAAAGTTTAAAGATTCCTGAGGATATTAATTTTAGTGAATTACTGTCAATCTCTACGGAAGCACGACAAAAGCTCAGTAAAATTAAACCGGCAAATATCGGACAGGCAGGTAGAATAAGCGGAGTATCACCTTCCGACATTAATATATTATTAATGTATCTTGGAAGATAAAATGTTCCACGTGGAACATTTTTTAATTAAATAAAAAAAATATTTTATGGAAGTCTCAGGACAATTGGTTGATATCCATTTGAGCGATATTTATCCTGCAAGAGTTAGCATTCTGAACGGTAAAATTTCGGGTGTGGAAAAACTGGTATCAGCACCACCGATTTTTATTTTACCGGGACTGATTGATTCGCATATTCATATTGAAAGCTCAATGATTACCCCCGGTGCATTTGCAATGGCTTCAGTAAAGCATGGTACATGTGCGGTTGTTTCAGATCCGCATGAAATTGCTAATGTGCTTGGAACAGGCGGAGTTGAATTCATGATAAATGACGCAGCGAAAGTGCCAGTGAAGTTCTTTTTCGGAGCCCCATCGTGTGTGCCTGCAACCAGGTTTGAAAGCAGCGGGGCAGAGCTTAATCATCACGAGGTAAAAAAGCTACTCGAAAGGAAGGAGATTAATTATCTTTCTGAAATGATGAACTATCCTGGAGTGATTTATAACGATACGGAAGTTCATAATAAATTGGATTCTGCACGGAAGCTCGGTAAACCGGTAGATGGGCATGCTCCTGGATTAAGTGGTAAAATGCTCAGGAAGTACGTTGCAGCCGGAATATCAACAGATCATGAATGCAGCAGCCTGGATGAAGCTTTGGAAAAGATATCTCTTGGAATGAAGATTCTGATCAGGGAAGGAAGTGCAGCAAGGAATCTCGATGCACTTAAAGATCTGTTTACTACTAATCCGGAAATGGTGATGCTGTGCAGCGATGATCTGCATCCTGAAATGTTAAGGGAAAGACATATAAATAAATTAATTGCACGACTTATTTCAGAAGGATATAACCCATTTGATGTTATACGAAGCGCCACAATCAATCCTTCTGATCATTACAATCTTAATGCAGGGCTTTTAAGGCCGGGAGATAAAGCAGATTTTATTTTGGTGGACAGTCTCAAAGAGATGAACGTAACAGAGACATGGATAGATGGGGAAAAAGTTTTTGCAAACGGTAATGTCCTTTTTACATATGGGGAAAGCAATCCTGTAAATCATTTCAATTGCGGGCCTGTGAAAGAAAAAGATATCATGGTCAGGAACCAGCATGGAGATATGAGAATAATTGTTGCAACAGAAGGAGAACTTTTGACAGGTGAGATCCGACATTCTGCGGGAGAATCCGGCTTTGTAATGCCTGATCTGAAAAATGACATACTGAAAATTGTAGTTAAAGACCGGTATAACGATTCGCCACCAGCCATAGGATTTATCAAAGGATTCGGATTGAAAAAAGGTGCATTCGCAAGCTCAATTGCACATGACAGTCATAATATAATATCAGTGGGAACGAACGATGAGGATATAATTAAAGCCATTAACGAGATTGTCAGACTAAAAGGCGGTCTGTCTGTCTCTTCTGAAAACTCTATAGAATCAATTAAACTGGATATAGCAGGAATAATGAGCACCCGGTCATGCGAAGCCATAGCCAGTGATTATGAGAACCTGAACAGGTTGGTGAAATCGATGGGTTGTACGATGAAAGCTCCATTTATGACATTGTCCTTTATGGCATTGCTTGTTATACCGGATTTGAAAATCGGTGATCGCGGATTGTTTGATGTTAAGAAATTCGAGATGGTTTCGCTGTTTGTTTAATAGAATCTTGATTGTTACCATAGACCCCCTCAGCCGCTACGCGGCATCTCGCCCAGGGGATGAAAATACTCGTCATACAGATGGTTTTCTCCCCCCATGGCGGGAGTGCCCGTAGG
The DNA here is from genome assembly GCA_963829255.1 of uncultured Bacteroidales bacterium. Classification (GTDB taxonomy): domain Bacteria; phylum Bacteroidota; class Bacteroidia; order Bacteroidales; family VadinHA17; genus LD21. Next base: position 43,718 of record CAWHIG010000012.1, read on the forward strand.
GCAAGGGGGTTTACGAACGTGGACATTTTTGTTATCTTTGCCTTTATTATTTTCAGTATTTCATGACAACTGAACTAAAATCTAAAACAATTCTTTCTTTACTTCCGGATAATCCGGGAGTGTACCAGTTTATTGATTCTTCGGGAACAGTAATTTATGTCGGGAAAGCAAAGAATCTGAAAAAGAGAGTTACCTCATACTTTTCAAAAAACCAATCCGGAAAAACTATTGCTCTTCTGAAAAAGACATTTGACATAAGGCACATTGTTGTCGATAACGAATCAGATGCCCTGCTACTTGAGAATAACCTGATTAAAAAGCACCAGCCCAGATATAATATTCTCCTGAAAGATGATAAAACATTTCCCTGGATATGCATAAAAAATGAGCCTTTTCCAAGAGTCTTTAGTACCAGAAATCCGGTAAGAGACGGATCAGCTTATTTTGGTCCGTATACTTCGGGATTGATGGTTAAAACATTAATCGGTTTTATCAGGCAATTATATAAGCTGAGAACATGTACTCATAATCTGACAGAATCAAATATCGCCGCTTTAAAATTCAAGGTGTGCCTGGAATACCATCTGGGTAACTGCAAAGCACCGTGTGTGGCCAAACAGACTGAAATTGATTATCTCGAGAATATCGAACAGATAAGAAATATTCTGAAAGGTAATATCTCAACTGTAATTGACCATCTGAAAAAGACGATGACTAAAAATTCTGCTGAGCTTCGCTTCGAGGATGCACAATTAATCAAGGAGAAAATAGAGATTCTTTCACGGTTCAAAAGCCGGTCAACAATTGTAAGCAACACTATTAAAAATGTAGATGTATTCGCCATTACGCAGGAGTCTGATAATGCTTATGTAAACTATCTGAAAGTAGTCGAAGGAGCTGTAATACAGGCTCTTACAATTGAATTAAAGATCAGGGCGGATGAAGAAAAAGAAGCTATTCTTGGTTTTGCCATAACAGAAATCAGGCAAAGACTTTTGAGTGATTCCCCTGAAATAATTTTACCCTTTAAACCGGATATTCTCATTGATAAAGTAAAATATACGGTACCAAAGGCTGGTGAAAAGCAGAAACTTCTGGAACTCGCGGAGCGGAATGCAATCTATTATAAACTGGAACAGAAGAAGAAAAGACTGGACCACTCCCCTCAGATGCGTACGGGTAAAAACCTCGAAAAACTAAAAAATGATCTTCATATGCCCGATATGCCGGTACATATTGAATGCTTCGATAACTCAAATATTATGGGAACCAGTCCGGTTGCGGCATGCGTTGTTTTCAGGAATGCCAGACCGAGTAAAAAGGAGTATCGCCATTTTAATATTAAAACTGTTACCGGACCTGATGATTTCACTTCAATGGAGGAAATAGTTTACAGGAGATATAAAAGAATGACGGAAGAAAATCAAAAACTGCCTCAACTGGTTATTATCGACGGAGGAAAAGGACAGCTCTCCTCAGCAATGAAAAGTATAGATAAACTTGGTTTAAGAGAAAAGATTACAGTTATTGGGATTGCAAAAAAACTTGAAGAAATTTATTTTCCGGGAGACAGCATCCCGATTTACCTGGATAAAAACTCAATTAGTCTTAAAATCATACAACAGTTGAGAAATGAAGCGCACCGGTTTGGGATTAACTTTCATCGTGACAAACGTTCCTCCGAAATGATTAAATCAGATCTGGATCAGATTAAAAGAATCGGACCAAAGACAAAAGAGATTTTACTTAAACATTTTGGATCTGTTGATCAGATAAAAAACGCTTCTGATGAAGAGCTGAAAAATCTTGTCGGCTCAGCTAAAAGCGCCATTTTGTCGGAATATTTCAGAAAGTAGCTCTGGTTTCCACGTGGAACATATTTAGATTAATTTATATTAAATACCTCATAATGTGACACATAAATACCATTATCAGATCTCTTAAGTCAGTGAGGATTGAATATTTTAAATGACATGATCAAAGGGGCATGAATTTTACCGGCAAAAACAGGCAAAATATGAAACCCCCTTTTTATTCCCCCCTGTGGGGGATAGCCGTCAAGTTAAGGATTTGAATTTAGTAAAAAATGGAGAAAGCTTAGTATAAAACAGAATGTGAAATATTGAATATATGCCTGATACATTTCCCCTCCTTTTGAAGGACTACCCTTTATACACATCTTTTCCTTTTAAGTATTCTAGGGCCATTTGGAAGCCGTCTGCCTTATCATAGAACCTGTCAGTTCCATCTTTTATTGATATATATCCAGGTGGTCCCTGAGATTGATAACCACTCCATCCGCCTAGTCTTCCCATAGCCCAAGAGGCCCATTGAAGGGAACCAGTTTCAAATGGGTTTTTGAGTTTTTCCGTTTTCCCCTCAAGCTTTTCCATATAAATTGAAAGGAAGTGTAATTGTCCCTTTGAAAAAATTATGTTGGCATTAATTTTATGAGAGTTCGTGAGTGACAGCTTCAATATCATAGTAGTCAATGCTACTTGTAAAGCCATGATAGCAAGCTTTTTAAGTCCTCCGCCTGTTTCTAATTGTGATTCTTCAATAGCTAAACCCTTACTCTTTAAAACACGGAATAACTCTTCAATAAACCACCTTTGACTGTACCATTCAATGCATTTAAGCGCATCCTCAGCGCATTCAATTGGATGCGTTGTTAGCAATCTCCATAATACAGGATCTTCTTTCCCAGGTACACTCTCTGGGAGTTCTCTTGCTTCAATGGCCCACATCTCAACATAGCTCGGTCTATTCTCAAGAGGCCTATTCTTAGGATGCCTTATTTTTACTTTCTCATACCTTAAGGACATCTTTGCTTTTCGCTTTACCCTTTTCCGATTATTGCGGATATCAAGAGTATAAGTGGGTTTCTGCTCTGACGAACTTAGCTTTTAAAATAAATTGTAATTTTCTCCCCACAACTTTCTATTGATCTTTGCCCTTATCAACAAGTGAGTCTGATTGTCTGGAACCGTCACAAATTCATCATAAATATCAGATTCTCTGTCACCTATAATTGTAAGGAAAGTTGCCTTTGTGAAAAATTTCTTAGTCGCTTGAGCACTTGTGATCCACCTGTATGATTCTTTATCTTCTATGTTCTGATTATGGTAATCCCGTTCATACTTATCGGGGCTATCCCAGGGTCGGTTCCATATCTCTACTGAAGATATGCCTATAGGAAGTTGATTTTCAGAATCTATTACTAAAACTGGATGACAAAAAAAGCCTGCATTGTTCTTTTTTGTAACAGGTCCGATATCTTCATCATTCATTAATCTGCCCATATGATTACTGAAGTTTACTTCACTAGTATCCTGAAAAGCAAGCATATGCACAGGACGGTCATTGTTTTTGCATGCCCGGTACACCCCCTCGGCTAGATCCTTATGGTCAATACTGTCGTTTCCCAGCATTCTGTAGGCTCCAATTTTTTCTGTGCTTGTTGCACAGAATTTATTAACTACAACATTACCAAAATCTAACATATCTACCATAACTTTTTCTGCTCGTTTTTCAATTCTTGAATGTGGTAAAATTCCGTTAAAAAAACGTTGAACGTTTGTCTTTCATGCAAAGGATCACAAAGGACATCACAAAGGAACACAAAGGAGTGAAATCATGATATAGACTACTTATATTACAATAGCAACTAACTTATCAACACCTAAATCCCCTCCCAAAAAGATGTGTATAAAGGGTAGTTTGAAGGAGGGGTGCCGGACCACTTTGTAATTATATACAAATGTTGATACCGGCCGGGGTGGTTGATTGTTGTGGATTTACATCAAGCTCAATTACTGTCCATAACTCAGCCTCAGCAGAAGTGGACTTGTTCCTAAGTGATGATCTGAAGAATTTAAGACTTTTCCTGTTAAAGAGGTTTTTGTTTTTCATCCAATAAAGGTAAGAAGAAATGAATCAATCAACCACCCCGGTCGGGAAATAAAATATCTGTATATATAAGATAATCATCGACCGACCACCCCTCCTTCAAAAGGCTAATCTTACATCACATCTCAATTAAAGTGAATTGCAGACAGAGAGAAGGAGATCCCTCGCTGGCGCTCGGGATGACAGGTATATAGTTGATTAACAGGAGGAAGAAGCGGCGATTCGCACTGAAAACTTCATCAATAATGTCGTTGCGAATCGCCGCTTCTTCCTCCTGTGTCCAACAAAATAACCTGTCATCCCGAATTCCGACAAATCGGAGCTTGCGGAGATTTGGAGGAATGAGGGATCTCCTCTCACAGCAGGAACTTATTAAAAAAGATGTGATGTAAGATGAGTTGAAAAGGAGGGGAAATGTCCCTTGGGCCAGTTGCCCGAAGGGCAGAGGGATTTTACAAACCCAGGTTAATCCCTAAAGCTTTTTCAATCTCTCTGGAAATCTCCGGTGAACCATGGGTAACCAGACCAGTCATACCTAAGGCTTCTGCAGCCCTGACATTTATTTCAAGATCATCAATAAAAAGACACTCCCGAGGAATAAGAGAATATTTTTCGAGGAGAATTTCATAAATCCGGCTTTCGGGCTTTGAAAATTTTGCTTCAGCAGAAATTAATCCTCCGTCGAAATGTTTGAAAAAGTAATATCCTGTACTTATCTCTTCAAAAATGTCTGCAGGGAAGTTGGAAAGATAGTATAGCATAAAACCCCCTTTTTTTAATTCAGGAAGCAGTTTGACGTTCTGATCGAGGGGAAACATCACATCAGTGCGTAAATTGAAAATATGGGCTATTTCTTCCCTTTTGAGCGATGATTTGGATGCAATAGAATCTAAAGCTTCAGAAATAGTGATTTCACCTTTATCGAGCTGAAGCCATTCGCTGCTCTGGAAAATATCTGAAAGAATTGTGGACTTGAGGGTTACAGGATATTTATGCTTATCAAGATATTCCGACGGTTTGAAACTGATCAATACATTTCCAAGGTCAAAAATTATATTCTTCAGCATATCAGGGGTTTTTCATGCTTATTGGTTGTCCGGTTGCTTCAAGGACATTCCACCATAATTCTCCTTCTACATCAATTTTCTTACGTTTTGCAACCACTATTGGTATTGGCATGAGGGTGAACTGATTATTCCAGAATCCGACAACAAAATCAGTTTTTCCCGAAAGAGCTGCGTGAACAGCATTCTGGGCCAGCAGGTTACAGAATTTACTGTCGTTTGCATTAGCCGGAGAACTTCTGATAATATAACTTGGATCAATATATTTTATAGAATGCGGAAAGCCTTTATGTTTAAACTCTTCTGAAATTTTTTCTTTCAGGTAGAGGCCAATATCTTTATGTTTTATGTTGCCTGAGGCATCAATATCTTTATCCGGTGTTTCGAAAAATTCCTGTCCGGCTCCTTCGGCAACCACTATAACAGAATGTTGTCTCTCTTCAAGGCGTTTTTTGAGAACCCGGAGAAAACCACGCTGGCCATATAGATCAAATGATATTTCCGGGATAAGAACAAAATTCACCTCCTGAATCGCCAGTGCAGCGCTGGCTGCAATAAAGCCGGAATCGCGGCCCATTAATTTGACCAGGGCGATTCCATTAAAGGCGCCTGATGCCTCATTATGAGCATTTTTGATTATATCGTTTGCAATAGAAAAAGCCGTTTCGAAGCCAAATGATTTTTGAATCAGGTCAATATCATTATCAATTGTTTTCGGAATCCCGGCAACACCGATTTTTAATTTCCGTTTTTCAATTTCTTTATGAATATCGTGAGCTCCACGGAGAGTTCCGTCGCCGCCGATACAAAAGAGCAGGTTAATATTCATAATCTCGAGGGTGTCAACAATTTTTTCAGTATCCTGTTCCCCTCGCGAGGATCCGAGGAATGTACCTCCATTTAAGTGTATTTCACTGACCATTGGTGCGGTAAGCTCTATAACAGGATGGTTGTATTTTGAAATAAATCCTTCAAATCCGTATTTAAAACCCAGAACACGACTGATCCCGTACCTGTAGTATAGTTCATTTACCAGGCTGCGGATAACATTGTTTAATCCCGGACATAATCCGCCGCAGGTAACAATTCCGACTTTGGTTTTTGCAGGTTCAAAATAGATATTCTCTCTGGGGCCGGCTTTTTCAAAAGATACCGGTATATCACCAGTCCCTTTACATTTGTTGAAATTTTCCAGAGAAACATCATAAAGAATCCTTTCATTGTCGTTGACAAATTTATAGACCGGACTATTTTCCCTTTGAGTGTTTTTAAGAGGGGATATTACGCTTCTTTTACCCAGGGAGGAGACAAGAAAATCCTCGTATTTCATTTTTTATTGATTTGAAATGTAGTTAATACAGCAAATATGAAAACGGCGTTGTTTTCATATAGTTCAAATTTAAAGAAATTTATGATTGATTGCCAAATATGAAGAATCAGATTATCTGCTTGATTCTTCCTATAAGACCATTCTCCAGCATGACTTTAATTCCATGAGGATGATTTGGAGATGAGGTAATGACCTCCTTTACTTTACCTTCTGTGAGACGTCCGGTACGCTTATCTTGAGTCAATTCTACTTTAACATCAATTCCCGGCTTAACATCAGCCCTACGGGTTCCTTCCATAAAAACCAGTTTTTAAAACATTCAAATAAACAGAAACAATCAGGTTCTGATAATAAAATATCAGACTGCAATAATAAAAAATATTATTACAGAAAATATAAAAACAAATAAATGTTTTGACCAGTGCGAAAATTCCGGAGATCAATAAACTCCTTTTATCTGTGTCCGGATCCTGTAAAGACTTTTACTTGCGGTTATAAATAAACTTTTCATATCCTTTCCGCCAAAACAGACATTTGCTGTCCAATCTTCAGGAACTGCGATATTTCCGACTTGTATGCCACTCTTATCAAAAATGGTTACTCCTTTCCCGGTAAGATAAATGTTTCCATCAGTATCAATGGTCATTCCATCAGAGCCCATTTCACAAAACAGTTTCTTATTGTTCAGGCTACCATCCTTGTTTATTGAATATGACCAGGTCTTATTTCCCCCGATATCAGCAATAAAGAGTGTTTTACCATCAGGTGTACCAACTATCCCATTGGGTTGAACAAGATCATCAATTACCCGGATAATTGTTTTGTGGTCAGGTTCAAGATAATAAACACCCTGACATGCCTGTGGCATGGTATTATGATCCCACCATGTCCTTTTATAGAACGGATCAGTAAAATACACTCCGCCATCAGGAGTATTCCACAGATCATTCGGGCCATTAAGTGGTTTATCCTGATATTTTGAAGGAATAATTGTCACTTTTTTGTCAGGGGCAATAAGCCATAATTCATTTTTCTCGTCTGCACAGGCCCACAAATTACCCTCTTTATCAAAAGAAAGACCATTTGAACGTCCGCAAGGCTGCATAAATGTTGAGAGCTCACCTGCATTATTCCATACCATTATCCTGTCATTCGGCTGATCGGTGAAATAGACATTTCCTTTTGCATCAGCAGCCGGACCCTCAGTAAAGAGAAATCCGTCGGCCAGCTTTTCAAGCCGGGCCCCGGGTTGTATAATTTCATCCAACCCTTTTTTTTGAATAAAGGCTGCACTAATACATACTATAAGGATCGTAATCAGTAATTTATACAGTTTCATATTTTCATAAATTTGCACAATAGTACACTAAGGCTTACTCTAAGTATCACAAAGGATTTTTAATTTTTATGCTAACCTTTTGAAATAAGGGCATTCTTAATTCTTCCGATATAATTATCGATCTGTTCCGGTAATTCAAATCCGACAATAATCATATTAACAGTCCCTAATCCAAGTACATATCTAAGCGAGGCATCTATTTTTTCCGAATCGTTTTTAAAATTGCCGTTGCCTATCAGTTTCATGCCAATAATACCCTTGCCCGCTTTATGGAGTTTTGCGATTACAGGAATTATTTTCCCGGGATCCTTTTTATCCATTGCATCTCCGAATGGATTAATCCTGACGTGGACAACATCAACCCAGGGGCTTTCAGCACAAGCCTCCATTGCTTCCAGTGAATGAACTGAGACACCATGTGCCCTTATTATTTTTTTAGCCTTCAGATTTTCGAGGATATCCATCTGTTTTTTTTGTTTGTCGTTCCAATGAGGATCTGTCATGCAATGAATCTGTACAAGATCAAGAAAATCGGTATTGAGCTCTTTCCTGAAGCGCTCAATGACAACATCAGCATCAGGCCGTTCTGGTTCGGGAATACCGCCCTGACCGACCCATATTTTGGAACTGAGCGTATAGGATTCTCTTGGAATGCCTTTAAGAGCTGCCGCAGTAAATGGATGAGTGCCATAGGTGTCAGCACAGTCAAAAAAGCGGATTCCTTTTTCATATGCCTGATGAATGATTGATTCGGCTACACCTGCCCTGGTTATATTTGATGACCGGTTATAACCGCTGAATCCGGTCCCCATTCCGAGAAGTGTTGATTTAATTCCCGATTTTCCGAGAGTAACAATCTGTAATGGATCTGCAGATAACCCTGCTGGTGGGGCTGTAAAACCAAAAGCAGCTTTTCCAAGTAAGACCGAGCCTGCCCCTGCAGTAATGGTCGTTGTAACGAATTGTCTGCGTGTCAGAATTCTTTTTGCCATAATAGTCTTTTATAAATAGTTACTTTAAAACTGTGATTTTTATATTGGAAGCATGTTGTGCATCATGATAAATTCTCTGAGTTGCTTTTTGAAAATCACTTTCTGAACATGTGTAAATATCGACAAATTTTTGCGGATTTCTGTCAACCAGGGGGAACCATGAATTCTGCACCTGAATCATAATTCGATGTCCCTTCTTAAAGGTATGAGCCACATCAGGTATTCCATATTTAACTTCTGTCACTTTTCCCGGAATAAAAGGTTGCGGTTTTTCAAAGCTGTTACGGTATTTTCCTCTGAATACTTCACCGCGAACAAGCATCTGGTATCCTCCCAGCGGAACTTTAACATCGGTTGATTCTTCTGCTTTGGTGTCGGGGGGGAAAACATCAATTAATTTTACTATATAGTCAGCATCCGTTCCTGTTGTTGAAACAAACAGATCAGCGGTAAGTGGACCGGTTAAGGTAATATCTTCAGTGAGAATATCTGTCTGATAAACAGTAACATCCGGCCGGCGGGATGCAAATCTTTGATCATCTGTCATATATTCCGCAGTCCGGTGGGTATGAACAGCATCTGCATATGGAACCGGTTTCATGGGATCGGAAATATATTCGTCAAAACTGCTTTTTCCCCCTGGTGCTGTAAATGAAATTGCGCCGGCTGGTTGAAAATATAGATTTTTTTCTACGACATTTTTGGGTGGCCAGGTATCAAAGCTTCTCCATTCGTTTGAGCCTGTGACAAATATCTCTGCTTCAGGAATATCGGAAGATCCTTCTCCTTTTAAGTAATAATCAAAGAATTGCTTTTCCTCCACCTGAAATTTCTTATTGGCATCGAGGCCCCAGTAAATATTCCCCAGATTATTTGCTTTTCCAAAAGCCCACTGGCCATGGGACCAGGGACCCATAACAAGATAGTTCTTTGTTGTTGAGGGGTTTTGTTTCTCTATTGCCTCGTAAGTATGTAAAGCACCATAAAGATCTTCAGCATCGAACCATCCGCCGACTGTCATGACTGCCGGAGTCACATTTTTCAGAAACTGTCGCGGATCTCTGGCTTTCCAGAAATCATCATAATCGGGATGAGCAAAAGCATCATTCCAGAATTTGATACTGTCTCCAAAGTATTTTAAGGCTATATTTTTGTCTGCTCCAAGGGAAAGAAAAAACTCATAATTATCCGGGACAGGCCATTTGAATGAAGGGTAGCCTTTTCTGGTCTGGGCCCTGTGAGGCTGCCCGTTGCTATAGTAAAAACTGAAACAATCAAGAAGGAAAAATGCCCCGTTATGATGAAAATCGTCGCCCAGGAACCAGGCAGTTACCGGAGCCTGGGGAGAAACCGCCTTAACAGCAGGATGTGCATTAATCAGCCCCATTGTAGAATAAAAACCCGGATATGAAATGCCAAAAATTCCTAAATTCCCATTATTATTTTTAATATGTTTAATAAGCCAATCCACTGTATCCCATGTATCTGTCGATTCATCAATATCTTTATTGCTCTTTTTTTCGGGAATAACAGGACGAATATCTTCATATACTCCTCCGCTCATATATTTTCCTCTGACATCCTGAAAAACCATAATATATTCTGCTTCGGTATATCTTTCATAAAGCTGCATGAAGATATTAAAGTTTGCGGGACCCCCGGGTTCTATATTGTAAGGTGTTCTGTTAAGAAGCATCGGATGGGCAACCGAATTATCTTTAGGTGTATATATTGAAGTAAACAACTTTACACTATCCCGCATTGTAATATAGATTTCCTTTTTATCATATTTCTGTTTCAATGCTTCAGGACTGTTTGGGGCAGGAGCAATAGGTGCTCTTCCAAAAGTTATTGGCAGGTTGAGACCATTTTGTGCAAGATTACCTGAAATCTCAGTGTAAGAAGCATTTACCTGGCCCGTATATTTGAATCCTGCACCGGCATGACTGAATGAAAAATCGGGAAACTTAAAAATTGTTGCTGTACTCGGGATAGCGAAAGAGCTCTGATCGGGGCTATCGAATGTTGACGTATATCCCTGATCAGATGCCTTAACATGAATGGTGAGGCGAAGCTCCATGCCCTGAATATTTGCTTTCCCGTACCAGTCGCCTTCAATTGATTGTGAATACAAAGAGGAAAAAGATGAGATAATCAGAAAAAGCATACACAAACTAACTGAGAAAAGTGATTTTGATTTCATTTTGTCGATTTTTCTTTTTGCATTTAGAATTATAATCCCAATCTGTAAACCAGGTCTCCGGGAGGAACAGGTTTGCCTTTTTTTGTTGCCACTCCGGTCACCTTAGCATGGACAATAAGCTTTAAATCAGGCAGCCTGTAAATATCCTGAATGAAAAGGATCCTGGCATTTCCTTCTCTTTGAATATTCACAGTGACAATGAACTCATCGCGACTCTTAAGAGGATACTTATAGTCAATTTCCACTTTAGTAACGATAAGATCTACTCCCTCTTCATGGAGCTGAAAGAAACTGACACCTTTAGAGATAAGAAACTCATGTCTGGCATGCTCAAGATAGTGCTGGTAATTAGCATTGTTTACAACACCCTGAAGATCACATTCATAATCCCTGACAACAAACTTATAACTATATGGTTCTTTATCTTCAGTCATTACTTCGGAAATCGGCCAAAGAACTTTTTCAAACCTCCATGAAACTTATGGATACTGTTCGGTTTGTAATGCATCAGTATGCATTCTCCGGTAATAAAATTTATTCCGGAATCTTTAAGTTCATCAAGGGCCTCTTTGCTGTCGGCCATCTGCTGTATCCAGATCTGCTTTATCCCTCTTTCTTTGGCATCCCGTATCACTGATGCCGTTTGATTTTTTTTTGTAAAGACAATTATGCTTTGAACTTCCGGGGGAAGCATTTTAACATTGGGATACGTTTTTTCCCCCATTATTTCTTCGGCATTTGGATTTACCGGAATAAGTTTCATTCCCTTTTCCTTAAGCTCTTTGAAAACAGCATAACCAAATTTTTTAGGATTACGTGACACACCTACAAGTGCAATGGGCTGTGAATCAAGAAATTCATTAATTTGTTTTAAAGTTGTCATAGCTTCTGATAATTTTAAAATTGAACAATGAAAAATAGTAAAATTATTTTAAAGTGCCTAAAGTGCCTAAAGTGCCTAAAGTGCCTATAAGTTTTGACCCCCTGCCCCCCCTTCGCTTCGCTCAGGGCAAGCTCTAAAGGGGGGTTAAAAGTTTTGTACTCCAGACTTCTTCTAACTCTAAAATTCCTTCAACTTTTCAACTTTTTCAACCTTTCAACTTTAGGCACTCCAAACTTTAGCTCACTTCAAACTTTTCTTTTACTTTAGGCACTCCAAACTTTAGGCACTCCAAACTTCTTCTCCTAAGTATAAAGACTTAAAATTACATTAAAAAAACAAACTGACATTTATTTTTATTTACTTGGTATTGAGGTTTTATAAATATTAAATCAGAATGAAAAAGCCAGAAGACCGCAGTGGGTACCTGTTTTCAAAGGGGTACTCTAATTATGTGTTCATGCTTCTCTTTTTGCTTTATGTGTTTGACTATGCCGACCGGATGGTGGTAACCTCAATGTTTACTTCAATTCAAAAGGACTGGCTTATTACTGATACGCAATGCGGATGGCTTGTTTCTGTAATTTATCTGGCTATAGGTATTCTTACATTTCCCGTATCGATCCTGATTGATCGCTGGAGCAGGACTAAAACGATCGGCCTGATGGCAATTGTGTGGAGTCTTGCTACTGCATTATGCGCTATTACAGGAAGTTACGTTCAGTTGTTTATGGCAAGGATAATGATAGGATTTGGAGAAGCGGGCTATGCGCCCGGAGGAAGCGCACTGATTTCAGGAATGTACCCTCTGGAAAAGAGATCGAAAATGATGGGCCTGTGGAATGCTTCTATACCACTTGGCTCTGCAATCGGAGTCGGCATGGGTGGTATTATTGCACAATCTCTTGGATGGAAACATGCTTTTGGTATTGTTGCCGTTCCAGGCCTTATCATAGCAATATTGTTTCTTTTTGTAAAGGACTATAAGACTGTTGATCTTTCTTTCATTGACAGAAGCAATAACAAAATAAGAATGGAAAAGAAAGATATGATCAGGGAGTTCCTGTCAAAACCGTCAGTTATGTATACTTATTTTGGGATGGCTGCAGTTGTATTTGTAACGACAGCAATAATAGTCTGGTTACCAAAATATTTTGAGATTGAAAGACATATGGAACCAAAAACAGCCGGATCGCTTGCCGGAGCTGTTATGCTACTGGCTCTTGTCGGCGCGCCTCTTGGCGGATTCCTGATCGATAAATGGAGAATGTCGGAACCAAGGGCAAGGTTGTTATTCCCTGCACTCTCAACACTGGGTTCAGGAATTCTATTATTCATAGCCCTTGCTCTTTTAAAAGGAAACGGTCAGCTTATCGTTCTTTTCGCCTTTGGGATTATGATCATGACTTTTATCGCCGGAGCAGCGGCAGTTACTCAGGATGTGATCCATCCGGGATTAAGAGCAACCTCATATGCCATAGCAGTGGCAGTTCAAAACTTAATAGGATCTTTTACAGCCCCGATTGTACTGGGTAAAATTTCGGATCTGTCGAATATAAAGACAGCGTTATCAATTCTGCCATTCGTTCTGATGTTGGGAGCATTACTGTTTTACCTGGGATCGAGGCATTACGTAAGTGATATGGGAAGGGTGACAAAAATAAATCTTGAAACTGCAGCTTAAAATCCTGACTATTGCTGTCTGGATGTTGTATACTGAACGAATTCCCAGAGGGATTCTTTAATTTCTGATTCGGGATAAGAATCAAGGATCGCGAGGGCTTTATCGCGATATTGATTCATTTTAAGTTCTGCATATTCAATACCTCCATAATCCATTACAAAGCTTATTACCTCATTAATTTCAGACTTTGTCTTCTTTTTGCTTTTTACTATATTAAGAATATGTCTCTTTTTGGAGTTGGCGGATTGCTCGAGAGCATGTATTAAAGGAAGAGTGATCTTTTTTTCTTTAATATCATTTCCCACTGTTTTTCCTGTTAAGCCGGTTCCTTCATAATCCAGGATATCATCCCTGATCTGAAAAGCAATCCCGATATTCTCTCCAAAGTCCTTCATTAATTGGATTGTCTCAGTATCTTCAGATACGGATCTTGCCCCACATGCTGTACATGCAGAAAGTAATGCGGCTGTTTTACTAATTATGATCTTATAATAATCTTCTTCTTTAATGTTTAATTTTCTTGCTTTCTGAAGTTGCAATAGCTCCCCTTCCGACATTGACTTAACTGCTTCGGAAATAATTTCGAGCATATCGTAACGCGATTTTTCAACACAAATATGCATTCCTGTTGAAAGCAGATAATCACCAAGAAGAACGGCTATTTTAGAATTCCAAAGTGCATTTATTGAAAGAAACCCGCGTCTTTCATGAGCGTCGTCTACTACATCATCGTGGACAAGGGATGCAGTATGAAGAAGTTCGATACAGGTTGCCGCAATATATGTTGATTCAACTATTTCACCGTTTAGTCTTGCTGTAAGGAAGACAAGCAAAGGCCTCATCTGTTTGCCCTTACGACGCAGAATATAGTTCAGAATGATATTCAGTAAAGGGATCTCACTTTGCATAGTCCTGCTAAAGTAGGCTTCAAATTCAGCCATCTCAATTTCAACGGGTTTCTTTATTCCGGAGAGAGCAGACATACGTTTTTATTTCGGTCAAATATAATAAAATCAAAGGAATCAGTAATCAGTAATCAGTAATCGGTAATCGGTAATCAGAGATCAGAAAGCAGATTCAGAAAAAGCACCCAGCACCCAGCACCTATCTTCCGGCTTCTATCATATCAACATATTTATATATATTTGTCAGATGAAATTTATTAAGCATGGAATTCAAAGAACTTAATCCCGAAAGTTTGGAAAGGGCAGCAGGAATGCTAAAAGCAATTGCACATCCTGTACGTATAAAAATTGTTGGGTGTCTCGAAGACGGGCAAAAAAAAACGGTAACAGAAATTCATAAACAGCTTGGAATAGAACAATCAACTGCATCGCATCATCTGGGAATACTTAAAGACAAGGGAGTATTGGCTTCAAAAAGAGAAGGAAAGAACACGTGGTACTTTTTGAAACACGAAAACCTGAAAACAATACTGAATTGTGTCAGTAGCTGTTGCCAGCCGTCATAGTCTGATTTGTCCCGGATTATAAGTGGTTTCAGGAAAGGTTCCTGAACATCCGCTTCTGAAATAATAAGATTGCTGCAACTCCGCAGGTTATCGAAGAATCCGCGATATTAAAAACCGGTCTGAAAAACACAAATGATTCACCCGGCCTGAATGGTGACCATTGAGGCCAGTGAGTATCAATTATCGGAAAGTAGAACATATCAACCACTCTTCCATGCAGAAATGAAGAATAACCGCCCCCCGGAGGGAAAAGTATCGCATGCTGGTTAAAACTTTCACTGAAAATCATACCATAGAATGCACTGTCTATAATATTCCCGATTGCACCTGCCATAATTGCACTCACGGCAAGAATAAGTCCCAGGTTTGCCTTTTTTCTGATTAGTGACACAAGGAACCAGCCTATGCCAAAGATCGCAACAACTCTGAAGACACTTAAAATGAGCTTGCCGGGCTTGCCTCCCATTTCCATGCCGAAAGCCATCCCGTTATTCTCAATGAAATGAAGCATGCCCCAATTGCCAAAAAGATGAATTTCCTGTCCGATCTGCATATGGGTTTTGACCCATATTTTCAGGATCTGATCAACTATAAGGATCAGAAGTATAAGCAATACAGCTTTTTTTCCAGTTGACATTAATTAAATTATTAAAAATGAGGAGCGCAAAATAGTAAAAAAAAGAAGACCGCACATCAGCTTGCCAAAAAAGAAGAACAGCAGTGACCAGATATCAGGTTTACTGCTGTCCGACTAATGATTTAAAAAGCTCTCAGGAACAGAATATGACTCCTGTTCCCGGCTGTCAGTTCCCTTTAGGATCTGCGAATAGATCAAGTTTTACCGAAAGCCTCATTGTTAATGCCAGCAAAACAAAAAGTCCGATATTTCCAGCCAGATAGGCATAATCATTCAGGGTCAGTAATATGAAGATGAATGAATATAGGAAAACAAGTAATCCTGAAATTAAAAGAAATGTCAGCCGTTTTTTGAAAAGCGTCCGGAGAAAGTACGAAATAAGAATTATGGTTGAAGATGCCGATATAAGATATGCAAGATTGAATCCGGTATACTCACTAAGCGCGTTTAGAAGAGAAAAGAACAGGATCAGGGCAAGTGATACCAGGAGATACTGGAAGACATGGATATTTTCCTTAATTGTCAATTCTGCAAAAATCAGGGCAAGAAAGGTAAGTGCAATAAAAAGTATCCCGTATTTTGCACTTCTCAAAGACTTCTGATAATGATCTACCGGTAGTATAAAATCAACGCCAAATGAATCATTGACCGGATTATAGGAATGCCCTGACCATATCTGGGGAAAGTTTCTGTTAAGATTGGTAACAAGCCATTTTGCATTAAATCCTGAATCGGCTATGGTTCTGTCGACCGGAAGGAAGTTTCCCTTGAAACCCGGAGAATTCCATTCTGACGTAAGAAAGACTTCTGTTGTCTTTCCGACAGGGGTAAAACTCAATCCTTCAGAGCCGGAAACCTTCAAATTTATTGAAAAGGGAACTGATTTTTTCATGACAGAAAGATCTGCAGGAAAGCTGATGCCGGAACTGAAAAGATCAGCATCCTTCAATCCGGGGACAGCCTCAAGATTGGCAGAATCTGTCTTCAGAAAGAACCCTTCCTTTTAATCCCCTGTTATCGCTTATTCCCATGGTAAAATACGAAGCATTCCAGAGGATTTCGCTTTTTTCCCCGGTAGTTATTTCAGGAATGATAAAATCTCCGGAAATATTAAGGCCGGCAGTATAAACTACTGCCTGATAAATACTTCTGTGTCTCTTTTCAGTTTCAATATTCCCTTTGATAATAAGCGATTCAGGCATCAGGTGAAAAAGGGAAATATAAGGTTCTTTATCCTTTTGTGAAGGGAAAATCCTTACGGGAATATTCAGCACAGGTCCTGAAATAACCTGAAGTCCGGCCCACTGAACGGCAATTTCTTTCTTTACATCTTCTGAGTTTTTCTGTCTTTCCCTGATAATTGATTTTATCATTTCAAGCGGGATGAGCAAAAACAGACCCAGAAATGCGAGCAACATCATCTTTATTGTCAATGAATGTTGCCATTTTTTGTTGTCATCGATTTCGATTTTCATAGCGGTAAATATTAATTTAAAAGTACTTTGAATTACAAAGCAAGAGGATAAAAAAATTATTGTAATCTGATAATATCTTCAAGAGCCTTGATATGACTTCTGAATAAGTTAATACCTGTTTCCGTTATCGAATAGCTTGTATTAGGCTTTCTTCCGATAAATTGCTTATTCACCTTTATCAGATTGTTCTCCTCCAGGGCCTTAAGGTGACTTGCCAGGTTACCGTCTGTTACGCCAAGTGTCTCCTTTAGATTATTGAAATCATAAGAATCATTTACACTCAGGACAGACATGATCCCCAGCCGGACCCTGTTCTCAAATAGCTTATTTAAGCTGGATATATCGGCTTTCATCCTTTGTATTTTCTATACATGATAAGGCCATAAGCAAGATGAAGAATTCCAAAACCCAGAATCCAGAAAAAAATTGTTGATCCCTGAAAAACAGCAGCGGAAAATCCTGTCAATAATTCTGCCAGCCCAAGATAAAAAACTTCACTATAAGTAAATTTACCTGCACTGATAAGTGCGAGGCCATAGAAAATCAGCATTGCCGGTACAATGAGTTGCCACTGGCTTTCAATATAAAAAATTATAATAAAAAACGCGCCTGCAATCAGGGGAATGCAAAGGCTGAGCATCAACCTTTTTGATACAGGAGTCCATATTTTTTGCCCTTTGCGATGGGCATTTCTGTATGAAAAATAGAAAGATCCTGCAAGAGCAAGAATAAGCACAACGAGAGCATCCGTTATAAGCTGTATTTTAACAGAGCTTATATCCTGCATTGAGAGGTTTATCAGGGGCTCATTATTAAAGAAAGTCTTACTTTTAAGGATACCAAAATGAGCAATACAACCCCCCAGAATGGCTACAAATCCTGCAAAAAGCCCGGACAATCCACTCAGTGAAAGAAACCGCGAAGATTCTTCCATGATCTTCTTGATGGTTTTAATATCATCAGAATAGTCTAGTTTGTTTTCCATAGAATGAGTTAAAAGTACTTTGAAATACAAAGTAAAAAATAAATATTCAATAATCAAAATATAATATTAAAAATGAAATAATTATTAAGATTGGTTCTACAGATAAGGGACCACCGGGGCATAGCCGTCAACCTAAGGAGTTAAATATAGTAAAATAGTGAGAGAGTCTTATTACAAAACAGAATGTAAAGTATTGAATATATGTCTGATACATTTCCCCCCGCCAAAAGCGGGACAGGCTATCCTTTTGAAGACTAATCTTTATACACATCTTTGATCATATTTGAGGAGATTTCTCATTCCTGCTTTTTTACCCCCAAACCCCTAAAGGGCTTACTCTCATGTATTTTGCCCCCCTGCTCCCGCCTAAGCGGGATTAATTATCGTAACAGCATTCCCATTGTTATGTTCACAGTTGACTTCTACTGTCATGTATATAAACTAGTGATTTGGCTTAAAAGTAATCCGCTTTACCAATGATGAAGTTGTCTATAATATCAACTCTGTAATAACTACGATCCAAAGGGCTATCGACAAATTAACCCCCCTTTAGGGGGGCAGGGGGGCAAAAACCCACCGAAGACCGAGACCTTGGAGTAGAAAGGGGGCAGGGGGTAAACAACAAGGAATGAGATACATTCAATAAATGTGTATAAAGATTAGCTTCAAAAGGAGGGGAAACTTTTTTATGCAGTTTCTCATTCATCCACAAAGCTTAAGAGGCTGTGTGAAAATAGATTGGTTAATAATTTTGCAAAATTGTTAAAAATTCGTTGTTAGATTGTTTATCTAATATGCTTTAAATATCTATCTTACAATTAGATAAGATGTTGTTTCAAAGCATATTTAGTAACTGACAATGCACTATAAAAAACCAAAAGACAGAAACGAACTTCTACTCTACCCGAACATTGAGCTATGGGTTGAACAGAATAGTCCAGTACGGTTAATAGATCTAGTTATAGAAAAGTTCGTCGAAGAAAATCCGACTGTTTGTTCCTGGGGAGGCCATAGTGATCAAGGCTGTACTAGTTACTCCCCATCAACAATGCTCAAATTATTAATGTATTGTTATTTCAACTGGATTCCTGGAAGTCGCCGGATGGAAAATGAAACATACAGAAACATTGAGGTAATCTGGTTGCTGGGAGAATTGAAACCAGATCACTGGACAATCTGTAAGTTCCGTCGGGAAAACTTGGCTATGATACGCTCAGTAGCTATTGAGTTCAGAAAGTTTTTAAAAAAGAGTGGTTATATTGAAGGTAAATCAATTGTGTTTGATGGAAGCAAAATGAAGGCTTATGCTGGCCGTGATGTTTATTCAGTAGATAGATTAAAAAACAGGATAGAGAACATTGAGCAGACTCTTGAAAAATATCTGGATAATGTGGAAGAGACAGATGAATTAGAGGACAGACTGGAACAAGACTCAAATGAGAAGGTTGATTTGAAGAAAAAGATCAGGAAGCTTGAAGATGAGAAAGAGAAACTGGAAGAATTTAAAAAACAACTAAAGGAAACCAAGAAAGGAAAGTTATCACCAAGTGATCCTGATGCAAACGTGATGAAATGCAGGGATGGGAAGATGCCTTGTTATAATATACAAACCGGGGTAGATACGAAACATCACATGATTGCACTGGCAGAGGTTACTACTGATGAATGTGATATCAATTTATTAAAACCCGATCTGGAAAATTTAACACAGCAGTTGGGCTTTACTCCCGATGAAATTGAAGCTGACAAGGGTTATGGCAACGCAACTCAAATCAGAGAGATACAGGAAACATCAGGTACAACATGTTATATTCCAATGCCAGAACCACCAACAAAAAGACAGGACAGAGAAAATGGAATAAAATTTATATATAATCCAGATAACGACACTTTTACATGTCTAAACAATAAAACATTACAAAAACACTCAAGAAATTACAAACAGGACGATCAAACTTATAATGTTTATAAATGCCATGATTGTAAAGAGTGCCCGATAAAGGGTAAGTGTACAATATCAAAAACGGGGAGGGCAATAAAAGCAAACGTAAATCATATATGGATAGATAATTACAGGGAATGGATAGGCAAGATAGAAAATATGGAAAAAGTCCAGCATCGAAAAACAGTAGTTGAACATCCCTTTGGAACAATAAAAACAATGATGGGAAAATTTTGCTTCCTATTAAGGAAAAAACACAAAGTGCAGATTGAAATTGACCTATATACAACCGCATACAATCTAAAAAGGCTCATAAACATAGAAAATATGGAGAACTTACTCCAGAAAGTGGGAAAATTTAACTGGAAGATCGAATAGATCTCCTAACTTCAATTTTAAAATCTGCAAAAAGAGTAGCATAAGACAAGAAGAATTGAAGAGTTGATTATCACACAGCCTCTTAAGTTGACGGCTATGCCCCTCCGGGGGAGTGCCCGAAGGACGGTTGAGCGAGAGGATCCCGCTTATACTTATTTACGGACAAACAATATTCAGCTTATTCGCATCCCAGCAATACCAATTGGCATCTCCCAGATAATCAACAGATTTTACATGACCATTATGGGTTGTCGTATTCCATTCAATATTTACATCCGAAAACTTTACACTATTATAGTAATGAATTGTATAATAGGCATTCAGGTCGCTGGATGTTAAGCCATACTCGATAAAGCTATTTTTGAAGGAGTTGTTTTTCGTATAGGTATATTTTACGCTTCCAACTGTTGTACCGGTTTTTGTCCAGTCAATCTGAAGTATTGCTTCAGGCACCTGAGCACTTTCATACAGAATCCACTGCCCTCCGGTCCCATCGAGCAAGGAAGTACCTTCAAACCAGAGAAATTCTGCAAAGCCACCTGTTCCCTCCCTGGTAATATACATTTTCCATTGAACATCACTGCTCCTTATAAGTCCGGTGAGCCTTGCTTTATATGTAACATTTAAGTAAGTTACATTATAACTCCATTGCCAGTTTTTTGTTGAGATATACACGGGAACCTGACTTACTGCCAGATTAAATGCAGCTACAGGAACTGCGAGATTCAGATTTATTATCACGTTCCAGACTCCTGCAACTGTTGCAGCATACTCCCAATTGCTGTTTTCTGTCCCTTTCTGGACCGATATCAGCTCCCCTGATTTTTTCGCTGAGGTAAAATTACTGAAATCGATTACCATAGATTCCCGGGGAGGCAGAGTAGGAGCAACACCCTTATCCTTTTTACAGTCAGTAAAAAAAGGTGCGGTAAGGATTAATATCAATGTAAGAGAAATGATCTTTTTCATGTTATAACAGGTTAGTAATTAAAAGTAAACGATAATGGTGCAAACAAATTGCAGATAAAGTGCAAAGATATAAAGACAGAATCTAAAAACCCTGTTTTAATAATTTATTATTATACTGAATTCCCTGACAAATTGTTTCATTTATCCGGGAAAAGAAGGCAAGATAGTTTTTTAATTTAATGCAAGAAAAAGCTGTCAACGATAAGAATATATCAATCATTTTTATATTTTTGAGTTTGTTGGAGATTGTAGGGGAGAGTTGATTAAATTCTGATAGGTAAATATTTAATATTCTATATTAAATTACTATGCGCAAATACTCCCTGGCAGGAAATATAAAATATTTACTTTCTCTTATTTTCCTTTCTGTTATTATTTTTCCGGCTCTGTCAAATTCACAACAGGTACCGGATACCTCGAAAGGTCAGAAAAAAGATACAACCACGACCCAGAAAAAAGATACAACCAGAATTCAGGTAAAAGACACAACGAAAATTCAGGGGAAGGATAGCCTTAATCTTCATGCAACAGATACTGTAAAACAGGAGTTACCTGATTCAATAATCTTTAAACAGACTGTTTTTAGTGCTGAAGAGCTAATACGGGGTGAACGGCTCTTCAATGGCCTTGTCTACCTTGGAGACAAATCAATTAATTGTGCAGCTTGTCACAATACAAGCGTATCTGATACTTTGAACTGGAATCCTGATGCCCTGGAGATTTCGAGGAAGTATCTTGACAAAAATGCCCGTGATTTAAACGGGGTGCTGCTTAAGCCTTTAGGCCAGAAAATGAAGCTGGTACATAAAGGATTTCAGCTGACGCCGAAGATATAGTACTGATCAAAGCCTACATGGATAAATTTGTGGGAATCGGGCTAAAAAAGGATAAGCCGGTTATTACATATCTTTTATTACTTATCATTGCCTCGTTATTATTTCTTTTGTCAACAGTTGATCTTATAATTAAAAGAATTTTTAAAAATCAGAGGATTAACTGGGTCATACTTACGATTACCGGAATTTTTATAACCTGGATTCTTGCTGTTAATGCAATTGCATTCGGACGTTCAAAGGGATATTCACCGGCTCAGCCGATTAAATTTTCACATGCCGTTCATGCCGGACAAAACAAGACAGATTGTAACTATTGTCATTATACTGCAAAAATCAGCAAAACCGCAGGAATTCCCCCGGGCAGTGTCTGCATGAATTGCCATTTCCTTGTACGCAACGGAACACGGTCAGGGGCAACGGAGATAGATAAAGTTTTAAAAGCTTTAGAAGATAATAAAGCTGTCCAGTGGGTAAGGATTTACAGACTTCCTGATTTTGTTTTTTTCAGTCATGAACAGCATGTAAGTGCAGGGGGAATCACCTGTGAAGCCTGTCATGGGAATGTAAAAGAAATGAACAGACTTTATCAGGTACCTGACCTGTCAATGGGATGGTGTATCAATTGTCATAAAACCAGGAAAGTAAATCTGTCAAACGAATACTATAAAACTTATTATCCGGGATTTTACGACTCTCTGAAAGCCGGGAAGATCGACAGTGTTATGGTCGCAGGTATCGGAGGCAGGGATTGCGGTAAATGTCATTACTAATAATAATCAATATAATTCCTAAGGGATGAAAAAATATTGGAAAGATATTGAGTCAAAAAACAGTAACGGAGAAGTCAGAAGTATCGAAAAAACATCTGATGAAAATGCAATTTTCGACCTTTTTAATGAGGAAATAAAAGACATCTCCGCATCAAGAAGAGACTTTCTGAAATTGTGCGGATTCAGCTTTGCAGTATCAGCCCTTTCAGCCTGCCGGTCAAAAATATCCAAAGCAGTTCCCTATGTTATTGCTCCGAATGAGATAACACCCGGTGAGGCTCTTTATTATGCTTCAAGCTATGTTAATGGCAATGATTATTGCAGCATCATTGTAAAGACCAGGGATGGACGGCCTATTAAGATTGAGGGTAATCCTGAATCGTGTATTACCAGAGGAGGAACGAGTGCAAGAGTCCAGGCTTCAGTGCTGGACCTGTATGACGGAGCAGATTCCGCGGACCGCTGAAAAATGGAGTATCCGCAGGATGGGAATCGCTGGATGATGAAATCATCCAGAAACTTCAGAAAATATCAGAAGAGAAGGGACTCATAGTCCTTCTCACCCCCACAATATTCAGCCCCTCAACCGAAGCTGTAATTTCAGGGTTTCTCAGAAAATACAAAGGCTCGGAATGGATACAGTATGATGCTATTTCATATTCTGCAATCCTTGAAGCCAATAAGATAACCTTCGGAAAGCAGGTAATTCCTGACTACCGGTTTGACAAGGCAGAAATGATATTAAGCCTTGGAGCCGATTTTCTTGGCACGTGGCTTTCTCCTACTGAATATACAAGACAATTCAGTTCCCGAAGAGATCCTGAACACGATATGAACCACCTTATTCAGCTGGAATCCAATATTAGCCTTACCGGCAGCAATGCCGACCAAAGAATTCAGATAAAGCCATCCCAGGAACCTGCAATACTGATGAATATTTATAAAGAGATTATGAAAGCTGTTGAAAACCGGAATTTCATGCTCCTGCTTCACCTGTTGATGTAACCGAAATATCAGAAAGCCTTCTTTCTCACAAGGCAGATCAATTGTAATTTCAGGTTCAAATGTGAAACAGATACAACTTATTGTAAATGAGATCAACCGAATGCTGGGAAATATCGGACAGACAATATTATTCGATTCATACCTGAGGACACACAATGCTCTTGACAGCAAGATGGAAGCTCTTGTCAGAAAGATGCAGAAAGGCAGGGTTAATGCGCTTTTAGTCTGGAATGTAAACCCTGGTTATACATGGTACAACAGAGAAGGTTTTAAGAAGGAGCTTAAAAAGGTTGGCCTGACAGTATCACTTTCAGGTTCTCCCGATGAAACCAACAATCTTGTTCAGTATATCTGTCCCGATCACCATTACCTTGAAAGCTGGAATGATGCTGAAGCAAAAAAAGAACATTTCAGTCTGATGCAACCTGCAATCAGCCCTATCTTTGATACCCGTCAGATGACCGATTCCCTGTTAAAATGGTCAGGATCGAGTTAGGATTCTATGATTTTATCAAGGATTACTGGGCTAACAATATGATGCAGCGGCAAACGGAGTTCACAGACCCGGTTTCTTTTTTTGATCACACTTTGCAAAAGGGATCTTTGAACCCGGTCCCGGGCATTGGAAAATGCGACCATGAAGAACAAATCCGCACATTTCCTTTTGATCCTCAGTCATTTAAAACTGAAGGCAGCAAAGATAAAAACAGCATTGAAGTTATACTTTATGAAACTGTTACTGTTGGTGAGGGAGGCAGGCAAATAACCCCTGGCTCCAGGAATTACCCGATCCGGTAGCAAGGATCTGCTGGGATAATTTTGCATCAGTTCTCCTGTACAGGCAAAGGAAAATGATTTGAAGGACAGTGATATAATCAATCTTGAGGGATTGAATTACCGGTACATATTCAGCCCGGCCAGGCATATGGCACAATCGGAATTGCCCTTGGATATGGTCGTAAAATATGTGGAAAGGTAGGTAATGGGTTGGAACAGATGTATGGCCAATGTTGTCTCTGAGGGATGGGAATATAATCTATATTGGAAAATCTGACGGTTTGTCAAAAACAGGAAAGATTTACCTCTTTGCGCAGACACAAACTCATCATAGCATGGAAGGCAGGGCATTTGTGCGGGAAGCAGAGCTTACTGAATACAGAAAGAATCCTTCAGCCGGCAATGAACTGCATACATATAATCTTGAACATAATAAAAGTCTGTATAAGGACAGGACATATCCTCATCATCACTGGGGAATGGCAATTGATCTCAACAAATGTACAGGATGTGCAAATGTGTTATAGCCTGCCAGGCAGAAAACAATGTTCCGGTTGTCGGAAAGGAAGAGGTACACCGGGTTCATGAAATGCAATGGATAAGGATTGACAGGTATTACACCGGCAATGAAGATAATCCGGAGGTTGTTTTTCAGCCTGTTTTATGCCAGCATTGCCAGAATGCGCCATGTGAAAATGTTTGTCCGGTTGCAGCAACAAATCATAGTTCCGAAGGTCTGAACCAGATGATATATAATCGTTGCTTTGGTACCCGGTACTGCAATAATAACTGTCCCTATAAAGTCAGAAGATTTAACTGGTTCAATTATACTGCTGCAGGCACACTTTCCGGCAATCTGAGGGAAAGAGGGAATGACAGGTGATCTCCGGCGGATGGTCCTTAATCCTGATGTAACTATCCGGGCACAGGGAGTCATTGAAAAATGTTCATTCTGTATTCAGCGGATACAGGCAGCAAAGCTGAAAGCTAAAAACGAGAACGGGCGATTCCTGAAAATGAGATTCAGACAGCCTGTTCACAGAGCTGCCCGGCAAATGCAATTGTATTTGGAGATATGAATGACAAGGATAGTGAATTAGCAGGCTGATCAGCAGCGGAAGGAGATATAATCTTCTCGAGGAATTATATACCAGGCCTTCGGTTAATTATCTGACAAAAATAAAAAACAAGATTATTTAAATACCAATTCTTAATAATATGTTTCAATCTCCCCTGCGGAAGCCTTTAATAGAAGGGACAAAAACTTACCGGAGCATTACCAGCGACATCCTTAATCCGATGATGAAAAGGCTGGTAAATATTGGTATTTGGGGATGACTTTATCCGGTCTGGCAATGATGTTTGGAGTATCATGATGTTCTGGACGGTCTGGCAGGGGATAGGAACCTGGGGAGAAAACAGAACAGTCGGCTGGGCATTTGAAATAACAACTTTTGTCTGGTGGATCGGAATAGGACATGCCGGCACATTTATCTCAGCAATACTTCTTCTTTTCCGGCAGAAATGGAGAAACAGCATCAACCGTTCGGCTGAGGCAATGACAATCTTTGCAGTTATCTGTGCTGCACTTTTTCCTCTGATACATCTTGGGCGTCCGTTACTGACATTTTTCATTTTTCCTTACCCGAATACACGGGGAGTATGGGTGAATTTTAATTCTCCGCTGGTATGGGATGTATTTGCAATTTCAACTTATTTTACAATTTCACTGGTATTCTGGTATGTGGGACTGATTCCGGATATCGGAACTGTGCGCGATAAGCTTAAAAAGGGATTTAAAAAGAGCATTTATAATTTTCTGAGCTTCAGCTGGAAAGGATCTGCAAGAGACTGGCACAGGCATGAGATCACATCAATCATGCTTGCAGCAATTGCCACTCCTCTGGTATTATCAGTACATAGTATAGTAAGTATGGACTTTGCCACATCAATACTTCCGGGCTGGCATACCACAATTTTTCCTCCTTACTTTGTTGCAGGGGCAATATTACTCCGGATTTGCAATGGTTCTGACCCTGCTGATAATTGCCAGAAAGGCAATGAAGCTCGAGGATTATATAACTGTGGAGACATGTGGAAAGCATGAATAAAATACTTATTGCTACAGGATCAATCGTGGCACTGGCATATATGGCGGAGATATTTATTGCCTGGTATTCTGGGGATGAATATGAACATTATAATTTATGAACCGTGCAACAGGTCCTTACAACTGGGCATATCTGATAATGATTATCTGTAATGTAGTCTCATCCCAGTTACTATGGATTAAGAACTCAGAACAACCTGGCATTTACATTCTTCCTCTCGATTGTAATAAATATCGGAATGTGGTTCGAACGTTTTGTGATAATTGTAATTTCACTTCACAGGGACTTTCTGACATCAAGCTGGACAATGTATAAACCGACAATTGTTGAGTACGGTTTATTGATCGGGACACTGGGGATTTTCTTCACATCATTTCTTCTCTTCATACGTGTTTTCCCGGTAATTTCAATCTTTGAAGTAAAATCAATCCTTAAAACGGGAGAAAACATAAGCATAATTCAGATTCAAGCCATGAGAAAACGGAATAATATATCAATATTTTTTGATGATGAGAACCATTGCTCCAGGCTGTCAGAAAATTGCGTGACAGTAAGGAGATCATAAATGATGTCCTGTCTCCTTTCCCGGTTCATGGACTTGATGAAGCTCTATCAATTAAGCGATCACGGATCCCGGTTGGTGGTTTTATTTTCGGTGCTCTTGGCGCAATATTGGCATTTGGTTTTCAGGCATGGGTCTTCACAGTCAGTTACCCTCTGATAATTGGCGGAAAGCCATTTTTTGCAGCACCTGCCTTTATCCCTATAACTTTTGAATTTACCGTTCTTTTTGCAGGACTGTCGATGGTTGCTGCATTGCTGATAAGATCGAAGTTAAAACCCGATATTAGATTTAATCCGGTTGATAAGAGAATTACTGATGACAGATTTGTAATTCTGGTTGATGCAGAAGAATAGAAACGACTTGAAAAGAGTAAGATCGCTTTTATCAGGAATTCAAACAGTAGAAATCAGATAATAAGAATACTGCAACCATGGATGAACAATTTGATTTCAAAAAGAAGTACCGCAATATCCTGTTAATCTTGATGACCGGAGGTATTCTGCTTTCTTTGCGGCAATACTGATATCAAAACCCGGTGCTTCAAGGATCTGGGCAAATATACTGCTCAATAATCAATATTTATGGGCATCTCCCTGGGTGCAGCATTTTTTCTGGCTGTTCACAGGGTTTCCCAGTCGGGTTGGCATACTCTCCTCCAGAGAATACCTGATGCCATGACAACTTTTCTTCCGGTGGCATTTGTTCTGATGCTACTTATATATTTTGGTATGCACGATCTTTACAGCTGGACGGATAATAATGTATCTGACAAGGTGATAGCAGGGAAAAGAGCCTGGCTTAATATTCCGTTTTTCTTTATCAGGATGGTATTTTATTTCGCGGGCTGGATAATCCTTACCCGGCGATGAAGAAAAATTCAGGTGCTCTTATGACTTCTTCAGATATAAAATTTCATAACCGGAAAATATTATTTGCTGGTCTTTTCCTTGTTTTTTATGGTATAACTGTTTCAGCAAGCAGCTGGGACTGGATTATGTCTCTTGATCCACATTGGTACAGCACAATTTTCGGATGGTATGTTCTGATCGGGATGTTTGTGACATCTCTGGCATTCATTACATTGCTTATATGGTTTCTAAAGAGGTTGGGGTACCTTAAATATATCAGGGCAGATCATGTTCACGACATGGCTATCCTGATGTTCTCCTTCAGTATATTCTGGACTTACCAGTGGTTTGCTCAGTACGAGCTGATATGGTATGGACACCTTCCTGAAGAAACATCTTATTATATTACAAGAGTCCATCATTTTAAGGCTGTTTTCTTTATTAATCTTGGAGTTAATTTTATAGTTCCGTTCTTCGGTCTGATCACTTTCAGATCGAAACGGCAAATTGGCTGGGTGGCCATAATCGCTGCTATTGTACTGGTCGGTCACTGGATAGATTACTGGCTGATGATAATGCCTGCTGCGGCAGGTGAAAAAGCAGGCATAGGCGTTCTTGAAATTTGCATGACGATGATTTATGCCGGTTTATTCATATTTATTGTATTAAGATCTCTTTCAACCGGTCCGCTTGTTGTTAAAAATGATCCTTATCTTGAAGAAAGCCTGAATTATGAATCATGAAAGCTATTCAAAAATGAAAATGTCCATTGAAAAACGAATATCAATCAAAATCCTGGTTCTTCTGCTGACGGGATTAATTCTTTGGTCATGTGACAGAAAAAAGAATATGCGCGGATATGACTTTATTCCGGATATGGTTTATTCACAGGCTTATGAGACATTTTCAAAAAATCCGAATTTTAGGGACAGTGCCACAATGAGAGTTCCGGTTAGTGGAACAGTCCCCATAGGATTTACTCCTTTCAGATATACAATTGATTCGGCATCACGCATCAAGGCCGGAAAAGAGCTCCTTAATCCGTTTTTACCGACAGAGGATGTTCTTGCAAGGGGGAAGCTCATATTTACGACATTCTGCATTGGCTGCCATGGGGCTCTCGGTAAAGGTGATGGCCAGCTTTTCAGCAGCGGACTCTATCCATTAAAACCTCGGGATATTTCAGCTGCCCCGACTGCTAAGTTAAAAGATGGGCAGATATATCATACAATCACCCTCGGATTTGGGTCTATGATGCCGCACGGAGCTCAGATAAGACCTGATGACAGGTGGAAGCTCGTCCTGTATGTAAGAGTGCTCCAGAAAGAAGCGCAGCTGGCAAAGGACACAATTCCAGCGGGGAAGTCAAAGTAGAATATCATTGATGGCGTGGATCTGAAATTACAATTCCGCAAAACCGATTTCGGATCTTTACATTATTATCCTGTCCGAAATCAACAAAACCAGTATCAGCAGAAAGTAAGAATCAAGGAATATTGAATATCTTCTGAAGTTATTATTTTCATGCTGTATCTTCAGCAGATCAATAAATTGCCAGATCAGATAGATAGAGACCACAACGAGAATCACATTTATAACCGGGCTTTGAATAATTTCAAAATAGCACAGGAATAGCGCTGCAACCACAGAGGAAACTACCCAGATAAATGTTAACCTTTTAATCTGTGAGCTGTTAAAGATTTCCGTAAGACTTGGAATCCCTGCCTGCTTATATTCTTCCCCATATTTCAGGATCAGAAGCCAGAAATGAGGAATTTGCCCGATAAAAAACAGAAATTCAATGAAAATAATGGGTTTATCCCATATCCGCCACCGGCGGCTACCCATCCAATAAGCGGTGGCAATGCACCGGTAACAGCGCCAGGGACAACCGCAAAAGCAGTAATCCTTTTGGAATAAGTATATATCCCGTTGTACCAGATAATAGTAATCAATCCAATCAGCATTGCTTTAAGGTTCCTGCAAAATAAGTAAGTGCAATGCCTCCGATAAGATTAATAAGCAAAAAAAGTATTGCATGTTGAATCCTGATCTTTTTGAGGAAGCGGGCGATTGCATGTCCTGTTCATTTTTTTGTCCGCTTCTATTTCCTGTATCTGGTTTAGAACTGATGAGGAGATTGCCATCAGAAGAATTCCTAAACTAGTAAGAAAACTTTCGAAGAAAAATGAGGATCAAATGCAAAATAGCCGGTGAAT
Organism: uncultured Bacteroidales bacterium; assembly: GCA_963829255.1. Taxonomy (GTDB): domain Bacteria; phylum Bacteroidota; class Bacteroidia; order Bacteroidales; family VadinHA17; genus LD21. Next base: position 74,107 of record CAWHIG010000012.1, read on the forward strand.
CCTGTCAGACTTACCGGAATCATAATTTTAAGCTTTGTTAATTCCAGCCAAACCTTAAGATTATTTTCCGGTTTATTTGTCATTAAGAGTTTTCAGGTATTCAATTATTTTCAGAATATCATCATCACTTAAAGTGCCACGGTAACTTTGCATGAGGTTTGCAGGGAATCCTTTAGTAATATCAGCATTGGGTTCAAGAATGGATCTTTTTACGTACACGGGATCAACAGTAACCGTCACTTCTTTTCCATCTCTTAATACTACTTGTTGTGAGCCGTACAGGTTTAAATAACTGGGGCCGATCAGTTTCGTTCCGTCAGGTGTATGACATGCAAAACATCCCTGGGCCCTCATGATAGCTTCTCCTGCTGCACCAGGACCACTTCCGGTCACAACAACAGGTTTGGCGCTTTCAGCATACCAGACCTTGAATTTATCCTGTGTCATAACATTAACTGTTGAATGCATATAAGAGTGCTGCAGTCCACAATATTCAGCACAAAATATTTTATACTTTCCTTCCATTTCTGGCAGAAACCACATAAATTTTTGTCTTCCGGGTACTATATCGGACTTTATTCTGAAATCAGGAATGAACAGACTATGAATCACATCTAAAGAAATAAGGTTTACTTTAACAGGAGTATTCACGGGAACTACCAGATCGGGACTTTGTTTTCCATTTTCATATATGAACATGAAAACTCCACATTCTTGCAACTGCTTGTAATATTCATTGCATCTTTCGGAGGTTTGGCCGTAGGTTTCCAACCTGCCCATCCCAGATGAAACATAAACAATGCCAGTATAACCGGAATAACTGTCCAGGTAATCTCCAGAGCAGTATTTCCTTCGATCTGTGTTGCTACCGGATTCTTCTTCTTGTTGTACCTGAAGACAAAATAGATCATTGTAATAGTAAGCCCTATCAGAAGCAACAACGATACGCCGGCAATAAAGTAAAACGCAGTATTGTACGTTGACACATAATTTGAAGCTTCAATTCCGGTAGTTGAATACATACAGATTATCTATTGAGGTAGTCCAGAAGTGTTATAGTTATTACAGCACAAAACAGCAATATGACACCTATAACCGCTCTTGAAAACATTTTATTTTCAAATTTAAGATGCATGAAAATGCGCAATACAAACGAGGATTTAACTGCGGCTATAATGAGGGCGATAGTAACCGTCAGTAGCACCCAGGGAAATTTGTGTAAGAGTTACAGAGGTAAGGGTAAGTGCAATTAATCCTGCCAGTACATACAGAAATGTTCTATAAGGGATTATATGAGTTTTTTTCATTTTCCATAGTCTGCATCGGATTCAGGTGATGAGATAAAACAGTGGAAAGAGGAAGATCCAGATGAGGTCAACAAGATGCCAGTACAATCCGCTGTTTTCAAGTAAAACATAATTTTCGGAGTTAATTTTATCTCTGAAAATTGACACTGCAATAACCGTAATAAAAACCAGTCCGATAATAATATGAAGGGCATGAAGTCCGGTCATAAAAAAGTAAAGACCATAGAACAGCACATCCCCATGACCACGCAGAGCGAGAACAGCAGATCCCGGATAGATATGTTCCTTAAGATGTTCTCCCCATTCAAAGTATTTATTTACAAGAAAAGCCAGGCCGAGAAAGATAGTTATGCCCAGAAGCAGAAGTGCGAATCTTTTGTTATTTTTCTGAAGCGCCGTTATCGACATTGCAATTGTTGTACTGCTTATAAGAAGAATAATTGTATTGATTGTACCGATAAAAACACTTAATTCCTTAGCTGCCAGATGAAATGCGATTGGATTTCTGTACCTGTAAACGGAGTAAACAATAAAAAGCCCTCCGAACAGCAGCATTTCAGTAAACAGAAATAACCACATCCCGGTTTTAGATGTCAGATCGTCTCGGTGTGTCACTAAAATCTGTATTCATTTATAGTCATATGGTCCTTTGGTTATTACAGGGATTTCTTCAAAATTTTCAACCGGTGGCGGGGAAGTGAATAGTCCATTCCAGGGTTTTGCCGCCCCAGGGATCTGAAGGTGCTTTGGTTCCGCTTCTTAATGAAGAAATCAGGTTAATTATAATTACAGCCAGTCCGAAGTACATTACCATAGCTCCAAATGAGGAAAAAATATTTCCGGTGTGAAATATTTCATCATAATCATAATACCTTCTGGGCATACCTTTCATTCCAAGGAAAAACATTTCACCGTAAAGCGTGATAAATCCGGCAAAGAAAATAAGTAAACCTATATTGGCCCATCGGGAATCATACATTTTACCGGTAATTTTCGGATACCAGTAATGCATAGCGCCAAAAAAGGCAAAACCGGTTCCTCCGAAAACAATAAAATGGAAGTGGGCAACAACAAAATGTGTGTTATGCAGATGAATATCGGTAGCAAGTGACCCCAGAATAAGTCCTGAAAATCCTCCAATCATGAATACAAAGAGGAACCCGACTGCCCAATAAAAAGGAGTTTGCAGATCAATTGAACCTTTATGCATGGTAGCTATCCAGTTAAATACTTTTATCGCACTGGGGATTGCTACAATAAATGTCAGCAGTGAAAAAGTATAAAGAGCTGTTCCGCTCATTCCGGAAGTGAACATGTGATGGCCCCAGATAAAATAACCGACAAACGCAATAGCAATGCTTGAAGCAACAATGAATTTATAACCGAATATTGTTTTGTGACAAAAGTTGGTATAATTTCAGAAATTGCCCCCATTGCAGGCAAGATCATAATATAAACTGCCGGATGGCTGTAAGTCCAGAATAAATGCTGATAAAGAAGAGGATCTCCTCCCAGTGTCGGATCGAAAAAACCAATATGTAAAGTTCTTTCAGCAACTATCATAAGCAATGTGATCCCGATTATTGGAGTGGCAAGCAGTTGTACCCATCCTGTAGCATATAGTGTCCAGGGAAATAAAGGCATTTTCAGCCAGGTCATTCCGGGAGCACGCATCCTGTGAATAGTCACTAAAAAATTCAGTCCGGTAAGTATGGATGAAAACCCAAGGACAAATGCCCCAAAAACTGCCGGAAGCATATTCCGGTTGTTCTGAAACTGTATGGAGCATAGAATGTCCATCCGGTATCCGGAGGTCCCTGCCCTGTAAATTGTGAGATCAGCACTAGTGAAACACCGGTAACATAGAAATACCAGGAAAGGAGATTAAGTCTTGGAAAAGCAACATCTTTTGCCCCGATCATAATCGGAAGGAGGAAATTGCCGAATACGGCAGGCAGTCCGGGAATGACAACTGCAAAAATCATTATAATGCCATGGAGAGTAAAAAACGCATTATATGTCTGTGCGGTCATAATAGTTTTGCCCGGGGCAATGAGCTCAAACTTCATTAATAAACCAAGAGTAGCTCCTACGGCAAAGAATGTAAGTAAAGAAAAGAGATACAATAAAGCAATTCGTTTATGATCAGTGGAGAGTATCCAGGAAAATATTCCTTTATATTTTCCTTTATAATCCAGATAACTGGGTTCAACATTATTCTTTTGTCTGATCATCTATTGATCCTTGATTTTGATTTTACACGGGAAAATGCCAGAACAATAAATACCAATACCATTATGAACGAAATAACAATTGCTGAGACTCTCGTTACATTAAAAACAAACTGGTTTCCTTTGGTATCATACGAATAGCAAACTGCAAGCAGGCGGTTTATACTTGGCCCGATTTTTCCTTTTGCAGCTTCAACCATAGTGATTTTGATGTCAAATGGCAGAAATTCAATTCCCCTCAGGTAACGTATAATCTTTCCATCAGAACCAAGAGCGATCAGCCCTGTAGGATGCACATACTGATTGTTTATCTTTTGATAATTGAATCCAACGGATTTGGTTAATTTGGCAATGTTCAGACTGTCGGATACAAAAAAATGCCAGTCTTTTGCTGCCTCTTTATTCTTCATCGTACTGACGTAAGCAGCTTTCTTTTTAATACCCAGATCGATTTTTTCAGTAGGATCAAAACTGATTGTAATAACTTCATAGTCCTTACCCAGTTTAAGATCGACATCCATCTATGAATTTGGAGATTCCCCACATCAGAGGACTGCACGTTCCGGCACATTCAAAATAAACCAGATTGAGAATTGCTGGTTTATTAATAACATCTTTTAATAAGAACTGTATCCCCATTCTCATTAACAAGTTTTGTATCAAGGGCAGCAACTGGCCTTGTTTCTCGTCAAAACTAACCTGCATCTGCTTGTCAAACAGAGGCTGTCTGAGAAAATGAGTCAATGCTGATCAGACAAATAAATAATGCCAGAAACAATTTGAGTTAATTCATAGTAATACATAAGGATATTATTGTTATAAAGATATTATAAATTTCGTCAGGTTAAATCAAATATAATCTTCGTTTCTCTACACCGGATATCTTATTTTTTTTGTTCTTCTTCCTCGGAATATATACCTGCAATCATCAATGATCCTCCCATAAGTGAGATATCTTTTAAAAGTGCAATTATTGTAGAAGTTTTGTCGGCATCAATAAAAAGGTGCGGAATGTGAATTGTTACGATAAAAATAAATAACAGTATTGCCAGCAGAATTGTTGACAATTTCACAAACTTTTTTGTAATTATACTGATACTGGCAGCTATCAGCATTATACCTGTAAGAATTATTGTGTATGCCCCGAGCGGTATAAAGGAAGTCAGCACTCCCAGATAATAATCTGTCATCAGGAAATGGTTAATCCCGAAAAGTGCAAATGGAATTGCAAAAAGAATTCTTCCGAGAGCAGTGATTTTTTTCATATTTAACGAATTTAATACTAAGCGGTTGCATGCAAAAAGTCTACCATAAATGTAAGAATTATTTGGGATATAATTAAATACTTAATATATTATCAGATATCTTTTTCCGTTGGCTGAAGTGTGAACAAAAACTGATTATAAATGTTCTAAAGAGAAAAAATAATCATGGAAAGAAGAAAATTTTTTAAGTCAGTTGGGTTGTTAACTGCAGCTGCCTACATCGGCCCCAGAGTCTTAGGTAACATCCAGGAACCTGTAAAATCTTCAAAAATTGAAGGTGTTCCGGCAACGGAATTTCCCCCTTTGCCTTTTGCATACAATGCTTTGGAACCCTATATTGATGCAAGAACTATGGAGATACATTATGACAAGCACCACCGTGCCTACTATACCAATTTTATGGCTGCGATCAAAGGCACTCCACTTGCAGGGAAGCCGCTAAGTGACATTTTTACGGTAATGTCAAAACAAACTGATGCAGTAAGAAACAATGGCGGAGGTTATTATAACCATTTGTTCTTCTGGAATAATCTGAGTGCCAAATCTTCAGGGCCATCCGGTGACTTGTCTGCTGCTCTGACAAAATCGTTTGGTTCAGTTGATAAATTTAAAGAGACATTTAACACTGCTGCCAAAACACGGTTTGGCAGCGGGTGGGCCTGGTTATTTCTTGGAGCCGACAAAAATTTAGCTGTAGCAAGCTCGCCAAATCAGGATAACCCACTAATGGATCTGTCACCTGTAAAAGGCACTCCTTTATTAACACTGGATGTATGGGAGCACGCGTATTATCTTAAATATCAGAATAAGAGGCCTGATTATATTGATGCCTTCTGGAATGTAGTGAACTGGGAGGAAGTAAACAGGAGATATCAGGTGGCTGTGAAAGGGTAATACTTCTTTCCGGGAACTGCTTATTTTCCTTGAGTTTGCCCCCCTGCCCCCCTAAAGAGGGGTTCGTTCAGCTATATCTCTTTGGATTGCCCCCCTGCCATCTTTATACACAATTTTTTTCATAAAACTAGTTAGAGAAGCGGTGTTGTTATTTTTCAGTAGAAGCTGCGAGCCAGTGCTGGTTTGGGATATAGCATACAGATGGCAAATTCGGCACCGCTTCTTATTTACCGCGATGTCAGTTATCCTATTATGTTTGTTTATTAGCGGTGAAATTCGCCACTAATTCTCAGTGCCATCTTGTGCAAGTAGTCTTTGTCAATGTATTTTGACATAAAATCAAATCCATCCATTTTACTATAAAAGTCCACCAATCCGTTTTTCATTGTAATATAGCCGGGAGGTCCGTGCGATTTGTATCCGCTCCAACTGCCCATTCTGGCAATACCCCATGCTGCCCATTGTATAGTTCCTTTATCGTATGGATTCTTCTGCTTTTCAGTTTTACCTTCAAGCTCATTCATATAGATATTCATGAACTCTAACTCTTGTTCAGAAAAAATTATGTTTGCTTTTACTTTATGACTGCTGTCAAGAGAAAGTCTTAAGGTCATTATCCTTAGTCCTACCTGAAGGGCAAGTACAATCAGCTTCTTCAGTCCTGCTCCCGATTCAAGCTGGGCCTCCTCAAAGCAAAGACCTTTAGTTTTGAGTAAATGAAAAAGTTCTTCTATTAACCATCTCTGACTGTACCATTTAACGTATTTAAGTGCATCATCCGCATTTTTGACTTTATGAGTAGTAACTAATGTCCATGAGATCGGATCTTCTCCAGGTTTAACACTCACGGGAAGTTCCCTGGCTTCTATTACCGTTACTTCGTATAAAAGGCGGAATACCATCCTTTATAGGCCTTTTTGAAGGGTGACCAAGCTTTACTTTCTCCCATTTGAGAGACATCTTCGCTGTATGTTTTGTCCTGTTTTTACCCTTTGGATACATCGAACTCGTACATGGATCGAACACTTGAAGAGGATATCTTTTTATTTAATTTAATTCCTTCGGATAGCACTCTATCAATATGGGCTCTTATTAACAGATGTGTTCTGCTGTCTGGTACTGTTGCAAATATTTCATATATATCGCTTTCCCTATCTCCGATTATCGTTATACTATCGGCTTCGCTTAAAGATTCTTTGGTTTTTAGGGCACTCGCAATCCATCTATAGGACTCTTTCTCGGTTATATCCAACTTCTTATAATCACGCTCATGCTTGTTTTCCTTATCCCATGATCTATTCCATAGAATCATTGATGAAAAGCCAACTGGCATGTCAGTTGAAGGATCAATCACAAGTGTCGGATGGAGGAAAAATCCTGCATTAGTCCACTCTTTTCCAGGATCTTCTTTCGTAACAGGACCGATATCTCTATCCTCCTTGCCAATCCGTCCCATGTGAGATGTAAAATTATTCTCTGTAGTGTCTTGAATACAAAGATAATGGCCACCATTGACATTTTTCTTTAACTGTCTAATGGCCCCTTCTGTCAAATCATCATAATCAAAGCTGTCGTTGAGAAGCATCCTGTAAGCTCCTTCCTTTTCGGCTAAGGTTTTGCAACTTTTATTTATTACTGCACTACCTCTGTTTAACAAAGCTAACATTAATCCTTCAACTCGCTTTTCTAATCTGGCATCTGGGAGTAAACCCTGATAGGTGCCTGTAAAATAATTTTCTTCCATGTATATAATATACATGAAAAACTATAGTTATATATCTGATAATCAGCTATATATATCAACAAAACAGCATAAGTTATTAACATTCAATCACATAGCTAATATATAAATAAATGTGAAATGACGTAGCAACATCTCAAATATAGAAAACCCGGGTAAACACCGATTGCGAACCCCCCTTTAGGGGGGCAGGGGGGCAAAAAAGGGGGAGTGCCCGAAGAGCCTGCCCCGCAAAGCGGGGGCGAGGGGGTATATCAGGTATACAGAAACCTTTTAATCTTCATTGTTGCGGTTTTCTGAAAAGGAACCGGGTGTGATACAACTTTCTGGATCTGGCTGAATTTATTTACCTGGGAATTCACGTAATCTTGTAACTCAGTCAGTACTTCATCAACTTTATCCTCGACATGCCGTGTCATGTCCTGTTTCTGCCGGGTCATATCCTGCTTCAGAATCTGGTATTTCTTTTCCAGTTCTTCCCTGTTGATATGAACTAATGCCACCAGTTTTCCCTTCTGCTGAACAACCACTGATTCGACAACAAACCTGAAGTTATTTATAATCGATTCGATTTCTTCAGGATAGATATTTTCACCGCTGGCACCAACGATCATGTTTTTTAACCTTCCTTTTATATACAGGTTGTTATTATGGTCAAGCGTGCCAAGATCACCTGTTTTGAACCACCCCTCCGGTGTAAGAACCTCTTTCGTCATTTCAGGTTCTTTATAATAACCCTTCATCACACAAGGTCCTTTAGCCCATATTTCGCCTTCCCCGGTTTTTGCATCCGGATTATTTATTTTAAGTTCCATGCCTTCCAAAACAGGACCAGTTGACTCAAATACAGCTTTTTGGGCATTAGATCCTGCGAGAAGCGGGGCTGTTTCGGTAAGTCCGTATCCGATTGCATACGGGAATTTTGCTTCAATAAGGAATTTTTCAACTGTCTTATTTAGTTTTGCTCCACCAATACCATAAAACTTCAACTCCCCACCAAACGTTTTCAATAGTTTCTTGCCGGCAGCAGCATTAAGTTTTTTTCTGATCAAAGGGATCTTATAAAGTAACTTAAGTATCATTTTGTCCCTGAATGTCGGCATGATCTTATTAAAATAAATTTTTTCAATGATCAGCGGAACAGTCAGCATCATTGTCGGCTTTACTTCTGCAAGAGCCGGGATCAGGACGGCTGGCGTCGGCGGTTTACGGAGGTAATATATACACGAACCGGCAAGCATAGGTAAAATCAGGCCAAGAGTATTCTCGTAAGTATGTGACAATGGGAGAACAGAAAGAAACCGATCTGTCTCGTCAAACGACTGTATGGTTCTGCCCTTCAGTGCATTAAAAGTTATATTCTTGTGCGTAAGCATAACCCCTTTTGAACGACCTGTTGTTCCTGAAGTGTAGATGATTGATGCAAGGTTCTCTTCTTCAACATTATATTTCTTTACAGGAAGCGCAGAAGAATCGAACTTAGCGGACCCTTTTTCAGAGAAGATCATTGAAAAGTCCTCAATAAGAATAGCGGTCCTCAGATTTTCTGATTTAAATCCTTCTATCCGGGATAATAATGAGGTAGAAATAAAAATAGCTTTGGCGCCTGAGTGTTCAAGTATATTGGCGACTTCAGTATTTGAAAAATCCGGAAGAATAGGCACGGCAACGGCACCCATAAAAGTAATTGAAAAGTAAGCAACTCCCCAGTTTGGCATGTTTAAACTCAGGATTGCCACTTTGTCGCCGGGGCAAATCCCGTTTTTCTCAAGAAAAGCGATTAAAGCCTGAATCTCCTTATTTGCTGTTTCATAAGTCTTTGGTTCTTCACCGGCAAATGCAAATGCATTACGTTTACCAAACTTCCTTAATGTCTCATTAAACATCCCAGGGAAAGTGAGCCTGATTCCATTTTCTTCCATTATCCCCTATTCTTAAGCCAATTATAAAATGCAAAGGTACGGAATTATTACGTTCAGTAGTTTAATTGAAATATTTATTACATGAATATCAGAAAAGCAGATTCAAAGTTTGAACTTTTTGTCGGTCAGAATGGTTAATTTTGTTTATTAATTTTTGCAGGACATTTCCCCTTTAAACTGAATTGCGGCAGTTGAAAAAGTCTTCTTTAACCGCAAAGTACTCGAAGAAGGCACAAAGTACACAAAGTTAAACACCCATATATCAGCGCTTTGTGACCTTTGAGAAATTGCTTTGTGATCTTTGTGGTTAATGGATTTGAAGGGGGTAATAAGACATTATAAATGAGATACGGTTACTAATTAAAAGTCTCTGATAAATTTAATTTTGAATTTTATGAGTAATATAATAAGAGTTACGAAGGAATTCCCTTTTGAAATGGCACATGTACTATGGAATTACGATGGTCCCTGCAAAAATGTTCATGGCCATTCATATCGGTTTTTTGTAACAATATCAGGAATCCCGGAAGACAATCCTGACAATCCAAAGAATGGAATGGTGATAGATTTTAGCGATCTTAAAAAGTATAGTTAAAAAGGAGATAGTCAATGTCTTTGATCATTCGGTGGTAGTTAAGCAATATGGTAGACAGGGAAAAGACAGAGATGTTTAAAAAGATGTTCGGAAATACTGTGCTGGTAGGCTATCAGCCGACCTGTGAAAATCTGGTAGCTGATTTTGCCGGAAGGATTACACCTCAACTTCCTTCCCGGGTTAAATTACACAGTCTTAAACTTTATGAAACAGCAACTTCGTTCGCCGAATGGTTTGCTTCAGATAACCAATAAAATCCACTATGGTTCAGAATGATACTAAAAGGCTTTTCTTACTGGACGCATATGCGCTAATTTTCCGTGCCTATTATGCATTTATTAAAAATCCAAGGATAACTTCGAAAGGTCTGAATACTTCAGCGATTTTCGGATTCCTGCTGGCTCTTGAAGAGGTTCTTCAGAAGCAGAAACCAACACACATTGCTGTAGTTTTTGATACTCCTACACCGACCTTCAGGCATGAGATGTTTAAGGATTACAAAGCTCATCGTGATGCAACTCCTGAAGATATTATAAAAGCTGTTCCTTACATAAAAAGACTTATCGAAGCATATAAAATTCCAGTTATTGATTATCCGGGATTTGAAGCTGATGATGTAATTGGTACCCTTGCCAGGAAGGCTTCAGAGAAGGGTTTTACAACTTTTATGATGACGCCTGATAAAGATTATGCCCAGCTGGTCTCCGGAAGGATTTTTATGTTGAAACCTTCAAGAAGCGGAAATGATTCGGTTTTATGGGGGGTTGAAGATATAAAAAAGGAATACAGTGTTCAGCGTCCGGAACAGGTAATTGATGTTCTTGCTCTGATGGGCGACACAGCCGATAACATTCCCGGAGCACCTGGAGTTGGCCCTAAAACCGCAATGAAACTGATTTCCGAATATGGAAGCATTGAAGAGCTTTTCAACAATACAGATAAGCTGAAGGGAAAGCTTAAAGAGATAATTGAGAATAACAGGGAGCAGATTGAGTTTTCGAAAAAACTGGTTACAATAGAACAGAATGTGCCCATTGAATTAAATGAAACTGCTCTTGAACTGGAAGTACCGGATACTGGCAAACTAAAAATTCTATTCGATGAGCTCGAATTCAAAACAGTTGCAGCCAGAATATTTTCGGAAATCAATAAATCTGAAAAACCGAGGGAGTCTCAACAACTGTTTGCCACTCAAACAGAGTCATCTCAGGGTACTCTTTTCGGAGATGAGGCAATTGGGACATAATACCGGAAAAGAAACAATAGAAAGTGTTGATCACACTTATATCCATCTCGAAACAGATTCAGACATTCGGGAATTTGTCCAAAGGATTAACAAACTTAAAGAGTTTTGCTTTGACAGTGAAACAACAAGCATAAATCCTCTTGAAGCTGAGCTTGTTGCCCTGACTTTTTCATGGGGAAAAGGATCAGGATACCTTATTCATTTCCCTGAATCACTAAAGGAAACAAAAGCAATTCTGGAAATAGTCAGACCGGTGTTTGAGAATCCCGACACTCTGAAAATAGGGCAGAACATGAAATTTGATATCCAGGTTCTGGCGAATTATGGAATCGATGTAAAGGGACCCCTGTTCGACACAATGATAGCCCATTATCTTCTGGAACCCGATATGAGACATAATATGAATTTATTGTCGGAAACTTATCTTGGCTACAGTCCGGTGCATATAGAATCACTTATCGGAGAAAAGGGAAACAGTCAGAAAAACATGAGGTCGGTTCCTGTGGATAAGCTTATGGAGTATGCCGTTGAGGATGCAGATGTAACGTATCAGCTTGAGAAAGTTTTTGAACCCAGGATTAAAGCAGAAGGATTGAATGATCTTGCCCGGGAGATTGAGATGCCTCTTATAAGAGTGCTGGCGGCAATCGAAAGAAATGGTGTGATATTGGATCTGGAAGATTTGAAAGCCATAACCATAAACCTTCGTGAAGATATTATCTCGCTTGAAAAAGAGATTTATGCCATGGCCGGAACAGAATTTAATATTTCATCTCCAAAACAGCTTGGCGATATTCTTTTTATCCGACTGAAACTTGATGATAATGCGAGGGTTACAAAAACCAAACAGTTTATTACCAATGAAGAGCGGTTGCAGCGGCTCACAAGTAAACATCCCATCGTCGACAAAGTGTTGGAATACAGAGGGCTCAGGAAACTCTTGTCAACCTATGTTGAAGCACTCCCCCTGCTTGTAGATAAGAAAACCGGCAGGATTCATACTTCTTTCAACCAGGCTGTTGCCGCAACCGGCAGGCTAAGTTCAAACAACCCTAATCTTCAGAATATTCCCGTAAGAGACGAAAGGGGAAGAGAAATAAGGAAAGCTTTTGTTCCGGCGAAAGGACATGTTTTCTTATCTGCAGACTATTCACAAATTGAACTGAGGTTGATGGCTCATCTAAGCAAGGATAAGAGCATGATTGCAGACTTTCTTTCGGGAAATGATATACATGCGGCGACAGCTGCTAAAATATTTGGGGTAGATATAAAGGATGTTACCCGCGAGATGCGCAGCAGAGCAAAAACAGCTAATTTCGGGATCATTTACGGAATTTCTTCTTTCGGACTTTCAGAAAGGCTGACAATCGGGAGAAAAGAGGCAAAAGAGTTGATTGATGGCTATTTCAATTCCTATCCGGGCGTTAAGGTTTATATGGATGAGAGTATCAAGAAGGCCAGGGAGGCAGGATATGTTACAACAATGTTTGGTCGGAGACGGTATTTACGTGATATTCATTCACGGAACCAGGTGGTAAGAGGAAACGCCGAGAGAAACGCAATTAATGCGCCCATTCAGGGGAGTGCTGCGGACATTATCAAGATCGCAATGGTAAGAATATATGACAGGATGAAATCCGGGAAATTCCTGTCAAAAATGATCCTTCAGGTGCATGACGAACTAATATTTGAAGTTCCGATCGCTGAACTGGAAAAGCTGAAGACTATAGTTCTTCATGAAATGTCAAATGCTGTTAAGCTGGATGTACCTCTGAATGTTGATGCGGGAACAGGCAATAATTGGTTTGAGGCACATTAAAGAATGGACCCCCTCCCGCTACGCGGGATCCCCCTAAAGGGGGACTAATAATCGTTTTTAATTGTAATTCAACTATATATATAAGAGCTTTAACCCCCCTTTAGGGGGGAAGGGGGGCAAACGGAGAAGGTAAAAAATATTTATTATGGAAGTTAAAGTATTATTCTTCGGTGTTCTGGCTGAGATTTCTGGTACCCCTGTTAAGCACTACCAGGACGTGAAGTCGATAGGTGATCTAAAGATCAGAATTCAGGATGACTTTCCGGAGATAGTGCATTACAACTTTCGTATATCTCTTAACAGTGAGATAATTGATAATGACCCGTTACTGAAATCAGGAGACGAGGTTGCATTTATGCCTCCCTTTGCCGGTGGCTGAAATATCATTGGATCAATTTTGAGCAAATCATGGGACTAAAATATTTAACAGACGGACCAGTATCAAAAAAGATTATAGCACATCTTATTGACAAAATGGGGGAACTTACTGATTCCGGTGGCCACATGATTTTTCTGGGACAGGTAAGGGCAGACGAAATCAACGGGAAAAAAGTGAAAGCAATTGAATATTCAGCATATGAAGGAATGGTCAATGTTGAGGCAGAAAATATTAAAAAACAAGTTTTAGAAGAGTTCGGCGATGTCAAATCAATTAGTCTGATTCATTCAACAGGTGTGGTAAATGCTGGTGAGTTCTCTCTTGCAGTGCTTGTTTCTGCAGGCCACCGGAGTCAGGCAATACATGCCTGCGGCAAAACTGTTGAACTGATTAAAGAGAGACTACCTGTGTGGAAAAAAGAGATCTTTGATGATGACACACATTTGTGGAAATAGAAAAAAATTAGCCACAAATAGAAAAAAGGTCCCGATAGTTATTGAGATCCCTAAAGATCTCAAAGGTTAATAGCCAACAGTTCTAGATAGGTTGCATTATCTTTTCTCTCTGACGAATTTCTGCATTTGCACTGGGGAGATCATTTTTTTTCGTAATTAATATCGATCCGGCTGTTCCTGAAAGTATAGAACCATATTCTTCTTTATTATTCAGAATATCGCGCGCCTTTAGAATCTGTTTATCAGTTTTAATCGTCCATGCAATTGCTCCGCTTTCGTAGAAATATCGGCTAATGATCTCATCTTCTGTAAGATCGGTAATTTCACTCCTGAAAAGTATAAGATCCTGATCGAGACTATGGGTGATATCTTTCTCCAGGTCATCAAATAAATCTTTGTGTATATCGTAGTACTTTTCTTTCCTGGCATTGGATATCAGATCATTAAGAGACTCCTCAGTTGCTGTCTTGTAACTGAAATTTCGTTTCATCAGAAAAGCTTTAAAGTCCGCATAATCCTTATCGGTAAATGCGAATTGTTCCGGAGACTTAATATCGGGGTGATTCCAATAGTAGTCTGTTGCAAAATCAAAAATGTAATTCCGGACGTAAAGTTCTGAAGATATCTGGCTCAGCGCATCGGGTAAAACTTCAATATCCGGAGTAATACCGCCGCCGTCTTTGACAATCCGGCCGTGTTTAGTTTTAAATTCTGAGATGAGTGAATCAGGAATAATTCCAACGCTTCCATCCTCATTCGGGTGTGAGAAGTCGCGGGCCTGGATACACCTTCCGCTTGGGATATAATATTTTGCAGTGGTCACCTTAAGCTGGGTGTTATAGCTTAAAGGACGTGTGATCTGAACAAGTCCCTTTCCATATGATCTCTGACCAACAATTACGCCTCTGTCAAGGTCCTGTATTGCGCCGGCCACAATTTCTGAAGCTGATGCAGAAGCCCTGTTAATTATTATAGCGAGAGGTATTTTGTCATCTATGGGTTGTTTTGTTGTTTTGTAGTCTTCATCAAATTGTTTGACTTTCCCTTTTGTCGATACGACCTCATTCCCTTCTGCGACAAAAAGATTTACTATCTCAACGGCTTCAGTAAGTAATCCGCCCGGATTTCCTCGCAGGTCGAGAATGATCTGTTGAACATTATTATCTTTTAAAGCGTTAACGGCCGACTTTACCTCTTCAATACAGTTTTGTGTGAAAGAGGTGAAGCGGATATACCCTGTCTTAGAATCGATCATACCGTAATAGGGTACAGACTTCATAATGATTTTTTCACGTTTAAGCTGATAGTCAATTTCCTTTCCGTTTCTTTCAATTGTGAGGTTAATATCTGTTCCGGGATTACCTTTGAGCTTTTCACTTACCTTATCAGTAGGCAATCCCTTGAGAGAAACCCCGTCAACCTTTTTTAAAAGATCTCCTGCTTTTATCCCGGCTTTATCTGCAGGGAATCCCTTATATACTTCACTTATAACAACATAATCTCCTGAAGGCCGGACAAGAGATCCGATTCCCCCATATTTCCCGGAGATCAGAATATTAAAATCATCTGCCTCTGTCTCGGGGAAATAAACCGTGTACGGATCAAGTGTTTTAAGCATATTATCTATCCCTGATTTAATTAATTTATCAGGATCGATCTCATCCACATAGAATGTATTCAGTTCCCTGAAGAGAGAGAAAAAAATATCCAGATTCTTTGCAATTCTGAAATCACGGGTTTCCTGATTTATCAGGAAGCCGGTACTGATTCCGGCAACGAGTAAGAGTGTAAAAACAATTATTATCCTGACAGAATGCATCTTTTTCATAACCTCTATGGCTTAATTTTAGAATGGCGAAAATAATAAGAATAATCGGTAACCGTTTTGATTAAGAAACTATTAAGACAAATTTAACATATCCGGAAGCCGGAAGTCGGAAGTCGGGAGACCGAAGTAAAAATTTAACTGACATATCCTTCTTCGGACTTCGGACTTCGGTCTTCGGACTTCCTTCTTTCGACTACAGGTTTCGGACTTCGGACTTCGGTCTTCCGACCAGAAAGTACTATCAGTTTGTTTATCACCTCTTTCATTCCTTTTTCAATAGTCGCATAATCCGGGACGGTATTTCCTTTCACGATAACAACAAAAGCGATCTGAATGTTTTGTGATAACAGATGATCATAGAGAATATTTTTATTTTTCCTGTATGCTTCCCTCATCCGTCTTTTAATCAGGTTTCTGGTAACAGCCAGCCTGAATCCTCTTTTTGAGACACTGAAAGCCACCTGAGCAGGAGCAGGAAGGGAGAGCTGACCCATTTCCCAGACTACTTTAAAAACTGAATTGTAGAAAACATTTCTGTTTTCAAACAGACTGGCGATGATTTTCCGGCTGCAAAGCCTTTCAGACTTATCAAATGTTTCTCTGACAGTATTCATTTTATATTGGTAGGGACGTTGCATGCAACGTCCCTTTGCATGCTGTACGGACGTTGCATGTTGTACGGACGTTGCATGTTGTACGGACGTTGCATGCAACGTCCCTACCGTAAATTTTTATTGTATTCTTTCAGAAAATCGTCAAGAGCCATTGTCATTGATGGTGCTTTCGGATTAGGGGCATTTATATCCAGTCTGAGTCCTTCATTTTCAACAGCGGAAGCGGTAGTTGGTCCGAAAGCGGCGATTTTAATATCTCCCTGAACGAATCCGGGAAAATTTTCTTTTAATGATTTTATTCCTGAAGGGCTATAAAAAACAAGTATATCATAATCGAACTCTTTTAAATTAGAAAAATCAGTGCTTATTGTTTTATAAAGAGTTCCGATTGTATAGCTGATTTTATTTTTATCAAGTGATTCCGGAATTTCAGCATTATGGGGTTCGGAAAGAGGAACAAAGAAATTGTCTTCCCTGTGTTTAATTATAACATCAATGAGGTCCTGGAACTTAGCTTTCCCATGAAATATCTTGCGCTTTCGGTACACAATATATTTCTGAAGATAAAATGCAACATTTTCTGTGATGCAGAAATATTTCATTGTATCCGGCACAACCGTCCGCAGTTCATTGCAAATCCTGAAAAAGTGATCAATCCCGGTTTTGCTGGTGAATATTACCGCTGTAAAGTCAAGGATATTGATTTTTTGTTGACGGAAATCTTTTGACGAAACGCCTTCAACCTGATTAAACGGCTTAAATTCAACCTTTAGATTATACTTTCTTGCCAGTTCGAAATATGGAGATTTCGGATTTAAGGGTTCTGGCTGCGATACTAAAATCTTCCTTATTTTCAACTCTTTACGGTTTAAGTTTAACTTTCAAAGTAACCCAAGCCAATCTAAACAAGACCTGTATAATACTTTATTACTATCAAAACAGGCAGAATTTCCAGCGCACAAAGGTATAAAATCAAATAGAATATTGAAATATTCCTGTTTAGAAATATTACCAATAACCTGATTACGCTGATCAGATACATTAAACCCAGAATGATAATTCCGAAAACCAGATAATCGCGGATTGGAATTATAGTAGTATATGACATCAGAATAATGATTACAAACAGAATGAATGCCCCTAGCCTGTAAGACTGGTAAATACCAAGCAGATATTCCCTGAATGCCTCTTCCTTTCCGCTAACCGCACCGGTTATCAGACAGATAATGTGTCTGAAAGTAACAGCTGCAATAACTATTCCAAGAGAAATTAACCAGAAGAGTATTCCTTTGGAACCAGGTGGTATGAAGTTATAATAGGAAGCTGCCGAATAAGCAAATAACCCGATTATAAAAAATGAAATAAGGTTCAGAATTGTTGATTGCCAATTAAATAATCCGCCAAGGTCCCGCGACGAGGGATCAGTTGATCCCCTGAACATGAGAAACCTGCTAATATTAGGCAATACATTTTTGGTTGTTGCTTTGATTAAGGAATATAAAATAGCAGCTAAAAGTATGAGTATTATCCCCCAATCATTGTGAAAGGGCTGTGCCGGCAAATCCATACCAGGTCTGAGATGTTTTATGAGCAACGCTCTTGCTTCCATCTCCTTCTTCCTGTTTTTTTCAATAAAGATGAACGGAAATTTCTTGTATGAACCATATCCAAGCCGGAATACAAAACTATTCAGATCGTAGAATGTTACATCTGCAATACTATTTCTGGGGCAGACAGCTGTGGTATCAGCAAAGGTAAAGACTGTCTTTTGGGGGATTCTTACTAATTTGTGCTTAATGGAATCTTGTGGTCGAACGGATAAAACAGTAGAAACTGAATCAGATTTTATCCGAATGGAATCTTGCTTAGGAGCAATTTTATGCGGAACAGTATCTTGCTGTAAATCTGACCAGGAAATTATCATCACTTTTTTGTTTTCACATCACAAAAGTAATGATAAATACAAGAGATAAAACAAAATTTCCTGAAGACAGGATATCAGAAATAATTACTCTCGCAACCGGATATTCCGGAAAGAATGTTATTAGCTAATCTGCTTGCTCCTATTCTGAACAGGTTATTATTCAGCCATTCATCGCCTAGACATTGCTTAACTATCTTATAATAAGTAACTGCATCAGCCGGAGTAACTATTCCTCCTGCAGCTTTAAATCCCACCCTTATACCAGTTTCTGAATAAAAATCGGAAATTGCATGGCACATTACAAATGCAGCCTCAGGAGTAGCTGAAATGGTTGTTTTGCCGGTGGATGTCTTAATAAAATCGGCTCCGGCATCCATAGAAATCATAGATGCCCTGTAAACATGTTCAAAATCACCTAGCAGACCGGATTCAACAATAACTTTAAGTTGTTTGCTCCCGATAGCTCCTTTTATCTCCCTGATTTCGTCAGCAACCAAAGCAAAATCATTTCCGAGAAAAGCGCCCACCGGAATAACTATGTCAACTTCATCAGCGCCGGCTTCAACAGCCATTTTACACTCGGTGACCTTTATGCTCCTGAATGTCTGAGAAGTTGGAAAAGCTGCTGCAACTGATGCTATTTTTACATTTTTTGCTTTAAGTTTCTCTTTTACTACCGAGACAAAATTTGGAAAAATACAGATAGCGGCTACATTCGGGATATTTGAAAAACGCCCTGAAAAGCTGTTTACTTTGCCTGTTAAATGTATTATATGGCTCTTATTGTCGGATGTATTCAGGCTTGTCAGATCAATCAGGTTCAAAAGACTCATCAGGAGATGTTTATCAGCAACATCCGGCTCAGAGGCAGATACCTTTTTAAGGCCCTTCTTAACCTCGGTTTCCGAAGGACATGAATTGATCAGTTTTTGATAAAGTTTTGTCATGAAATTATTAATTATGTTAAATTAATTAACGACAAATTAAATAAAAAGCACGGGGTTAATATAATGCTTTTTGTTATTAAAACTATTTTAATTGGAATATTAAGTTTTGTTTTCCTGTTTACCATGCCTGGCAAGAGAGGCAAAAATCCCTAAGACAGACAAAACCGAAAAGATTATGAAACCGGTTCTCATAGCGGAAATCAGTCCGGGATAAGTTGCATGATTGATTGGTTGTTTTCCTATATATAATGAAAGTAGCATCATTGCAATTCCCATACTCATCATTTGACCAATCATCCTCATTGTTCCTACAACTCCTGATGCTACCCCTAAATAGCGTTTTTCAACAGAACTCATAATTGCATTCGAGTTCGGGGAGGAGAACAGGCCAAACCCGATTCCCATGAGCAAGAGTAATAAGACAATAAAATAATCCGGAGTATCATCCCTAATGAAGCAGAGCAATATCAGTCCCGAGGCTGTGATAGCCATTCCGATAGAAGCAATAACTCCAGGATTTTTCTTGTCGGATAACTTGCCTGCAACAGGTGACAAAAGAGTCATGGCAATAGGCTGCGATATCATTATTAAACCTGCAGTTCTGGAATCAAGTCCTTTAAGATATTGGAGATAAAGACTTATAAAAAAGCCGATTGCACTGGTTGCAGAATAATTAATGAGTGCTGCTACCGAGGAAAGAGCAAAGACTCTGTTTTGCATTATAAGCCGTATATCAAACACCGGGTTACTGATTTTATTCTCAATCGTAAGGAATACAATTGCCATCAAAACTGCAATTGCAATACATATCCATCCTAAAGAAGAAGGCAGCTGTGAAAAACCATACATAAAAGACGCAAGAGTAATACCATATACTATGGATCCTCTCCAGTCAAATTTCTCACCGACTGCTTCTGCCCATTCAGTTTTTATTTTCCTGTTTATCAGAATAAGTGAAATTATGCCGAATGGAACAAGAAACGCAAAAATACTTCTCCATCCCAGGTATTGAGTAAGAAATCCTCCGATCACCGGACCACAGGATAATCCGAGATATGTCGAAGTTATATTGATTCCTATCGCTCTTCCCCTTTCTCCGGGTTGAAAAACAGATGTGATTATTGCCATGCTTGTACCAAAGATCATAGCGCTGGATAATCCCTGAAGTATCCGGAAAATTATCAGTGAGACTATGCTCCAGGAAAAAATAATAAGAAAAGTTGAAACGGTAAACAACAAAATCCCCAGAAAGAAAATCTTTTTTCTGCCAACAATGTCACCAAGTCTTCCAAAAGGCAGCAGAAAAATAGCCGAGGATAAAATGAAACTGCTTATGACCCAACCCAGACCAATTGCATTTGCATGGAATTCCTTGCCAATTGACGGCAGTGCAAGATTAGCTGCGGAACTGAGAAAAGGAACCAGAAAAGCTGCAAAAGCCGAAACAAGAAGCACTGAATTCTTAAAACTCTTTTCTTCAGTCAGATCAGTATTCATATTCATTCCTTCTCCTTCTATTTTACCCCCCAACCCCCTCAGGGGGGGGGCTATCAAGTAATAAATTTTACTTTTCAACTCTTCAACATTTCAACACTTCAACCAACCGGCTATTCCTTCTCTTTTGTATCAATAATTATCGTAACCGGACCATCATTAACAAGCTCAACCTGCATCATAGCACCGAATTCACCGGTACCCACCTCTTTACCAATAAGCTGCGATAGTCTGCTTACAAACTTGTTATACAATGGGATTGCAATATCGGAGTGAGCAGCACGAATATAGGATGGTCTGTTTCCCTTTCTGGTTTTTGCATGAAGTGTGAACTGACTTATTGCAAGAATGTCTCCGCCCACATCTCGAACGGAAAGATTCATTATATTACTGCTGTCGTTAAAAATGCGGAGTTGTACTATTTTACTGCAGAGCCAGTCAATATCAGTATCATTATCTGAGTCTTCTATCCCGATCAATACTAGCAATCCGATACCAATTTCAGATTTGATCTTTTTACTGATTGTGACCGATGCCCTGCTTACCCGTTGTATTACGGCTCTCATTGCGCTCATAATTATTATACTGTTCAAATATATGCAATCAAACTCAAAAACTTTTGAGTGATGATTTATATTATATTTGCGGTTCTTAAGTTTGTTCCATGGACTACTTTACAATTCTGGCTATAGCTCTGGGTTTGTCATTTGACACATTTGCAGTTTCATTATCATATGGTGTAATGCGGAGCGGCATTAGGTTCAGACAGGCATCATGGGTTGCAGTTGTTCTGGCAGCATTCCAGGGAGGTCTTACCATTGCAGGTTATTTTCTGGGTTCTATAATTTCAAACGCATTAAAGGCAACAGATCATTGGATAGCTTTAGGGCTATTATCTTTTTTGGGAATTAAAATGATTATAGAAGGGTTTAAGAAAGCTAAGAATGAGGAGCCAAAGGATTTCAGCAGTATAATTGTCCTGCTGACTATTGCACTTGGAACAAGTATCGATGCTTTTGCTGTTGGAATAAGCTTCGCTCTTCTGGATGTAAGAATATGGGAGGCAGGAACAGTTATTGGCGCAGTTACATTCCTTGCTTCCATGACGGCGATCCGGATCGGAAAATCAGCAGGAGAGAGACTCGGAAATAAAGTTGAAATAATAGGAGGGCTTTTATTAATTGCAATTGGGCTGAAGATATTTCTGGAGCATATATTAGCCACATAAATCCAATACCCACCTCCCCCGCTGATGCGGGGCAGGCTCTTCGGGCATCCTGCTTAAGAATGAAAAATCTCGTTCTTTTAGTTGGATTTCTCCTCACTTTACGCAGGACCAGGCTATAGAAACAGGGTTCAGAACGGAACCATCTTTCGCACCCTTTTATCAAATACTGCCATTTCAGTGAAACCGATATATCTTAGCAACTCATATGCCTCATCGAAGTATTGTCCGACCCGTGAAGGCATGTGAGCATCTGAGTTGACGCACACCGGGACATTCTCTTCCCTGAATATATGAAGAAACTGACGATCGGGATAAAAATCTGCTAAAGGCCGGTTTCTGCCATTTGTATTCACTTCAAAAGCGACATTATGAGTTTTCATTGTTTTTGCGAGCTTACGGTAAAGAGGCGCCAGGTCCATGGAAGGTCTATAGCCGTAAATTCTTATTAAATCGCAATGAGCCATTATGTCAAACAGGCCCGATGCAGATGCAGCTATAACAGATTCAAAATACGATTCAAATAGTCTGTCTATGCTTTTCCCTTCATAAAATTCAGGACCAACATCTACTGATTTTTCACCGAGATAATGAACTGAACCGATAATATAATCAAGAGGCAGTGAGCTCAGATAAGCATGAATCTCTTTTTCCTTTCCTGCAAAGAAATCAACTTCAAGACCAATTTTAATTTTAATGGCCTTAATACTGCGCTGAAGATTTTCCAGGTGATTGATGTACGGTGTTATGTTCACAGGATTCATATTCCAGTCCTCAAGGTCTTTGAAAAGCGTAAGGTGTTCGGAAAAACCTATCTCACTCAATCCGGCAGCTAGAGCCGGGGCAATGTAGTCATCAGGAACAGATCTTCCATCACTGTAGCTGGAATGCATATGGTAATCAGTTCTGTAGATCATTCTCACATAAATTGATTTTAATATACTTTCAGACTTTCAAATTAGCTCTAATTTTGGCAATAAAACAAATTGAAAAGTGATATAGTGATCAGGAAAATGGTAAATTTGTGAAAAATTAAAAAAACGTGAACGAAAAGAAAAAACCTTGCTCGTGTGCAAGTTGCGATTTTCGGGAGGTTGTATTCTCTTTTCTTGATGAAGCAGCAATTAACGAATTATGCGATTACAAAGAGGAGCAATTTTTCCATAAAGGGGAAGTAATAAACCACGAGGGAGAGAAAATCAGTAACTTTAAATATCTTAAAAGCGGCCTGGTTAAACTTTACAGGAGGACTCCTTCAGGCGATGAGCAGGTAATAACTATTACCCGGCCATTTGAATTCGTCAGTAACATGAGCATTTTTTCTGAGGAACGGTACCAGTATTCTGTTTCAGCTCTTGAAGATTCGGTCGTCTGTATGGTCAATCTGGATTTTGTAAAACAATTATTTTTAAGAAATGGCGGATTTGCAATGGGGCTCCTCACTAAGATTTCAAGAATAAATGATAAAATTATCTCTCAGACGCTGGATATCAGACAGAAAAACCTGATTGGCAGAGTGGCTTTTGTTTTACTCTATTTTACAAATGAGATTTATAGGTCAAGGGTCTTCGATCTGCCTGTTTCACGAAAGGAGATCGCAGATTATATCGGTATGAGCACTGCGAACGTTATACGTACATTGTCTGATTTTAAAAAAGAAGGGATAATCAGAGTATTCGGAAAAACCATCGAAGTGGTTGAAATAGGAAAGCTCGAAATTATTTCCAAACACGGATGACCGGAGGAAGAATTCTATCTCCAAATTACATTATAGAGGGCATCTTCCAGTTGGTTGAATTCAAACCTGTACCCGGCTTTTATTATTTTTTCTGAAGAGATCCTGCTCCCCTTAAGGATCACATCTGACATCTCTCCTAAAGCAGCCCGGAGAATGAAATCAGGTATTGATGCCGGTAAAACCGGTATATTCATAACTTTTGCCAGAACGGCCATAAAATCTTTATGTGTAATATGTTGCGGCGCTGCAGCATTGTATGCCCCTTTGATTTCCGGATCCTTTATTGCCTTGAGGTAAATATTGCACAGGTCATTTATATGAATCCATGGCATATACTGTTGACCGCTGCCTGTCTGAATTAAGAAACCAAATTTCCCCGGCTTCATTAGTTTTGACAAAGCACTATCGGCTTTTTCAAGTACAACAGCAGTCCGGACTTTTACTGTACGTATACCGGAGCTGTCAAAAAGATCGGCAGCCTCTTCCCATCGTTTACAGGTATAACCAAGAAAATCTTCTGCAGGGGGATCATTTTCAATAAAAATTTTAGCTGATGTTACAGAACCATAAATACCTGAAGCGGAAGCAGAGATAAACGCTTTTATCCGGATTCCATTATCAATAATAACTTTATGAAGAAACCTGGTTGACTCCACCCGGCTTTTTACAATTTCCTCTTTTCTGCTTTTGGTCCATCTTTTTTCACCAATATTAGCTCCGGCAAGGTTAATTACGATATCAATTCCTTCAAATACTTCAGGATCAATAATACCTTTTTCAGGATCCCACCTGAAGACTCTGATCCGTTCACCTTTATTTGCATTTCTCGAAAGGTGCGACACCTGATAACCTGCAGCCAGGAGGGTAGATGTAAGGGATCTTCCTATAAGACCACTCCCGCCGGAAATCAAAACCGATGAGTTCTTTTGAATATTTGTATTGAGTTGATTTTCCGTCAAAATATCTGTTTTTGGAATAATATTAAAAAGTTTTACTTTAGAGGTCTTAAATTTACTAATAATGGAACCAAATAAAAAGC
This sequence comes from uncultured Bacteroidales bacterium, assembly GCA_963829255.1. Taxonomy (GTDB): domain Bacteria; phylum Bacteroidota; class Bacteroidia; order Bacteroidales; family VadinHA17; genus LD21. The sequence goes on from CAWHIG010000012.1 coordinate 98,770, forward strand.
AAAAGAATATGGCAACTCATAAAACAACCAAGGGGATAATTGCTATTCTGACCGGGGGAGGAGATGTCCCGGGACTAAATCCGGCTATTCGTGCGGTAACTATCCGGGCCAACCGGGAAGGATACAAAGTAATCGGACTTCGCAGGGGATGGGCAGGAATTACCGAATTAATCAGAGATACCAAGGCGGACAACAGCAACAATTTTCAGGTCCTGACGGACGATATTGTTAATAAGGCAGGCAGAACCGGCGGAACTTTCCTGCATACCTCCAGGACAAGGCCAAGTCACATGTCAAAAGCCAATGTTCCTGAACATCTGCAAAGTACCTATAATGCCGAGGTGAATGACCTTACCCCGGAAATCATAAAAAACCTTGAATGGCTTGGTATCGATTACCTTATACCAATTGGCGGAGATGATACACTAAGTTATGGCGTTCATCTTTACAAAAAAGGGGTAAACGTTGTTGCAATTCCCAAAACAATGGATAATGATGTGCCCGGAACTGATTATTGCATTGGCTTCAGCACATGCATATCGCGAACCATTCAAATGACAAACAGCCTCAGAACATCAGCCGGTTCGCATGAGAGACTTCTGGTCCTTGAAGTATTCGGAAGATATGCCGGTTTTACGGCAATGCTGCCTACACTGGCAGGTGCTGCAAACAGATGTGTCATTCCTGAGTATGAGTTTGATATAGATCAGCTAACAAGACTTCTTGTTGAAGACAGAAATCATAATCCAAGCAAATATTCAGTAGTCCTGGTTTCTGAAGGTGCAATGTTTAAAGGAGGAGAGATGATATTTGCCGATAGTGAAAAAGATGCTTATGGCCATGCGAAGCTCGGAGGGATAGGTGATATGGTATCAGCAAAGCTTAAGGAACTTTCTGCTAAACATAATAATGGGAAAGTAATAAACGTGATTTACCAGAAACTTGGCTATATGGTACGCGGAGGAGATCCGGATGCACTGGATTCTATTGTTCCAATGGCTTATGGGAATCTTGCTCTGGATCTTATTCTTAAAGGGGTACATGGAAGGATAGTGGTTTTGAAAAATGGAAGGTACGATAATCTGCCTATCGATGTGGTTACATCATCTAAAAAAGTAGTAAAACTTACCGATTATAATATTGAAAGGCTGAGACCTTACTATCATAGTTTTGAGATGAAGCCATTTCTGCTGATGGCATCGGATAATTAGAGAATTTAAAAATTATCATATGAAGAATGTAGAGACGCCCAATTTGGGCGTCTCTACTCGTATAATTTATTTACTTACTTTTGTTCCAAATTATTATCAGTTGGAAAAGGGAGTTGTACTAAAATCTACCGGAAGCCGTTACAGGGTTCTTTATGGTGATGGGAACATCATTAATTGTTCCATCAAAGGGAAACTCAGGATTGAAGAATTCCGCACAACAAATCCTATAGCTGTCGGAGACAATATCTTATTCGAAATTGAGCAGAAGACTAATTCGGGTATTATAACTGAAGTACTCGACCGTAAAAACTGGATCCTGAGAAAAGCCACAAATCTTTCAAAACACTCACAAATAATCGCTGCTAATATTGATCAGGTCTTCCTCATGATCACTATTATTCTCCCGGAAACACAAATAGAATTTATCGACAGATTCCTTATTTCAGCAGAAGCTTACCGGGTTCCCGCTAACATAATTATAAATAAAACTGATCTCTACGGAGAGGAGGAGTCTTCCAAAATGGAATACCTCATTTCGATGTATAATAAGATTGGCTATGAGTGTATCAGACTATCACTTAAGGAGTTTACAAACCTTGAAGTTCTTAAAGGATTAATGAAAGGAAAAACCAGCCTGATATCCGGTAATTCCGGCGTGGGAAAAACGACCCTCTTAAACACTTTTAATCCTCTTCTTAATCTCAAAACAGCAGAGATTTCAGATTATCATAAACAGGGAAAACATATCACAACTTTTCCTGAAATGCATCAGATGCCGTTTGGTGGATTTGTAATTGATACCCCGGGAATCAGGGGATTCGGCGTAGTTGATATGGAGAGAAATGAGATCTATCATTTTTTCCGCGAAATATTCAGGAAATCAAAAGAGTGCAGGTTCAATAATTGTCTCCATCTTGATGAACCCGGCTGTGCTGTGAGAACTGCAGTGGAAAATGGTGAAATAGATTTTCTCAGGTACCGGAGTTATCTTAATATCATGGATGGAGATAACGGTAAGTACAGGTAAATTAAGATTATTGTTTTTATAAATTATCTTTATACACTTTTGGGGATAATCAAATTAGCAGATGAGAAGGATTCTAATTCTTGTTTATACAGCATTTCTGATAATAATGCTCACAAACTATTTTTATTATAAAAATCTGTATAATAAGCAGATAAACTATATTGTTAAATTGCTTGACCGGCAGGTGCAGACTGTTGGACTTATGGTTGACAGTACCAATATCTGGTTTTCAAGCGATTTGAATCAGATCAGTTTTAAAGAAGACCTCAGCCAGTTCTTTACGAGTCCCGAGAATCAGCTCAGGGCTAAAGAAAGAATGAAATTGTTCTTCTCAAAGTATAATGATTTTGTTACGGGAATTAAGTTCTACGACAATAATAAGAATGAATTCACATTAAAAAAAGATAATGAAAATAATAGTGGTGAATGGCTTGAACAGCCATTTATCCTGCACGCTCAGGCCAAAATGAATGACATGGAAAAACTGGTTCAGGAAAACCAGAAGTTTGATTATTATCTGCCGGTCATAAAAAACAATGAAACAATCGGCAATATTGTCGTAACCGTTGATTACCAGAAATACTTTTATAGAATATTTTCGGAATTCAATCTTAAGGATTATCAATGGCAATGGGTAGTAACCAACTCCGGAGAAATTATTTACGATAATAGTAAAAACAAGACGGAATACTCTCAGCTGGATAAAATTACAAAAAGTCTCGCAGATGGATCAGTTGCGAATATTATGCATAACGCCACAGTAAATGGGAAGAAGATAGAAATTATTTCTTCATATTATTCCACTCAGATCCTTCAGAGAGATATTGGCCTTGTCTTTTCTTCGCCAATTACTTTTTTTCGGAAATACTTAATCTGGAACTCTGTGTTCATTGTGGCATTGACAATTCTGCTGATTCAGGTGATAATTTATATTTTCTGGAGGTATCTTAAGTCGCAGAAAGCAGAAATGGAAGGATTAAGAACTTCGGAGAAAATGCTTTTCAAGCTGATTGAAGAGATGCCTGTTGGAGTGATTGTTATTAATAAGAACAGGGAAATACTTAAAGCAAATAAAGTAGCGGCAGGGCAATATTCTTATTCAAGTGAAACAGAAATGAAAGGTAAAATCTTTCCTGAAACTTACTTGCCGGGCGAGAGTGATTATTATTCAAAAAACCTGGGCGGATCATTCAATCCCGACCAGTTTGTAATTATTAAAAAAGAAATAGGAGAGATAGTGCTGTACAGATACAGCATACAAGTGATGTTCATGGGAGAAGAAGCGACCATGGAGATACTCATTGATGTTACAATGCTTGAATCTGCGAGAAAACAAGAAGCCAAAGCCAATGAAGCAAAATCTGAGTTTCTTGCCAGGATGAGCTATGAGATCAGAACTCCGCTGAATGGTATTATTGGTATGACGGATGTACTTAAAAGACATAATCTTTCACCGGAAGTAAGGGATATAGTAAATCTTATGCATCGTTCAACAGAAGTACTCCTGAGCATAATTAACGACATCCTTGATTTTTCAAGAATTGAATCAGGGAAAATGATACTTGATGAGGTACCTTTTAATCTCAGAGAGGAGATTAATTACTGCACCGATCTGGCAAAGACAAATACGAACTTTAATGACCTGACTTTAACCTGTACTGTTGATGACAATGTCCCGGAAAGCATTATCGGTGATCCTTTCAGACTCAGACAGGTCCTGACAAACCTCATAGACCACTCAATCCAAAATACTGAAAAGGGGGAAATACGGCTGAAATGCATGCTTAAAAACAGCAAAAACGGGATAGTAACTCTTGGCTTTGAGTTGCTCGATACTGGCAAAAGTTTTGACAAAGCAAGCCTTAAAAAAATCTTTGGTGATTTTGTAAATATTGAATCAAAGCTTGTAAGGGTCAGCGATGAAACCGGTTTCGGAACCATTCTTTCTAAGCAACTCATCGAACTTATGGGAGGAGAACTGTCAGCTGTCAGTCCGTCAGGAATATCAGGTGATCAGGGAATGAAAGTTTCATTTACGATACTTACCTACTCTAACGACAGACAGATAAAAGAGCTTTCATTAGATAAGATCAAAACATTCGGGAAAATTAAAACACTGGTTATAACCGGTAACCAGAACCGTGATGAGGAGATTTTAGGTGCTTTACATAAGCAGGGGCTGACTGTTACAATCACAACTTTCCAGAGAACAACAGTGAACCAGATCAAAACAAACATGAACTATCCCGAAGAAAAATATAATCTTGTAATCATATTTGACGATAAGGAGTTCAATGGATTTGAAGCTGCAAGGATGATCTGGGAGAGTAAGTTGTCATCCAGTTTCATAATGCTTATGATAAGTACAAACGATATAAAAGGAAATTATCTGAAATGCATTACCCTGGGAATAGATCATTATCTTATAAAACCATTTGATATCAGCGAGTTGCTCAGCACTATAAAGAATAGTTTTCCTTTTATTGAGGACCAGACTTCAATAATTGAAATAGGCAGTGTAAGAACCGATATCAGCATATTGATAATTGAAGATAACAAAATGAATCAGAAAGTTATCGGAACAATGCTTAATAACCTGGGTTATTCCTTCGATATTGCTGATGATGGTTATGCCGGTTATCTGCTTGCAAAAACCAAGAGATTTGATCTTATCTTCATGGACCTCTTCATGCCGGAAATGGACGGTTTTGAGTCTGCACAAAGAATCCTGAAATTTGATAAATCGGTTTTGATAGTTGCATTTACTGCCGATAATATGCCAGAGACAAAGAAGAAAGCTGAATTATCAGGCATTAAAGATTTTATCTCTAAACCTGTCAGAATTGAAGAACTCAAAAGACTTTTTGCAAGATATTTTAAAAAATAATGGTTCTGACTATTGACCTTTATATGTCCTTTGTGAACCTTCGTGAGGATGCACAAAGTAACACAAAGGGATTATTAGCCAAAATAACTCATGACAATCCCCAAAATTGATATAGTAAGGTTTCTGGAACTTTCAGAGATCGCTCCGATAGTCGATGTCAGATCTCCTTCTGAGTTCAACTACGGTCATATCCCCGGAGCTGTAAATATCCCTCTTTTTGATGATAAAGAAAGAGCTGCCGTCGGTACAAAATTTAAAAAAGAAGGGCGATTACCGGCAATTCTTGAGGGATTGAAATATACCGGACCGGCAATGTCATCTAAACTGGAGTATGCTCTGAAGATCGCAAAAAACGGAAAGCTTCTTGTTCATTGCTGGCGTGGTGGCATGAGGTCTGAAGCAATGGCCTGGCTCTTTTCATTAGGTGATATTAAGACTGAAGTATTAGACGGAGGATATAAGTCTTATCGTCATCATATTCTGGAATACCTTTCCGTGAAAAGGAAAATGATAGTTCTGGGAGGAATGACGGGAAGCAGTAAAACTCATATTCTTAAATATCTTAAGACGACAGGTCAACAGATCGTTGATCTCGAGGGACTTGCAAATCACAAGGGCTCTGCTTTCGGAGCTCTCGGGCAGCTTGCTCAGCCATCAACTGAACAATTTGCAAATATTCTTTTCAACGACTTGAAGCAATTAAGCAGTGATCTTCCGGTTTGGGTTGAAGATGAAAGCCGGAATATCGGTTCAATATTCATACCGGACAGATTTTATCTTAATATGCAGGATTCACCTTCAGTAATTCTCAATATGGATGTTAAAACCAGGCTCCCGCGTCTTATGGAAGAGTACACAACTTTCTCGCCGGAATCCTTGAGAACATCAATTTTAAAGATCAGCAAGCGACTTGGAGGAGATAATACCAGCGATGCAATCAATGCGGTTGAAACAGGTGATCTGGCGAAAGCAATCGAAATAGTACTTTATTACTACGATAAGGCATATCAGTTCGGATTAAAAAAGAAGAACAATAAAAACATTATCTATGTCAATACTGACATTGATGATATTGAAACTAATGCGTTAAAAGTATTAGAAGCTGCAGCTAAGATTAAATGGTAATTCAGGGGCTATTTGGTTTGAAATCCATTTAACCACAAAGTACACAAAGTCCACCTTCGCTAAAGCTTCGGTGGATAAGAACGCAAAGTGCGCAAAGTCAAAAATCATTTGTCAATTCTTTGCGACCTTGGTTCTTAAACCTTTGCGACCTTTGCGGTTAAAGAGGCTTTTCGTATAGTTCTAGGATATTTCGTTTGTATCGACCCACTTATAGACCTTATCGGATCTTCTCAGATAGTCAGGCGTTTTAATTGAACAAAGTACTCCTTTAATTGCTTTCTCCGTCACTTCCAGGTCAACACGGATCTCATTCACAATATATTCAACCACCCCTGTAGTCGGACCCGTAATTAGAATTGTGTCCCCTTTATTCAGATTGCCGTTTTCGAGCTTGATTTCAGCGACATTAAGTTTTCGAAAATAATTAGTGATCTTACCGAGATAAACCTTTCTTTTTGTTGCACTCGAGCCATAATTTGTGTTCCATTCCCCCATTTTTTGTCCAAGATAATATCCATCCCAGAATCCCCTGTTAAAAACCGTCGAAAGCCGGGTCCGCCAGCCATCCGTTTTCTCTTTATTGTAGGTTCCGTCTTCAATAGCAATTACGGCTTCATCATAGCACGAAGAAACTTCTCTGACATATTCAGCAGATCTGGCTCTTCCTTCAATCTTCAGAACTCTTACGCCGGCATCAATCATTTTATCAAGAAATCCGATAGTGCAAAGATCTTTGGGAGACATAATATATTCATTATCAATCTCAATCTCATAGCCCGATTCTTTATTGGTAGCTATATAAGATTTGCGGCAGGTCTGATAACATTCGCCCCTGTTTGCCGATTTATTATTTTCATGGAGGCTCAGGTAACATTTGCCGGAGATGGCCATACAGAGTGCTCCATGAGCAAACATTTCAATCTTGATAAGCTCTCCTTTTGGTCCTGTGATATTCTGTTCCCTGATACAACTGTAAATATGTCCGACCTGATCAAGATTCAATTCTCGCGCCAACACTACGACATCGGCCCATTTTGCATAGAACTTCAATGCTTCAATATTCGAGATATTCAATTGTGTTGAAAGATGAATATCAATTCCTGCCGAAAAGGCATAATTGATAACAGATAAATCAGAAGCTATAATGGCAGTCATCCCGCTTTCAACTGCTGCATCAATTATACGGTGCATCTGTTCAATTTCATGGTCATATACTACCACGTTAACAGTAAGATAGCTTTTAAGTCCGTTCTTTTTGCAGATAGTGACAATTTTCCGGAGATCTTCAATTGTGAAATTATTTGATGAGGCAGCCCTCATATTGAGTTGTTCCACTCCAAAATATACAGAATCGGCACCGCCCTGAATTGCTGCCATAAGCGATTCGTACGATCCCGCAGGGGCCATTATCTCAATATCTTTTCTTTTCATAACGGGTTGCAAATATAGCAATTAGATTTTATCCTTGTTCATCACAATCCGGATGCAGGAACCCTTGCCTACTTCCGAATGCCTGACAAAGATCTTCCCATTATGATACTCTTCAATAATTCTTTTTGCCAGGGAGAGACCCAGACCCCATCCTCTTTGCTTGGTGGTGAAGCCCGGGTTAAAGATTTTATTGAAAGCTGATTTTGGAATTCCTTTTCCCGTATCAAAAATGTCTATCAAAACATGTTTTTCTGTTTCTGCGATCCTTACAGTTATCTCACCGCTTCCCTCCATCGAGTCAACCGCATTTTTAAAAACATTTTCAATGACCCACTCAAACAGGGCAGGGTTTACAGGGACCCGAACTTCTGTGCCGGGATTATAATCAATTATTATCTTAACCTTTGAGGATGTTCTTAATTTCAGATAATCAACAGTTTTGGAAATTATTTCAATAATATTCTCACTGACAAGCGCCGGTTTAGAGCCGATTCTTGAAAACCTTTCGGTAACTTTTTCAAGTCTTTCAACATCAAGAGCAAGTTCTTTGGTTATAGAAATTTCGGGGTAGTTTTGTTGTAAAATTTCTATCCACCCGGCAAGTGAAGAGGTTGGCGTACCAAGTTGATGAGCAGTCTCTTTCGACATTCCCACCCAAACCTGATTTTGTTCGGCTTTTCGCGAAGAACGGAAGGCCAGGTAAGAAACAAAAATAAAAAAGACAATTATACCCAGCTGTGTATAGGGGTAATATATAAGCATTGTAAGTATAATGCTGTCCTTATAGTAAATAAGATTGTAATGACCGTTTTCAAGATTAATTTTTATAGGTTCGTTTTTCTCTTTTATTTTTTCGAGGCTATACAGCATATATTTGGTGTCCCGGCTCTTTTCTTGATTGAAATTTCTGGCAGAAATAATGTTGTCTGACTCATCCGTAAGAATTACGGGAACAGTGTTATTGTTGGCAATGATTGAGTAGGGAAAATCAAGAACCTGACTTGAATCAGAAAGAGAAATTAGTCTTATGGCTTCAGCCCACAGTTCCACATTTTTTCTTTCCTCCACCTTAAGTTTTGTTACAAGGGTTTCCGTATAAATAAGAGAACCCGTACCTATGAGAACTACGAGAAGAAGTAAAAATAATCTCCAGAGGGTTTTATATCGGAATAGCTTCAACGGTAAATTAATTCTTTTTAAAGAGGTTCTTACTTGTATTTTCCTTTTTTGCATCCGCAGGATTGGGAGTAGTCTTAACAGTATCTCCATCATCCCATTTAATCCTGAAACGTGATTTCTTCTCAGCCGGCTTTTGTTTTACTGTCGAATCGTTGTTGTACCATCCATATTCCTGGTTCAGAATGGTCTTTAGTGTCTGCTTTTCTTTTTTAATATTATTCTTTACCTCCGTTCCTGCCGCTTTCACGTCATATCCCACTTTAGCCACTTCGCCCTTACCTATTATTTTCAATAACAGGGAAGTGCGACCAAGTCCATCGTCTTCAACTGCACCGAATTCGGTAACATTGCTTTTGTTTCTTATTCTTTTCTTGCTCAGTATTACAGACAACAGTATTTTCACGTGGTATTCATAGTCATTATCAAAACTATGCTTTCCGTTCACTGACAGATCAGCTGCGGAAGAATTAACCTCCATCTGGGGAATATAAAGGAAATTATTTCTTATAAAAAAGTCATTATCCAGCTGTTCAAAACTTATATTTTCCAGCTCTGATAGTTCAATGAACGAAGAGAGCTGTTTTACGGGATCAAAATTGATGAGAGCACCGTTTACAAGGTGATATTTGCCTTCAGCTGTAAGTGTATTTATATGAAATTTCAAAGTGGAGTCCATTGGAAAAAGAAGTGACAGGGAGCCGGAAAGAGTGCCCTTAATATTTTCAGCTTTAAGAAAACTCTGTCCGAAATTATGGAAGGTTGTGAAGGCTTTATTTACATCGATGTCAGAGACATTAAAACTGCCTTTTGTGAGAAGAGATTTATTTATATTCTGAATGAAGAAACCATTGCCAGATATAAATCCGTTTAAGGCATTCATCTTCAGAGTTTTAAAAGTTAATGTCCTCGGCTTGTAATTCAGAGTGCCTGTAATTTTAGCTGAAGAAAAAGTTTTATACGACAAACTATCAATCCTGAAATTGATATCAAGAAAAAGATCTCCGGGCAGTGCAAAAGCCTTTTGTTTGGCAGCTTTTTTCCCTGAAGCAGGAGGATCGGAGAAAAACGCTTCGGGAATTAATCTGTCGAAAGATACATCGCCGGTTGCTATCATTTTTACCGGCCTTCCGGAAAGCCATTCAGGCAGGTTTTTAAATTCCCCGGTGGTTTTAATGTTTTGCCCTTTGTAATTGAAAGCAAGATTTTTTGCGTGGATTGAATTTGAAATTAACAGATTCCCATTTACTTTACTTACAAGAAATTTATTGCTTTGCAATCCTATTGTAAGTGAATTAAAGGTCACGCTTCCTTCAGGTTTGAGATCGATAATATCATTCACCGATATTTTCATGCTCGACCACAGCCTGTTAACAAGCTTAAGATCGATGTCAGCTGATCCTTCAGCTACAGAGATGTTTTGCAGATTGAAAAACTCCTTCAACTCTGCCGGGAATACCCTGCCTTTCAGAGAAAGATCAATAAGGGGATTGTCAAAATTTCTCAAAGCCAGTAACCCGGTATAATCGGAAGACCCAAGTTTTGCTTTAAAATCTGTGATTGAAAGAGAACAAGTTGCGAACCTGTTTTTAGATCCATTTGAAAAATGACCCCCAAATGACAGATCCTTAAGTATTAAATCTGATTTTCCGTAAGCTATCCTGCCCTTTTTGAGTTGCCAGTTAATTTCAACATGGGGATTTGATGTCCGGTTTAGTTGACCTTTAATCTTGCTACTGGCAATTATTACCCCTGAAGGATTATACTCAGAAATCAGTTTCACATATTTTTCAGGTAAGTATTTTGGGATTTTGGAGATGTCAATATTATGGCCGGTTAAATTAAGATCAAGAAAATTGTCGGAAGAAACAAACCCCTCTAATCCGATATCGTAATTATCCAGGTGTAAAGTACCTTTTCTAAACCGAATACCACTTTTAGAACTTTGCAGATTCAGATCAAGTTTAGCGTCTATGGAATTAGCTATTTTGAAATTATAGAGCTCAAAACGATTTATCTGCATTTCGGTTCCCGCAGTAAAATCGATGATACTACCGGATATCCTGCTTTTCAATTTTCCGTTTTTAACCGTTCCGCTTATAATCAGGTGAGCAGCCAGGCTATTATAATAAGCTTCAAAATCAGCAAGATTAATTCGTTTCAGGTCAATAATAGTTTCATTATTTCCGGGACTATTGTTTTTTATTGAAATATTATAATTTACATGTCCAGTTGTATCTGTATAAAAGTTTGCTTTTCCTATCCTGGCACCTATCCTTTCAATGTTGTAGATCCCTTTCAGGATATCTGTTATTTTAAATTCTACAGAAACAAAACGGGCTGCAAGAAGAGTATCGGTGTTTATTCCCTTAAAAGCACCTGAATTGAAATCGGGAGATGAATGAACCAGTACGTCTCTCAATTCGAGAGAGGCCTTCGGGAATTTTCTTAAAAACGATAGTTTATAAGATCCGACATCGAGTTTTGTAGAGAGGTTCTTATTTAATGATTTCAGGATAATAAATCCAACCTTATCCCTTAACAGGTATGAGGCTGAAAGAAGGATTATTGAAACTGTCAGGATCAATATTCCAAACAGCTTCACTATTTTCAGAAATAGTTTCATATTTAAAAAAGAAATAACACTCCTCCAATCGAGCTGCCGGGGAGCAAAGTTAGTTCATTTGGTTTAAAAATGTTCTTTTATTAAGGAGGAAAGCAGTAGGGACGTTGCATGCAACGTCCCTACAAACTGGTGACCTTAGTATTTCAGTTCTTTTATATTATGATTCTCAGGGACATTAGTTACTGTAAATATGTTGAAAGTATTCTTTAAGATATTAATTAACAAAACCTTACCACCGAGAATATCTCCTGTTCCGGTAATGATTTTAATCACTTCGTTTGCCATATATGTTCCTGTTATACCCGGAAGAACTCCAAGCAGACCGACCTGAGAAGGTAACGGATTCTTAAAATCTTTATTCTTTTCTTTTGGATTGAAACATCTGTATGTAGGTCCTTCTTTATAATTAAATACGGAAATTACTCCCTCATATTTATATACAGCGCCATGCACCATGGGTTTACCAAGAATTACGCAGGCATCATTGATTATATATCTTGAATCAGAATTATCAGTTGCATCAACTAATCACATCAAATTTACTTAAGATATTGAGAGAATTTGTAGTATCGCACCGCAGATTGAATAATTCCAAATCCACAAGCGAATTCAGGTGTTCGAGCCGGTTTTTGGCTATTACTGATTTGAGTTTTCCCACATCGGTTGACCCATACAGCACCTGTCTTTGAAGATTTGTTTCATCAACAATGTCAAATTCAGCGATTCCAATTTTCCCGATTCCGGCTGCTGCAAGATATTGAAGAACAGGGCATCCGAGTCCTCCGGCGCCTATGACCAGCACTTTAGCCTGTTTAAGTTTTTCCTGGCCTTTGAGCCCGATTTCCGGGATCATGATCTGTTTACTGTAACGTCTTATTTCTCTGGAAGATAATGTACTTTGGTCCATCGTTAATACGTATCGGTACATTACAAATATACACCAGCGGCGTACAAGAAGCAACATTAAACATGCGATGAAAATCGGGTAAAAACATGTAGAGACGCCCAATTTGGGCGTCTCTACAAATAAAAGGAATGAAATATAAATTAATTGTTGAAGGTAAATGCCAGACCTAATTCGAAAGGATACAGATCGTTACCCAGTGGTCCTTTACCGTCCTGGAACAAAGGAGTCACATAATAAGTTCCGTAAAGCTGAAAATTTCCATAGCCAACACGTGCAGTTGCTCCATACCGGAGCATATTCAGACTGAAATCTCCATATGCTTTCACTGTATGTCCATTTTCAAATACCATTTTAGTGTGTGATCCTAATTTAACGGCTCCGATAGGACCTGCTGCAATATTTAAGTGGTTGTTGTTTGCAGGAAGCTGAAACTCCAGCATAAAAGGAAGAGTCAGAAACAGAGTTGCAAGTTTTGATTTTTCAAGATTAGCTCCCGGGTCAAGCTCCTCAATAACCCCGTTATCCCCTTTAACTATGTTATTATTCCCGTCAAACCGGTAGTTATTCCAGTTAAGGCCAAGTCCTGTAACAAATCCAATGTGTCTGGATAAGCCCAGGCTTAATTGTGCAAAATTGATATTGAAATTGCCTGATTTGCTTGAGTGAAGGGTCATGTAATCAATATCATTGGGCAAAACAAGACTTCTGGCAGAAGTTAAATAATTATTGAATCCGAATTCAATTCCTGACCAGTGTCCTCTGAATCGGGACCTTCTTCTTGCGTGTTCATTTTCATTATCTTCCTGATCCCATTCATCTTTTCGGGGATAATTTTTAAAATTGTATTTGTGCCCTTCCAATGACTCAAGTATTGTAAGTCCCTTGTTTCCAACTCTTAAACTAAGTGCTGAATCACTTTCCTCTACACTTAACAAATCATTACCAAGGGTGACTCTGGCAGATTCATTTCTATTAACATCAGTTGCCTGATTTTCCTTTGCCTGACTTTCCGCGGATACTTTCAGGCGGGATCCGCTTATTATTATTGCTGAGAGCAATATAATTATTCCAAATTTTTTCATGTAATTAGATTTAAAAATTGTTAATCGTTTCAGAGATGGGACGGAAAAGGGGTCAAAAAAGTTACTGAAGGGGTTCAGATTTTTTTACAGGGGCATTAAACTTAAGGAGCCTGGAACTGAAATAGATCGATTTGAGCTTCCCATTCTCATCATTCTTCTCACTAAGGGCCATTTCCCAACCGAGTAATTTATTGAGTCCGGCAACTCCGGCTTCTGCAATCTCATAGGCTTTGAGTGGACTGTCTTTTGTTGTTTTCTCTTTAAGTATTTTTTCCCTGAAAGTTTTTGCAATGAATTTGCTCAGTTTAGGTCTTCCATCATCATATACCGGATTATTGATTGAGACTTTTAATGCGATAAGATTATTATTGATAGTTCCATTTTTAAGATCGATTTTCGAAGAAACAGGAATTTTGTCAGGAACAGGCAACGGATTATAAGCGGATCTCACTGTTGAATCATTTTGTAAAGCAAGATTCTTCTCAGTTTCCGTTATTACGGATGATTTTTTCTGCGACATCGGAAACAAATTTTTAGTTTGCTTTTTTGAGGTGATATCCTTTTTATCTGTTGTTCTCCTGACCGAAATTATTTCATCGGCTGGTTTCTGAATGGTGCTGTCAACAGTTACAGTTTGAGCGGTATTATCAGTCTTTACCCGGAGTGACCGTGGCACAAAATGATAGGTAATGATAGCGTATGTAATTATTGCAGCTGCTGATAATCCAATGAAAGACAGTCGAATAACATTTTGAACAACACTTTTCCTGATGAGTCTATTCTTATGTTTGTACCGGATGTCTGCCGGTGATATTTTCATTTTCTGTATCAGCTCAAAGGATTTTTTCTTTTCAGGATCCAGATCAATAATTTCCTTTAATTCAGATTTCTGGGCGGATGAAAGATCCTTCTCAAGAAATGCAATGCAGAGATAATCAAATTGTGATTCGGATATCTCTGAGGCCTTCTTTTTGAGATGGTCTTTATATGGGAATGACTCGCCAGAGACGCAATGCATTGCTTCTCTGACTCTATCCATATCATCAAAATCTTCTTTTACATCGGGGTTCTCTTTTAGAAAAGCCTGAAGCTGCTCAACCTGGAGCTCACTGAGATTTCCGTCGAGCCAGTCGATAAGCCAAATTTCATAATTTGATCTGTCGATTTGCATGGTTACAGAACTGTTTCAATCTTCCCTATAAAATTCTTGAGGGCAACGCGTCCGCGGTATATGTTTATTTTCACCTGGGCTTCACTTAACCCGGTAATTTCACCGATTTCTTTATATGTATAGCCTTCATAATCCCTGAGCATTACAGAGGTTTTTTGCTGTTCAGGTAGCCGATCCAATGCTTCGCGAAGTATTTCATTAAGATCGCTGTAATGAGATTCATAAATCATTTCCTTTTCATGTTCCGGTTCAAGATTAGTTATCCTCTTCTCTTTCCTGATAATGTCAATCATAATATGGTATGATGTTGAAAACAACCATGATTTAACTACCGGATATTCTATCATTGCAACATTTTTCCAGAGCCTTTCATAACTGTCCTGCACAATATCGCTTGCCCTGTCTTCATCCTTGAGGTTCCCACGGATGAAACGGTAAACCGAATCGGCATAATCTTCAACAGATCTGTTATATTCCTTAACTGTCATAAATCAAATTACAATGCAAAGACGGTTGAAATTATTAAAAGTTACAGATATTTACAAAAAATGCAGAGACGCCCAATTTGGGCGTCTCTGCATTATATTATTTATTAAGATATTTTTGTGTTTATTTTGTCTTGTACACCCTTACCCAGTCAATTTCCATAGATGTCATGCCATTAATGGGTTTTTCCAGGCCACCGGCAAGAAGAACATACATTGGCTCCTGCGGCACGTCTGTTCTCTGGGAGAAAACTTCAGTGTTGTTTATTTTCCATACAAGTTTATCGGGTGTCCACTCAAGTGTATAGATAAAGGAATCATTGGAATAACGCGATCCGACGGAGGATTTTGAAGTACTTCCTTTGGTTGAGAAATAATCGAACCAGACTTTTCCCCGGGATGTCCGGCAAATATCGAGATGAGGTGTGATTTTATCGGCAAGCATCCAGAAAGAACTTCTTGCATTGGGATTTCCGAGCTTGATCTTTGCAGTGAAAATGCCATATTTCTGCCTGAAGCTTGTGCCGGAATTAATAAGTCCGGAGGTATAGCTGAACTCTTTGGTTGTAAAGCCACGGGCAGCCGACCATACTTTGCCACTGATTCGCTGAGGTTTTGTATTGATTCTCAGTATGCTGTTCCTGACCTCAAAGTTCTCTTTTTCCGTGTAGGCCTGAAGATCTGATTCAACGGAGTATCTGTCCTTTAGTAATTTATCGCCCCAGTAATAGTTAGTCAGCCATTTTTTTGTATCGAGTTCCTGGCCATCGAACTCATCACTAAATGTCAATTCCCTGCTCTTCAGAACATTAAATTTGTCGGAGTCTTTAACTTTAAAATACCAGATAATATCCTTGTTCTTCTTCAGCTTATTGTACTCCTGAATCTCTTTGAACATTTCTGTCTTCTCAAATCTCTTTTTATCGAGAAGATATTCTTTCTTTTGCTTGAAGTCTGATGTAGCAACATATTCTTTTAGTTCATGATACCTTGCCAGCCGAGCTGAACCATCGGTATTAAGAAAATTTGAATACTCTTTTGAGGATTTGAACTTATAAAATTCTTTAATTTCAAGGCTTCCTTTTAATCTTTTATATTCGAGTAGCTTTTTATATTCTTCGGAATCTTTGAAGGTTATAGGCTTCATTCTTTTCTTTGCAAGGAATTCCGATGATTTCACAAGTTTGTCAAGTTCTTCAAATCTTATTATAGCTTTGGTTTTAATTTTTTCAGCATTTGCCTGTGGTTTATTCTGAGACCTTTTAAAGAACGATCTGGTTTTCCTGGGAGGTTTCAAAAATGCCTTAATTTCAGGGTCTCTCCTTAGAACCTTATATTCGTCTAACTTGCGATATTCATCAGTATCTTTGAAGGTTATAGGTTTCATCTTTTGCTTCTCCCTGAATCCTGGAGATTGTATGAATTTTTCAAGCGCCTCAAATTCACTGATCTTACTCGAGCCTTCCATCTCTTTAAACCTTTTCAGAGAGTTTCCCAAACTGGTTTTAAAATAGAGTGTAATATCTTTTGCTTTTTGAAGCGAGGTATATTCTTTTTCTTTTGAATACTCTTCCGAATCCTTATACCGAAGAGATTTGATTTCTTTGCATTTCTGTACGAAATCTGAGGAATTTACCAATCCATTCAGCTCGTTGTATCTTGCCAGCACCTCAGATTCTGAAAAAACATTGAGCTTCTCAAATTCAGAAATCAAAGCCTTTTCAGCCTGCTCGATTTTAGAAGTCGATGGGATCGTTCCCAGTAAAAACTTGAGACTTGCCATTGCAAAATTGGTTTATGAACAATTGATAAAGATAAAAAATCTTTCTATAATAATAGAATTGGACCATTCAAATATATGCTTTTAAGGATTTGGAGGGTCATTGCAATAAAAAAAAGAATAAATTTCGGGTAATAAAACCAAATATTATGAGACGTGTATTCTATCTGTTTATAATCGCACCATTTTTCTTCTCCTGCAGCATTAAACACAATATAAGCAACTCATTATCTGAAAATCAGGATCAGCTTATGCTATCAGTTCTATGGTTTCAGAAATCAGCAGAAATGCAGGCATTGTATTACCAGGGATATAATATTGCAAAATCATCCCTTACCAAAAAGCTGTTGAATTCTGACAACCGGCTACCCAAGGCAGTTATAATGGATATAGATGAAACCGTATTGGATAACAGCCCTCTTGAAGCTTTTCAGGTTATTGAAAATGTTCCGTTTTCAGATTCTTTGTGGTTAGTATGGGTGAAGAAGGCCTGCGCCAAACCACTTCCGGGTGTATTGGATTTCGTAAATTACGCCGAATCGAAAGGAGTAGAGATATTCTATGTTACGAACCGTAAATCGCCCGAAGAATATAAACCGACATTGAATAATCTTCTCAAAATGGATTTCCCGTTTGCAGACAGTCTCCACATAGTACTCAAAACGGACGTGAGTTCCAAGGAGACCAGACGTAAGGCTATTTCAGAAAAATATGATGTTTTACTTCTTATCGGAGACAATCTCGCCGATTTTGATGCGGTTTTTGACAAAAGGGAAGATGATCTTGGATTTGGAGCAGTTAAGGAAAATATGAATAAATTCGGAGACAGGTTCATTCTTCTTCCAGATCCTATGTATGGCCCCTGGATTAATGCAGCTATTAAGAAATCAGCAGGAAAATCAACAAGGGGAAAAATAATCAATACATTACAGTCCTTTTAAAAAGTATTTCTCTAAGAAGCAGTAAAATAGGATCAAATATTTTCTTTCAAGAGAAATATACATCGAAGTGGAAAACAGTATCTTTAAGCAAGTAATTGCTTCTTGGAAGTTTGATAGTAATTGGCTGTAAAATGTTTAAAAGAAATAAAGACCAAATATGAAAAATCTTTTTTTGCTTGTTGTATTAATTTCTAATTCAATTCTTTGCCAGGCTCAGGCTGCGAAAACGACTGCTTCTAAATCGGTTTGGCCGTCAGGGCAAATCTCCAATGGCCAGATGATTGTCTCATTTTATATACCGGATGCTGAAAATGGCTTTTATCGGGGGACAAGATTCGACTGGTCAGGTATTTTATATTCACTTCGTTATAGGGAAGAAGAATTTTATGGTAGCTGGTATACCAGCATTGATCCATCTATTCACAATAATGTACAGCGTACAGGGCCGGATGGCAGGGGTGAGGTTGTCACAGGAATTGCAAGCAGCGGACGCGGACCTGCTGAGGAATTTCTGACCAATGACAAGGCACTTGGCTTTGATGACGCAAAACCAGGAGAAACCTTTCTCAAAATTGGAGTAGGTGTTCTAAGACGGACAGATGACAAACCATATGACCGTTATCGCGATTATGAGATCGTTGATGGCGGCAAGTGGACAACGAAGGTCCAGGACGATAAAGTTGTGTTTACGCAGACACTGTCCAATTCGGAAAGTGGTTATGGTTATGTATATACGAAGACACTATATCTCCTTCCCGGCAAACCGGTGATGCGGATCGATCATAAGTTATTAAACACAGGTGTAAAGACTCTTGTCACCAGCGTTTATGATCACAATTTCTTTGTTACAAACAATCATCACACCGGGCCCGATTATATTATCACAACGCCTTACCCAATGAAGATAAGCCGAACACAGGGGGCCGATCTGTTTTCTGTCGAGGGAAACAGGTTGATGTTTAAAAAGCTATTCTCAACCAGGGAAATGGTAGTAACATGGATCGATGGTTTTGAGCCTGTTGCAAAGGATTATACCTTTCGCGTGGAGAATATCCGTACTGGTACAGGTTATTCTGTGCAGGGCGACAGGCCCCTTTCCCAGATCATGTTATGGGCGATATTCACGAATATCTCACTCGAGTCGTTCATTGATCTGAATGCAGGGCAGGGCATTGAGGAGCGATGGGCATATGAGTATACATACTTCACTGGGACGGATAATTGATTTTTTTAAATATTTTAAGTTTTACCTGATAATATTAACCTGACATGAAGAAGACTTTATTATTTGCATTGCTCATTCAATTGACTTTTCTCTCAAATGCACAGTTTCAAATCAAAACCACTGAAAAAGGTGCAGATTTTTATATAAACCCGATTTTTGCAGGAGATTACCCCGATCCAAGTATATTACGAGAGGGAAATGATTATTACATAGTTCATTCATCTTTTGATTATTATCCTGGTTTACTTATCTGGCATTCAAGAGATTTGATTAATTGGACACCATTAACGAATGCCTTGCATAAATATGTAGGGTCGGTATGGGCTCCGGATCTGATAAAATATAAAAACAAATACTACATCTATTTTCCAGCTAATGGTACAAACTTTGTTGTAACGTCCAATTCAATCAATGGTCCCTGGAGTGATCCTGTAGATTTAAAAGTGGGCAATATTGACCCCGGACATATTACTGATGCAGAGGGTAACCGATATTTGTATTTTAGCGATGGTGGTTATGTCCCTATTTCGGAGGATGGTCTTTCGGTTACCGGGGAATTAAAGCATATGTACAGTGGCTGGCCAATACCCAGGGAATGGACAATTGAATGTTTTTGTCTGGAAGGTCCAAAGCTTCTTAAGCATGGGGAGTATTATTATCTTTTAATGGCTCAGGGCGGTACAGCCGGGCCACCTACAAGCCACATGGTAGTTTCTGCGCGATCCAAATCACCTCTCGGTCCATGGGAAAATTCACCTTATAATCCTATTATTCGGACAAATGAAATTACAGATAAATGGTCGTCAAAAGGTCATGGTACTTTGTTCGATGATGCTAAAGGAAATTGGTGGATTGTTTTTCATGGATATGAAAAAGGATTTTATAATATGGGACGTCAAACCTTGCTTCAACCAATTGAGTGGACCAGTGATGGCTGGTTTAAAACGCCAGACGGAGTAAAATCAGATGAACCAATTAAAAGACCTGTAAGTGAAGTCTCGAAATCAGCTTTTTCACTAAATGATAACTTTGATGGAAATCTATTAAAACCACAATGGAAATTCTTTGGTGAATACAATAATGATCGATTCCGGTTTGTTGATAATAAGTTAGTTATAAAGGCTAAAGGAGATTCCATTAGCAATTGTTCTCCATTGCTTTGCATTCCATTGGATCATTCATATATTGCAGAAGTAGAAATGTCAATTGAAGGAAAAGCAATCGGTGGATTGGTGCTTTTCTATAACAAGAAGGCCCATTCGGGCATATTAGCAGATAATGAAAATATTTTAGCAAATCTTCAGCGTTGGCAATTCGTTACTGAAAATAATGTTATTAAAAATCACGTATTCCTTCGTCTGAAAAAAATTGATAATATAGTTGATATGTATTACAGCTCTGATGGAACTAATTGGAAAAAAATAGAAAATTCATTTGAAGTCTCCGGATTGCATCATAATGTATTAGGTGGATTTTTAAGTTTACGTCTTGGACTATGCTCTATAGGTGACGGGAATGTAACATTTAATAACTTTACATATAAGAAGCTGTTTTGAATGGCCATGATACGCATTATGCATAATCGAAAAATTTTATAAATTCAAAACAGCTTCTAAATATTTTGAAATAAATTTGAAATTATTTATTTTCATTTTAACTTTGACTAACCGTTCAGTCAACAAATCAGGTTTTAATTTGAATGCTTTGACTAACCGTTCGGTCAACACAAATTATGTCGCCCAGATCTGCAAAACAATTTCAGGAGATAAGGGAAGATAAGAAAACCCTTATAATGGATGTCGCTCTCGTACATTTCGCTAATAATGGCTATTTTAAAACAACAATTGATCAAATTGCCAGACATGCCGGAATCTCAAAAGGACTCTTGTATAACTATTTTGAAAGCAAGGAGGAATTGCTTACAGAAATAATTAACAGATCATTGGCAGAAATTTCAAAATATTTCGACCCTGATAACGATGGTTATCTTTCT
>CAWHIG010000013.1:0-84724 GCA_963829255.1 uncultured Bacteroidales bacterium
TACTATGGATTTATATTCAAGGAGTAAATTGTCCGATAATCTATGTATCCCTGAAATTGACGACATTTCAAAGGAAGTAAGTAACGAAAATTACGAATTGTTTAAAAAATGCAATGTATCAGGCACACCTACATTTTTTGTTAATGGTTATTTGCTACCCGGTCAATATGAAATTGATGACATTAAATATTTTTCAGAAATTTTCAAGAGAAAAGAAGTGGTTGTTGAATAAAGAAATTGAAATTAAAGAAGAAAGAAATATGCTAAAAGGCTATAAACAAAACTTTTGTAATATTAATCTGAAAGAGAAGGGCAGGAAGTCTTCTCTGTGCCCTGAGCTCTGCGCTCTGTGCCACTACTTCCTGCCCGGACCTTTCCTTTATAAGAAAGGAGGTTTAAAGGCAAAGATAACTGATAAATAATAAAAGGGAAAAATCCTGCCATTGAAATGACAAATATGGTATTTAATAGATTAGTTTTCAACTTAAATTGTACGAAAATGAAGAAACTTAATAAATTGCAGATCAATTCTGAAAAAATTATGAAAAATGAGGAATTGAGTACCCTTAGAGGAGGATATGGTTACCTTGTTTGTAAAACAGATTCAGGTGAAATTTGTATGTCACGCTCTGTAACCTCATGCATTTATGCTGGTGATATATGTAACATATTTTGTCCTCCGGGTTGGTCTGCTGTATGTGCTGGGGATTGAAAGGGAGGATTCGACAGCTAGTTTTAAGAAGGGAGTAAGTAACTCCCTTTCTTCAAAACGTTATCAATTCTAAAAGAAGTATATCTGAAACATTCTGGTAAAATATTACAATGAAAACGATTCTAAAAATACTAATCATTCCCTTACTCGTAATTAGTAGTCAAAATGAAAATGTAAAGAATAAAAATATATTTATAACTTTTAATTTAAAAAAGTTGCCTAAAATTTCTACTAAGACCCTTTTTGACTTAGGCTTCTCTGAAATTGAATATATTCCTTTAGAAACTAATGAGAAATGCCTGATTCAAAAATCAATTAATTTAGATATGCCAGGCGACAGATTAATTATTGGAAATAATTTTTATTTAATTAAGCAATTCAATAGCATCCTACAATTCCGAAATAATGGATCCTTTGTTGCCAAAATTGGAACTGTAGGCCGCGGGCCGAATGAATTTCAAGTTTGTCATGATTTGGAAATTGATGAGAAAGGACAAATATATATTGTAGATGGTTTTAGAAAAAAATTTTATACCTATTCTGAAAATGGTGAATTTATAAAAACAACTAATATTCCATTGGATGGAGTTATTGAATTTAGGCTGGTTGAAGGTATGTTTCTTTGTTACAATGAAAATAATCTGGGAAAAGTTAAGAATAGCTTTATCTTGATTGATAAGAATGGAAATGTCGTGAAAAGCTTTCCCAATTTATACCCTTATGCAAAAACCCCAAATATGGGATATACATTTCAAGAAAATCTCTTTTACAGGTTCAATAATAAACTCTTTAAGAAAGAAGTATATTCTGATACTATTTTTACGTTCGAGAATATGAAATTTGTGGCTCACTTATCCATTGAAGTAGGTGATAAACTAATGACTCCTAAAGTACAATCTGAGCTAACTGGTATGGATATAGCCAAAAATTATATTTCCCCTCAAAATCTATTTGAATTTGGAGATTACGTTTATTATCAGTTTATGTATAAGTTCAATTTTTCTAGTACCCTAATATACAGTTTTATTGGTTCAAAATTAGATAATTCTCAGTTCTTATTCGATCCTGAACAAGGTTTAGTTAATGATCTAGATGGAGGTCCAAACATTTTACCACTGACAATAAAAGATGAGAATACAATAATCAGTTCTGTAGATGCCATAAAACTTAAAGCTCATGTTGCCTCTGAAGCTTTCAGAAATTCAAAACCGAAATACCCTGAAAAGAAAAAAGAACTTGAAAAACTGGCAAATAGACTGAAAGAGACTGACAACCCGGTTTTGATAATGGTTAGGTTGAAAAAGTAAATAGTACTAATAGTTGTAGTGAGAATTTATAAATTATAACCTGAAAGAGAAGGGCAGGAAGTCTTCTCTGAGCTCTGCGCTCTGTGCCACCACTTCCTGCCCGGACCTTTTCTTTCATAAGAAAGGAGGTTTAGAGGCAAAGATAACTGAATAATTATATCTAGGATATATGCTGCCATTGAAATGATAAATATGGCATTAATTAGATCAATTTTTAACTTAAACTTTACATAATGAAAACACTTAATAAACTGAATATTAATTCTGAAAAATTAATGAAGAGTGAAGAATTGTTGATTTTAAAAGGCGGTTATGGAGGCGCTTGTTGTTGGTGCGTGGATCAAAATGAAATTATACATGGAGCGATGGCCGCATCGGATCCAGTTTCGTGTAATGCCTATTGTAGTGCAGTGCCAGGATGGCACGGATGGTGGGATCCTTATGACTCAACCTGTAAAGTCTATTAAATTCGTTGTTTAAAAAATTTATTAATAGGTTTCTCTATTAAAGAGAAACCTATTTTTAACTTTTAAAAAAAATCAAAAGATGATATATTTAGATACTAATTAAAAAGTTCAGTTTAGCGATAGATCAAATTATAATATTTACTATTCACAGAGTTAACTAATACAAAGGAAAAGTTTTCAGTACTAAAATGATATTATAACTCAAATTAACATTTTAATTTTATACATCCCATTTTATAAATTGTTACCCTTTGACATAAGCCAGAATATATTGGGAAAGAGATAAACTCAGAAAAATAGTCATCGAAAAAATCTAATTCATGGAAACAAAAATATTCCTATTTCTATTATTACTTTGCCTGCCATGCAGATCCCAGGATAATAATCTATACGTATTTGATCCAAGAACTCTTGATGAAAATAAAATCCTTTTGTCTGAAATAGCTGATGATATCGCCTATATCCCTCTTGATAATAGTTTCCCTTTAGGAGAGATACATGATAATTTTAGATTTACAAAAAATTCTATATATTTTTCTGTAACATATTCGGGAATATTCGAATTTAACAGAGATGGGAAATTTATCAGGAAAATTGGTAGCATTGGGAGAGGTCCCGGAGAATACACTTTTTATAGTGACTTCACTATTGACAACAATAAGGGAATAGTTTATGTTTTGGATAACGTCAACAGAAAAAGTCCGATTAAGGTTTATTCCAGAACAGGTTATTTCCTAAAAAGTATTTCTGTACCAGAATATTGTGAAAATATTCAGACTATTGAATTTTATAATTCAAAAATTTTTGCATTTAATTGGCAAATGCTCCTTGATACCAAGTATAATTGGGTTGTTTTTGACACCTTGGGCAACTTAATTACAAAGAAACCAAGAACAATTCCAATGTTTATGAGTGGATGGAGTGGCAGTTATGGGACTTATAAATACAATAATAATTTGTATTATTGGGATACTTATAATGATACGGTCTTCTCAATATTACCTGACTTCAAATATAAAGGATCTTTTATTATAAGTCCGGGAGAACATAGAGCTCCAAGAGCACATATTCCTAATCCTACACTATTGAAAAGATATATGCTTATTAACCATATATTTGAAACAAGCCGTTTTATAGTGATTAGATATTTTTATAAAAAGATGGGTATTGTGTTGATTGATAAGAGGACAAAAAAATCATTTCTGACTTATATCGAAGAAACTAATGACAACAGTTACTATAGTCTTGGTGGATTTATTAATAATTATGATGGCGGCACCATTTTTGGGCCAAGAAGGTTTTTTGTTGAAAACGGTCGGGAATATATGATTGGATTGATTTACCCCTATCAGATAAAAGCCCGTGTTGTAAGCAGTGAATTTAAAAATTCAACTTCAAAATATCCTGAAAAGAAAAAAGAACTAGAAAAACTGGCAAATAGACTGAAAGAGACTGACAATCCTGTTCTAATGATAGTTAGATTGAAAAAGTAGGCTATGCTAGGATTCACCTTCTTTAAATAACTCGATTCAATGGACCGCGGCCCATCATGCCTACGCAAAAAAAACTAAAGGGCTCAGAGCGCAGAGCACAGAGCTCAGGGCAAAGAACAGAGAACAGATAACAAGAAGATTTAGTTTAAAACATACACTCTCTTTATATTTAAATGATGTTCCCATATTATAAACAGCTAGATTCAATGGATTGCGGTCCCACCTGTCTGCAAATGGTGGCAAAATTCTATGGGAAAACATTTTCATTACAAACTCTTCGTTCAAGAGCGTTCATTGCTAAGTCTGGCGTTTCCATGCTCGGTATCAGTGATGCTGCCGAAAGTATTGGCTTCCGTACCCGCGGCTACCGACTTACATGGGAACAGCTCCGAGATGAGGTGCCGCTGCCATGTATTGTACATTGGAACCAGAGGCATTTCGTTGTTGTTTACGAAATACGGAAAATGAGAAAAGTATTTGGAAGCAGCACAGGGCACAGAGCTCAGAGCACAGGGCAAGAATCAAGCCCTGAGCCCCGTGCCCTGAGCCCTGAGCTAAAAGAATCAAGCCCTGAGCCCCGTGCCCTGAGCCCTGAGCCAAAAGCACAGGGCAAAGAGTATATTGTACTTGTGGCTGATCCGGCAGCAGGACTTCTCAAATATACCGAATCTGAATTTCTCAAATGCTGGTACAGCACTAAAAACGATGGTGTTGAGGAGGGTACAGCACTTCTGCTTGAACCTACACCCGATTTCTACAGACAGGAGGGTGAGGAGAAAGGGAAACTCAAATTCACTTACCTTCTTAACTATATAAGGCCTTACAGCAAATATATCTTCCAGCTTATGCTTGGCATGCTTACTGCCAGCATTATAAGCCTTATTTTCCCTTTCCTAACACAATCGCTTGTTGATACCGGTATCGGCAACAGCAACATGGCTTTCGTGGTTATAGTACTTGTTGCTCAATTGATACTCACCCTGAGCCAGACAGCCAACGGATTACTCCGTAACTGGATAAGCCTGCATGTTACAAGCAGGGTAAGCATTTCGCTTATATCCGATTTCCTTATCAAGCTGATGAAACTCCCCATCTCTTTCTTCGATGTGAAGCTCATAGGGGATATAATGCAAAGGATCGGCGATCATAACCGGATAAAATCATTCCTTACCGATTCGCTTATCAGCATTATTTTCGCAGTCATCACCCTGGTTATGTACACCTTCATAATGGCGACCTATAACCTGGCCATTCTTGGCATCTTCATGCTGGGAAGTGCTTTATATATCACCTGGGTGGCGCTTTTCCTGAAACGGAGAAGAGAACTCGACTATAAGCGGTTCCAGCAAAGCGCTGCAAACCAAAGCAACATCGTTCAACTTGTTACCGGGATGCAGGAGATTAAGCTAAACAGCTGCGAAAAGCAAAAACGATGGGAATGGGAAAGAATACAGATCAAGCTCTTTAAGGTCAGCCTCAAAAGTATGATGCTGAATCAGAATCAGCAGCTTGGAGCCGCCCTAATAAATCAGGCAAAGGATATTTTTATCTCGTTCCTTTCGGCAAAAGCTGTTATTAACGGCCAGATGACTCTTGGTATGATGATGGCTGTTCAGTATATAATTGGTCAGCTAAATGCTCCCATTCAACAATTCATAGGATTCACCCAGGCGGCGCAGGATGCAAGGATAAGCATGGAGCGTCTTGGCGAGATCCACGACAGGGAGGATGAGGAGAAACCCGAAGATGATAAAATAAAAGAAGTCCCTGCCGATAAGGATATAGAGATCAAAAACCTTCTTTTCCAGTATGAAGGGCCTCATTCGGAAAAGGTTTTGAATAATGTTTCTCTCACTATTCCTGCAAAAAAGGTCACGGCAATTGTCGGCATCAGCGGCAGCGGCAAGACTACGCTGATAAAGCTTATGCTTGGCTTCTACGATCCGGTAAAGGGCGATATCTTGCTTGGCGGAACATCTCTAAAGCGTTACAGCCAGTCGGAATGGCGTAAACGGTGCGGGGTGGTAATGCAGGAGGGTTTTGTTTTTTCCGATACAATCGCAGGCAATATAGGACTGATAGATGAAGTACCTGATAAGCAGAAGATAGACCGGGCAACTGAAACAGCAAACATCAAGGAGTTTGTCGAAAGTCTTCCTCTTGGTTATAATACAAAGATCGGTAATGATGGACACGGACTTAGTTCGGGTCAGAAACAAAGGTTATTGATTGCCAGAGCTGTTTACAAGGAACCCGATTTCATTTTCTTCGACGAAGCTACCAATGCCCTCGATGCAAAAAATGAAAAGACGATAATGGAAAACCTTGGCAGCTTTTTCAAAGATAAAACAGTCGTGGTTGTGGCACATCGCTTAAGCACAGTAAAAAATGCAGATCAGATCGTTGTTCTCGAAAAAGGTGAAATTGTTGAAAAAGGAACACATAAAGAACTGGTAAAAATGAAGGGGGCTTATTTTAATCTGGTGAAGGATCAGTTGGAGCTGGGAAATTAACCCCCCAACCCCCCCTAGTGGGGGCTAAAAAGTCCCCCATATGGGGGATTTATGGGGTAAAAATGTTAAGGATCAGCTGGAGCTGATAGTATACTACCTCTGTGTCACTCTGTGTCTTCTCCGGATTTCCTCCGTGTAAGTTCTTTTTTATGTTACACAGAGTTGCACAGAGAAGACACAGAGAACCACGGAGAAAATAATAAATCATAAATAAAGTCCCCCTTTGGGGGATTTAGAGGGTAAAAAGATGCCAGAACTAAACAAACAGGAGATCCGCAGTCCCGAGCTGCAGGAGGTAATGTCCGATATACCGGGGAGTTTCGTTAAATGGGGACTCTTTATCTTTTTTGCTATTGTACTCATATTGATCCTAGGCAGCTACTTCATTAAAAGTCCTGAGAAAGTTATTGTTCCCGTTGTCATAACCACCCAAAACCCACCTGTTACCCTTGTGGCAAAATCAGGAGGTGAAATAGAGAAACTGTTTGTGACCGAAGGTTCTCGGGTAATAAAAGACGAGGTGATTGCCATTATCGGTAATACCGGCAATTACGGGGATGTTAAAAAACTGAATCTGATCCTTTCGGCCTTCGATGATAAATCAGACTGGATTGAAACAGTCAAAACAAAGCTGCCACCTCCTGATCTGTACCTTGGAGAGATTCAAAATAATTATTCGGGATTTCAGAAAGAGTGGAAGGAGATGAAAGATTATCTTGAACAAGGTTATATTCCGGCTAAATTGAGTCTTCTTGATAAGCAGATTGAGAAAAAAACCGAGTATAATAATGAAATGCTAAAGCAGGAGAGGTTTCTTACGGAGGATCTTAAACTGGCAAAAAATAGTTTTGAACGCGATTCGGTTCTGAATAAAAATACTGCAATCTCCTCCTACGAATTTGAGAAGTCGCGACAGAGCTATATTCAAAAACTTAACTCATTCAGCGTTTTTAATGCATCGCTTATAAGCAACAAATCAGATTTTCTGAGATTAAAAGAAAATCGTCTAGACTTGCAGGTTCAATACGAAAAAGAACTGAAACAATATATTTTCACCATGGAGGAATCACTTCAACTATTGCGATCATCAGTTTCGCAGTGGGAAGAAAGGTATATAATTAAGAGTCCGCTTCCCGGAAAGGTCACTCTTACACGTTTCAGGACAGAGAACCAGGTGATTAAGGCAGGCGAGACACTGGCAACAATAATCCCGGATAGCTCTGAAAGTATTGTTGCCAGGGCTATTATACCAACCTCTGGATTCGGGAAGATAGAGATAGGGCAGGAGGTAAATATTAAACTATCGGGGTTTCCTTATATGCAATACGGAGTATTAAAAGGACGGATATTTTCAGTGTCGCAGGTGCCCGGAGAAGGTGGTTTCAGTGCCGATATTGAACTTACAGGAGGGATGACATCGACATACAGGGAAAGGATTAAGTTCATCCACGAAATGGATGGTACGGCTGAAATTATTACCAGAAATACAAGGCTGATCAGTAGATTTATAAATCCAATAAGAAGCGCATTAAAGAATTAAATATTGCAAATTATTTCTTTATATTAATGAAAGAGAAGGGCTGGAAGTATTTATTGCCGGGAGCAGGGGACCTGATTACTGCGGTTTTTACCCCCCAACTCTCGCAAAGCGGGACTGAAAACAGGGAAACGAGAAAGTCCCCCTTGGGCGATTTAGGGGTAAAAGAATTTAGAGGATCAATTGTGTTTTGTAAATAAAAAAAGTTAGAAAGTCCCTCCTGTGGGGGGATTTAGTGGGTAAAAAGTTGGGGAATTTAGCGAGTCCCATTTATCAACGAAACATTTAGTCAAAAAAATCCTCTTTTTTCGAAATAAAAATATAAATTTATAAGCCATTAGTATAAACCGCTTTATTAGTCTGTACACATGAAAGTCAGATGTTCATTAATCCTGTTGCTGATCGCAGCATTACTCTTTTCCTGCAAACCCAAAAAAACGCAAAACCTCGAAGAGATGGCCCGCCGATCCTCTCACCCCGAGGCAGTGCTCGTTAGAACCGTTAAACTTGTACCTTCCACTTTCTACCACGAGCTGATAAGCAACGGGAAAGCCTGGTCATCAAAAAAAGCTGTTGTTCCGTTTAAAGTGAACGGAATAATAAAAGAGATCTATATTCAAAACGGACAAAAAGTAAAGGCCGGAGATCTCCTTGCTGTTATTGATGATTTCGAGTATAAAACTCAGCTTACGCAGGCTCAGCAGGGACTGGAGAAGGCTGAGATCAACTTCAAAGATGACCTTCTGACCAATTTCTCCGCAACCGATACTGCCGGCCTTTCCTCATCCAAAATAAAGATATCGCGTATCAGGAGCGGACTAAATGATGCGATCACAGCGCTTGAGGTCGCAAATTATAATTATAATAATACCCGGATATATGCTCCTCTGGGCGGGGTTGTTGCCAACCTTGAAGCTATGCAGTGGAACCCGAGCCAGAACTACAAAAGCCTGTGTACAGTAATATTCGATGAGGTAATGGAGGTGGAATTTCCGGTAATAGAATCAGAATATAGTTTTATAAGCAAGGGTATGCCTGTCGGTCTGATACCATTTATTAACGACAGTACTCTGATTGCCAGCAGGATAACACAGATAAATCCTCTTGTCGATGAAAATGGAATGGTTAAGGTAAAAGCGGAATTTCAGAATAACGGTCGTCTCATCGATGGCATGAATGTAAAAATAGTTATCAAAAAGCCAGTCCCGAACCGTCTGGTTGTACCTAAAGAGGCTCTGGTGATCCGCCAGGGGAAAGATGTGATCTTCGTCCGCCAGGATTCACTGGCTATCTGGAAATATGTCACGGTGGAATTTGAGAACAGCACCAGCCTGTCTGTAAAAGAGGGTCTTGAAGCCGGCGACCTGGTTATAATCAATGGGAACATTAACCTGGCTCATGAGACAATTGTGAAGGAACAATGAAAGAGGATTATCCTCATACATCATTTTTATCGACTTTTACGGTCAACATTCTTTTTGTGATGCTGATCATAATCGGCGCCGGCGTTATTCCGTTGCTTTCGCTTCAGCTTAACCCCACCCGATACCTCCCTTCGCTTAATATCTCCTGGAACTGGTCCGAAACGCCTGTGCGTGTGGTGGAGCAGGAGGTCACTACGGTGCTGGAAGGGGTGCTTTCGACAGTTACAGGTGTCAAAAAGATATCTTCTTCAACTTTCAACGAAGGAGGAACGATCACAGTGGAGTTTGATAAAGATATCGACCTGAGAGCCAAAAGATTTGAAGTTGCATCCCTATTAAGGGAATCGCGCAAAAGACTCCCCGAAAGGGTTTCATTTCCGGTTATCAGCATGAACATGCCGTCGAACACTTCCGGTTCAACCATTCTTAGTTACCAGGTCAATGGCAATGCAAGCACATCATATATTTATACTCTTGCAGCAGAGGTGATAAAACCGGCTATTTCCATAGTTGAGGGTGTCTATAATGTAAATATCTATGGCGCCACACCACAGGAATGGGAGATCACCTACGACCAGGAGAAACTTGCTGCAATAGGAGTAGGCTCTTCTGCAATAAGTATTTCTTTAAATAACTGGCTGCTTGAGAAGGAGATAGGCGGAGCAACTGAAACCCTTGAAGGGGGGCTCACAAAACGGACTTATCTCACATTAACAGGCAACAGCAAAGATAATTTCAGATGGGATGATATACCGGTTGCAAAAACGTCGGGCCGGATCATTCATCTAACTGATGTTGCAAAAGTAAAGCTGAAAGAGCAGCAGCCTCAGAGCTACTACAGGATAAATGGTCTGAACACCGTCAACCTCACCGTAAGCGCCGGGAAAAATGTAAACAATATTAAAGTTGCCAATGCGGTAAAGAAAGAGATTGAAAAGATAAAGAAGGAGCTTCCGGCAGGATATACAATAAGGACTTCGCTCGATAATACGATCTATATAAAAGATGAGATATCAAAGAATATTTTAAGGGCAATACTTTCTGTTATTCTGCTGCTTCTCTTTGTGCTGCTTATAAGCCGTGAGTTCAAATACCTTCTGATAATAACTATCAGCCTCATTGCCAATATCTTCATAGCTTTTATTTTCTACTGGCTGTTTAAACTGGAGATGCACCTCTATTCCCTGGCCGGAATCACAGTATCATTCGGGATAATCATCAATAATACGATTGTGATGACCGATCATATCAGGTTCAAAAAGAACAGGAAGGTCGGTATATCACTGCTTGCAGCCACCCTCACAACAATTGGTGCTTTATCTGTTATTTTCTTCCTCGATGAAGCCTCTAAAGTGGCCCTTTCGGATTTTGCTGCTGTTGTGATAATAAACCTTTCTGTCTCGCTGGCTGTGGCGCTGTTTTTCATCCCTTCGCTTCTTGAGAAAATAAAACTTACGCCAAAGTTCAATTCGCTGATCATCAGAAGGAAAAGGAGAGTAGTAAAGTTTTCAGAGTTTTACCTCAGATGTATCAATTTTATTATCAGGTTCAGGGCTGCGTTTATCGTAATTGCAATCCTGATTTTCGGACTTCCTGTCTTCTTTCTTCCCGATTCCCTTCCGAAAGATCGCAGGTACAATATGAAAGATTTTGAGCTTACCCGGTTCGAGAGAATGTATAATAAAACTCTTGGCAATAAGAAATATGTTCAGGATATTAAACCTGTTGTTAATAAGGTCCTTGGAGGCACGTTCAGGCTATTCAGCGAGAAAGTCAAAAACAGCAGATTCTATTATTATGGCGGTTCAGAGGGGGTGCAAAGGACCAGGCTGACTGTTAGAATTGAACTCAGCGAAGAGGGACTGACAATTGGTGATCTTAATACAACCTGCACCGGTCTGGAGAATATGCTGGCGGCCTATAAGGAAATCGATATGTTTACAACCAGCATTTACAGCCCCGAAGATGCCACAGTCATCATTAATTTTAAACCCGAATATGACTTTTCTATCTTCCCTTTCATCTTAAAAATAAAGATTGAAGATTATATGAATGGAATCGGAAGTTATTCTGCGTCCGTTTATGGTGTTGGCAAGGCATTCAGCAACCAGGTTTACAGCGACTATATAAGGACAACATATTCAGTAGCCATGAAAGGCTATAACTATGATGAACTTTATGGTTATGCCAATGCACTGAAAGACAGGCTTATCAATAGCGGAAAAGGAAGGATAAAAGAGGTTTACCTCCTGGGTGGAAGCAATGACGGATATATGTTTGGCAGCAAGAGAAAATCCTATCGGAATCGTCTGGAGATGGATAAATACTACCTCACACAGGCGGGTTCGGATGTTGCATTTGCATTTGGCGAGGCAAGAAGATATTCAAGGGGGTCATCTCCGTTTCAGACTGCCTATATTAATGGAAATATGACTCCTGTTTCAGTAAGATCGCTGCAGTCGGATAAATATGACTACTGGAATTTTGTAAATACCCCCATCAGGTCCGGCACCGGCATTTCGGTAAAGATGAAGGATTTTTCAAAAATTGACCGCGAGGTCACTGACAATACTATCAGCCGCGAGGATCAGCAATATGTTATCACTGTGGGTTATGATTTCATAGGCAACTATGAACTTGGCAGGATAATCCTCGACAGGAACATAGATGAAACAAACGCCATGCTGCCACTTGGCTATACTGCCCGGAGTGATTCGTTTAATTTCTCATGGGATCAGAAAAAGACAAACTACTGGCTTATCTTCCTGGTTATACTGATAATTTATTTCATCTGCTCTATCCTGCTGGAATCGTTCAAACAACCATTTACCGTGATCAGCCTTATCCCATTCTCCTTTATCGGCGTCTTTCTCACTTTTCACATTTTTAATATAACGCCCGATGAAGGTGTCTTTGCTGCCCTGATATTGCTGTGCGGTATAGTTGTAAATGCCACTCTCTATATTCTGAATGACTTCAACAGTATCAGAAAGCATAAACCGGATCTCCCTGAGAGAGTCGCGTATGTAAAAGCCTTCAACGGAAAGATAATCCCGATCTTCCTTACAAAATTATCGACAATAATCGGTCTTATTCCTTTTCTGCTTACTGGGAAGGATGAAAAGTTCTGGTTCGCGCTGGCAGCTGGTACAATCGGCGGGCTGGTGTTCAGTATGATAGGGTTGCTTGTGTATCAGCCGATTATGTTAGCCGCGCACCGCACACCGCACGCCGCAAACCAAAAGATAAAAGCAAAACTATGGTAAAATTCCTCATAACCCGACCCGTAGCAGTGATAATGACCTTCCTGGCATTGATAATGCTGGGCATGGTAGCTTCCTTTCGTCTGCCGGTGTCGCTGATGCCTGATATCGATATTCCTGAAATAACGGTAGCAGTATCGAGATCAAATGTAAGCGCAAGAGAGCTCGAGAATACCGTTGTGAGTGTTTTGCGCAGGAATCTCCTGCAGGTGCCCGGACTTGATAATATCGAATCGGAATCCCGTAACGGGAGCGCACTGATCAGATTAACATTTAAATATGGCAACAACATCGACCTTGCGTTTATGGAGGTAAATGAAAAAGTGGATGGAGCAATGAACGACCTTCCCCGCGACCTTGAACGTCCGAGGATAATCAAAGCGAGCGCTACCGACATACCAGTCTTCATGCTTAACATAACTCTCACAGATAAAAAAGCAGGTGATGAAAAGTTTCTTGAGCTTAGTGAATTTGCTGAAACAGTAATTAAGAAAAGGATTGAACAGCTTCCTGAAGTGGGTATGGCTGATATAACCGGACAGATAAAAAGAGAGATTTATATCAGTCCGGATAAGAAAAAAATGGTTAGCCTCGGGATATCGGAAGATGACATCACAAAAGCTGTCAGCCTTAATAATATTAATATCGGAAGCATACTTGTCAAAAACGGGAAATATCTCTACAATCTTGAGTTCAGTTCATACCTGAAAGACCTTAAAGATGTTAAGGATATATTCATCAAATCGGAAACCCGTTTACTGCAGCTGAAGGATTTTGCCGAAGTCGGGATCAGGCAGGAGAGACCCCGTGGACTGTATTACTCAAACGGGAACAGGTCTATTTCACTTGCAATTATCAAAGAGTCGACCGCCAGGATGGCTTCACTCAAAGCAAAGATGACGGAGATCCTTGATATTTTCAGGAAGGATTACCCGCAGATGGAGTTTGAGATTTCCCAGGATCAGACCAGGCTGCTCGATTATTCAATCTCAAATCTTAAGCAAAACCTTATTGCCGGAGGGATTCTGGCTTTCTTGCTGATGTTCTTTTTTCTGAACGATGCCAAATCGCCTTTTATAATCGGATTCAGCATCCCTGCAACTCTGGTTATCAGTCTCTTATTCTTTTATATCGTAGGATTGTCAATCAATATTATCTCCCTTGCAGGACTTATCCTGGGAATAGGAATGATGATTGACAACTCTATCGTAGTAATTGAAAATATAACACAGTGGATCGACAAAGGGTTATCTCTGGTTGATGCCTGTATCAAAGGGACCAATGAGATAATAACCCCGCTGATCTCATCTGTTCTGACAACCTGTGCAGTTTTTATTCCTCTTATCTTTCTGAGTGGCATTTCAGGGGCGCTTTTCTACGATCAGGCTATAGCGATTGTTATCGGTCAGGGTGTTTCTCTACTGGTCGGAATAACACTTCTGCCTACTATCTACTACTTACTTTACAGAAACGGGCGGGAAGGAGCATTAACAAAATTTGTAAAGAAAATCAGTCTGAAAAGGTTGGAGGAGACCTATGAGGGAGGAATGGATTTCTTCTTCAGATACCGTAAAACAGTGATGGCTTCATTCCTTGGGATTATATTGATAATGGCATGGCTCTTTATTACGATGGAAAAAGCAAAATTCCCTGCTGTGCGGCAGGATGAGCTTGTCGTTTCCGTCGACTGGAATGAAAACATAGATGTAAATGAGAATCTGAAAAGGATAAAGGATCTCATTGACTACAGCGGTAATCTTGCTTTACAGACAAATTCATTTATTGGCGAGCAGCAGTTTCTTTTTAACCGCGACTATGATCAGTCATACACTCAGGCGCGGATCTACATAAAAGCAAAAGACTATGAGCTTAAGGATGCAATAGAGAAAAACTCCTATGAATTTATCAGGAAGAACTACCCGGCAGCTCTGATAGATATAAAACCCCAGCAGAATATCTTCGAGAAGATTTTTTCTGCAGCAGAATCACCACTCATTGTTGAAGTCAGCCTGATGAAGGAGAAAGAGGTGCCGCCTGTTGATAAGATGGCGGATATAATCAGTAAGTTACAGAAGAACTGGCCCGATGCCGGAGTATCACAACCTTCGCTCGAAGATAAGATACTGCTCAGGCTTGATCCTGACAGGATGCTTCTATATAATGTTGAACCAATGACTGTTTACAATACTCTGAAAACATCGCTTAACCAGAATAATATCGGCGAACTGAGAGCATCTTATGAACTGCTTCCTATTGTACTTTCGGATAAGGAAAAACAGATAAGTGATATCGTTTCTTCAGGGTTTGTCTTAAACAAAACCAATCAATCAATACCGTTCAGTGAGATCGTTAAGGTACAGCGCGTGCATGATTATAAAACCATAAAAGGAGGAATGCTGAGTGAGTACGTACCTGTCAGTATGAATGTAAGGTCTAACAAACCGGCTGTTATTACAGCCGGAATAAGGGATCTGCTTACCTCTGATCAGAATATTGATGTAAAATTCAGCGGATCGCTGATCACCGGACAAAAGTTATTCAGGGAACTGGCGGTAGTCCTGGTAGTTGCATTGCTTCTTTTATATTTCATTCTGGCAGCCCAGTTTGAATCACTTACCCAGCCAATAATTGTACTTCTTGAGATCCCGATCGATATAGCAGGGGCGTTACTGCTGGTAAAGCTCTGGGGTGGAACCATAAACATCATGACAATGATAGGATTGATCGTTATGTCAGGTGTGATAATCAACGACTCGATACTTAAAGTGGATACAATAAACAACCTTCGCAGGGAAGGAGTAGCTTTAAAGGTAGCTATTTATACAGCAGGATCGCGCCGGTTAAAACCCATACTTATGGTAGCAATGGCATCGCTTGTTTCAACTATTCCAATGCTTTTCAGTTCAGGAATAGGATCGGAGCTTCAGCGGCCAATGGCGCTGGCTTTGATTGGCGGCATGTCATTAGGGACTGTTGTGAGTCTGTTCTTTATACCACTCGCTTACTGGTATATTTATAGAAAAAATGACCGGATCGTAAAATCTGGAAATATCGAGTCCACTTCTTTGATTTAGAATATTTATGTGCATTAATATTTTCAATTAGTAATTACAAAAAAGTATGTATTTTATAACTTAAAGCAAGAAATGCTGCTAAACAGTATAACTCATATAACGTATCCCTTTCTTTTTCAGAGTTTGTTTTAGTAATATTTTGATAAATATATTAGCATTTATTATCATGAAGGCAGCCATAGTCATCAATCGTTTATATTTATGTATATATCAAAAGGTTATTATTTGTTATTAAGGAACTTAGTATTTTGTATAGTTCCCTTTTGAATTATCATAAATGTTTGTGTAACGCTGGATAATATTCGTAATAAGAAAAGACCTGTAACTAAAAAATTGATCCAAATCAATATACTATTTAAATCGAATGAAGTAATCTTTTCTGAAACAGTTGCTTCGAGACTAGTCCCTGATAAAATGATGCTTTTTATTGAGTTTGTGTATTTCTATTGAAGACTCCGTGGCAAATATGTTGAAAACATTCAGTAAGGGTATAATTATGGAAAGCAGCAGAAGTCCAATCAGGAAAATCCTGTTACGAAGATAAATTGTATCCTTACTGAAAAAAAGTATATAACATAGCTATAACAACATAGTTACAACTGATACCTTAATCAGGTATAAGAGTAAATTATCCATTTTTCTTCCCTTTCTCAATAATCTCTATTAATTTTTTTAAGTCATCTGTACTTAATTTTTTTTCATCCACAAAAAATGAAACAACATTTTTATAAGATGATCCAAAGTAATCGCTTACGACCTCTTTCATATATATTTTCCTATACTCTTCCTTCTTAACTAGTGGGAAGTACTCATGATTTTTACCATAAGCTTTATGACCTATGTAGCCTTTCTCCTCAAGTATTCGGATAACTGACGAAAAGGTTGTATATAATGGTTTCGGTTCCGGACAAATGTCAATCAGATCTTTAATGAATCCTTTTTTAGCTTTCCAAAGGATCTTCATAGCCTCTTCTTCTTTTGTGGTAAGTTTATTCATTGTAGTAATTGTTTTTGCAAAGATATAACGGATATATCAGTAATGCAACTATATTTGCATATAAATAACGGATAAATACGTTATTTATTAATATTATTATGAACATGACATGCTAAAATCATCTATTTCAGATAAGTAGATCAATATAAATTTTTAGTAATATTTCATAATATTAATTATGGTCATTAACTTTTGTTAGATTGTCCAGGAAAATTTGTCCGGTAAAATAGTCCCGATAGGTGGGCAGGATTTCAGTGTCATGATAAAGTTGTCCAGATAATTGAGTCTCGATATGCGGGAAGGATTTGTCACGATTTATATAAAATTCGACTTGTCCGGTTATGTTTAGGCGGATTCTGTCTATATGGATAATAGCTTGATATTAAGACGAATCTGTCCAGATGCACGAAGCCCGCTTAAACATAACGGCCCAGCGGTTTAATTAGGTACTGTATTAAAAACCAAATTTAATATATGTTATTTTTAATTAAATTTGTGCTAACGGAAAGAGAACTTTGGACGATAACTCGTACGAATGTTCATCTTGTGTAGCCCTCTTATCAGGGCTACTCTCTTTTATGGTTTCTCCGAAACCAAACGGAAAGAGCTCCTTTGACTCTTCCTCTCCGAATATTTTTGAATAGTCACTTCGAAAAGCTTTGTCGTTTTTCCAGATGTGATAAATAAGTACCAGGAGCTTCTTTTGGACTGCTACATACCCTTTCATTTTTATTCCTGTACGCTCGGTTACCCTTTGATAAAGATTATATAACACTGGTTCTTTAATTCTCACCGAGACAAGTGAAGGCATATATAGAATCCGCCGGATCCGGCTATTACCTTTCTTTGAGATTCTGGTTTTTCCCACATGGTTACCCGACTGATTTTCCACTACATCATAACCTGCGTAGCTTACTAATTGCCGCTGATTTTCGAATGTCTCAAATCCGCTGGTTTCAGCAATTATTGTTGCCCAACTCAGTTTTGAAATACCTCTTAGCTGATCTATATGGCCGTATTTCTCATTTATCTTTTCATCAGAATCTATGAGGTTAGATATCTCACCAGACAGCTCCGTAAGTTGCTTCTCCAATAATCTGAGCGTTGCATTAAGTTGTTTCTTCACGGTTGCATTTCTCATAGCTGAGTGTTCATTTGAATGCAGCTGGTTCTGCAGACTTGTTTTAAGTTTGGTCACACTCTCATGCTGACGGGTCAATGCACGCAAGATATAGATCGATTTTGAATGAGGTCTCCATGGGTTGTGCTTCTGTTCTGCTCCCATTTGAGCTAATCCATGAGCGTCGATCTTATCATTCTTGCTTTTAATCCCTATGCTCTTTAAATAGTGTTTGGTTTTATAAGGTAATAAAACGTAGACGCTGTATTCCTGTTCAAATAAATACCAGGCCAGGTTCTCATAATACACTCCTGTTGCTTCCATGTAAAAGCCGGTTGGAACTTCATGTTTTTTGTGCTTTTTTACCCATGCATCAAATTCCTTAAACCCTTTTGTCTCATTCTTAAATTTATGAGAAGACTTTACTTTGCTTCGATCCTGGCTTACTTCCAGAATACAAACATTAAACGTGTCCATCGAAATGTCACATCCTACTGAATACTTAAAGATCTGTTCTACCATATATCTCCAATTTTAAGTGACAACAACCTGGACATTTTCCTTAGCTCATTCTCATTTTTATTCTTGATTATAGCTCTTTGGCCATATCATTAAGTACTGTTCAAACTTAAGAAAATAAGACATAGAGGTATTAGCCTAATTAACAGCATCGAACTTCGTGCCTTTGTGCCGACCAAGTTTTCCTCTATGTCTCCAGATTTATGTCATTTGTTAATGAAAACAAAGATATGAGGTGCCGTCTGTGTCGCAATGCCACGTTTTTTGCCAGTCCTGGTAGGTGGACGATAAGTTTTGGGTCACGATGAAACTGTCTTGACGATATCAAGTCCGGGTGACGGATGTGAGTTTTGGGTCATGATGAAATAGTCCAGATGGTGAGCAAAAAACAAGGCACCAGCGCGTCGGCCGGTAGCCCTATTGACTTTGGTCCGGGAAACGAAACAGTCAAGGTGCCACAGAATTTTATAAGTTGAGATGATTTTACTTTCATAGACTTTGGGGGATGATTACGGAGTTGTCCGGGCTGCGGAAGGCAATTACCTATAGCACTTATGATAAAAGCATAGTCTCTGGTACGATACAATAATTTCATAAATTAAAGTTAGTAAATGACTTAAAATTAGAGACTATGCCAACACAAGTTACGAAAAAAATTGATTTCACTGGTAAACAGCTTTTTATTGGATTAAATGTTCATAAGAAGAGCTGCTACAACTGAACCTGCAGGGCCTGACTGGTGATGATTGTAAATAATCTGGGGCATCCATTCAATATATAGTTGTTTGCTGATATTCCGGGTTTCCTTCATATTCATCATATAGAAATCCCGGTTATTATCGTGACCAACATATTTCTGATACAGCCTGGGGAGTTGTGAATAGGATCTTTTTAATGTATCAGGATTGCTCATATACCAGTCTGATACCAGCTCCTGACCATCAGGATTCGCATGAACCATAAGAATGATTACCTCGTCAAGGATTCTTAATGTTTCCGGATCATTTCTGCTTACAAGCTGCCAGATCGTTTCAATCAGCTGATGCGTTCCCACTGTTTCTGTTGCGTGAAGCCCGCCATCAATCCACACCACCGCTTTCCCTTCAATGGACAATTCCCTGGCTTGCTCATCTGAAATATTCTCAGCACGTGCAAGTTTCTGTGATATTTCCTTGTAATGGGTTAAATTTTTAATGTTTTCCGGCGAAGAAATTATCATCATATACTGGGTACGGCCTTCTTCCGTTAGTCCCATATTAACAAGATTTACCCTGTTCGATGCAGATGCAATCTTCTTAAAATAGGCTTCTGTTTGTGTATAATTAGCCAGCTTGTAATTATCGCCTATTGAGAATCCAAAATGTTGTTTTGGTGATGGTAAAGTCTGGGATATGGAAAGTAATGTACTCGAAATGAAGAGTATTAATCCAAGGAAAAGTTTTGTCGCCATTTTTATTATTTGAATATTGAATGTAGTGCGTCAAACCTAGATTAATTTTGTTCAAAATCAAAAAATTGGAGGTTAAAAAAATATAAATGACTCTTTATACTGAATAGCCTATTTGCTTCTTCTTTCTGAATAATGCTTTGAATCGCCCCATTCACCATATATCACTTCAGCATCAGCAAGACTGACACGTGCTTCAAGACAACTCTGGCAATCTTCAGCTGAATCGTCAGTACAAGGTTTATTATCATAAAGCTTGTAGCTGTCGCGATATTTACCGGGAGTAATATTTGGCATAAGGATATTTGCACCAATCCTGACGGCTTTCTCCCTTCCGATGGGATCAATTGCCTGAAGTGCAGTAGCTGCAACAATATTAATATCTTTCATCATGATCCTGATTACGGCAATCATCTTAAGAGTCAAATCGAATCTATCCTCCAGTGACATCAGGTCTGTTGAATGTTTAATAAGTGGGGTATCGGCATGTTCGATATACGGGCCCATGCCACACATATCGATATTAAAATTCTGCATAAACAGCAGGTCCCCGGCAAGATCGTCCATGGTCTGAAATGGCAAACCGATCATAACGCCGGTA
Organism: uncultured Bacteroidales bacterium; assembly: GCA_963829255.1. Taxonomy (GTDB): domain Bacteria; phylum Bacteroidota; class Bacteroidia; order Bacteroidales; family VadinHA17; genus LD21. The sequence goes on from CAWHIG010000013.1 coordinate 20,475, forward strand.
CCGGTCTGATAACCAATATCCTGAAGGCTTTTGAGGCAGTCAAGCCTCTTGTTGAAATCATGTTTTGAATCATCAGGATGGATCTTGTTATAGAGAGAACGGTTAGTAGATTCGACCCGAAGTAAATAACGATGGGCCCCAGCGTCATACCATTTTTTATAAACTTCAGCTTCCTGTTCACCTACTGACAATGTCACACCCAGCTCTCCATTTGATAATTCTTTAATTCTGTGCAGGAGGTGTTCAATCCTGTCAGTTACAAACCGGCTTTCAAGCTCTCCCGATTGAAGAGCTATTGATCCATAACGATTATCATATGCAAACTTAGCAGCAGCCAGTATTTCTTCATCAGAGAGATTATATCTTGTGAGATTTTTGTTTCCTTTTCTTATACCGCAATAGAGGCAATCTTTTCCGCAGATATTGGAAAACTCAATCAATCCCCTGAACCATACCTTGTTACCAATGTATTTCTCTTTGACTTCAGCAGATTTTCTGAAGAGCAAGGTTCTGTCTTCTCCCTCGGATTCGAGAAGAGATATGATATTTTCCCTTGATAAAGGCTCTTTTTTCAGTATCTCTTTAACTGTCAATCCCATTACCCTAATTTTCAGTTTGCAAAGGTACTAAAATCTACATCAATTTAATTCCCTGCCCTTCTCCCTATTTTTGCCCCCAATCCCCCTAAAGGGGGGCTAATTCGCCAAATGGATCCTCGCAATGACCTCTGACTAAATCATGTGTTTGTCATTGCGATCCCGCGAAGCGGGAGCGGCAATCTTAAAATCCCATCCTGAGATACTTAAAGAACCAGACTGCTTTCTATGACAATTATCTTGTTTTTATAATATTTATTTTTATTAACTTGCCCCTCAAATTTAAGATAAGATATTGATTGTAAGTCGTTATATATCAGAAAAGTATTTATTTGTCGTTGCACATAATGTCGGCTTCCTAAAAAGGTTTGCCGGTCTTTAGTTTTATTTCCGACTGAATTATTGAATTTCGTAATTCATCCTTCACCATTATTGTAATCTATGATAAATGAAAAACTTATAAATCCTGACAGCATTGTTGTTATAGGAGGATCAGATGATCTTTTCAAACCGGGGGGGAAGGTCCTTAAAAATATTATCGACGGAAAATACAACGGAAAACTTTATGTGGTTAATCCTAAGCAGGATAAAGTTCAGGGAATTAATTCCTGCAGAGATATAAATGATTTACCTGCAACTGATCTGGCTATTCTTGCTATTTCTGCCGGTTCATGTTTAAATGCGGTGGAGATACTGGTCAGAGATAAGCATACCAGGGCATTCATCATTATTTCTGCAGGATTCAGCGAAGCCGGTGAGGAAGGAAGAAAGCTTGAAAAGAAAATTGGTGATCTCATAGGTAGCGCAGGCGGATGCCTGATTGGTCCTAATTGTATTGGAGTTATTACGCGGTACTATTGCGGTGTTTTTACAACACCGGTCCCAAAACTCAATGAAAGGGGCTGTGATTTTGTTTCAGGTTCAGGGGCAACAGCAGTTTTTATTTTTGAATCGGCCATGGCGAAAGGACTGAACTTTGCCAGTGTCTACTCTGTTGGAAACAGCGTGCAAACAGGTGTAGAAGATGTCCTTGAATACTGGGATATTAATTATGATCCTGAGATCAGTTCTCCTATTAAGCTTATCTATGTTGAAAGCATTCAGAATCCTGATAAACTGCTGCACCATGCTTCATCTCTTATTCGCAAAGGATGCAGGATTGCAGCAATAAAAGCAGGAACAACGGAAGCAGGAAGCAGAGCAGCTTCTTCTCATACAGGTGCAATGGCTTCATCCGATTCAGCAGTAGAAGCATTATTCCGGAAGGCCGGAATAGTCAGATGTTCGGGTCGCGAAGAGCTGACAACGGTAGCATCTGTTTTTTTTCACAAAAATTTACAAGGCAAAAATATAGCTATCATCACTCATGCCGGCGGGCCTGCTGTTATGCTTACCGACGCGTTATCAGCAGGGGGTATGAATATTCCAAAAATAACAGGCATACATCAGGATAATTTGCTTGCAATGATGAATCCCGGGGCATCAGCGGTTAATCCAATAGATATGATTGCCACAGCTACCAATGATCAGCTCGATAAGGTAATTGAATATGTCGATAAGAAACTTCCTCTGATAGATGGTATGAGTGTGATTTTCGGAAGCAATGGTTTGAATGATATGACGGAGATCTATGATCTGTTACATAGGAAAATCCGCGACTGTAACAAACCACTTTATCCGATATTACCCTCAGTGACAAGTTCTTCCATGGAACTGGAATATTTTTTAAGCAAAGGACATGTCAATTTTCCTGATGAAGTTGTACTTGGACGTGCATTAACAAAGATATTCAATACACCTTCACCGGCTGAAGAAAAGATCTTTCTTGAGAATATCGATGTACCGCTTGTCAGGCAGATAATAGATTCATCCCCTGATGGTTATCTGGAACCGGCAGTCATACAGCGGCTTCTTAATGCAGTGCATATACCGGTTGTAAAAGAAACTGTCGTGAATTCGAAAAAGGATTTGCTGTCGGTGGCAAATAAAACCGGTTACCCTCTGGCTTTGAAGGTCGTTGGCCCGGTTCATAAATCAGATGTGGGCGGTGTTACGCTTAATATTAAGTCTTTAAAACATCTTGAAGCTGAGTTTAAGAGAATGATGCAGATTAAAGGGGTAAAGGCTGTGCTCATACAACAGATGCTTTCAGGCACAGAACTTTTTATCGGTGCAAAATATGAATCACGTTTCGGACATATTATTCTGTGCGGGTTGGGAGGGATCTTTGTGGAGGTTCTGGGTGATGTATCTTCAGGACTTGCACCTCTTACCTTTAATGAAGCGGAATCGATGATCAGGAGTCTGAAGAGCTATAGGATCATCAGGGGGACAAGAGGAAAGCCCGGAATAAATGAATCAAAATTTGCGGAGATCATCGTCAGGCTGTCGAGCTTGCTTCGATATGCAACTGAAATAAAAGAGATGGATCTGAACCCACTGATCGGAAGCCCCGATGGAATAACAGTTGTTGATGCGAGGATTAGAATCGGGAAATGATCTTCACATTGTTTTTTCAACCTGATAAATTTTATGGTTATATTCGAAAATTCTTTTTAATTACAAAATATTTAAATACATGATTATTCATCAGTTATCAATTTTTCTTGAAAATAAGTCCGGACGTCTTACAGAAGTGCTTGAAGTTCTTGGAGAGGAGAATATCAGAATAACTGCCTTAAGCGTTGCTGATACTACAGAATTCGGAATTTTACGTCTTATCGTTTCTGAGCCTGAGAAGGCCAGAGAGCTTTTAAAAAAACATAATTTCACCGTGAATCTTACAGATGTAATTTCTGTAATGGCCCCGAACGAAGCAAAACACTATGCAAAGATTTTAAAGATTTTATCTGATCTGGGAATAAGTGTTGAATATACGTACGCATTTTCTGTAGGTGATAAATCGATCATTATTCTCCGTTGCAGCAATACTGAGGATGCGATAAAGGCTCTTAAAAGCCATGAGCTGGAATTGTTGAAGGCCAGTGATTTATATAAAATTTGAATAACCAGTATAACCTCCGGAGTAAAGTCCTTTGTGAACCTTCGTGTTAACCTTTGAGTACCTTAGTGGTAGAATTTTTATTTCTTTTAACCACAAAGAACACAAAGGAAAACACAAAGTAACATTAAGGGAAAAATTAAGATAAATTGAGTTTTATTTATAATAGCCTCAGTAAAATTGAGCAACTCATTGGATTAAATATTATTATATGGAAATTTGGAACCGCCATTTCGAGTGCATGGATCGAAACGGGATACAGACATGTTCAGAGTGAAAGATTAAGAGAAACAGTTGAAAGAATATATTTCAATGTGCCTTATTACAGGAACAGGATGCAGGAAGCCGGCATAGGACCTGAAAGTATCCGGACAATTGATGATCTGGCCAAATTGCCATTTACTACCAAACAGGACCTCAGAGAAAATTATCCATTTGGGTTATTTGCTATTCCTATGAGCGAGATTGTGCGTGTACACGCCTCATCGGGCACTACAGGAAAGCCCACAGTAGTCGGCTATACGCGCAATGATATCTCAACATGGTCGGAGGTAATGGCCCGTACTCTGACCAGCGCAGGTGCCACCAGAAATGATTTCATCCAGGTTGCATATGGTTACGGACTTTTCACAGGCGGTCTGGGACTTCATTACGGAGGGGAAAAAATCGGAGCCTCTGTAATACCGATCTCAGGCGGTAATACGATAAGGCAGATCCAGCTTATGCACGATTTTGGAAGCACCGTGCTCGCCTGCACACCATCCTATGCGTTATTTCTGGCTGAAGCGATACAGGAGAGCAAAATTAATCGTGATGATTTAAAGTTACGAGTCGGTGTTTTCGGAGCTGAACCATGGACTGAAAACATGCGAAGAGAGATTGAAGATAAATTAAGGATCAAAGCTATTGATATTTATGGCCTGAGTGAAGTAATTGGCCCGGGTGTGGCAAGTGAATGCCTGGTTCAGGAGGGATTGCACATCAATGAAGATCATTTTTACCCTGAAATTATTGATCCGGATACACTTGAGGTCTTGCCTGCAGGAAGCAGCGGGGAATTGGTTTTCACTACACTTACCAAAGAAGGCCTGCCCCTTATACGATACAGGACACGGGATCTGACAAGGCTTTCCTATGATAAATGCAAATGTGGCAGGACGATGGTAAGAATGGAAAAATGTCTGGGACGCAGCGACGATATGCTGATTATCCGGGGAGTTAATCTCTTCCCTTCACAAGTGGAGAGCGTCCTTCTTGAAATGAGTGAAATTAAGCCTCATTACCTTTTAATTGTCGATCGGGTTAATAACCTGGATACCCTGGAGTTAAAGGTAGAAGTTGATGAAGCATTCTTTCAGGATAAGATCAGTCAGCTGGAATCACTTCGTCAGAAGCTTCAGAATAATCTTGAGAATTCACTTGGTCTGGGAATAAAGGTGACTCTCGTAGAGCCGAAAATCATTGAAAGAAGTGAAGGTAAAGCTAAACGTGTAATTGATAAACGGATATTTTAATTCTTCTGTAACAACATGACTGATATTCCAATATCTCCTGAAATAATAAAGACCCTGGCCAAAACGGTCGGCATTCCATCTCTTGGAGCTTCTTCCATTCGTGAAATTGTTCATCTTGTAAATAAAATTGAAGAGACTACCGGTATTAATTTTATAAGGATGGAAATGGGTGTTCCGGGTATTTCAGCATCGGATATAGGAATAGAAGCAGAAATTGCAGCCCTTAAAAATGGGGTTGCATCCAGCTACCCTGATATTACCGGTATCAGGCCCTTAAAAAAGGAGACTTCAAGGTTTATCAAGCTATTTCTTGATGTTGATATTGATCCTCAGGGATGTATCCCCACAGTTGGCTCTATGATGGGAGCCATGGTCAGTTTCCTTGTCGCCAACAGAAATGACAGGACCAAAGAGGGAACCCTTTTTCTCGATCCGGGTTTTCCCATTCAAAAACAGCAAGTCAAGATGCTTGGACATGATTATGGCTCTTTTGACATTTACAAACACAGAGGAAAGAAACTTAAAGAAAAACTTGAATCATTTCTGAAACCGGGAAAGATATCATCGTTACTTTTTTCTAACCCGAATAATCCCTCGTGGCTCTGCCTTACTGAGGAGGAACTCTCTATAATAGGCGAACTTTCGATGAAATATGATGTTATTGTCATTGAAGATCTGGCTTACTTCGGAATGGATTTCCGTAAAGATTATTCAATCCCGGGCAAACCACCCTATCAGCCAACAGTTGCTAAGTACACTGATGAATATATTATGCTTATTTCCAGTTCCAAAATATTTCAGCTATGCCGGTCAGAGAATAGGCATGATGGCTATTTCGGATAAGCTTTTTGACAGATCTTATCCTGACCTTTTAAGATATTATTCAACGGATAAGTTTGGACATTCAGCTATCTTTGGTGCTTTATATGGTTTGTCAGCAGGCGTTACTCATTCTGTTCAGTATGGCTTAGCTGCTCTCCTTAAGGCTGTTAATGATGGTGTTTACAAATATCGCGATGATATCCTGGAATATGGTAAGAAGGCACATGAGATGAAAAAATTGTTTATTTCAAATGATTTTCAAATAGTCTATGACATGGACATTGATGAACCTCTTGCCGATGGCTTCTATTTTACTATCTCTTATCCTGGTATGACCGGTGATAAGCTGATTGAAGAACTTCTATGCTACGGCATAAGCGCTATTTCACTGATTACCACCGGAAGCGAAAGACCTGATGGTTTGAGAGCTTGTGTTTCAAAGATTCGCCGGGAACAATTTGGTGATTTGGAGATTCGACTAAAAAGATTCAAAAAAGATCATCCTATAAATAAGAATAAATAAATGAGAATATGGCAAAGATAAGGGGTAGTATTGTAGTAAATGTTGAAAAATGCAAAGGATGCGAAGTATGTATGGTTACTTGTCCTACAGGTACCATCGCAATGGCAAAAGAGGTAAACGGGAAGGGTTATAATTATGCATTTCCTGCTAATCCTGAGATGTGTATTGGCTGCGCCAATTGCGCGATGGTTTGTCCTGATGGAGTAATAACAGTTTATAAAACAAAAATATAAGCATGTAATGGAAAAGGAATTAAGATTAATGAAGGGAAATGAAGCAGTGGCCGAAGCTGCAATCCGTGCCGGAGTGGACGGATACTTCGGGTATCCCATAACACCCCAGACTGAAATCATTGAATATCTGATGGAAGCAAATCCTTTTGAGACAACAGGAATGGTGGTCCTCCAGGCTGAAAGTGAAGTTGCTGCAATTAATATGGTTTACGGGGGTGCAGCATGCGGGAAAAAGGTTATGACATCTTCTTCATCACCCGGAATAAGTCTAAAACAGGAGGGTATTACTTATATTGCCGGTGCCGAACTTCCATGCCTTATTGTCAATGTTGTCAGGGGAGGACCGGGTCTCGGCACAATCCAGCCTGCTCAGTCAGATTATTTCCAGGCAACAAAAGGAGGAGGACATGGTGATTATCACCTCATTGTTCTTGCTCCGGCATCAGTACAGGAGATGGCTGATTTTGTCGGTCTCAGCTTCGAATTGGCTTTTAAGTACAGGAATCCGGTAATGATGCTCTCTGATGGCGCCATCGGGCAGATGATGGAAAAAGTTTATCTTGGCCCGCAGAAGGAAAGATCCAAAACTGTTCCTGAATGGGCTACTACGGGAAAACCCCCAACCAGAGAAAGAAATATTATTACATCTCTTGATCTTGATCCGAACCGGCAGGAATTATTCAACAGGAAACTCATGGCTAAATATGACGAAATCAGGGAGAAAGAGGTGCGGTACGAGGAGTTTCAGTGTGAAGATGCTGAATATCTTCTGGTTGCATACGGTACAAGTGCCCGGGTATGCCAGAAGTCGGTCCAGCTGGCAAGGGAACAGGGAATAAAAGCAGGTTTGTTGAGACCAATTACATTATTTCCATTTCCAACGAAAAGAATTAATGAACTCGCCAATAGGGTAAAAGGAATGTTATCGGTTGAGATGAGCGCCGGACAAATGATAGAGGATGTGCTTCTGTCAGTTAATGGCAAGGTTCCTGTATATCATTTTGGCAGAATGGGAGGTATTGTCACAACACCGGAAGAGGTTGTTGAAAGTCTGAAATCAAAATTCATAGGAGGTTAATCAATGGTTGAATTTTCAGGAATTAAGGAGATCATAAAACCGGAAAACCTGGTTTATAAGAAAACAAGTCTGATGACAGATAACATTCTGTCATATTGTCCGGGATGCGGGCATGGCACTGCTCACCGGATCCTTGCCGAAATAATTGATGAAGAAGGTCTTCAGTCAGAAGCGATAGGCGTATCCCCGGTGGGATGTTCTGTCTTCATGTATAATTATCTCGATATCGACTGGCAGGAAGCTGCACACGGACGTGCTCCGGCAGTTGCAACAGCTATCAAACGGCTTTTACCTGATAGATTTGTATTTACTTATCAGGGAGACGGCGATCTTGCTGCGATCGGAACTGCCGAAACAATTCATGCATGTAACAGGGGAGAAAATATTCTGATAATATTTATTAACAATGGAATCTACGGAATGACAGGCGGACAGATGGCGCCGACCACATTACCGGGAATGAAATCATCCACATCGCCGTATGGCAGAGATGTCAGAACGATGGGTTATCCACTTAAAATAACTGATATTGTCGCAACTCTTCCCGGTTCTTACTATGTTACCCGGCAGAGTGTTCATACTGCAGCAAATGTTAAAAAGACAAAGAAAGCAATAAGAAAAGCCGTTCAATACCAGAAACTTAATAAGGGTACATGTCTTGTTGAAATAGTCTCTAACTGTCCATCAGGTTGGAAGATGACACCTGTACAGGCAAATAAATGGATGGAAGAAAATATGTTGCCGTATTATCCTCTGGGAGATCTGAAAACTCCTGAGGTATAGTCAATTCCCATAAATAAAGAAATTCTTAAGAAAATGACTGAGGAAATATTAATAGCCGGATTTGGTGGACAAGGAGTCCTTTCAATGGGTAAAATAATGGCATATTCCGGGGTGATACAGGACATGGAAGTAAGCTGGATGCCGTCATACGGACCTGAAATGCGTGGTGGAACAGCAAATGTCATTGTAATAATCAGCAACGAAAGGATCAGTTCCCCGATAATAAAACGGTTCGACACTGCAATAATCCTGAACCAGCAATCGCTTGATAAATTTGAGGACTCAATTAAACCTCATGGTGTTCTGATCTACGATGGTAACGGGATCACAAGGCACCCTGAAAGAAAGGATATCAATATCTACCGTGTTGATGCAGCAGAGGAGGCTTCAAGGATGAACAGCCCGAAAACATTTAATACGATTGTTCTCGGTGGTTTCCTTAAAGTGAAACCTATAATTAAGCTTGAGAATGTTATTAAGGGTTTGAAAAAATCTTTGCCGGAAAGATATCATAACCTTATTCCAATGAATGAGAAAGCTCTGAAAAGGGGTGAAGAGATAATATTTGAAGTCCAAAAAGCAGGATAGGGATTTAGGCCACGCTGTGCCTTAACCTTAACCCCTCCCCCCAAGGTACTTGCCTCCCTTTGTGTTTGCCCCCCTTCCCCCCTAAAGGGGGGTACGTTTCGTTTTCTTCCCCTGTCACCCTCCTCCTTCGCTAAAGCTTCGAAGGACGCAGTGTGCCCTGCTTTGCCAGCCGAAATTTTAGTGGAGGCTGGTGTCCTGTGCCTTAACCTTAACCTTAACCTTAACCTTAACCTTAACCTTAACCTTAACCTATTGCTTACTTCTCATAAAAATGCATCTCCCTGATATATTTCCATACTGCTGCTGAAAGAAAATACGACATATCTTTTTTATTTTTAATGCCGCTGCGGATAAAGGTGCCTGAAATATCCATCAGTGGAGCATTTACCCGGTGAACATCAGCTTTTGCAAGAAGCTGATCGAGGAGGGGAGATGATGGTTTTTCTGAATCCGGACGCGGATATACATAAATCGGATATCTGCCTACAAGTTCTTCTGCATTTTTCCACTTATGAAGAGTATACAGGTTATCTTCTCCCATCACAAGACAGAATTCATTTTTTGAGTGTTTCTCTTTCAGATATGTAAGGGTATCAATTGTGTATGAAGGAACAGGCAGTTTGAATTCAATATCGGAAGCTTTCAGTCTGTCGTTATCTCCTATAGCCAGTTGGACCATATAAATACGATGATGATCAGTGAGAAGAGTTTCTTTCTTTTTCAAAGGATTATGGGGACTTACAACAAACCACACCTGATCGAGCCCTGCAAATTCGGTCATATATCCCGCAATAGCCATATGACCAATGTGAATCGGATTAAATGAACCGAAATATAAACCGATTTTTGCCATTTGTATGTCGAGAATTATCTTCCAAGAAACGATGAAACTATTTTGAATGCCTCTTCTTTAGCCTTATCGAGCTGGTGATTTACAATGATCAGATCGAACTGATTGGAAAGTTTTAGCTCATCATTTGCTTTTTCGATCCTGATTTTGATTTTTTCAGGAGTATCAGTTCCTCTTTTTACAAGGCGGTTTTCAAGTTCAGTCACTGACGGAGGCATAATGAAGATTGCGATCGCGCTGGTACCATATTTATTTTTCAGATTAATTCCTCCTTTGACATCAACATCAAATAATACATGATTCCCGTTTGCCCATATTCTCTCTATTTCACTTTTAAGAGTGCCATAGAAGAGATCTTTATAGACCTCTTCCCATTCTACGAATTCATTGTTCTCAATCTTTTTTTTAAACTCAGGAACGGTAAGAAAAAAATAGTCTTCTCCGTCAGTTTCATCTCCTCTTATTGGCCTGGTTGTTGCAGAAACGGAGAAAGCAAGATTCAATCCATTGTCGAGCAGATGTTTTACAATTGTCGTTTTACCTGCACCTGAAGGAGCTGATATTATTACTAGTTTTCCGCTCATTTCTTTTTTATAAATGGCTTAACGGCCTAACGGCACAAGGGCTCAAAGGCAAGAAAAATATATAAAATTCATTTGATCTTTTTCCCGTTGTGCCGTTGCGCCGTTGCGCCGTTGTGCCGTTGTGCCTTGATTATAATACATTTAAAGTTTGTTCTTTGATTTTCTCGAGTTCGTCTTTCATCATTACCACTAGTTTCTGGATAGAAGCGTCATTTGCTTTTGAACCGATAGTATTGATCTCACGTCCAATTTCCTGAGCGATAAAATTTAATATTTTCCCGTTCGGTGAAGGAGTATTTACAGTTTCCATGAAATAGTCACAATGAGTTTTCAGCCTCACTTTTTCTTCGTTAATATCATATTTTTCGAGATAAAAAATGATTTCCTGTTCAAACCTGTTCTTATCGAGTTTTTCAGACCCCAGGTTCTCTTCCAGAAGTGACATTAGCTTTTCGCGTATTTTCGTTATCCTTCCGGCTTCAAATGTCTTGACTGTCTCAAGGAGTGATAAAATTTTTCCGATGCATTTATTCAGATCTGTCATAATTGAGTTGCCCTCCTCAATCCTGTACTGGTCAAGCATTGTGATCGACATAATGATCTGATTCCTGACAACTTCCCATTCAGCTTCTGATATTTCAGGTTTTTCTGTTTTAAGCGTGTCAGGGAGTTTCATAATAGCCGTAAAGATCTGATCATCAAGGTTTATTTTAAGTTCGGCAGCAATATCTTTAAATTGCAGATAGTAATTTCTGACAGCTGATTTGTTAATAACAGTAACAACTTCATCATCAAGCATATCGCAGAAGATTGAAAAATCGATTTTCCCCCTGTCGAGTTTCTGACTGATCAGATTTCTGATTTCAGGCTCCTTTTCTTTATATAACCAGGGAAGCTTGGTATTTAAATCAAGTTGTTTGGAATTGAGAGATTTTATTTCAATAGTTATTTTTTTCTGCGGAGTCTCAGCAATGGCTTTTCCGTAGCCTGTCATGGATTTGATCATTTCCCGAGTTTTATAAATGAAGAAGTGAAGCGTGTACAAATTTACGTATTTCCCTGCAAAATAACTAATAACGGCTCTTCAAAGGAATCAATTATCAAATAATAAAAGCGTAATATCAAAGCCGTTCCAATCTGACAGTAAAGTGCCTCATAATAGGTGCTTCCCAATTAATTTTGACTCCTCTCTTTATCTGATCTTTTCTTTCAAATACATTTCTGACTACTGCAGCAACATAATCCATATGATTATTAGTGTAGACTCTGCGAGGAAGTGCAAGTCTTACTGTCTCAAGATCGGGATACCGGTTCAGCCGGGTTTTGGGATCTCTGTCAGCCATCAAAGCGCCTATCTCGACTCCTCTCACTCCGCCTTCGGTATATAGTTCCAGAGCAAGCGTCTGTGCCGGGAATTCTTCTTTTGGAATCAAAGGAAGGAATTTTTTTGCATCAATGAATATCGCATGTCCGCCGAAGGGCTCAAGAACCGGAATACCATACTCCTTCATCTTTGTTCCCAGATAGGCAACCTGGTTTATACGCGATTCAAGATAAGAGAACTCGGTACCTTCATAAAGTCCCTGGGCCAGAGCATTCATATCCCTTCCTGACATGCCTCCATATGTTATAAAACCCTCATATATAATATTAAATGTTGAAGCCTGGCGGAAGAGTTCCTCATCTCTGAATCCGATAAAGCCTCCCATGTTTACGATCGCATCTTTTTTTGAACTCATTGTCATACCGTCAGCATATGAGAACATCTCCCTTGCTATATCCCTTATATCTTTATCTGCATAACCGTCTTCTCTCATCTTTATAAAATAAGCATTCTCGGCAAAGCGGGCAGCGTCAATGATGAACTTTACTCCGTATTTATGCGATAGCCTTCCTACTTCTCTCAGGTTGGCCATACTGACCGGTTGTCCTCCTGCAGTATTGTTTGTTATGGTTATGATTATACAGGAAATCTTTTCAGCCGGATGAGTTTTAAGAACATTCTCAAGTTTTTCAATATCAACATTTCCTTTGAAAGGATGCCAGATTTTTGTGTCTGCGGCAGCATCAATTGTACAATCAACAGCTGTTGCCTTCCGGAATTCGATATGACCTTTTGTTGTATCAAAATGTGAGTTGCCAGGAACAAGATCACCTTCTTTTACAAGAACTGAAAAGAGTACATTTTCTGCTGCTCTTCCCTGATGAGTAGGAAGAAAATAGTTGAATCCGGTAAGATCTTTTATTGCATCTTTCAGTTTATAGTATGAAGATGCTCCTGCATAGCTTTCATCACCCAGCATCATTGCTGACCACTGTTTGTCGCTCATAGCACCTGTACCGGAATCTGTCAGAAGATCAATAAAGACCTGTTCAGATTTCAGGTTGAAAAGATTGTATGAAGCATCTCTGATCCAGGTTTCCCTCTTTTCTTTTGTACTATCGTATATGTTTTCAACCATTTTAATTTTAAATGGTTCTGTGAATGGTAATTTCATAATTAAATAGTTTAGTAAACAGATAATCCCCTGAGGGGAGTTGTGAGTAAAATTTTTGGAAAAAAAACGAGTTTAATAATGGCAGGTACTACCTCTTTACAGAAAAGAAATCCCTGTTTTTGATATTCTTGTATATCTCAACCATCCTATTCTCCGTTATAATAATACAGGACCTCAATTTTGAAAAATTGACATTGCAAAATTAAGGTATTTTATGATATATTCAACCATGATACCTGATCGCGAAAATATTAAAATATGAGAATATTGATTACAAGATTTGTTTTATTATAATTAGTTTAAGTAGCTGTTTAACAGCCTTTTCTCAGGAAACCACCATAAAATCAGTTACGACTGTCACTATAATCGACTCTTTAAAAAACAGCGGTGTAATTTTCAACAATAATCAAAAGAAGCCTGAGATCGCACTTTCAACCAACCAGGCGCTTAAGTTTCTTCAGGAGAAGACTCATCCGAATTTATGGAACGATCCCCGCGATCCTTTAAGGATGGCATTGGCCCGGCTGATATATCAGGCAGCGCATCCGATATTTGATTCATCAAAGTATTTTCTTCAGAAATATCCCTACGATTCGCTAAGTATTCCATGGGATAAATTTTATATATGGGAACCTCTCAGACTTAAGATCCCTGTTATTTCTGTACCTGAATTTAATGCAACGGGGGAGTCAGGAGTAATGGCATTAAAGGACACAACTATTATGGTAATAATTGATACCCTGAATGAAGTGACTTCATCTTATCCACAATTTCCATTCAAATATTCTGATCATCCTTTTCAGAGCGATTCAATCCAGGCTGCAGTCAGATCTTTACTTAATTATCTCGACGAGCGTGATTCGACAGTTATCAGTTTTTCCGGAATCGGAAAGGATGTTATCCCGGTATGGATGAATTCCAGGACGGGTAAGGTGATGCGTTACTGGCTGAAAAACGAATTTTCAGATTCGGTAACAATCTGGATAGGGAATCCATCAAGGAACACTATAGGTCTTTATCTTGAACAGGGGGTGAGCTTCAGGAGACCAATTAAGCAAACAAACTATTCTAACGCAAAAGTAAACGTTAAGGCACTTGACAATTCAAAATTACTTATTCTTAAAAATGTAGCATTTATTCCAAAAAAATGGAAATATCGCACTGAATCCTCATTAGTTCTCAATCAGGCATCTCTCAGCAACTGGGTCAGAGGAGGAGAAAGCAGCATCTCGACAGCACTTGATATTACCGGCTATGCTGATTATAAAAATCCGGCATTAAAGCTTTCATCCGAGAACTTTGCAAGAATTAAATTTGGGTATATTGCCCTGGGGAAGGAAGAAATAAGAAAAAACCTTGATCTTCTTGAGACAAACTCAAAGCTAAACCATAAGGCGTTCGGAAAATTTGATTTCAGTGCTATTCTTTTGTTTAAGACTCAGTTAGCACGTGGCTACAACTACACTAAGAATGCGCAATCGGAAGATACATCAATCCTTGTTTCTAAATTTATGAATCCGGCAATACTTACAATCGGTCTGGGTCTTGATTATAAACCAGACGAGACTACTTCCCTGAATTTTTCTCCGCTCTCGTATAAGGGTACTTTTGTTACCGATCCTGCCTATTATCATAATACATATGATCCGACACGTATTGATCAGACTAATTATGGAATTGCAAAAAACAGGAAATCGTTGAATGAGCCCGGCGTAAGTTTTATGATAACCAAAATGTTTAAGCCGACAAAGTCAGTTTCAATCATTAACCGGTTACAGTTATTTACCAATTATATTCATAATCCTCAGAATGTAGATGTTGACTGGGAAATGATTGCCGTTGCAAATCTGAACTGGTTTACCGATGTCCGATTTAATACGCATTTGATTTTTGATGACGACACCAAAACCACTGAACTTTATAAGAATGGTAATCCTGTCTTGAGACCCGATGGAACTGAAAAGAAAACAGCCAGAATCCAATTCAAGCAGATGCTGGGATTCTCCCTTTCCTTCAGGTTTTAATTACGGCACAACGATTCAACGGTATAAAAAGCATTACGGATGATTATCTCAACCTAATTCTCCAAAAAACCTGCTCCATATACTACAATGCTTTTTGGTATATCCTGAATTTCTTTACTACCTGGCATCCGATTCTCTCATATTCAGCTCTCATCTTGGTGTTATTTTCCAATACCAGATGGCTATCAATCATTTCCATTTTATGTTTAATCCCCGACTGAAGAATTTTTACTCCCATAAGTACTTCAAGTCCTTTTCCCCTGTAAGCTTTTTTTACACCGCCAAGCATCATCAGCAATTTTTTTGATCTTTTGGAATCCCTGAGGATCTTAAAGATCCCAAAAGGAAATATTTTTCCTTTTGCATCCCGTATTCCTTTACTTAAATCCGGCATACCGACTGCAAATCCCACCAATTTATTATCTGTTTCGACAACTTTAATAAATTTCGGATCAAGTATCGGGAGATAACGTGCAGCAAATTCTGTCTTTTCCTTATCAGTAAGCGGAACAAAGCCATAAATTTCTGCAAATGTTTCGTTCATAAGTTCCAGTACATCAATGATATAAGGCTTTAACTCCTTTTTTGAGTTAAACTCAATTATCTTATACTCTTTGTTACTGTCAACCCGTGATAAAACTTTTTCATATATGGGAGGGAATTTCTCAGGCAATATACCCAGGTAATTTACCAGATCGATCTTCTTTTCAAATCCTTCGGTTTCGATGAGCTCAGGCATATATGATGAATTGGTCGGAGCAGTCATAAACTGAGGATACTCAAACCCTTCTATCTGAAAACCCTGAGGATCCTTATCAGAAAAACCCAATGGTCCTATAAGCTTCGTCATCCCGTTCTGTCTGGCCCAGTCCTCAACCCTGGTTATCAGAGTATGAAAAACTTCTTTGTCATTATAACACTCCATGAAACAAAACCGGCCGTGTTGTTCATTATTAATTTCATTGTACCTTTTATTGATGATCCCCATTATTCTGCCGACAGGTTTTTTATCCTTGTATGCCAGTAAAAGAATTGCGTCAGCATACTGGTAGGATTTGTTTTTCTTCCTGTTGTATAGCTCCCTTTCATCCATGTAAATAGGAGGAAGCCAATCGGGTTCCCTTTTGTGAACTTTTTCGGGCAGATAAATAAATTCTCGTCGGTCCTTTCTGGTAAGTACCTCTTTAATAACTAATTCCCCCATACAATCAATTTTTTAAAGGTAGCAAGAAACAAAAAATCTTTAATAAGAACAATTCCTTGTGAATATAAATTCAAATTAATGTTATCTGAAAATCAGATCAAGAATAACAAAAACAGCAAAAAGAATACTTGCAATTCCATTTGTTGTCGCAAATGCCATAGTAACCTTGCTGAGATCATCGTGTTTGACTATACTGTGCTGATAGATTAAAAGAAAAGTAAATACCACCGCACCTGACCAATAAAGCCATCCGCCATTCCCGTAGACCCCTGCTGTTAATACAAGTACAAATGTGACAATATGAACAAATATCGAAATGCCAAGGGCTTTCTTCCGGCCGGTAGCTGAAGGCAATGAGTGCAGCTGGTTTGATTTGTCAAACTCATCATCCTGAAGAGCATAAATTATATCAAATCCACTAACCCAGGTCAGTACAATGAATGAATAGATGAGAGGGAGAATACTAAAATATCCTGTTACTGAAATATATGCACCAATTGGGGCGAGACTCAGCCCCAATCCGAGTATAAAATGGCACAGCGAAGTAATTCTTTTGGTCAGGCTATATCCCAGGATAATCAGAAGTGCGACAGGTGATAAAAACAGAGTTAAACGATTTATGAATCCTGCTGTAATAATAAACAGAACAGCGTTTACAGCTACAAATGCTGCTGCTGACCTGGGACCAATTATACCGGAAGGAATCTCCCTTTTTCTTGTTCTTGGATTAAGTGCATCGAAATTTTTATCGGCAAGTCTGTTAAATCCCATTGCTGCATTGCGTGCGAAGATCATACAGAGAATAATAAGAAGAAGCAGTCTGAAACTGAAGTTAAAATCATCTTTTGATACAGCAAGTGAAAATCCGATAAGAGCAAAAGGCATTGCAAAGACAGTATGGCTGAACTTCACAAGTGAGAAATAGTCTCTGACTGATCTGAAAAATGCAATCATTGATCCAGAAGTTTCCTGTAAGATTCAAAGCTATCCTCACCATAAGTAACAAAGATTACCTTTTCAGGGTAGCTGTTTTTATTAAGAAATCTTTTTGTTTCATTTACTGCTATCAGAGCAGCAAGGTCTTTTGGAAATCTGTAGACACCTGTTGAAATTGCAGGGAAAGCCAGTGTCTTTAATTTTTTCTCTTTCGCAAGTGCAAGGCTGGTCTTATAACATGAGGCAAGCAATGAAGGTTCATCGCGATGGCCTCCGTACCATACAGGACCAACCGTATGAATAACATGTTTTGCTTTAAGCCTGTACCCATTTGTTATTTTTGACTGACCGGTTTCACATCCGTTAAGTCTCTCACATTCAGTGAGAAGGTCGGGTCCGGCAGCGTTATGAATTGCCCCGTCAACACCACCACCTCCAAGGAGAGAGTTGTTGGCTGCATTCACAATCGCATCAACCTCGAGCGAAGTTATGTCTCCTCTGATCAGTTCAACCCTCTTTTTCTTCATTAGTTATCTTACCTGTGCATTAAGTTCATTTTCAAATGCCTTAATGAGATTATTCATAATCTTATCGATATTCTTATCCGTCATGGTTTTCATATCATCGCGCAAAATAAAACTAACTGCGTATGATTTTTTGTTTTTACCAAGACTATCACTCTCATAAACATCGAACAGATTAATATCATGAAGAATGTTTTTTTCTGTCCTGAATGCGATATCTCTGATCTGCCCGAATTTTATACCCCTGTCGAGAAGCAATGCAAGATCTCTTTTCACCGAAGGATACCTGGGAAGCTCGTGGAAAGAGATAATATGAGTCTTAATAAGTTTCAGGAGAGTATCCCATTCAATATGACCCCAGTAAACATCCTGGCCTATATCAAATTTTGAAAGATATTTTTTTGAAACGCGTCCCGCCTCAGCAACGATTTTATTGTTAACCAGATAGGTAATAGCCTCAGCAAAATATTTTTTATCGGTTTCTCCTGTTTTCAGACTTTCAGGTTTAACTCCTAACCTTGAAAAAATCATTTCAACAGAAGATTTTATATTGAAGAAGTCAGAAGGGCTGGTCTTGTAATTCCAGCTCTGAGAGCCTGTATTCCCGGTAATAAAGAGATCGAGAGAAGCTTTTTCAATATAATCGTCTGCCCTGGGATATAACTGCCCTGACTTATGGTAAAAATAGCAATGTCCGAACTCATAAAGTTTAAGATTAAGATTCTGCCTGTTAATGTTCCAGCTTACCGAGCTGAGGCCTCCATAGAGCAGTGACTGTCTCATTGCATTCAGATCTGAACTGAGAGGATTGGCAAGCATAACAAGCTGTTCTTTATCGAAATCATCACTTTGTTCATACCATGCTGAAGGATTAAGGGAATTGCACATTATTTCCGAGAAGCCATTGGCTGAAAGCAGGTCAGATATTATGTTGACAATCTTTTCCTTATCAGGTTTTTCAGGATATGAAAGAGTCGAATTTACATGGTTGTTTATTTCTACATTATTGTACCCGTAAATTCTGAGAATCTCTTCAATAACATCGGCTTCCCTTTTTACATCGACCCGATATGATGGTATTTCAAGACCCAGATTAACTCCATCATCACTCCTTATTATAATATCAAGAAGTGTCAGAATCTGCTTTACGATACCAGGTTCAATCTTCTTACCGATTAGTCTGTTAATGTTATTATAGTTAACGTCAACCAGAATATTTTTGACCTGGTTTGGATAGACATCAACAATATCCGAAGAAATTTTCCCGCCGGCAATCTCTTTAATAAGCATTATGGCCCTCTTGAGAGCCCATGTGGTTATATTCGGATCTGCACCTCTTTCAAACCTGAAAGATGCGTCAGTTTTCAATCCATGCCTTTTTGAAGTCTTACGGATTGTAACAGGATTAAAGTAAGCACTTTCGAGGAAGATGTTTTTTGTTGAATCTGTCACGCCTGATTTTATTCCTCCGAAGACTCCGGCTATGCACATCCCTTCCTTTGGATTAGAAATCATAAGATCACGTGAAGAGAGGCTTCTTTCAACACCATCAAGTGTAATGAATTTACTTTTATCAGGCATGTTCCTGATGATGACTTTTTTCCCTTCAATTTTATCAGCATCGAATGCATGTAATGGCTGACCGACTTCGTGCTGTACAAAATTTGTTATGTCCACTACATTATTGATCGGATTGAGACCCACTGCTCTCAGTTTATTTCTTAACCATTCGGGTGATTCCCCAATTGTTACACCACTGATTGTTATGCCTGTATACCGCGGGCAGTCGGTAGTGTTTTCTATAATAACTTCATACGGGTTGTTGTTATTATCTGGTTTAAAGTCTGTTAATGAAGGAAGAACAGCTTTCCCCACCATTCCGGCATTAAGATTCAGATATGCCGCAAGATCCCTTGCAACTCCAAAATGCGATCCGCTGTCGATCCTGTTAGGAGTAAGTCCTATCTCAAAAACATGATCTTTTACAATATTAAAATAACTGCTTGCCGGAGTTCCGGGTTTTGCATCTTTGTTAAGAACCATAATGCCTTCATGGGAATTTCCCAGTCCCAGTTCATCTTCAGCACATATCATACCTTCAGATAATTCTCCCCGTATCTTCGATTTTCGAATCTCTAAACTCTCATCTCCCTTGAATACAACCGTTCCGACAGTCGCAACAGGTACCTTCTGACCTGATGCAACATTAGGGGCTCCACAGACGATCTGAAGTGGCTGAGAAGCACCAATATCCACAGTGGTTACAGAAAGCTTATCAGCATCAGGATGTTTTTTACAGGTCAGAACTTCCCCAATAACGACCCCTTCCAGTCCACCCTTTACCGAAACCCATTCGTCCATTCCTTCAATCTCAAGGCCTATACCTGTCAGTATCTCTGCAACCTTTGCAGGTTCAAGATCAATTTTTAAATAATCTTTAATCCAGTTGTATGATATCTTCATCTCTCCGTTGAGCTTATAAAATTACCACTAAGGATGCAAAAATAAGGAAAATTAAAATATGATAGGAGATGGAGTATATCATTCCTAATTTGCATCCGTTTCTATGATTGATGAAACGCCTCCGGCGTTTGAACCGCGGAGCGGTTCCACCAATAATAGGGGAGGGATACGGTTTCGATTCTTAAACCACGGAGTGGTTTCATCATAAACACCATATCATTATCCCTATTTTGTCTATATTTGTAACTCAAACTCAGTACTTATGGTTATTGAAAAAGAAGATAAACTGATCCTGTTGACTAATGATGACGGTTTGTATGCCGGAGGATTAAGAACACTTCTGGAGGTGATGGAAGAATTTGGAAAGGTTATTCTAATATCAACAATTGAAAGTATGTCAGGAATGTCGCAGGCTCTTACTGTTAAAACTCCCCTGCGTGTCAAACTTCTTGAAGAGAATGATAAACACAGGATATATGCCTGCAACGGGACTCCGACAGATAGCGTAAAGCTGGCAATCAATCAGTTACTGGAAAGAACTCCTGACTGGGTTGTTTCGGGTATCAATCATGGATCAAACGCTTCGGTAAGTGTTCTTTATTCCGGTACAATGGCTGCAGCTATCGAAGGATGTCTGTATGGGATAAGTTCTGTTGGTTTTTCTCTTAATAATTTTTCACCCACTGCTGACTTCTCTATCTGCAAAAAGTATATCCGGATTGTAATGAAGAAGCTTGCCTCAGAACCGCTTCCTGCTGGTATTTGCCTGAATGTTAATATTCCGGCAGCAAAAAAAAATGAAATAATGGGAATAAAAATATGCCGGCAATCAAAAGGTAACTGGAGAGAAGAGTTTGAAAAAAGGAAAGATCCGATGGGGAAAACATATTACTGGCTGACTGGCATTTTTCAGAATCATGAACCTGATGCAATTGATACAGATGAATGGGCTATTGCACACAATTATGTCTCGGTAGTACCCGTTACTGTAGATATGACTGCCCATTGGTATATTGATAAACTTAAAGTCCGGTTTAAGAAATGAGATTTTACGAGAAATATGACAAAGTCCTCACAGGTATAATTTCAGGACTTGTATTTCCATTTATAATAGGAATAATCATTTTTGCCTTTTCTTCCGGTCATCAATCACTGCATTTATATCTTACACGGATTGCCGATTCAGGGATTATGACGCATTCGATAAGTTTATGTGTGTTCCCGAATATTGTTATTTTTCTCATATTTAACCGGTTCGACATGCTTCGGGCCACCCGGGGAGTTCTGGCAATGACTATTGTCTGGGCTGTAATTGTTTTTGGAGTAAAGTTTTTAGGATGAGGTACTTTATTATTGCAGGAGAACAATCAGGCGACCTTCATGGCTCAAATCTGGTCAGAGAATTATTTGAAGCCGATAAAAGCGCAGAGATCTTCTGCTGGGGCGGTGATCTTATGCAATCTGAAGGAGCAACTTTGCTGGTGCACTACAGGAAAACAGCTTTTATGGGCTTTAGTGCTGTTATTAAAAACCTTGGAGCCATTGCTAAAAACATCAGCCTCTGCAAACAGCAGATAAATGAATTTAAGCCGGATGTTGTAATCTTTATTGATTATCCCGGTTTCAATCTCAGGATGGCTGAGTTTGCGAAAAAGTCAGGATATAAAACTTTCTATTATATATCTCCCAAGCTCTGGGCATGGAATGAAAGCCGGGTTAAAAAGATTAAAAAGTATATCGACAGGATGTTCATCATTTTCCCTTTCGAAGTTGATTTTTATAAAAGACATGGTATTTCGGTTGAATATTATGGAAATCCACTCGTCGATGAGACCGAAAAACGAATTTCCTCATTGCCGCCAAAAAGAAATATATGCAAATATCTCGCGATTGAAGAGAAACCAATAATAGCTTTCTTAGCTGGAAGTCGCAGAGGGCGAAATTGATCTGATCCTTCCGGAAATGATTAAAGTGATTCATCATTTCCCGGAATACCAGTTTGTTCTTGCAGGAGTGAAAAACATTCCGGATGAAATATATTATAAAATCATTGGAAATGCTCCTGTTAAACTGATTAAAGAAAAAACCTACGAAATTCTTTATGCCGCCGAAGCAGCCCTTGTTACCTCAGGAACTGCGACACTCGAGGCAGCTCTGCATGGCACTCCCCAGGTTGTATGTTATAAGGGCGACTTCTTTTCAATGCTGATTGCGTGGATGGTGATCAAAGTGAAATATATTTCTCTTGTGAATCTCATTATGGACCATGAGGTTGTTAAGGAGTTAGTTCAGTACGACCTTAAAGAGAAGACCCTTTTAACTGAACTTAAAGCGATTTTACCCGGTGGTGCAAAACGCCGGAAAATCTTATCAGATTATGAGGTTCTTAAAAATACACTGGGTCCGGCAGGCGCTTCAGGAAGGATTGCCAGGGAGATGGTCAGGGAGTTGAAGAAATGAAGGGGAGAAGGGGAGAAAGGGGAGACGAAGGGACGAAGAGACGAAGAGACGAAGAGACGAAGAGACGAAGGGACCTAAAGCATGTAAATCCGTGAAAAATTCTGCGATACTCGTAGTTAGAAATGGAATGCGTAATGGAATACGATTTATGTTGAGATTAAAGATATTATTTGTTTTATTGCTAAGTGTTTTTTCCTTACCTGTTTCAGGACAGGTAAAAATCAGGCTATTTTCAAACCAGTCTCCCGAATCCGTTGTTTTTTCAGTCACTGAAGGCAGGTATGAAATTAATATGTTCAATGGTGAAATTAGTACCCTTTTGAAAGGGGAGCCTGTCATTATTTCAAAGTACAACGGAAAGCTGGCTGTAAAAAAGAGAAACGAGCAGGGTTTTATATGTGATTCAATTGAAATCTCCGGGAAAACAGGGAATGATATATTTTCCCTCAGAGTTAATGGAAATTCACCGGTACGCCAGTACTATTCAGGTGATCTTCAGTGTTTTCCTGATCTGGGAACACTTGTACTTATAAATATATCAGACGTTGAGAAATATGTTGCCGGTGTAGTGAAAGCTGAGGGTGGAAGCGGTAAGAATCTGGAATATTTCAAAACCCAGGCTATTATCGCCCGTACTTACATGTATAAATATTTTGATAAGCATTTAACTGACAGGTATAACGTATGTGACAATACACATTGTCAGGCTTTTAATGGATTATCTTCAGATACGCTTCTTAACAGGGCCGCAATGGAGACCCGGGGACTTGTTATACTGGATAAGGATAGTACTCTTATAATATCTGCTTTCAGTTCAAATTGTGGTGGAGAGACTTCATCTTCAGAAGATGTCTGGTTATCTGGTCAGCCATATCTGAGAGCTGTACCCGATCCATACTGTCTTGCTTCAAGGAATTCTACATGGGAAAAGAGCCTTTCGATGTATGAATGGATAAGTTATCTCAGGAGATCGGGATATACCGGAAACGTTAATAATCCATCATTATTCAACTTTTTACAGGAATCAAGACTGACTGATTACAAGATAGGAGCATTCACCATACCATTAAGATCAATAAGAGCCGATCTGAATCTCAGATCAACTTTTTTTTCTGTATATGCGGTTGGCGATTCGGTAATATTGAAAGGAAGAGGTTATGGCCACGGTGTAGGGCTTTGTCAGGAGGGGGCTATGGAGATGGCAGCTAAGGGATTTAATTATAAACAAATCATTGATTTTTATTATTCGGGAGTATTTATTACTGATATAAAAAATGCAGTACTTTTGCGTTAAGTTTTGCCCCCCAACACCCCTATATGGGAGCCATTTTACCCCCCAACCCCCCTAAAGGGGGGCTGACCTCATCCCCCAGCCCTTTCTCCAGGGGGAGAAGTGGAGCAAGAAAAAGAATCAGTTTTAAGTCCCTCTCCCTTGGGAGAGGGATTTAGGGAGAGGTAAATAGGGGGCAGGGGGCAGAAAAGTCTAGGGTAAAAATGCTGTAATATGAAGAGATTTAGCTAGTTGTGTAAATAAAGAACTCATTATAATTTATATGTTTGCGATTTTCAGAAAGGAGATAAGCGGTTTTTTCAGCAGCCTTACAGGTTACATTGTTATAATTGTTTTCCTCCTGATAAATAGTCTTTTCATGTGGATTTTACCGGGTGAATGGAATATACTCGATAATGGTTATGCCGGACTTGACTCCATCTTTTTCCTTTCACCCTGGGTTTTCATGTTCCTCGTACCTGCCGTAACAATGAAGATGATAGCTGAGGAAAAACACCTGGGCACTATTGAGTTGATATATTCGAGGCCAATAACCGAAAGAGGAATCATTTACGGAAAATACTTTGCTTCAGTTGCATTGGTACTGCTTGCACTATTGCCGGGGCTGATATATTATTTTTCAGTTTATCAGCTTGGTGAATCTCCCGGAAATCTTGACCGGGGAGGTACCATGGGCTCATACATAGGTCTGTTCTTCCTGGCATCGGTATATGCTTCAGCCGGGATATTTGCATCATCTCTTTCAGACAACCAGGTAACTGCATTTATTATTGCGGTGTTAATATGTTTTATTCTCTTCATGGGTTTTGATTCATTTGCTTATCTGCCGGGATTGAAAAAAATGGATGAATTTGTTATAAGACTTGGTATCAATGAGCATTATAAATCTATGAGCAGAGGAGTTATTGATATTAAAGATGTTGTTTACTTTGTGGCA
Source organism: uncultured Bacteroidales bacterium (assembly GCA_963829255.1). Taxonomy (GTDB): domain Bacteria; phylum Bacteroidota; class Bacteroidia; order Bacteroidales; family VadinHA17; genus LD21. Next base: position 45,384 of record CAWHIG010000013.1, read on the forward strand.
GTAGTTGTTTTTTTCAATGAAGCGACAAGACTTCACCTGTTATCCCGGAAATGGCAGAAAAAGAGTTAAAAATGAAAGAGACTGCAAAAAACAAAAGCCTCAAATTCAGGAGCTGGCTGCAATTCTTAATGGCAGTTGCTGCGATCATCCTTTTTGCCTCTCTGAGCTCATTCTTAAGGATAAGACTTGACCTGACCGAAGACAAAAGATACACTCTTTCCGAACAGACACGGAAAGTTCTTACGGGCTTAAAAAATGATATTTTTATACAGGTATACCTTGACGGAGAGATACCTATCCCTTTGAAACGATTGAAAAGATCTGTGAGAGAAATGCTCGACGAATTCAGAATAGCCTCAGAGGAGAAAAATTGATTATGAGTTTATAAATCCTTCAGGTGAAAGAGACACAAAGAAGAGGGAGGCTCAATACCAGGCTCTTGCCGATAAAGGATTGAACCCCGTTAATATTCAGTCAGGCGATGCTGAGGGTGGATCGACGCAAAAGATAATATTCCCCGGAATGATAGTAAATTATAACGGGATTGAGGTGCCGGTTAATTTCCTGAATAATTCATCATTGTCATATGAGCAAAATATTCTTCATTCTATGGAAGGACTTGAATATGAAATGATTCAAACAATAGCTACCTTAAGTTCAGATACCGTCAATAAGGTCGCATTCATAGAGGGTCAGGGTGAAATTCCGGAAATTGAAACAGCCGATATTACAATGAATCTTGCCCGGTTTTTTACTATCGACAGAGGCACTATCGGAGGAAAACCCGGGATTCTTGATAAATATGCGGCTGTTGTAATAGCCGGTCCTGAAAAAGTGTTCAACGAGTCCGATAAGCTGGTGCTTGATCAGTACATCATGAATGGAGGTAAGGTCATGTGGCTATTTGATGAGGTAGCAGTAAATTCCGACAGTCTTGTCTATGGAGAAACAGCAGCTCTCTATCGCCCGTTAAATATTGAGGATCAGCTTTTCCGGTACGGAGCAAGAGTCAATCCGGTAATTGTTCAGGATCTTGAATGTGTACCTATAAGACTCATGGTAATGAGTGGTGGAACACGACAGCAGGTCGTTCCTGCTCCATGGATTTATTATCCTTTGTTAAGACCAGCTGCAGATCACCCCATTACAAGAAACCTGAACAGAATAAAAGCTGAATTTGCAAACTATATTGATACCGTTGGCCTCGATCGTGCCATAAGAAAAAAGATACTTCTTTCCACATCAAAATTAAGTCGCACAGTAGCTCCTCCTGTAATGATTAGCCTCAAGGAGGCGGAATTAACTCCTGTTGAAAAAGATTTCAATAAACCCAATCTTCCGGTAGCGCTCCTGCTCGAAGGTGTTTTTCCATCTGCTTTTAAAAACAGGGCTGTAAGTAATCTTACTGATGATCAGAATTTCAGAATCAGGACAGAAAGTAAAGAAACTAAAATGATTGTTATTGCCGATCCGAATATTATCAGAAATGAAGTAAGAAGGGTTGGATTGAAAGAAACACCGCTTCCGCTGGGTCAGGATAAATATACAGGACAGGTCTATGGGAACAGGGATTTTCTGATCAACTGTCTTAATTACCTGGTCGATAATAATGGGATTATGGAGCTGAGATCGAGAGAACTCAAATTAAGGTTACTGAACACCACCAAAATAAAAACTGAAAGGTTAAAATGGCAGATTATCAATATTACAGCTCCTGTAATACTAGTTGTCCTTGCCGGAATACTATATAGCTATTTCAGAAGAAGGAATTACACAAGATATTGATAATGAATAAAATATATCTTTGGGGTATTTTACTGTTTCTTACTATCGGACTCCTCTTCTTCATCTTTTTAAGAGCCAGGTCTCCTTTTGGAAAAAACAACAGCTCCTTTTCTTCAGATCCTCACAAAGAAATTACTAAAATTGAATTTTCAGAAAGTGGGAAAAGATTAACTCTTGAGAAAAAAGGAGATAACTGGTTGATAAATGGGAAGACAGAAGCAAGAAAAAGTGGAATTCTTTTTATTCTCAGGATTCTGACAGAGATAAAGATCAAATCCCCGGTATCGAATGATCTATTCAAAAGTGAAATAACCGGGAAGGATATCATTCCGGTTAAAGTGAAAGTCTACGAAAAAAGGAGGCTGCTGAGAAGTTTTCTCGTTTATAAAACCAGTTCAAACAATTATGGAAACATAATGAAAATAAATGAGGCATCAAAACCTTTTATTGTCTATGTTCCTGGTTATGACGGTAATATTGGATCAGGATTCACCCTGAATGAATTATTCTGGCAACCGTACACAGTGTTTAATCTTTTACCTTCAGAGATAGCAACAGTTAAGTTTGAGAACATTTCTGATACTGCATCCTCGTTTTCGATAGTTAACAGTAATCATCATTATTTTCTTTCCGGTAATAACGGCAACCTTGCCGGATGGGATTCTACTCTTGTTACCCGTTATCTCTCATATTTCGTACGGATCCCATTTGAATCGTGGGCTTTGGACATTGGAGAAACAGAGAAAAGAATTATCGAGGCACAGCAACCTCTTTACAGGATCATTGTCACTGCTGTTTCAGGCAGAAAGACGACTCTGACTTTGTGGGGAATGACGAACTGGTGAAAATGGTTCAAAACGAATGGACAGCGACAAGTTATTAGGTAAAACGGAGGAGAGGGATGAGCTTTTCATAATGAGGTATTTCGATATAGATCCACTCATTAAGAAGAGGTCATATTTCTTCCCGAAGTAATATTTTTCAAATATCAGAATTTTAGGAATTGATTTTGACTTCGTCGAGCTCCTCTCCCGATTTCTTCGGGATCGTCGGTTCTTCGTTTACCCCGGCCCCAAGGGGAGCGAAGAACCGAGCACAAAGTGCGAGCTCGACGAAGTCAAAATCATTTTACTCCCCTTGGGGATCTAATCTTACATCACATCTCAATTAAAGTGGATTGGAGAAAGAGAGAAGGAGATCCCTCGCTGGCGCTCGGGATGACAGGTATGTAGTTGATTATAAGGAGGAAGAAGCGGCGATTCGCGACTGAAATACATCATGAACTAAATGTCGGCGCGAATCGCCGCTTCTTCCTCCAATGTCCCACAAAATAACCTGTCATCCCGAATTCCGACAAATCGGAGCTTGCGGAGGTTTGGAGGAATGAGGGATCTCCTTCTCACAGCAGGAACTTATTAAAAAAGATGTGATGTAAGATTAGCTTGGGGATGGGGTAAATAAAATGATTTTCGAGCTATCTTCAATAAGATAGTAGAATTTACCAACACACAAAATTTTTTGTTTGAAGGAATAGTTTTTTTTTGTAATATTGGTAATTGAGAATTGAACATAAATTATAGTTCAAGGCATTCATTTTGACTTAAATAGTAAAACCTGAGAATCAATAAATCAATTTAAAACGCTGCCAATATGAAATTTGTAATATCCAGCTCGGAACTTCTTGGTCATCTTCAGGCTATAAGCAGGGTAATCAGTTCGAAGAATACCCTTCCAATACTTGATAATTTTCTTTTTAATCTTTCAGGAAACGATCTTGAAATAACGGCATCAGATCTTGAATCAACGCTGATAACAAAGATGAAACTTGAAAACACCGATGGAGACGGCACAATAGCTCTTCCGGCAAGAATATTACTCGATACATTGAAAGAGTTTTCAGTACAGCCGCTCACTTTTGATATAAATATGGAAACCATGGCGGTGGTTATCAGTTCTGAAAATGGTAAGTTCAATGTTGTCGGACAGAACGGGATTGACTTCCCTGCCTTACCTTCAATTAAAAAGGATAAAAAATTTGTATTTGCCATCAATGCTGATATATTGCTTGCAGGAATAAGCAAGACTCTCTTTGCCACAGCTGATGATGAACTTCGTCCTGTTATGGGAGGTATTTTCATAGAGGCTTCAACCGACAAAATTACCTTTGTCGCCTCTGATGCTCATAAACTGGTAAGATATCAGAGATCCGACACGCATGCAGATGATAATGCCTCATTCATACTGCCCAAGAAACCTGCTTCTCTTCTTAAAAATATTTTGCCAAGGGAGGAAGGACCTGTAACAGTTGAATTTGATGATAAGAATGCATTTTTTATACTAAGCAATTACAAGGTTGTTTGCCGGCTGGTTGAAGGCAATTATCCGAATTACAATTCAGTTATTCCCAAGAATAACCCGCGAAAGATCACAATAGACAGAGTGGAATTCTTTAACACGCTCAAAAGAGTGTCAGTGTTTTCAAATCAGGCGAGTAATCTTGTAAAGCTTCAGCTTAAGGGTAATCAGGTTATGGTTTCTGCCCAGGATATAGATTTTTCAATTTCAGCCTATGAAAGGATCAAATGCCAGTATGAAGGAGAAGAGATTGAAATAGGCTTCAAGTCAGTATTCCTTCTGGAAATACTATCAAACATTGGTTCTCAGGATGTTATGATCGAACTCGCTGACCCTACCAGAGCCGGGCTATTTCTTCCGGTAATTGCGGAGAATGAATCGGAAGATTTGTTGATGCTTCTTATGCCAATGATGATAAATGCCTGACCTTTGAATCTGAACCTTAAACGTCCTATCGCCTTTATCGATCTTGAGACTACAGGAATTAATGTTTCGACCGATCGGATTGTAGAACTTTCCGTGTTAAAAATCAGTCCCAATGGAAAAGAGGAGTGGATGAGCACAAGGGTGAACCCTGAAATGGTTATCCCTCCAAAATCCACAGCCATTCATGGGATAAAAGATGAAGACGTTGCGAAATCACCAACGTTTAAAGAGGTAGCCAGGAACCTGGCTACATTTCTTGAAGGATGCGACCTGGCCGGCTATAATGCCATTAAGTTTGATATACCTGTTCTGGCAGAAGAATTTCTTCGGGTAAATATCGATTTCAGTTTCATAAAAAGGAAGTACGTTGATGTTCAGGTGATATTCCATAAAAAGGAACAACGGACATTGTCTGCTGCTTATCTGTTTTACTGCAAAAAGGAGCTCGAAGGCGCTCATGGTTCCAAAGCCGATACTGCCGCCACTTTCGAAATCCTTAAATCGCAGCTTGACAGATATAAGGATCTGGAGAACGATGTAGAGAAGCTTGCAGAGTTCAGTTCGTTTAACAGCAATGTCGATTTCGCCGGAAGAATAATTCTCGATGAGAACGGTGTTGAAGTTTTCAATTTTGGAAAACATAAAGGCAAATCTGTTGAAGTTGTTTTTAATGAGGAGCCTGCATATTATTCATGGATGATGAATGGCGAATTTCCGCTGTACACAAAGAAAGTCCTTACTGAGATTAAATTAAGATCATTCGGAAAAAACCAGGGATAAAATGAAGATCATCTGTATAGGTCTTAATTACAGAAAACATGCTTTGGAATTAGGGTGGACTGTCCCTGCTGAACCTGTCGTCTTTCTTAAACCCGACTCTTCAATTCTTAAAAATAACAAACCTTTTTTTCTGCCCGGTTTTTCTAAAAATATTCATTACGAAGTTGAAGTTGTTTTAAAGATCAGCAAATTGGGGAAGGGGATTACTGCAAAATTTGCTCCCCGCTATTTTGATGAAATTACTCTTGGCATAGATATTACAGCCCGTGATCTCCAGAATAGACTGGCCGCAGAAGGGATGCCATGGGAAATATCAAAATGCTTTGATGGCGCTGCTCCTCTGGGTCGATTTATTCCTGTAACCAATGTAACGGATATTTCTAACCTTGATTTCAGACTTGAGATCAATAATAAGGTTGTTCAGAAAAGCAATACCTCCGACATGATATTCGGCTTTAATGAGATAGTGGAATATGTATCAAAATTCTTTACTCTCAAAACGGGCGATCTTATATTTACAGGCACCCCTCCCGGGGTCGGGCAGCTTCATAAGAACGATAATCTTATTGCATACTTCGGGGATGAGCCGCTACTGGATTTTATGATAAAATAAGAATCAGGGACTTAACTTATTACTGCATTGTGATAATCGTTCCCATTTTTACGACTTCAAAATTTTTCCCGGGTATCGATTTCAACTCTCCGAGTTCATCATCATCCCATCGCGAGTCAGGTGCGCCTGATATATACCAGTTTGAACCATTGTCAGCAACAAACATTCCATATTTTTTCAAAGCTTTTAGTATAACCTGAACATGAAGTGAGAAACCTGAAATATCAAAACCAGCTTTTAACCTTATCCGCATTCCCATCGGAGGATAGTTATTGTTGCTGCTGTTGCTGGCGGCATGTGTGGCAGGGTGAATAAAGCCATTTCTTGTATTCTGAACTGTAAACCGTAACGCATGGTTGATTATTCCTTTCTCAACTACTTCATCATACCTGACAAGGCCGGGAAAGATCGGTAAACCGGCTGCATCAGCCGATGTCCAGTAATCAGGGCGCAATTTATTGGAAGTCAAATCATAAACAGCCCCTGATCCAGCATTCCAGCTGTTGTCCTTATTTTGGGTAGCATAGAATAATTCGTAGAGTTTCAAATTAGCGGTATCAACAACAATGACATGCCTGTCAGAACCACTTTCAATGATGGCATCGGGAGGAATCGGATACGGACCATCATCGCTTTCTGAGTTGTACTGGAACTTAATTATTACCAATGGCTGATTTTTGCCAATCATATTATATGGTATTCCGATTGGTGAATTTTCCCAGACTGTTCCAAAGTCGGGATGGAGATGCACATCATTTCCTATACCTGCAATAATATTATCAGAATTGGGGTCTGTTGCCTCTTTTGAAATATCTGTGTTCCAGGGATTATCTGCAGGAAATACCTGAAGATTGCCGGTTGTGATACTTTCAGTTGGTTGAGTGACAGCATTGTCAGCTGCTTTTTTACAAGCTGAAAAAAATAAGCTTATAATCAGAATTACTGGAATAGCAGGTTCCAAAAATTGCATATGTCTATGATTGAAACAACATATACTATAACGCTAATCTTTATAATTTATTTAAACTTTTGCAATTCTGTTTTCTAAGCCACGAAGTGGCTTAATATGAATAACCCACGGCGCCAGGGGTTATTCATATTTGGCTCTTCCAGAGCCAGCTGTAATAATAATCGAAGAGTATGTTATCAGGACATAAAATGACGAATAAATTCGAAATTTTAAAAGATGTTAATAAAGATTAGCTACTCCCCCAAGGGCGGCTAAAAAAGAAACGACTTTCAAGGTGCCCTTTGGGGGATTTAGGGGTAACAGTCCTTCAATTAATTGCACCCTGTATAGGTAAAGCTGTATTCATTATTAGGATTTCCGGAATGATGGAATGAAGAAACCCTTCCATTTGCATCATACTGATAGGTGTATTGCCATGTGAAATCTAGTTCAGGAATAGCTACTCCCGCAACTGTAGTATTCTGTTTCAAAACCCACTTATTTATCAGGTGCTTGCTTGTAAAGCTTTGATAGGCGAAATAAGTTGTGAACGGAGCAGCTATTGGAACATTGGGTAAAAGACTGGCTTTATCTGTCAGATAGTCTGCGACGATATCATAATCAACTGTTCCGGCTCCCTGGGAGACAGTTTGAGTTCCATGACCAACGATATGAACCGGATCACCATTGCTGTCATATGTGTAGTTGACAGAATAGGAAAGGGGCCCGTTACCATTTGTGCCGGTGGCGGTAATATTTGTTAAATCGCCATTCGTATCAAACGTAAAAGTGGCTGTTCCGGTAGCATTGCTTACCGTACTAAGGTCAACAACATATTGAACCAGATTGTTCCCACTATAAGTGACTGTAAGTCCGGTCTGATTCATCAGATGCCCTGAAGCATCGTAGGTAAAATTAACATTTCCCTGTGTGGTGAGAGCTTCCTTATAGGTTACACCAGTCAATTCGTACTGACCATTTATTAATGATCCTGTGAAAGATCCGGTTCTCCCGTCTGTATCATTCCAGGAAATAGTATTACAAAAGCTGACAGCTGCATTTGTAGGAGTGTTATTGCTTTTTGAACAGGAAATCATGATAGCAACTAATGTCATCAGCATTACGGATCTTCCTGATAAAAATGTGGAAGTTTTTACACTTGATTTCATTTCATTAAATTTAAAATTTTATTACTAAGAATTAAGACTATAGAATGAAGCAAAATGATAAATGGTTACATAAAGAGTTTATAATCATCATATCCGGTTATTTAAAAATATCTGAATATTAACAACTGAATTGTTAAAAAGTTAAGAATCACGCGAATTATTTTATGGAACAACCCTGAATCGCAGGATGAAAAAGAAAGGGGAAAGTAATTAAATGAAAACGGATAAATAACAATAGATGAAATAGATAGATGACTATTTCAAATTTGATCCTTCAGCATTGTTTTTGCAATATCGCTGTAATGTTCACCGGCAAGCTTATTCTTAATAAGGATTATATTAATATAGTCTATAGCTTTCTGAACTGTCTTGGATCTTCTTCTGTGGATATGGCCTCTTTCCGGATCAGTGTTCAGGAAGGATGGCCCTTTAAACTTTCTTGAAAAAACGGGAAACATTAATCCGAAGGCATTTCTGTAGGCTTCCATCCTTGAGGTTCCACCTACTCCTGCAGAATTATCACCTTCGTCCTGTACCTCATCATGTAAAATCATTCCGATTGTACCTTCCTTCTGATACTGAATCAATTGTTTATATAGTTCTGAGCGGGAGGACAGCATACTCGCACCAAGAACAAGATGAAATGGTTTTTTGAAATAGATATTATTCCTGTTCTTCCGGGCCAGATAGCAGGCGGTCTGCGCGGCGACTATACTACCTGAACTGGAAGATGTAATAACCAGTTGTGTTTCAGGTGAAAGGCCGGCATTAATGATTTGCAGGAAAGCGGCCATGAATATTTTTTCATTTTCCGGATTAGCTATCGGTTTCTGGGCATTGTTCAATGCCCAGATAACATTCATCATCGGATATTTAAAATATATCCCCTTTATAAATTCAAAATCATCACCCATTATTTTTTTCATCAAACGGATATATGATCCGGTAAAGATGTTGAATTTGTCATCGCGGGTCTCTCCTCCGGCAAAAAACCAGACCTTGTATTTTTCTTTCAGGTCACCTTGCTGATAACTATCTGACTCCACTTCGTTTGTTTTAGTTTTTCGATAACAAATATACATGAAAAAAACTGGAGGATCAGGTGTTAAAGTCTGATTCTCATAAAAGTTAGAAATCCTTAATGGCGAATGTATTTTATAGCTGAAAGTGAGAATCGCCAGACTAATTTCCTGTTTGATTTATTCTTTTCCTTTGGTATTAATTAATTCTATTAATATCTTTGGCAGTTAATTTAATAAATAAGAAAGATGGGAAATTTAGGAGCTACTGAGATAATACTGATTTTACTTGTTGTGGTACTTCTTTTTGGAGGCAGAAAGATTCCTGAACTGATGAAGGGCATTGGCCAGGGTATGAAAGAATTTAAAAAAGCTTCACATGTTGAAGATGAACCTGAAAAAACGAGTACTGAAACTAAAGACAACGAGAAGAAATAAAAGATTGCCTGACAGGTACTTTTATTAAAACTATCATATCTAATAATAGATTGTAATTCAATCTGAAACAAGATACTTTGGCGTTTTTCTGTGTTTTGTCCCCTGCTCATAGCTATAGGCTATTTCGAAAAGTACTGGCTCAGTCCAGGCCTTTCCAAAAAACGTAACTCCAACCGGAAGATCATTAATAAATCCCATTGGAACTGTAATTGCAGGATATCCTGATATTGCCGCAAGGGATGAACTTCCACCAACAAAATGATCACCAAGAAGCAGATCGGTTTTCCAGGCCGGTGATCCTGTCGGAGCAATAATTGCATCAAGCTTATTACCATTCATTACTTTGTCTATTCCATCCTCCCGGGTTGCTTTTGTCATGGTGGCCAGCGCTTTCTTATAATCCGCCGAATTAAGATCTCCTTTCTTTTCAGCCTGCTCAAGAAGTTTCTGATCAAAATATTTAAGTTCGACTGTATCCGATTTGTTGAATTCTATTAAATCCTTGAGATTCCTTACAGGGGATTCTTTGCTCAGTCCGGCAAAGTATTTATTAAGTCCATCCTTAAATTCGAACAACAGTACCTGGAATGATGCGTCTTCATAATTTTCCGTTTTCGGAAACTCAATCTCGATTACCTCAGCGCCATTTGCTTTCAGGTAAGCTACTGTCTCATACATCAGCGTATCAACTTTATCATAAAAACCCATAGCTTTCTTTAACAAACCGATTCTTTTGCCCTTCAGACCATCTTTCTTCAGATACTTAGTATAATCAGCCTGATATTTTCCATTTGAGGCAAACGTTTTGGAATCTGAAGAGTCTATTCCTGTTAAAGCTCCGAGTGTTAATGCCACGTCTTCCACAGTTCGTCCCATCGGACCCGGAGTATCCTGCGTAAAAGAGATTGGGATAATTCCTGACCGGCTGATCAGTCCGACAGTTGGCTTAATACCAACTATCCCATTATTATTTGACGGGCATACTATGGAACCATTTGTTTCTGTCCCAATTGCCATCATGCAAAGATTGGCTGAAACAGCTACCCCCGAACCTGCGCTGGAGCCGCATGGATTGCGATCGAGGACATATGGGTTCCTGGTCTGTCCGCCAACACCACTCCATCCGCTGGACGACATCGATGCCCGAAAGTTTGCCCACTCGCTTAGATTGGATTTTGCAATGATGATTGCCCCTGCTTCTCTCAACTTTCTGGCAACAAAACTATCGGTTATTGGAAAAGAGTTTCTTAATGCAGTAGCACCTGCGGTTGTTGCCATTCTGTCGTGTGTATCAATATTATCTTTAAGAATTATTGGCACACCAAATAAGCTTCCTTTTATCTTTCCTGATGCAAGTTCCTTGTCCATCTCTTTGGCTATTTCAAGAGCATCAGGATTGATTTCAATAATAGAATTAAGCCTGGGGCCATTTTTATCGATTTCGGCAATCCGGTCCAGATAGATTTTAACTACCCCCTCAATATTAAATTTGCCCTCTTTGTATCCTTGTTGCAGCTGTCCGATTGTCATTTCTTCAATCCAGCTGTTCCCTGGTTCTTTCTGAACCTTATTGACCGGCGATTTACAGGTAATCAGGCAAACGATAACTGCGGGGAGCAACAAAAAAAATCTGGTAAAAATAGGCTTCATAATTTTATAGTTTAATGTTTGTGCAGAGTATGAATGTTATAATGTAGAGGGTGTCTCAAAAGTTATCTATCAGCTCATTTTCCCTTTGTGTTACTTATATTTTTCCTTCGTGATCCTTTGTGGTTCAATGATTTGTTTTTTACCACAAAGGGACACAAAGGGTTTCACTAAGGTCACGAAGGGCTTTTGAGACAGTCTCTTTACCGTATCACAAATTGCATTTACAATTTGTTGTATATTGCATAAAATTATGAATTTTAAATCAATTTGAATACATTTGTTTGTTGATAAGATACCCGGATTGGGCGTCTCTACAAGTCAGGTGTTTTTATTATGTTTTTATTGGGAATATGAAAAACATCTATCTGCAAATTCTTGATCATCAATCTGATATTTCCAATCTGGTACTTGCTACCGTTACCTCAACGCATGGCTCTACTCCTCAGAAGCCAGGAAGTTCAGCTTTATTTGGTACGAAAGGTCTTATTTACGGAACAGTCGGAGGCGGTATTGTAGAGGGAAAAGTTCAGAAACTTGCTCTTAATGCTATTTCATCAGGGAAATCCGGACTTTTCCAATTTAATCTGGCTAACGATATTTCAAAAACTGAGGAGGCTATTTGCGGAGGACAGATAAGCGTTTTGATAGATGCAAATCTGAACAATCATATTTCCGTCTTTCAGCAAATTAAGAGTTCGATAGAAAGCCGGAATCCTGGTGTTTTTATTACGATGGTTACAAGATTCACAGAGGAAAGTGTTCTTGTTAACCGTTACTGGATGAACGATTCCTTCAAACCTGCAATACCGGAGTCATTTGCAGAGAGAATTGAACCCATGGTAGTTAATATGCTCTCTGTAGCCAATCCCTCAGACTATAGAGAACTTGAGCTGGCAATACCCGGCGAAGAGCCTTCTTCACTGTTTTTTCTTGAACCAATTTTTCCACCCGTCCGCCTTCTGATTGCAGGCGCGGGTCATATTGGTAAAGCGCTGGCGCATATTGCAGATATGCTGGATTTTGAGGTTACGGTAATTGATGACAGACCGGAATATGCTAATTCTGAGAATATTCCGGAAGCCAGCCATATCATTGTTAATGATATAGGAAGTGCAATGCAGCAATTGAAGAAGGGGAATGACACTTTTGTTGTGATCGTTACACGTGGTCATAAGGATGATGCAGCGGCTCTTAAACCTTGCCTTGGTTCTGATTTGGCTTATGTCGGTATGATAGGAAGTAAAAATAAGATAGCTTCTATGAGGACGAGCTTTCTTGAGAACGGATGGGCCACAGAAAAGCAATGGAATGCTGTTTATGCCCCAACAGGACTCGATATCAAATCTAAAACAGTTGAAGAAATAGCAGTTAGCATTGCGGCACAGCTGGTGCTGGTACGAAATAATAAAAAGTAAGCAGTATGGATGAAATCTGGGCTATCATACTTGCAGCAGGGGAGTCAAAGAGAATGGGGGTTCCAAAAATGTTCCTGATTTTTAATGGAAAAACAATGTTGGAAAATGTCATTGCTGAACGTCACTTCATCCAGAGTTAATAATACAATTGTTGTTTTGGGGGATGAAAGGGATTCATTAATGGATCTGATTGCAAAAACATCTGTAATGTATTGTTATAATGATATGTACAGAGAAGGAATGTTGTCGTCAGTAAAATGCGGAATCAGAAATTTGCCTTCAGATTATAAAGCTGTCCTGGTTTTTCAGGGCGATCAGCCGTTTATCACTCCGATAGCAATTAATATTGTAATCGAAGCATTCTTATTATCAGGAAAAGGAATTGTAATTCCTACATATCAGAACAGGCGGGGACATCCACTTCTTATTGACAGAAAATACAGTGGTGAAATAGAAAAACTAAGTGCCACCAAAGGATTACGATCATTGGCTGATAAGTTTTCTGATGATGTTCTGGAGGTTGCAACAAATGAATCAGGTATCCTCAGGGATTTTGATACTTACGAGGAATATATGAAGGAAATCAATCAAATTCAATAGATATGGAAGAGACTATTAAATTTCAGTTAAACGGGAAGAAAACAGAAGCGCTGATTGATCCCACCCAGACTCTTTTATGGGCATTGCGGAATCATTTCGGGCTTACGGGAACCAAATTTGGCTGCGGAATGGGATTCTGCGGATCATGCACGGTTCTTATAGATAATGAACCTGTAAGGTCGTGCCAGTTGTCGGTTGGTGATGTGGCCGGCAAAAATGTGGTCACCATTGAAGGATTAGCAGTTAACGGAGTATTACAGCCTGTTCAGAAAGCGTTTATAGAACATGATGCAATGCAATGTGGATTCTGTACTCCTGGGATGATCATGAATGCTACAGGTCTGCTTTTAAAGAATCCCAAACCTTCCATAAAGGAGGTAACGGATGGTATGGAAAACAACCTGTGCCGTTGCGGAGCACACGTAAGGATTATTGAAGCGGTACTTACTGCATCTAAAGAAATGAAAGGAGGGAAGTAGGTATGAAAAAAGAACAAACAATCAATCACGATTCTGAACAAATTACGGAACCTCATGGAATGCCAAGAAGAGACTTTTTTAAAATTCTTGGAGGCGGGATTATTATCTTTTTCCAACCCTGGAGTGCGCTTGAGCTGCTCGGATTACCGTCCGAACAGGCCAGGAGTCTGCCAAAAGATTACAATGCTTTTCTCCGTATAGGTGAAGATGGAACTGTTACTTGTTATACGGGTAAAATTGAAATGGGTCAGGGTATTATAACATCATTGCCGCAGATGATGGCTGATGAACTTAATGTTCCGCTTGAGAAGGTAAAAATGGTAATGGGCGATACCGACCTTTGCCCATATGATCAGGGTACATGGGGATCTATGAGTACCCGGATTTTCGGTCCTAGCATGAGAGCTGCTGCTGCTGAGGCAAGAGGTGTACTTCTTGACCTTGCCTCGACGCAACTTGGTGTGCCTGTTTCACAGCTTGAAGTGAAGGATGGTATTATAACTGACACAAAAAACCCGAAAAATTCGGTAAGCTACGCACAGCTTACGAAAGGTAAAAAAATTGAAAAATTCCTTGATGTAAAACCTTCAGTTGAAGATTACACCAAATTCACTTATGTAGGCAAATCGTATAAACACAGCGATGGGAACCTAAAAGTAACCGGAGAGGCAAAATACACCGGTGACCTTAAATTACCCGGAATGGTTTTCGCAAGGATTTTACGGCCTCCTTCCCATGGTGCAAAGCTGACTTCCGTCGATTATTCGGGAGCTGAGAAGATTGCAGGTACAAAAGTTGTCAGGGATGGAGATCTGATAGCAGTAATCCACGAAAACCGTGACAAGGCTGATGAGGCTATTGTTAAAATCAATGCTGAATACTCATTTAATGAGATGCCTGTTAATGATAAGACAATCTTTGAATGGATGCTAAAGGCAGATTCAAATGTAAATGTTTTAAGGTCAACCGGAGATCTGGAAGCCGGACGTCAGCTTTGTGAAAAAATAATTGAATCGGAGTTTCATGATCCTTATCTGGCGCATGCAGCTATGGAAACTCATACAGCCCTTGCAAGGCTTGAGGGTGATAAGATGACAGTATGGGCTTCAACTCAATCGCCTTTCGGCCTGCAGAACGGGATATCGCGTGAACTGGGTTTCCCTTTAGAAAAAGTACGGGTTATTGCGCCATTTGTTGGCGGAGGATTTGGAGGCAAAGGTGAATTCCAGCAGGGTATTGAAGCAGCAAAACTTGCAAAAATTACAGGAAAACCTGTTATGCTTATATGGACCCGGGATGAAGAATTCTTCAATGATACATTTCATCCGGCAGGAGTTATTAAAATAAAATCAGGTTTCGATAAGTCAGGTCTGATCAAATTATGGGACTACCATTTGTATTATGCCGGCAGCAGAGGCTCTGATACAATCTATGATGTACCTAATGCAAAAACCACAGTTTACGGTCAGAAAAGAGATTCTTCGCCGGTTCATCCTCTGGCCACAGGTGCATGGCGTGCTCCCAGTAACAATACAAATACATTTGCAAGGGAGGTTCAGATCGACATTATGGCCGCAGCTGCAGGGATTGATCCTCTTGAATTCCGTCTTAAGAACCTGAAGGATGAGCAAATGATAGCCTGTCTGAAAGCTGTGGCTGACAAGTTCGGATATGTTGCAGGTAAAACTCCAAGCGGAAGAGGATTCGGTATTGCTGTTGGTATTGATGCCGGGTCGTGGGTAGCACATATGGCCGAAGTGAAAGTTGATAAGAGTACAGGGAAGGTCAGGGTTGTACGCATAGCATGTGCCCAGGATATGGGATTGTGTGTTAATCCTGAAGGGTCAACTATCCAGATGGAAGGTTGCATCACCATGGGTCTGGGTTATACTCTCGCAGAAGAGGTGTTATTTGAAGGTGGTAATGTTAAAAACCGTGGTTTTGATACTTATGATATTCCGCGATTTTCCTGGCTGCCCAAAATAGATACAGTAATTCTGGACAGAAAAAACAAACCACCCCAGGGAGGGGGTGAACCTGCTATTATAGCTATCGGTGCTGTTGTTGCGAACGCAATTTTTGATGCTACCGGTGCCAGGTTATACAGAATGCCTATGACACCGGCGAGAGTTTTGGAAGCACTGAAGAAAGTTTAGGCTTCTGGCTTCAGGAATTCAAATCAACCTGACGCCTGACGTCTGACGCCTTTCTAATATATTAATAGAAATACCAGGGGGAGTATGATTCCTATTATAGTAAGGATTGCTCCCCTTTTTGTTATACCATTTTTACCTTTAATGATAAATAATCCGGTGATAGTCACTGTAATCAGCGAAATGCAAAAAACATCGCTGAAATATTTCCACCACTTACCGGGGTTATAGTGAAGGAAGTTGAGTTGATAGAACAGGGGCCTTTTACTGATCTTTTCAATAACACCTTCTCCGGTGACTGTATTTAACTGCACATAACCACCCTCAATAAAAATAGTAACCTTATTGCCTGAAGGAAAGTAAAATGTCTTGAACTCGGGATCAGCCTGGATGCTCCTGAGAATTTCTTCTGCCATCTTCTTATCAAAAGTCTCCCGGCTTAATTTTATATTTGAATGGAATGTGCGGCTGTCAAAAATATAGTTAGGATTCCAGTTATTTTTATGATTTAGAGCAATCCCCGAGATTGCGTAAATAATTGTTAATCCGGCTATAAGGTAACCTATATCACGATGTGTGACCCTGTTGAACTTTGACAGATTCATGATGTTAATATTAAAAAAGGTCAGTTGTCGGCTGACCTTCGTGGTGATTTATGAAGATTTTATTTTACAGTATGACTCTTATATTCCATAATTATATTGGATAATGAAGGTTGTCCGGCAAGGGCAGTCTCTGTTTCGCAGCTGTCACCCGTCATTGTTTTGGCACCACCTTCAGCAGCCTGCATTTCTCCGGCTTTTTTCGCTGGTTTTTCATTTGCAGTCATTGAAGTACCACCCACTCTGGTTATCAGACCTTCGACAACAACTTCGCTTCCGAGAAGTTCCATTGGGAATTTAGATATATTTTCCCCTGCAGCAACATATAACCTTACGTCAGGATTATCGCCGACAATAAACATTTTTTTACCGGTTTCGGTGCAAACATGAACCACCTTACCTTCAACAATAATGTTTTTACCAACATAATTATCGGGGTTTTCAATAAGAGCTGCGAATTCAACTTTAACAGATGGCTCTGACCCTTTTGTCCTGGATGCAACCTCTTTAGTACCCGAATTACCGCATGAAGATACAAAGGCAGCAATTAATACGAACGAAAATATGCGTCTGATCATAATGAATTTAGTTTAATAATAATTGTTTAACTGATATAGAAAGAATTAGGTGCAATATGGAAAAAAAATCAACAATAATCAATATTGTTTGTTGTTTTTGATATTTTTAAGTTATTGACTCACCGGGAAAAAAATTTAGCATGAAAATTATCAGATTGTAGTATTTTTGTTGTTTATTCTTTTGATGTGAAACTATTGATTGTTGAAGACGACAGATCGTTAAGCCGATCCATTAATGATTATCTGAAGATGGAAGGCCATATTTGTGAAGTTGCGCTTACTTTTCATGCAGCAATCAGCAAGGTTGCCGACAATAAATATGATTGCATAATCCTTGATATAGGTCTGCCGGATGGAAATGGCCTGGATGTAATTCGTGAGTTGAAGTCGAATAAATCGACCGGAGGAGTACTTGTTCTTTCTGCAAAAAGCTCTCTTGACGACAAGCTTACAGGATTGAAAATCGGAGCAGACGATTATCTGACAAAGCCATTTCACTTTGCAGAACTCAGCGCCAGGATAAATTCAATATACAGAAGGAGTAATTTTCTCGGTTTGAATGAAATCACTTTTAATGAGATCAGGATCAATAGCGATGATAATCAGGTATATGTAAAGGATAAATTACTGACACTTACCAAAAAAGAATACGATCTGTTATTGTTCTTTATGACTAACAGGAACAGGATAATTACAAAAGAGTCAATAGTTGAACATCTCTGGGGTGACGATGTTATACTCACCGATTCATTCGATTTTGTATATACTCACGTAAAAAACCTGCGCAAAAAGATTGTTGCTTCCGAAGGCAGGAATTATATCAAGTGTATTTACGGATTTGGATATAAATTCATTGATAATTGAAATTATTAACCAAAAGTACCGTCTACTTTTTGCTTTCATCCATTCTGGTGATGGTTGTTGGAGGGGCATTATTATATCTGACAATTAAGAGGGTTATTTATAAACAAATTGACAATAGTCTGATTACTGAAAAAACAATAATCCAGGATCAGATCAGACACACTGATTCCATTCCTGATTTTGAAGCCTCGTTAGGTCATCAGATAGAAGTTAAATTATTGGATCATCCCATTTCTAATTTTCAGTCTATAAAAGACACTGACATCTATGACTACAAATCCGACTCATTTATACCCTTCCGATATATTTATTCAGCTGGTAATACCCTCCAAAAAAAAGGTTACATAATTACAATTTTTCGGATTATAAGTGAAAAAAGTGAATTGCTGCAGGATATAGCACTCTATATGTTCCTTCTGTTTTTCTCACTTCTTCTTATATCAATTCTTATCAACTACCTTGTCGCCAGAAGACTTTGGAGTCCGTTTTATATGTCAGTTAAAAAAGCGGCAGGTTTTGATATACAATCAGAGGAACCTTTGGATTTGCCTGATACGGATATTACAGAGTTCAGTCAGTTAAATATGATCTTTGACAATATGACCCGTAAAATGAGGAATGATTATCTTAACCTTAAAGAGTTCAGCGAGAATGCGGCTCATGAGATACAGACTCCGCTGGCAGTAATAAGGTCCAAGACTGACTTGCTTATGCAGCAGAAAAAACTTAATAAAGAAAGTATAGGCCTTATTAAATCTATAAATGAAGCCACTACAAAACTATTTAAACTTAACCAGGGATTACTTCTGATTTCTAAAATAGAAAATCAGATTTTTCATGAGAAGAAAACAGTCTCATTGAAGCAGATCATTGAACACGGACTGGAAAATTATAAAGAGATAATGCAGTTGAAAAAGATAAGGGTTGATCTGGACGCTACTGACGACGCGCTTATTGAAATGAATGAGGTACTTGCCGAAGTGATGATTTCAAACCTTCTCAGCAATGCAGTGCGGTTTAACGTTGATGGTGGTTTCATCAAATGTCATATTGACGGGAACTTTCTGATTTTTACCAATAGCGGCCTGCCTTTGAACATCGATCCGGAAATACTCTTCAGAAGATTTCATAAAACCAGCGATAATCCGCAATCGGTCGGACTTGGGTTAGCTATTGTAAAGAAAATTGCTGAAAGTTATGGATTGCAGATCAATTACACCTGTAATGACACAATTCATGAAGTAAAGGTTCAATACCGTCGCCAGGGTTGATTACATCAGCTATTTTAGAAATATATCTTAAATGTTTGTTAATAATTTTTAACTTCAGATCGTCTTCAGAATCTCGCCATATTTTTGTCCTGTCAAACCAATTAATTTATTAATTATGAAAAAGTTATTATTCGTTTTGGTATTAGTTATGGGAGCTATGGTGGTTAACGCACAGCGTACCCCTGTTAAAGTTGCAGACCTTCAGAAATCAATTACTGACAATATTACAAAAGATTATGCCGGTTTTATGATTAAAGATGCAACTAAAGTTGTTGAAAACAACGTAACAACATTTGAAGTTGTTGTCACCAAAGGGACCACACAGGAAACTCTTTGCTATGATAACATGGGGAAATTCCTGAAAAAACTCGATGCAAAAGCAGGTACTGTTAAGACTGGAGTAAAACCAATGACCAAACCTCCGACAAAGAACAAATAATTACCGGGAGGTTATCAAATAAATAAAAGAGGCTGTCTCATTAGGGCAGCCTCTTTTTATATTCTTATAGTTCCCATCCTTTTCGATATTCCCTTACAGTCCAAACTATTTTACTCAATTTTGAATCTGATTATCAGTTTTATATCTTAATTTTAATTCAAATAACTGTTAAATAATCTGTAGGACATGAGAACGATAAATTATATATTGTTTGGCTTGGCACTTCTCACTGCGCCGGTAATAAAATTCCCTCAAACGGATATCAGCAACGGATTAATTCATGCTACAATTTACCTTCCCGATTCCAAAAAAGGCTATTACCGCGGAACTCGTTTTGATTGGTCGGGAAACATTGCAGGTCTGAAATATAGTGGCCATAACTATATTGATCAGTGGTTCACAAAATACAATCCCGAAATTCATGACGCAATCATGGGACCGGTTGAAGAGTTTACTCCTCTGGACTACCTGGAAACAAAAACTGGTGGCAGCTTTCTGAAAATAGGAGTAGGGATGCTCTATAAATCTGATGATAAACCATATACATTCAGCAGATTATACCAGGTGTTAAACCCCGGGAAATGGACTGTAAAAAAGAAGTCCGACCAGGTTTTATTTATTCATGACCTGAATGATAAAACATACTCTTATCATTATGAAAAAACTGTTCAGCTTACAAATGGGAAACCTGAATTGGTTTTGAGTCATACAATAAAAAACACCGGAAGTCGCAAAATCGAAACAAGCGTCTATGACCATAATTTCTTTGTAATCGATAAACATCCTATCGGACCCGGAATAAAAATCAGTGTGCCGTTTAATATGACTGGTACCGGTAACGGGTTAGGTGAGCTGGCAGAAATTGAAACTCGCATTCTGGGCCTGTTCGACAACGGCCTGTCCGGAGCCATATATTAAAATCATAGTTGATCCGGGGCAGGAATTTACCTGGAAGATAAATTATGAGTTTTATACCCTGACAAAGTAATCGGCGCAATGGCACAACGGTGCAACGGCTCAACGGCTGCGCCTTTGAGCCCTTGCGCCGCTGTGCCATTATCTGGTTTTTGACATTTGGCTGCATCATTTTTTTTTGAAACCGGTCTTTATCACATGAATACAATACCTCTCCAAATCTATTTATATGTTAAATAATTTTTTTATAAATGCCATCCGCAATATGCGGAAACATAGCGGATACCTGATTCTCAATATCACAGGACTCACAATTGGACTCACCAGTTTTCTTTTAATAACCTTATATGTTTTACATGAGTTAAGTTACGACAGGTTTCATAAAAACTATGAAAATATCTACCGGATCAAGGTTAAAGGTGTGATGGCTGGTGCGACACTTAACCAGGCTATAACTGCAGCTCCAATGGCAAAAACTCTTCTTGCTGATTATCCTGAGATTGAACATGCTGTAAGGATTAACAGGTCGGGGGCCTGGCTCGTGAAATATGGCGATACCCGGTTTAACGAAGACGGGGTTCTATTTGCCGATTCATCATTTTTCAGCGTTTTTGATTTTAAACTTCTGAACGGTGATCCGAAAACCGCTCTTGTAAATCCAAGGTCAATGATATTGACTGAAAAGTTTGCAAAAAAGTATTTTGGCACTGAGGATCCGATGGGCAAAAGAATAAGCCTTGAGGCGGATACCAATCTTTATACTGTTACAGGTGTGATTCAGAATATTCCTTCAAATTCTCATTTTAAATTCGATATGCTGGGCTCACTTAACTCTCTTGGGAACTCAAGAAGTACAGAATGGTTAAGTCATAATTTCTATACATATATAGTTCTTAAAAAGGGTACAGAGAAAACTGCTATGGAGGCAAAGTTTCGGGAAGTGGTGATAAAATATGTAGGTCCCGAGATAAAAAAGTATATCGGCATTACCATAGAAGATTTTCAAAAAGCAGGAAACCAGTTCGGCTATGAGCTTGAACCATTGAAAGATATTCATCTTAAAGGAGCTACTCAATACCAGATAGAACCAGCCGGATCATTAACAACAGTTTATATCTTCGCTGTTATAGCTTTGCTGACTCTTTTTATAGCGATTATAAATTATATTAACCTGGCAACTGCAAAATCTGCCGGCAGAGCAAAAGAGGTTGGAATCAGAAAGGTCTCAGGATCAGATAAAAAAGGACTTATTTTTCAGTTTATTGGAGAGTCTTTAATAATAGTAACAATTGCTGCAATAATTGCCTCATTACTGTTACTGGTACTTGCTCCGGCTTTTAACCACCTTATTGGCAAAGAGATATCCTTGAAATTATTTTCTGGCTACAGGGGAATTCTGGGACTTATAGCTTTGATAATCCTGGTCGGGACTTCTGCCGGAGCGTACCCTGCTTTTGTTCTTGCATCATTTAATCCTGTAGAGGTTTTGAAAGGTACATTAAGCCCGGGTTCAATATCAAAAACGCTGAGAGGTATTCTGGTTGTCTTCCAGTTTACAGTTTCAATCGTAATTATCATTGGCGCATTTGTGGTATACAGGCAGCTTAATTTTATGACATCAGCAGATATGGGTATTGAAAAGGATAACCTGCTTGTTATCAGAAGACCTGATGCTCTTGGGAGGAAGCTTGAGTCCTTTAAGGAACAGATTCTTCAGATCCCAGGCATCGAAAGAATTGCCAACGCAACAGCAATTCCGGGCACAGATAACTTTAACAATAATGCCTTTTTCCTGGATAATGATCCCACAAAAGCGACTTATCTCATAAATCAGGATCTTGTCAGCTTTGGATTCGCAGAAGTGCTGGGTATAAAACTCGCTGAAGGCAGGTTTATATCAAAGGATTTCGGAACAGATACAACCGCAGTCATGATAAATGAGACCGCTGTAAAATTCTTAGGACTCAGTGATCCGCTCGGGAAATATCTTTTAAGACCACAGGGACCCGGACAATTCGAAAAACTCAGGATAGTAGGAATTATGAAGGATTTCAATATCAGGTCATTGCATGACAAGATTCCGCCTGTATGTTTCAATTTAATGAGAGGCAATTATGAAGGTTACCTATGTATTAGATTAAATGGGAAAAACACACAGGCGACGATCAGATCAATCGAAACTGTCTGGAAAGATTATTCCAACAGGCAGCCATTTCAATATTCGTTTTTTGCTGATGAATTCAACAAGAATTATGAGACGGAACTTAAGACTGGGAGAATCTTTATCCTTTTCTCAGTGCTGGCCATTTTAATTGCATGTCTGGGTTTGATTGGACTCATCACTTATATGACAACCATCAGAACACGCGAAGTAGGGATCAGGAAAACTTATGGAGCTACCAGGGGTCTGATTGTAACTCTGTTATCACGGGAGGTAATGGTTCTTATTCTGATCTCATCGCTGGTCGCTTACCCGTTAGCATTTTTCGGGATAAAAACCTGGCTTGAAAGTTTTGCGGAAAAGATAAATGTAAGTCCATTTAAATATCTGGTAGCAAGTATTATAGGACTTGCAATAGGGTGGATTTCAATAAGTTATCAGGCATTCAAAGCTGCAGGGCATAATCCGGCCGAGTCATTAAGATATAAATAAACGGTGCAATGGCGCAACGGCACAACGGCACAATGGCACAACGGCACAACGGCACAATGGCACAATGGCACAACGGCACAATGGCACAACGGTAAAGCTTGATACTTGATGTTACCTGATTCCTGATCTCTGATTCCTGATCTCTATTACCTCTATTTAACCTCTGTCCTTGATCCTGTTTTAACTACCAGATTCTTCCTCCATTCGTATTTAGTGCCATTTCCGAAAGTAAGAAGAACATCATATGCTCCCGGAGGACATGCATTCGTCAAAGTGAGGTTGTCATAACTGCCTAATTCGAGATTTTTGATCGGAGCAGGTGCGCCTGTCTGTTTTGCAGCAGTACCTGCCGGATATAGATGCATGTTTTTTACCTGCTTATTTCCGCCTGTGTATATAATAACGCCTCCATTAAGATTGGCTGTGATCATATAATTGACATCAGGCTTCATAGTAAAGTTTTCAAGCCAGACTTTCTGTGCCTGACCTGATATTCCGATTGAGAGAAGTACGTCATAAGTTCCCGGCTTTATTTTTCCGGATGTGTTATTTGTAGATTCATCGGGAGTAATAGGTTTATCGTGTTTGCCTTTAGCAAAAAATGACGGGATCCCCATATTACTGCTTTGCTCCGTATTGCCTTTGAATTTAACGATTTTTAAATCATAAAGTGAAAGCCCTTTGAGGGATCCGGGAGTCTCTGCAATTGATATCTGGTAGTCGTAAAGAGTTATTGTAACATTTGTTTTTGTCTGAGGCTTTATTAATACATTGCCTACTATAAAGCTGAGGGTTCCGGGATTCCCCGAAAGCTTAAAGGTAAGTTTCAGATCATACGTACCTGGTGTTGCCCCCAGCATCTTTACTTCTTTACCTGAACGAAGAAGCTTAAAAGATGAACCTGAATTAAGATCGCCAAGTATTCTGGTAATTACGGTCAGAGGAGTCTTGTCGCCGGCTTTCAATGCCGAATAATCCTGCTGAACCCATACCTGGTTCCAGCAATGTTCAGCTTTTACGGTTATCCCGTTATCGAGCTTATAGGTGTACTCAGAAACGGGTTGTGCCAGAAGCGGAAGAATTACAAAAGCTTGCAGTGCAAAAAAGAAAATTAACTTTTTCATAGGAGTATATTTTTAATCACTGAGAAAGACCCTATCAAATTTACGTTTTTTAAATAACAGATAAAAAAAAATGTTGAGATAAGTAAAAATGATGAAATTTGTTGGAATTCAGCTATAGTTCTTAAGTTCTCAGATTCCGGATCCTGATCGCTGATCCCTGATCCCTGATCCCTGTTCTCATTATCACGTCAGATCTATACCGACGATCTCATAATCGTATATATTCGGTATTGTCAGCGTTATCTTATCTTCCTTTGTCTCATATGGCAGGTTTTGCCCGCTCACAAGCAGGTGAACGCCGCTAATTTTTGAGTCGCGGGGAATTTTAATGCCTACCCGGACAGCTACTGGTATGAACTCTCTGAAGGGACCTTTCATCATCATCGGATTGGTGAGATTTACCAGATGAACGGTCATAGAGTCTTTCTGTCTCCATACAGTAACATCAATTACACCCGGACCAATCACATCAACTATTGGTTCTTCCTTAAGAGCCCAGCGGATCGTATTTCGCAACAGTTTTCCGTGATCAGTGCTCATAATCTGCCAGAATGTTCTGTCAATATCCCCGGCAAAATAGGCTATTCGTCCTTTACCTGCATCTCGCAGGTAAAGTTCCCTGATATTTGTTTCCGGAGTTCGCGGGTATACATCTTCCATCGGAAGATCTGGATAAGAAGGTATCAGGGTTACGGGTTCAGGGAATGATGCCCTTGGAATTACCTTTACCTGGTTTATGGTGTTGATAATGCGATAAGCCCCTTCCAGATCTTTTAATACGGGATGAAACAGGTTTGTAACCGGATCCTTCTTCAAACGCAGGTAGCTGTTTTGCATGGGTCCTTCTATACCTTTATCATATGACACACCGAACAGGTCTGCAAGTCCAAAATCTATCCGTCGTCTTCCTTCTTCATCATATAATGAAGTTTCGAATGTAGCAACTATGCTGCCTCCATCTGCGGCAAATTTCCGCAATTGGTTACATTGTTCATTCGAAAGAGTAGCAATATTGGGCAGCAACAGCAATTTAAAGGTTTTCAGATGTTCCTCGTCGAGCAGCCGGTCATTTACCATCTCAAAAGGCATACGGTCTTCAATGAGAGCATGGTACATCCCCAAGGAATGGTCATCACTGTTCTGCTGCCATTTTTCACGTCCGTAGTTCCTTTTCCGTTCTGAGAACACCATTCCGACATTAGCCATTGGTGCTGTATTCCTGAGGTAACTCTCATTCCGGTAATGGACCTGGTATATTTTATCCACTATATCCAGCCAGCGCCTGTCGTATAGGACACCTGAGAACTTTGTGAACCAGGGCCTCATACCGTTGGCGGTACCTTCTGCAACCCAGATTCTTATTTCTGCTTCACTTTGAACTGAGTCTTTCCAGCGGTATTGTTCCTCAACACCCACACTGAATATTCCCCCGAGTGGTTTCATACCTATAGATGCACGCAACTCTTTTGCACCCTTTCCGTTGGACCATGGTAAAGTTGCACCGCTTCTTGCCTGGTGGTCGGTGAAAACGATATCTGACAGCTGACCAGTTACCACTTTATCAGGAAATCCATTTGGAATAAACCGCGAGGAAGGCCTTTCTTTTCGAATCACATTATCCCACAGAATCCAGAGCTCTTTAAGACGGTTGGTACTCCATTCTGTATATTTCTGGTAAGATGGATCTGACCGGTCACTGATTTTTGGAAGTTCGAGTCCTGAGTATTCCAAGAAATTCTTAATGCAGTGTTCACAGTAACATATTCCATGACCTGCCCAACGGTTGGAGAAAATACCATCGGGCTGATAATTCTCCATTATTTCTTTATGCACCTGAGTCATAAAATCAAAATTATAAGGACCAAGGGCACAGGTTACCCACAGATCTTTATTTGCCCAGTGACGGCGTTTCTCTCCATTGGCAGTTACTGCTATCCAATCGGGGTGGGCATCATATACATTCTGCCTGGCTGCATGGGGGTCGGTACGGGCAATTACCGACATATTCATTTTACGGCTTCCTTCCACCAGGTAACCAAAAGGATCGGAGTTGCCAAGCCAGTCGCTGCGGTGGTGCAGAGGTATTTTGGTTGGATAATAAGCAACTACACCACCGGCACTCAGTGTCGTACCATCAGCATGAATCTTTTTGAAATAATTGAGCCAGAAATCCGGATCGAATTGTCCCGGATCATTTTCCACCAGGGTTAGCTGGGCCCATCGCATCGGACGATTAAACCATGACTCCTCTTCCGGTCTTCCGATATTGGCAAATATTGCATTTTCAGAAATAGCGAATACTCCGGCTGCTGCCGAGGTGGTCTTAATAAAATTTCTTCTGTTCATGATATGTATTTTAACCTTCAAAAGGTAATCAATATAATGTCATTATAATTATTTCATATTTCTGTTCTTAAACACTTTCGGGATTTTTATAATGTTATTAGGAATAATTACCTTTGATTTGTTGTCTAATATATCATCATCTCACTTTAATCTTTACATAAAATGAAAAAAAACGTTGAAACTCGTACTATTAACAGCTCAAAATTCATGAGGTTAATAACATTGGCAATCATTCTGGTACTTATTGCACCGGTTATGACAAATGCTCAGGCTGGCAAAACAAACTTTGCCGGTGACTGGACTTTAAACGCAGAAAAAAGTACACAGCCTCAAGGTGGTGGCATGAGAATGGGTGGCGGCAATTTTGTTGCTACACAGGATGCCAATCTTCTGACTGTTGTCAGAACAATGACCGGACAGGATGGTCAGTCTGTAACTATGACATCGAAGTATACCCTCGATGGCAAAGAAAGTATTAATACCTCACCAAGAGGCGACAGCAAATCAACTGCCACATGGTCGGCTGATGGCAAAACTCTTACTATTGCAACATCGAGAACTATGGATATGAACGGTGAAAGCATTACAATGAAATCAACAGAAGTGTGGACACTTACTGATGCAAAAACACTGTCAATTGCATCTACAAGGCAAGGTCGCGATGGTGGTGAAGTAAAATCCACTAATGTCTATGATAAGAAATAACCATTCGATTATAATGTGAAAATTAAAGAGGCTCCTTACGGGGCCTTTTTTTTGCCGGAATACCATTGATGCCTGAATTCCTGGCCAAAAAAAAGATCCCGCGGGATTTTAATCCTGCGGGATCTCATACTTTGCCTTTCACAACTTATGCCTGAAGTTCAGAGCATAAAACATTTTTAATTTTTAGTTTCCACAACAGCATACTTCGAAATCTTCCAGAACTGTGCGGGATCCTTTATCTCAATGCTTGCTATTTTGTTATCTTTATCGCGAATCATCTCATACGAACTTTTTGGATGATCAGTGATCAGTTTGGCATTTTTTGAATTTACCGGGATACTCTTAACCTGAGTGATATCGACCTGGGTAAATGAACCTTCAGGAAAATCATTGATTAACGATTCTTTCTTTCCAAGGCCAAGAAATCCACCTTCTTTTGAAACAAGACCTTTTGCCTTCAGGGTTTTATAAGTACCTGAAGCAAGATAACCTTTATTCATTTCAGCGGTCTGGTTTGTGATCTTCTCATCCTTCTGTGCTATTGCAACCTGAGCGTCGGACATACGTGTATTGAGCTGGTTGATCTCGAAATCTTTTTGAACCAGAGCAACTTTCATATCGGCTATTTCAGTTTCACGCTGTTTCATAGTAGCTTCAAGCTCAGCAATCTTAACCTGAAGACCCTTTATTGTTCCGCCGGAGGTCTTCAGCTGCGCAGTTAATGAGGCTATTTTCTTTTTGTTCTGATCAAGGAGAGCATTGATATACTCAATATCCTTAAGGATTTGCTGTTTTTTGTCTTTTGAAAATTCCTGATCAGAAGACTTCATAGTAATTATGTTTTCCTTCTCTTTTACCGTAGCCAGGTCTTTTTCAATCTGATCAAAGGTCAACATCGTTTCATTGATCACTGAATCACGGGTAGTTAACAGTTCGGTAAATGAGCGTTTCTGATTCTCCATAATAGCCAGATGTTTTTTCTGCTCATCTTTATAAAGAGAATTAACTACTATACCTCCTGTCAGCAGAAGGATGAAAGCTATAATAGCGGTTATAAGAACGCCTTTCTTCATTCCTTCTTTCTTTGCCTTTTTTTCGTTATTCCGAGAAACCGCGTTATCGTTGGGGACATTACGGTTACTGTTTACTTCATTTGTCATTTTAGTTCCTCCTTGATTTAATTTACTTGAATTTTGTAGTTATATTTAATAAAAAAGTGAATACTGTTATCTCCGACTAGGTTAAGAAGGCATTTTAATAATGCTTTTTGATGTATAATGTATCCTATACTTCAAAAGCTATGCCTTGTATTAATAATAGGCTTAAGACATTTATTATGAGAATATTACAAACAGCAGCAAAAGACCTTATCTGTTCATTTTGAGAAAACAATTCTCATATCGGGAAAAGAATGATTATTTTATGTAGAATTTTTAAAAGAGAATTAATTCATGCCTCCTTTTCTTCTTTCAAAATCCGGTAGATGGTTGATATCCCGATATCGAGCTTATCAGCAGCAACTTTAATATCGTTGTTATTCTTCTTAAGCGTGGCTTTGATGATCTTTACCTGGTATTCCCTTAGCGACAGGGTGTCGTTAGCAACAACCGATAACGGGTCACCTGAATCAACCACGAGATCGGAAGGCTCTATCTCATCCGATTCCGATAAAGTTACAGCAAGTTCAATCACTGATTTTAATTCACGGACGTTTCCTGGAAATGGATAACTCAATAGTTTTTTTTGTGTTTGTGCTGATAGTTTTTTTAGTAGTATATTATTTTCATCGCAGAATTTCCCGATAAAATACCGGGCAAGTATTAGTATATCATTTCCTCTGTCACGTAATGGAGGTAACTCAATGGGCAAGCCTAACAATCTGTAATACAGATCTTCCCTGAACTTTCCTTTCTTTACTTCCTCTTTCAGGTTTTTATTGGTTGCCACTACTATCCGGCAGTCGGTTTTTACAGGTTTGTTACTACCGATTCTGACAATTTCTTTCTCCTGTAAAACCCGCAATAATTTTGCCTGTAAATTCAGTTCCATTTCCCCAATTTCATCAAGGAATAAAGTACCGCCATCTGCTTCCTCAAACCGTCCTATCCTTCTGTAGGCCGCTCCGGTAAAAGCACCTTTTTCGTGGCCGAACAATTCACTTTCGATAAGTTCTGAAGGGATAGCCGCAACATTTACAGTAACAAATGATTTGTCTTTGCGTTTTGAGTTATAATGAATAGCCTTAGCAACCAGTTCTTTTCCGGTTCCAGTATCACCGGTTATTATAACCGTAATGTTTGTGCTAAGGGCTTTTTCAATCATGTCATAAACAGATTTTATAGCCGGACTTTCGCCCAGAATGCTTTCACGGAAACTGTACTTTTTTTGTACTTCTTTGCGGAGGGTTGAAATTTCTCTTTTAAGGCCAATACCGTTCCGGATATTCTTGACAGTATTAAGCAACCTGTCTTTTATATCGTCAGACTTGCTGATATAGTCGTAGGCGCCCATTTTCAGCAAGCTTACCACAGTATCGATATCTTCCTGTTCCGAAATAAGGATAACCTGAACATCACTGTTTTCCTGCCTGATCCTTTTAAGAACTTCAAGACCAGTGAAATCTGGCAGCCGGTAATCGAGGGTAACTATATCGGGCGATTCAAAAAGACAGTTCAGAAAATCTTTCCCGTTTAAAAAACCCTTTACCTCATAGTCGGGGTTCAGAGAAAGAGTATGGACCAAAAGCCTGTTATACCAATCGCTGTCTTCTACAACAAAGATTTTAAATGGTTTTTCAGACATAGTGGTTGATTACTGGTTTATTGTTTATTACAACATGTGCAAAGTAATAAATAAATGACCGGATTTACCAGAGTTTTAACCGATTTTAGAAATCTGTTCTTTAATGAGTCCACCTATGGTTTCAAATTCCATTAATGATTCACTGACCAGTTTTCCAATTTCCGCGGATTCCGCATTTTTCTGGCTGGTTTCTTCAATCTTTTTCAGGAGATTGCAGAGATCAGAAGCACCGATATGCCGGCAGGGCGGCAGCATTTTATGAGCCAGTTCTGCGATCGATTCCAAATGGCCTGATTTCGCAGCTTCCTGCATATCATTCAGCCC
Organism: uncultured Bacteroidales bacterium; assembly: GCA_963829255.1. Taxonomy (GTDB): domain Bacteria; phylum Bacteroidota; class Bacteroidia; order Bacteroidales; family VadinHA17; genus LD21. Next base: position 75,838 of record CAWHIG010000013.1, read on the forward strand.
TTTTTCTGTGGAATCAATAAAAGAGATCAGCATCTGCTTAACAAACTTTTCATCACCTCCTGAAAGATGATACAGATTATGTAAACTTATTTTTTCTGATCCGGTAAACTTTGCCTTTTCTTCACTGGCTTTATCGGTATTTGAAACCGGTGCATAATCTTTAATCACAGAAAGAACCGTTGTCAGTAACATCTCTTCCGTAAAAGGCTTTGGGAGAAATGCATTCATCCCGGCCTTTTGATATTTCTCCCAGTCTTCATTCACTGAAGCAGCCGATATGCAGATCACAGGCATTTCTGATTCCGTTATCTTCATTTCAGTACGGATAAATTGTGTGGCCTTCAATCCGTCAATGCCGGGCATCCTTGCATCCATAAACAGAAGATCATATCGATCTGATTTTAACATTTCCAAAGCTTCCATTCCATTAACAGCCTCACTGTAGTTAATTTTCCACCTGTCAAGTATAGTTTTAAAAAGCAGTCGGTTGTATTCCTCATCATCGACAATCAGGATTCTGAGATCTCTGATTTCTTCAGGAATATAAAGCGGAGGTTCAACATCTCGTTTAATCTGTTTTTCATCACCTGTCAGATAAGGTATGTGACAGGTAATTTTAGTTCCCTGGTTTTTCCTGCTGATACAATCAATACTTCCACAATGTAATTCTATCAGCTTTTTGACGATCGACAGACCTAAACCTGTTCCGCCGTATTTGCGGGTTGTGCTCATCTCCTCCTGGGTAAAATCTTCAAAAATGAAGCTTATTTTGCTTTCTTCTATTCCAATGCCGGTATCAATAAACTCCATTACCAGTTCGATCTCATCATCTTGCTTATTAATGCTGGTTACACTAAAATGAACTTTACCGTTTTTAGTGAATTTGACTGAATTACTTACCAGATTGATCATTATTTGTTTAAGACGGTACGGATCGCCCAATAGTACCTGCGGAGTATCGGGACTTATGGAATAGCTTAATCTTGTATTATTTCTGATTGACTGTCTTTCAAACAACGCATAAACGTCTTCGAGGATTTGCACGACACTGAAATGCACTTTTTCTAAAGCCAGTTTACCGTTCTGTAATTTGGAAAAATCGAGAATATCATTAATAATATTTGCCAGGTGATCAGAAGACGATTTGATAATTCTCAGTGTCCGGGTTGTGGTTTCATCAAATGGTTCATGCAAAAGCTGTTCGGTAAATCCTGAAATTGCAGTAACAGGGGTACGGATCTCATGACTCATATTTGCCATGAACAGTTCTTTTGTCCTGGCCAGCTTTTCTGTTTCATCTTTCGAATTCTGAAGGGCAATCTGGTAAACATGTGTTTTCCTGACATACCTGATAATAATAAACATTACCAATATTGCCAGTAATGTACCCGAAACTGAGAACATACCCAGCCAGATATAGGTTCTGGCTGCTAATTTATTGGCTGCCAAAGCTTTTGATTTAATGAGCTCTGATATTTCGTTTTCTATCTTGGTAATCAGATCATAAAACTGTTCTTTGATCTCACTACTGGTGACTGCCAGCTTTGACTCCCTTCTGGTCAGTCTTTCTTTAGTTATACTATCCTGTTGCTGGATTTCCTTAAGATCGCTTATAATTTCTTCTTCGTTCAGCTTGTTTTTATTGGTGCTGCTGAAAACACGTTTAAGTATATTTTTTTCTGATTTCCGTGCTTCAAGCGAGCTACTATCGAGCCTGACAGATAATTGCTTAAGATATTCAACAACGGTGCGGTTATTATGGAGGTATAACAGTTCGTTCCAAATAACAATGTTTCTTTCTATCAGCTTGCTTATGGTATCAGTCTGCTGGAGCAGTACGGTATCATTCAGACATTCTGAACGTAATCTGCTCACTTTTTCATCAATATTGGATATGATAGTGTAGTAGGGTTGAAGATCCTGTGTATCATTCGTAACAGTATAAATACGAATGCTGTTCTGTGCCTTTTCAAGATCCATTGAAATTTCCCGGATGCTTAACAATCTGAGTTCCGGCTTTACATCAACCTGAATGGAAGAAACAATTGAAGATAAATTCCGATAGGATAAATAGCCAGTTGCGGAGAGTAATACAACTGCCAGTATCATTAATATTCCAATCTTTGTCTGAATTGAGATCCTTTTCACGGGTATTACGGCCGTATTAATAATACCCAAAGCTATAAAAATTTATTTTCAATGTATTGGTCGAGATAAAGACGGCAAAGTGCGGGTGCGAATGTATCTTTTATAACACAGAAATCGTAATTATTCATTGCACTCTTTTCTTCAACAGCCAGTGACTGTGAAAGCAGTATGGCAAGAGTATTGCTGTTTTCCTTCTTCATTAGTTTTATAATCTGAGCGCCGGAGATCCCATTGCCCATATTATGATCTACAAATGCAATTACTTCGTTATCTTTAAATTCTCGCGATTCGATCTGTTGCATGCAAAGTGTGGAGTCAATAAATGAATGAAGCACCAATTGGTAATTCATTTCATGTTGAAAGAAGTGTGTGCTCTGTTGCAGCGCGCAAAAGATAAGATTGTTGTAATATTCATTGTCCTCAACCACAAGTATATTTATTCTCTTTTTCATTCTCCGGCATTTTTTCCGTGATGTTATTCTAAAAATGTGCCAGATTGTTCCCGGGAAAGAATAGAATGTTGTATCTGATTAAATGTGAACTAATTAGAATATTTATTATGTTATGACTTAAAACCAGCTCAATGAAAATTTTCTCAAATTGAGAAACAGAATCGGAAAGAAATCGGGAAAGGGAGATTGAGGAGCTCAGCGACTAAATTCCACAAAGCGGAAACAGGAAAGTGACAGAAAAAAAAAGCGAATTCCTACTCTCATAAGAATTCGCTTTAATCAGTTACACACTAATTCCTGCGGGACCCGTTATCAGGATCTTTAGTCTTTTCGCCTTGTTTCGCTTTTGTGTCGGTCTTTATTCTTTTACTGCTCTTTGAGGATTTCACACCAGTGGATTTTGATTGCCGCACTGACCGGTTTGTACCTGTATTCTGCCCCTGATTTGTCACAGATCTGTTAGTCACAGTGGTATTTGACCTGCGTACTGTACCAGTATTGTGACCCGATGAAGGATTCGTGACAGACTTATTGGTCACAGTGGTGTTGGATCTCCGGGATACGGTGGATCTGTTACCGGTAGACTTTACGTCGTTAGTTGACCGGGAACCTGATCTTCTGACTGAACTATTACCTGATGAATTATTTGTTGATCTTCTGTATTGATCAGGATGCGTTTTGGCGAATCTGGCTTCACCAACCCTTCTGTCATCTGGATGAGAATATGTAGTTTTATAAGTGCCGACCTCTATCCTATGATGTACATCAGGCGAATAGGAACGTCTGCCAGCGTAATAATAGTCATTCCATCTGGAGTAGCGGTGAGAGTCCCAGCGGCGGTAATGTCCGTAATAATCATTATCCCAGTAATAATGATACCCGGAATAATAATGCCACGAGAAGGGCCTCCAAGGATGCCAGTAGGTGGGGTAATAGCCCCAGTGCCAGGAGGAGCGCCATACAGTATAGGAGGGAAGGTAGATAAATCTAACCAAAGGCCAGCCTGCAATTTCAACCGGAGTGGTTCTGATATACGTTATATTCTGTACTGGAACATTACCGGTATATCCGGGATTAGGTGTCTGAGCCTGGTTAGCATCATCAAATCTTGGTTCAATAATATAGTTTTTGCCATATAATTCTTCGTCACCTGTAAGCTGGATCTGAACTTGTCCATTATTAAAACGCTGCACTGTAAAAACAGCTACATCCTGGTTTTCCGTAGGACTTACTGCTACCTGCAGAACAATATTATGGACATCGCCGTCGATATCGTCAAATACCCTGATGTAATCGATCAGTCCATCACCATTAAGGTCAAGATTATTAATATTGGATTTCTGATCATTCAGGTTTCGTTCGAACTCTTCGAGAGTTTTCGATTCCTGGAACAGCTTCATTACGGCGTACAGATTAAGATTATCCCCGGGCAGACCCAGATAATCCTCCTGTCTATCCTGTGCTAAAACTGAGGTACCGGCGGTAAAAAACGCGATCAGGATAGATGTGATTATAAAATTTTTCATAATGTGTAATATTAAAAGAATTAGTTTGTACAAAGTAATAATAACAAAACTTATACCAATAATTTTTTCAGGGCAAAAAACTGCTTTATCTCATTTCCTTTCACCTTTTAAGTTTTTAATATAAAGTCTTATATTACAGATCGAAAGCTAATATCCGATTAATAGTTGTATTATTATACGATAATTTTTTTTCAGAGATTAATCGCTTTATAATTTAATAATAACTTAAGAAAGGAAATAACATGTGTTTTTCAGCCGGAGCAAGTTTCACAGGAGGTGTTTTCATTTCTTTAATAGGAATTGTTACAATAAGAGAAGTTCATAAACCATCACAGCTGATTTTTGCCAGTATTCCTTTATTTTTTGGAATTCAGCAGATTGTTGAAGGTTGCCTCTGGGTGACATTACCTGATATTGATTACCTTAATATTCAAAAAACTGCCACATATTTCTTCTTAATAATGGCTCAGGTCTTATGGCCCACGATAATACCACTTTCAGTTCTTTTAATGGAAGAGAATAAAAAAAGAAAAAGTATTTTACGGATTCTGCTCGGTTTAGGTTTATCTTTATCATCGTACTACAGCTTTTGCTTATTGTCCTTCAATGTAACTCCTCAGATTATGGGCTATCATATTCAATACAATACTGGTTTTCCGGATTCTCTTGCTATGGCAGCTTTTATAGTTTACCTGGTTGTTACAATAACACCTCTTTTTGTTTCAGGTATTAAAAGAACTCACCTGTTAGGCATATTAATGTTTTTTTCATGCTTAGTCACGGCAATATTCTTCACGCAATATCTTATTTCTGTCTGGTGCTTTTTTGCAGCCTTGATAAGTGGTGTAATCTTCTGGATACTAAGAGATTCAAAAAAAGAATTTATTTTCAGGAACCTGTCCCTGCAAAAAATCAGTTCAGCCATAATACCTAATAAATGAAATGAATAGCCCGTATTAACGGGGCTGTTTTATGGCAGTGGTAATCTATTTTACAGGAATTAAAAATTATGACTATCGGGACTCAGGCATATGGTTTTATTGATTTTCAAGCTATTTAGTTTCCTTTATGCCTGATTCCCGATAGTCATTTTAAAAACATTATCAGTATTAGTAAGTATTGGATGCAATTTTTAAATAAGATATTGATCGTAAATATAGTGATTGCTCTAATCAGTATCTGCAATAAATCGACAGCTGAAGGTATTGATATTCACCAATTATGGCTTGACTGCAGTTTAAAAGAAGTAGTGTCATACGAAGTCTTTAATACTGCAATTATGGGGCATAATAAGATAGAAAATCTTCATAAAAAGAACCTGGTTACCATAATTGATTTCTCAAAACCATCGACTGAAAGACGGTTTTATGTAATTGACATTGAGAAAAAACAGCTTATCTACAAATGTTTTGCAGCACATGGAAAAAACTCGGGTGATAATTATGCCAAAAGTTTTTCTAACCAGTCCGGATCACTCAAAAGCTCGCTGGGATTCTATATGACGGCTGAGACATACTTTGGAGTGCATGGTTATTCGTTAAGACTTGACGGACTTGAAAAAGACATCAATAGCAATGCCCGCAAGAGAGAGATAGTAATTCATGGTGCGGATTATGTAAGTGAGGAATTTATTAAAAAGTATGGAAGGCTGGGACGAAGCTGGGGATGTCCGGCATTGCCGGTGGAACTTTCAAAAGAAATAATAGATAAAATCTCCGGGGGAAGCTGTCTCTTTATATATTGTGACGATAAGTACTACAAAGAGAATTCAGTTTTTCTGAGGGTATTCAAAAAAGTGTGTCAAAGTTAATAAAGTAAAAATAAATAACTTTGACTATGGAAAAGAAAAAACGAGAGCGACATCCTCGTTTAGAGGAACTCATTCCTGATCCAAAGAAGCGTGAACAAGTGCTGGGTAGGTTATATAAAGGAGATCCCATATTAGGAGATGGAGGTATCTTTACTGACATGCTGCAAACATTTGTTAACGCAGCCCTGGAGGGCGAGATGGATCATCATTTAAGTGAACAAGATACTACAAGCCAGTCCAACAGGCGTAACGGGCACACTCACAAGCTAGTAAGGAGTACTGCCGGGCCACTTGAAGTGCATACACCCCGGGATCGGGATGGAGAGCATGAACCAATATTAATAAAGAAGTGGGAACGCGAGTTAGGCACTGGACTGGATGATATTATTTTGAGTTTATATGCTCGAGGACAATCAGTTGAAGATGTTCGTTATCAGCTGCGTAAGTTATACGGAATAGAAGTCAGCACAGGATCAATAAGCGCAGTTACTGACCGAGTCTGGACAGAGATAGTTCAATGGCAGGAACGACCGTTGGCTCCATTCCAAGTAATAATTTATCTTGATGCTATACACTACAAGGTCAGAGAATCAGGTCAAATTAACTCAAAAGCTATTTATACTGTCTACGGAGTAGATGTGCACGGGGAGCGTGATGTTCTTGGACTTTATTTAAGCGATAATGAAGGTTCTCGCCAATGGGGTCTGATTCTGGAAGATATTAAACGCCGTGGAGTAGAAGATGTACTATTCTTTTGTGTCGATGGGCTCAAAGGCTTCAAAGAAGTAATTGATGAGGTTTATCCACAATCGATAGTTCAACGCTGTATCGTACATATGATACGTAGCTCCACTCGCTTTGTAAGTGACAAAGATATTAAGGCTGTATGTGCAGACTTGCGGAAAATCTACTCTGCAGCAGACAGACAACAAGCTGAGATCGCTTTAGAGGCTTTTGGTCAAAAGTGGGTCAAATACTCAGAGATTAAACCTAAATGGGAAGAAAACTGGAATGAGCTAATGGCATTTATGGACTACAGCAGCAACATCCGGAGAATGATTTACACGACTAATCCTGTAGAAGCACTCCACCGCATTATGCGCAAGGTCACTAAAACAAAAGGAGCCTGGGTAAATGATAAAGGATTAATAAAACAGTTATATTTAGCATTAAAATACAACGAAAAAAGCTGGAAACGCAAAGCATTTAATTGGTTGCCAATCCATCGTGAACTTACTGACAAATTTGGTTCAAGATATACTCAATATGTTGTCCAATAATAAATTAAACTTCAGAAAGAGAAATGACACACTTTTCTGAACATACCCGATAGCAGATCCACTATCTTAGCCGCACTCATCTCACCTCTACATCTCGTATCTCACCTCTCACATCTCACATCTCACATCTCACATCTCACATCTCACATCTCACATCTCACATCTCATATTTCACATCTCACATCTCCTCATTTTTTATCAGCCTCAGCAGCTTCTTTTACGATGTCCAGGTTGAATCTTGCTTTACTGGCAATTACCGTATCCTGATTTTTTGCAAGCTGTTCGAGAAGTTCAATTGCTTTATTCCAGTTTTTTGCAAAAACATACTGATTCGATTCTCTGAAAAGTTTGCCTGAATAAAGTTGTTTTGTTTCCTGAAATAATTTAGGGAAGAACTTGTCTACATAGTCCTCTCCAGCTTGAAATGACTGGTTTCCGACAGCAACCCTGGCTTTTGCGAGGGAAGGCTCTATTGTAATGAATCCATAGAGAGTAGGCCGTGACCGGTAAAGTGATGACTGATCAACCTCACTTCGGTTTATCAGATCGCCTGTTGATGAATACAGAGACAGGAAAAACCTGGTATTCAGGTAAAAATTTTTTGTCCGGTTAATTCCTTCATTGTCATTGTCAACGTTTATTTCCCAGTCAAAAAATATACTTAAAGAATCAAGAGCCAGTAAAAGATTACACTTGTACCGGTTGCAGATATCACTTATAGTATCTTCAGGCAACAATGTTGTGAGAAATCCGGTTTCGATGCCCCTTTTCAGGGTATCACCAATTAAAAAACTGAAAGAACTATCACTTGAAAATGAGGATAATCCTTCCACCAGTCCTGTTACTCCTGCCTGGTATCCGACCCTGGCTTTTTGCTTTACATTTTCCGGCAGTGTATAGTCGAACAAATTAACGAATACAATGTCATTATGTTTATTTTCAAGAATTATTTCAGGCTCAACTCTTTTCCCGATATATATTATCCTGGTACAGAAAGAGAGGAACATTATTAAACATAAAGGAGCTAAAAGACTAATAACCACTTTCATTTATTGGCTGGTTCAGTTCGATAAAACGAAATTACTACTAAACAAAACTAAAAAAGATATAACGGAAATCATACATAATCATTGTCCTGATTGTGCATTAAGATGCTGACAAGATGAAGCATATAACGTTGTCTTTGGGGATCGGTTTCCTCAGACATCATGATGTTTAAGAAGTTCCTCGACATCTTCCAGCCTAAACTTGTTGAGCCGGGATATTTTTGTATCTTTTCTAAAGGCTGGTGGTACAACCATCAGCGCTTCATCCTTACTGACAGCATCCATAACGAACCAGGCCTTATGAACACCATCCATGCAACCCCAGTCTGCATTAGTCAGGAAATGAGAACCTGAGCTAAGCAGAATTGATACCGATCGAAGACATTCGAATTTTTCGCTTCCGTGAGGAATTTCTATCAGAAATTTTGACATGATTACTGTTTTTATTAATAGGTACACAATAATATTGTCTCGCCATAATTTGTAAAATATTTATGATCCAGTCGTTTTTTCAAAGTCACTTGTGATTAACAACTCATGGTCGTTAATGTTCGAATTGAACCGGCTGGAAAGATCCTATATAAGAAGCAGGACACAATTGATCCGGCTCAGATGAAGAAGTTGA